>CAYXWN010000008.1:27478-53611 GCA_964468815.1 uncultured Clostridia bacterium | reverse complement strand
ATAAAAATATATACCTCCAAAACTGTCTAACTTTTGGGGTGCATATCACTGTTCGCAAAATCGTTTTCTTTTTGTTTTTTATTTTTTTATGCCGTCCGTAAGCAAGTTTTTTGTGTTTTAGGGGCGAGAACGGCGAGTGGAAGGCGAAATTTTAAAATTGGTCGAACGTCGGGGGAGAGTTGTTTTTTAGCGGTGTTTTTTTCGCAGTCGCCTTTCGGGCGGTATGTTCGGCGGCTTGTCCTCATATAATAGAGTATGAAATTTATGAAAATCGCGTGTATCGCGCTGGCTTTGGCGGCGGCGTTCTATTCCGTTACCAAGGCACTCCCGGCATTGCGAAAAAAGAGCGCACCCGAAACGCTTCCCTACGAGGGAATCTTAACCCTTTGGCATACGGACGCCTTTGAGGGCGGCATCGGTGCGCGCAGTCAGTTTTTACTGCGAAGAGCCGCGGAATTTGAAAAGAAGCACCCAGGCGTTTTGATTTCCGTGCAGACGTATACCGTGACGGGCTTGGAAGAAAAATTAAAGACGGGGGATTCTCCCGATTTGCTTTCCTATTCGTTGGGAACGGAACTTTCTGGCGCGGTCGCATTGACCGAAAAACGTTTCTTTCAGGCAGGTGCATACGACGGGCAGTTCGCGCTTCCTTGGTGTAAGGGGGGATACGTGCTCGTCGTTAATCCGTCCGCAGGAGAAATTCCGCAGCCGCCTTACGAATTTCAATCGCTGTTGGTTTCCAAAAATCCGTACGGTCAGCCCCTCGCCGCGCTTGCGTTGGAGGGGTATTCCGCGCGTCGGATCGAAGTGCTTGAGCCGATGGACGCGTACGTGAAATTCGTCGGGGGAAAAGTTCCTTATTTTTTGGCGACGCAGCGCGATCTTCACCGCTTGGAGCGGCGAAACTTTGCCGTGTTGTCCCGTCCGTTTACCGTTTACGACGATCTCTATCAATATATTTCCGTGCTTTCGGACAGTCCGAAGCGCGCCTATTACGCACAGGCGTTCGTTTCTTTTTTATTGAGCGAAGGTTCTCAGAATCGGTTGTCGGAAATCGGCATGTGGTCGGAGTATTATCCCGTTTCGTCCGAAAATCCGCACGTTGCGGCGTTATCCGCCGTTGTTTGCAAGCGGACGCTTTCCGTCCTCACCGATCGTCGCGGTTTGGAGGAATTTTACGCACTTTCCGCGTCTGCGGCGAGCGGAAAAGAAGTCGCTTTGAAAAAGTTAAAAAATTTTACGGGTTTAACTTGATAAAAGACGAAAAGTATAGTAAAATAAAAGGAGTGCAAATGGCATTTTCGGATGAACTGGCTTTCGTATACGGAGGCAGAATTTTCACAGAAGAGCCTATGGATAAGCACACCTCTCTCGGCGTCGGTGGAAGAGCGGAGTATTTTCTGCGCCCCAAAACCGAACGTGAAATAGAGGGGCTTTTGACGCTTGCGGAAAAATACGCGCTTCCCGTGACCATCGTCGGGAGAGGATCGAATCTTCTCGTCGGGGATAAAGGGATTCGCGGCATGGTGATTTCCACCGAACGGCTGGATATTCTTCGCAGAAAGGACGGTCGGGTGATCGCCTATGCAGGGGTGAAAAACGCCGATCTCGTCGAAGCGACGCGTCGCGCAGGACTTTCTGGCTTGGAGTTTTTGACGGGGATACCGGGGAGCGTCGGCGGCGGAATCGCCATGAATGCGGGCGCGTTCGGACGTTCGTTGTCAGACGTCGTGGAATCCGTTGATTTGATCCGTCTGGGAAAACGCTTGCGTTTGTCGAACGAGGCGTGCGGCTTCGGGTATCGGAGCGTCGGTTTTCGTTCGGACGACTTTATATTGTCGGCGCGCTTTTCGTTGACCGAAAAGACGGTAGAGCGCGTGGAAGAGTCGATTTCTTCTTTTTCGGAGCAACGAAAAAAATCACAGCCGACGGGCAGAACGTGCGGTTCGGTTTTTCGCAATCCGAACGGTTGCGGCGCAGGCGAACTGATCGAACGCGCAGGATTAAAGGGCTTGCGGTCGGGTGGTGCGGTCGTTTCCGAAAAGCATGCGAATTTTATCGTCAACGAGGGCGGCAGCGCGACGGATATCCGTCGACTGATCGACTTGATTAAGAAAAAAATAAGAGAGGAGTTCGGCGTAACGCTTGAAGAAGAGGTGGTTACCGTCGGCGAATTTGAATGAAACTTACAGCCGATTATCATACTCATACCGTGTACAGTCACGGTAAGGGAACGATTATGGACAACGCCGTCGCGGCAAAAGAAGCGGGGCTGCATACGATCGGAATTACCGATCACGGCTTTTCCCATCCGGCATACGGGGTGGCGAAAAGAAAGATTCCCGAAATGAGAGCGCTTTGTCGAGAGGCGTCCGAGCAGACGGGTGTGAACGTCCTTTTGGGAGTAGAGGCGAATTTTATATCGACGGACGGAAAAACCGATCTTCCGTCCGATCGTTACGACGATTTGGATCTCTTTCTCGTGGGCGTGCATAAGTTCGTCGGGTATGATTTTTCGAGCGTATTCAATTTTCTCTTGCCCAATCTCGTTTGTTCGGGGTTCAACGTAAAACCGTCTGCGTCGTTGGTACGGCGCACCACGCGCGCTTACGTCAAGGCGATCGAGAAAAATCCGATTGATATCGTAACGCACGTGAATTACTGTTGTTTTTGCGATCCCGTCGAGGTGGCGAAGTGTGCGCGCGATTACGGCACGTATTTGGAATTAAACGGGAAAAAAGCGCATCTTTCGGACGAAGATCTCCGCCGCGTGGCGGATACGGGCGTTTTGTTCGTGTTGGATTCGGACGCTCATTCTCCGTCGCGCGTAGGGGACGTAGCGATTGTTGCGGAGCAATTGAAGCGCGTTCAGATATCGGAGAAGCAAATTTGCAATATCAACGGGCGTATGCCCGATTTCCGCTTTGCGGAATACAAAAAGAGGAGATAACGCCGTGGGGTTTTACGCGGAAGTACGCCAAGAAATCATTGATAAGTTTCCGGACGGGCAAGAAGAACGTCGGGCATTTTTGTCCGGCTATCTCCGCGCGGCAGGGAGCGTTCTGTATCAGAACGGCGCGTTCGGTTTTTCCTTTGCCGCCGCCGAATCCGAACTTGCCGATTTTCTCTGCGAGAGTTTGAACGGACTTTACGACGCCGAAATCAACGAGGCGGAGATCGAAGAAGATCGGTTAAACCGCAAGGAGAAGATCGCGGTGGAGTGTTTTTCGCGGAACGCCGCATCCATCCTTTGCGACTTGGGTATTTTGAGCGACGGCGGCGAATTGAATTTTTCGCTCGCGACGGAGTTCGCGGAAAACGAACGCTTGCGCCGATATTATTTTCGGGGCTTGTTTCTTGGCGCAGGGTACGTTACGCTCCCGGCAAACGACGGAAGCAAAACGAGTTATCATCTCGAATTTCTCTTTTCTTGTTACGAGGTTGCGACCGAATTTTCAGACTATCTCGCGCGTATTTCCGTCTTTCCGACGTTGACCGAGCGGAGAGAAAGTTTTATCGTCTATGTGAAAAGTTCGGAAGAAATTAAAGATTTCTTTGCGCTTTTGAATTTGCCGAAAGCGGTTTTGAAGATTACGAACTGCATTGTGGAACGCGAGATGCGAAGCAACGTCAACAGACTGAGAAACTGCGATATCGGGAACGTCAACAAACAAGTCGCGGCGACGGGGAAGCAAGTCGCGGCGATTAAAAAATTATACGACGCGGACGTCCCTATTCCGGAAGCCCTTCGCAAAACGGCGGAAGTGCGGAAAAATCATCCGGAAGAAACGCTTTCGGAACTTTCCGAGCGGTTGGGCGTTACGAAAAGTTGCTTAAATCACCGCTTGCGCAAATTAGTAGAATTGGCGGAACGGCTGGATTGACAAGGGGAGAGAACGGGGAAAAGTACGTTCGGTTTTTCGAAAAAACACGCGTTTTTTGGTAAAAGGCTTGTGTTTTGACGGGAAGGGAAACGAAAAAATTCTGTAAACGAAGATACAAAGGAGACGTTATGGGCGATTTTGTGCATTTACATTTGCATACCGAATATTCGTTGTTGGACGGCGCTGCTCGGATCGACGACCTTTTTAAGAAAGTCAAAGAAAAGGGAATGGATGCCGTTGCGATCACCGATCACGGCAATATGTTCGGCACGCTTTATTTTGCGGAATGTGCAAAGAAAGCGGGCGTTAAGTCGATTATCGGGTGCGAACTTTATCTTTGCGACGATTATACGGACAAAAAGACGCAGCCGGACACCGATCACTTGATATTGCTCTGTAAAAATAAGATCGGATATAAAAATCTCATTAAATTGGATTCGATTGCTTACGTGGACGGCTTTTATTATAAGCCGCGCGTGGATTATAAAACCCTTCGGGAGCATAGCGAGGGGTTAATTTGTACGTCCGCGTGCCTTGCCGGGCGGGTTGCCAAACGCCTTTTGCGGAACGATTACGACGGAGCAAAGGCGACCGCCGCCGAATTAAAGGAGATTTTCGGCGAGGACTTTTATCTGGAAATTCAAGATCACGGATTGGCGGAGCAGAAAGCGATTATTCCGTTGATTATTTCGATTGCGGAGGAATTGAACATTCCGCTCGTCGCGACCAACGACGTTCACTATTTGGAACGGGAAGACGCCGAGATGCAAGACGTGGTAATGTGTATCAGCATGAAAAAGACGATAGACGATCCGACGCGCTTGAAAATGGAGTCCGACCAAAGTTATTTGAAGAGTCCGGAAGAGATGAAGTCGCTCTTTTCGTACTGTCCGGAGGCGATCGCGAACACGGTTAAGATCGCGGAAAAGGTAACCGAACCCGTTTTCGACTTGAACGAAAAGTGCGAGCCGATCCGCGATAAGTCTTTGATTCCCGGCTATATTCCGGATAACGGGCAAACCGCTTACGATTTCTTGAAAGATTTGGCGGAAAAGGGATTGAAAGAGCGTTATCCCGTCATTACGCCCGAAATTCGCGAACGCTTCGATTACGAACTGAATACCATTCACACGATGGGATTTATCGAGTATTACCTCATCGTGTGGGATTTTATCAACTACGCAAAGAGTGTCGGGATTCCCGTCGGCGCAGGGCGCGGAAGCGGCGTTTCTTCCATCATCGCCTATTCGGTTGGAATTACGGACGTCGAGCCCTTGCAGTACGCTTTGCTGTTCGAGCGTTTTTTGAATATCGAACGCGTCAGCATGCCCGACTTCGATATCGACTTTTCGGACGAACGCCGCGGCGAAGTGGTGGAATACGTGCGGAGAAAGTACGGTTCGGATAAGGTCGCGCAGATCGTTACGTTCGGTACGCTTGCTTCCAAGCAGGCGATTAAAGACGTCGCGCGCGTTTATAAAGTACCGTATGCGGACGTCGATCGCATCACGAAGTTGATGGACGGAAAATCCACGATCGCCGAAAGTTTGGGCTTAAAAAAGAACAAGGACGGCATAGACGTCGGCGTTCGGGAACTGCGCGAAATTTACGACGAAGATTTGAATCTGCACAAGATCATCGACATGGCGATGCGCGTAGAGGGGTTGCCGCGCAATACGTCCATGCACGCGGCGGGCGTCGTAATCTGTGCGAAACCCATTGCGGATAACGTTCCGTTACAGCGGAACGGCGACGATATTACCACGCAGTTCGACATGAAAGAGGTTGAGCAACTCGGTATGTTGAAGATGGACTTTTTGGGACTGCGCACGTTGACGGACGTCAAAAAGGCGATTGATTACGTAAAAGAGGATTTCGGCGTCGAAATTGACTTCCATAAAATCGGCTACGAGGATATGGGGGCTTACGAGTTGATCGGAGAGGGCGACACGGATGCGGTGTTCCAACTTGAAAGTCCGGGAATGAAAAAGTTCATGCGAGAACTTCGTCCGACGACGTTTGAAGATATTATCGCGGGAATCTCTCTGTACCGTCCCGGTCCGATGGATTCGATTCCCAATTACATTAAGTTCAAACACAATCCCGAAACCATTGTTTATAAGCACGAACTGTTGCGTCCCATTTTGGAAACGTCCTACGGAACGTTGATTTATCAAGAGCAAGTCATGCAGGTTTGTCAGCAGTTGGGCGGCTTTTCTTTGGGGCAAGCGGATATCGTTCGCCGCGCAATGGGAAAAAAGAACGCCGAGGAAATGGAACGTCAAAAGAAGATTTTCGTATACGGAGGAATCGGCGATAAGGGACAGACGATCGAGGGCGCGATCAAGCGCGGCGTTCCGGAAGACGTTGCGATCGACATCTTCGACGAAATGGCAGGCTTTGCGAAATACGCGTTCAATAAGTCGCACGCGGCGGCGTACGCTGCGCTTTCCTATCAAACGGCGTATTTGAAGAAATATTATCCGAACGAGTTTCTTTGTTCGATCTTAAACAACCGTATCAGCAAGATCGAAGAAGTTACCAAGTACTTGTTGTACTTAAAGAGCCGTAACGTACCCGTTTATCCGCCGGATATCAACATGAGTAAAACGTACTTTTCGTGCGAGGGGAAGGGCGTTCGTTTCGGTTTGGTTGCGTTGCGTAATGTCGGTCTTGTCAACATTAACATGATCGTGGAAGAGCGGAACGCGAACGGAAAGTTCCTTTCGTTCGAAGATTTCATCATGCGTTGCGGCGGATTCGGACTCAATAAACGACTGGTCGAAAATATGATTTTGGCAGGCGTGTTCGATTCGTTCGGTATCTACCGTTCTCGGTTGATCGCGGTTTACGAAACGCTTTTGGAGCGCGTCGTGTTGATCTCAAAACAAAAAAATTCGGCGCAAATCAGTTTGTTCGGCGATATTTTGCACGAAGAAATGGAATTGAAAGCGGATTATCCGAATATTCCCGAATATACCCATTCGTATAAACTTGCAAAAGAGAAATCGGTTTTGGGCGTCTATATTTCGGGGCATCCGCTGGAAAGTTATATGAATAAGATCAAGACGGCGACTTTTAACACGGGGATTCTTTCTTATTACGAAGAGGACGACGACGGAAATCGCACGTATACCGAAATCAAAAACGATATGGTTGTCACAATGTGCGGCGTGATCCTTTCCACGCACCGTATCAACACGCGAAACAATCAAATCATGCTCGCCGTTACGTTGGAGGACTTATACGGGCAAATAGAATGTATCGTATTTCCTAAGAATTACGATAAATTAAAAACGGTAGCGATAGAGGAAGCCGTCGTTATGGTTTCCGGTCGCTTGCAAATTAAGGAAAACGAAGTGAAGATTCTTGCCGACCGCATGGAAACGGTGGAGGAAGAAAAGCGCGAGCAACCTGCCGAACCGGTGGCGAAAGAAACCCTCGGTTTGATTCTTCCCGATTCGGAAGACGTCTTGAACGACGTGTTCGATATCTTGACTTCTTACCGCGGCGATATCCCCGTTATCATCAACCGCGGCGGAAAAAATTACACGATTAAGGATAAAATCAGAAAGTGCGAGGGGCTGAAAGGGGAACTTTCTTCGGTCTTGGGCGAGAAAAACGTCGTATTTTTTATGAAAAAGCAATAACGTGTGAAAAAAAATTGGTAAAAATGCGAAAATTATGGTACAATAAGAAAAGAGGGAAAGGATGAAATACGATATGAGTGAGGCAAGAATATGAAAAAGATAGCGGTTTTAACGAGCGGCGGCGACGCGCCCGGCATGAACGCTTGTATTCGCGCGGTTGTTCGTACTGCGCTTTATTACGGTATGGAAGTTTACGGGGTGGAACGCGGCTATACCGGTTTAATCAACGGCGATTACGTTAACTTGACGTCGCGCTCCGTTTCGGATATGATTCATCGCGGCGGCACGTTTTTGAAGTCCGCGCGTTGTCCCGAATTTGTTACGCCGGAAGGTAGAAAAAAGGCGGCGGAAGAAATGAAGAAGCGCGAGATCGAGGGGTTAGTCGTCATCGGCGGCGACGGCTCTTTCCGCGGCGGACAACTTTTGAGTCGCGAGTTCGGCTTTAAGGTCGTCGGAATCCCCGGCACGATCGACAACGATTTGGGGTATACCGATTATACGTTGGGGTTCGATACTGCGGTCAATACCGTTTTGTGGGCGATCAACAGTTTGCGCGATACCATGCACTCGCACGATCGCGTTTGCGTTTTGGAAGTAATGGGACGGCATTGCGGCGATATCGCGCTTTATTCGGGCGTTGCCGGCGGTGCGGAATTTATTCTGTTGCCCGAAAAACCCTTTGATTTAAATCATATCGCGGCAGAACTGAACAAGTCTTGCGCGCGCGGCAAAACGTCGAATATGATTATTTTGGCGGAGGGCGCAGGCAATCGCGAAGAGATTATGAAAGAATTGCAAGAAAAGACAGGGCTCGGTATCAAATTGGTGGTGCTCGGGCATATTCAGCGCGGCGGCGCACCCTCTCTTTCCGACCGTATTCTCGCGGCGAAATTCGGAAATCGCGCGGTGGACGCTCTTTACATGAACGAGCCGAGTTGCGTGATCGGAATCAAAAACAACAAGATTATTTCGGTTGATTTTGAAGAAGTTTTCAACGTGAAAAAGCAGTTCGACGAAGATCTTTACGAAACCGCCCATATATTGGGACTCTAATACAGGGAGTAAAAATGAAGCAGGATATTTTAAAAGGGGCACTCTTATTTGCGCAGTCCGGCGGACCGACGGCAGTCATCAATGCGAGCGCGGCAGGCGTTTTTACCGAAGCGCTCGGAACGGATTGCATTACCGCCGTATACGGCGCGCGGCACGGCGTTAAGGGGATTTTGGACGGCGAAATCTACGATCTCGGACAAGAGAGCGCGGAGGAACTTGAACGATTGAAATTCACGCCGTCGTCCGCACTTGGCTCCGTGCGTTATAAATTAAAAAATCCGGAGGAAGACGAAACCGAATTTCGTCGGATTTTAGAGTTGTTTCAAAAATTGAACGTACGCTATTTTATTTATAACGGCGGCAACGACAGCATGGATACCTGCGATAAAATATCTCGTTATTTTGAAAAAAGCGATTATGAATGTCGCATCATGGGCGTACCCAAGACCATTGACAACGACCTTGCCGGGACGGATCATTGCCCCGGATACGGCAGCGCGGCGAAATACATAGCGACGACGGTCATGGAACTTGCGCTCGATTCCAAGGTGTACGATACGGGTTCTGTTTTGATTTGCGAAGCAATGGGGCGGAACGCAGGCTGGTTGACGGCGGCTTCCGCGCTTGCCGGAACGGTCGGTTTTGCGCCCGATTTGATTTATCTTCCCGAAGTCGCGTTCGATTTCGACCGTTTTTTGTCGGACGTATCGCGCGTGTGTGCGGAAAATAACAATAAATGCGTCGTCGTGGTTTCGGAGGGGATTCGGTTTGCGGACGGGAAATACGTCGGAGAATTCGGCGTCGCACAAGACGACCTCTTCGGTCACGCGCAGATGGGCGGCGTCAGCAACGTCTTGAAACAATTGGTAAAAGAGAAACTCAGAATCAAAGTCCGTGCAATCGAATTTAGTTTAATGCAACGTTGTGCGGCGCATATCGCGTCGGGTACGGATATCGAAGAGGCGTTTGCCGCAGGGGCGGCGGCGGTTCGTCACGCAGTCAAGGGCGAAACGGGAAAAATGGTCGCGCTCGAACGCGTTGCAGACGATCCTTACCGCGCGGTGTACGGTGCAGTTCCGCTGTCTGTCGCCGCGAATCACGAAAAGACCGTTCCGTTAAATTGGATTAATGCGGACGGAAACGGATTGACGGACGATTTTATCGCGTACGCGCTTCCACTGATTCAAGGGGAAACGTCCTTAAAGTGGGAAAACGGCTTGCCGCAATTCGCCGCTTTGAAGAAGAAAAAAGTTTTTTAACGCGTTAATACAATCGAAAAATTACGTATAAAGAAAAATTTAGGCTCGGTTATGCGGATTGCATAGTCGGGCTTATTTTTTGTGGAAAAGAATTTTGAAAAAATTTTGGAAAAGACTTGACGTGATTGTATTGTTATGATATCATAATAATATCAAATTTATATAAAGGAGAAGAATATGGAAGAAAAAGTATTGAGCGGAAAAAAGAACGGCATGCCCATGCTTGTCGTCATCGTGATTATGATTGCGTGCGCAATCGCAGGGTTTGTGTTTGGCGCGATCGGCGACGAGAACGGTGCTTCTTACGCTCCGTTGTTGTTGGCAGGTGCGATTATTTTGGCTGTGGTTGCAATCGTCCTCATGCCCGGCTTAAAAGTATTAAAGCCGCAAGAAGGGTTGGTTTTGACGTTGTTCGGGAAATACGTCGGAACGCTGAAAGGGGACGGCTTTTATTTCGTCAATCCGTTCTGCGTTGCGTTTAATCCGGCGGCTAAGACCAAACTCAAACAAAGCGGCGACGTTTCCGCGCATTTCGGCTTAGGCGACGGGGAGAATGCAAGCGTAGGCGAGGGAAGCGTCGACCTTTCCAACAAAAAGATTTCCTTGAAGATCATGACGTTGAACAATAACCGTCAGAAGATCAACGATTGCTTGGGGAATCCCGTCGAAATCGGGATCGCGGTCATGTGGCGCGTGGTCGATACGGCAAAGGCGGTGTTTAACGTGGATAACTATAAAGAATATCTTTCCTTGCAATGCGACAGCGCGTTGCGGAACGTCGTTCGTATTTACCCGTACGATATCGCGCCCAACGTCGATACGACGGGGGACGGCATTGCGGACGAGGGCAGTTTACGCGGTTCGAGTGAAGTCGTGGCGGCACGGATTCGCGACGAAATTCAAATGAGAGTGAACGACGCCGGGATCGAGGTGATCGAGGCGCGTATTACCTATCTTGCGTATGCACCCGAAATCGCGGCGGTCATGTTGCAACGGCAACAGGCTTCGGCGATCATCGACGCACGGAAAATGATCGTAGACGGCGCGGTCGGCATGGTGGAGATGGCGCTGGAACGGTTGAGCGAAAATAACGTCGTAACGTTAGACGAAGAGCGTAAGGCGGCGATGGTGTCCAATCTTTTGGTCGTTTTGTGCGGCAATCACGACGCGCAACCCGTGGTCAATTCGGGTAGTCTGTATTGATGAACGATTCTCAGAAAAAGCAAGTACCGCTTCGCTTATCCCCCAAGCTTTACCAAGCCATCGCCGCTTGGGCGGAAGACGATTTTCGTTCGGTCAACGGGCAGATCGAATATCTTTTGAGCGAATGTGTCCGTCAGCGCAAGAAAAACGGAAAATACGTTTCGGACGAACTTGACGTACCGCCCGAATTAGACTTAGAGTAAAAAGAAAATAAGATGATGAAAGGCGCGCCGTATTTTGCAAAAAATACGGCGCGCCTTTTGGGTTTGGAACACCCCTCATCGACGGGCTTTTTATTGAGAGAGCGTTGCAACGGTTTGCTTTCTTTTTTTGCGTTTTTTGCGCATAGCGCGCGTCTTGTCCGCATACGATTAGGGTGAGAGAATTCGGACAACTTGCGGTCGATTCGACAAAACGAAACGCGATTCGTCAAAAATTCTCAAATTCCGAGGGGAACGTTTTGTTAAAATGAAATTCGTAGTGATGCGCAAGCGGACGCTTGTAATTGCGTTATTGATCGCCGTTCTGGCAATTTCCGTACCGACCGGGGCGGTTGCGGTATTTTCCAAGCAAAGAAAAATCCCGATCTATTCGGTGGAAACGGGAGAGAAGAAAGTCGCGATTTCTTTCGATTGCGCTTGGGGAACGGATTACACCGATCGGCTGTTATCCGTTATGAGGGAAGAAAACGTCCCGTCCACTTTCTTTATGGTGGAGTTTTGGACGACCAAATACCCCGAATTCGTCGCGAAAATTGCGGGCGATGGGCATGCGATCGGAACACATTCGTCCACCCATTCTTATATGAGCAAACTCTCCGAGCAGCAGATTCGGGCAGAGTTGGAAAGTTCTTCTCGCGCGATCGAGGCGATTACGGGAGAAAAGGTGGTGTTGTTTCGTCCGCCCTACGGCGATTACGACGATTTGCTCGTTCAAACGGCGGAATCGATGGGATTATTCACTATTCAATGGGACGTGGACAGTTTGGATTGGAAAAATCTCTCCGCTTCCGAAATCGAAAATCGCGTGGTTTCGCGCGTACGGAACGGTTCGATCGTATTGTTTCACAACAACGGGCTTCATACCGCGGACGCGTTGCCGAATATCATTCGGACGTTAAAAGAAAAGGGGTATTCCTTTGTTCGCGTCGACGAACTTATTTATCGGGAAAACTTTGTCGTCGATTCCAACGGCAGACAAATCGGACAGTGAAAAACCAAAAGGAGAAAAGATATGAATTTTGCTGAAAAAAACAACAAGGTGTACTTAAACGGCGAGATTGTGGGGGAAGCGACGTTCTCTCACGAGGTGTACGGCGAGGGCTTTTACGAAACGAGCGTGCTCGTCAAGCGACTTTCCGGGCAGGCGGATATCTTGCCCGTGACGATTTCCGACCGATTGATTCGGGATCGGAATTTGAAAATCGGCTCGCAAATCAGCGCGATCGGGCAGTTTCGGAGTTATAACAAACTCGTGGACGGAAAGTCAAAACTCATGCTCACGGTCTTCGTTCGCGAACTTTTTGACGGCGAGGTGCAGAAAAATCCCAACAGCATTGTCCTTTCGGGGTATATCTGCAAGCCGCCGATTTACCGAACGACGCCTTTTAACCGCGAAATCGCCGACTTATTGGTAGCGGTCAACCGCTCGTATAATAAATCCGATTATATTCCCTGTATCGCTTGGGGAAGAAACGCGCGCTTTGTTAAAAAGCTTGCGGTCGGGGAGAGAATCGCGCTTTCGGGCAGAATCCAAAGCCGTGAGTATCAAAAGAAGTTTTCGGAAACGGATATTCGCGTTCTCACCGCGTACGAGGTTTCGATTTGCAAACTCGCCGCATACGAAAACGTGGATTCATTCGATCCGGAAGAAGATTTCGTGTTTTTTCAAACGGCAAAGGAGCATGATTACGCTTGCGAAACGCACTCCGCGTTTTAAGCGTTGTTATCGTTTTTATACCGTTATTGTTTTTTGTTTTCTGAATAAGATAAGGGAAAAAGACGTTCGTTAAAAAGAACGTCTTTTGTGCGTTTTGAGAAAGTTACGATTAAAAAGGTTCTGTTTCCAAACGCTTTTACGGAACGCGCCGATGCGATTAAACGGACTGTTAAAAAAGTTTTTGTCGATACGGCGATAACCGAAAAACAAGAAAAAACAAGCGTTTTACCCCCTTCCTCATTTGCTTTTGAGACTGTTCGGCGCGTTTTCTTTTGACTTTTTTATGCGTTTGGTTTACAATAACGGTATGATAAAAATACTGTTTGTTTGTCACGGCAATATTTGCCGCAGTCCTATGGCGGAATTTTATATGAAATCGCTCGTCGCTCGGCACGGATATGCCGATCGTTTTTCGATTGCGTCCGCGGCGACTTCTTCCGAAGAGATCGGAAACCCCGTTCATTTCGGAACGGTACGCGCGTTGCGCGCAATCGGGATTTCTTGCGAGGGAAAGCGCGCGTGTCGCTTGACGGAAGGGGACTATGCGGCGTACGATTATCTAATCGGAATGGACGAGGCGAACCGCCGCAACATGAATCGTTTGTTTGGAGGCGATCCGTGCGGCAAGATTTCGCTGTTATTGGATTTTACGGATTCTCCGCGCGACGTCGCCGATCCTTGGTATACGGGGGATTTTGACGCCACGATGAGGGACGTCAAGATCGGTTGTGCGGCGTTGTTAGAGAAAATCGAAGAGGGTAGATTATGAAGAAAGAGAGAAAGCCGGTCGCGGCGTTTTGCTATGATTTCGATAAAACGCTTACGCCGGACGATATGCAGGCGCAGGGATATATTCAGGCGATCGGTTACGACGTGGCGAAATTTTGGGAAGAGTCCAACCGTTTAGCCGTCGAACATCAAATGGATTGCAATCTTGCGTATATGTATCGAATGGTTGAGGGCGCGGAGGGGCGTTTGATCGTCAATCGAAGCGCGTTGACGGATTACGGCGCGCGCGTCAAACTCTACGAGGGAGTAGAGGATTGGTTCGATCGGATTCGCGCCTACGGGGAGCAAAAGGGGATCGAAGTCGAGCATTATATTATTTCGTCCGGTTTGAAAGAAATGATCGAGGGAACGTTGCCGGCAAGGCAAGGCGCGTTCCGCGCGATTTACGCGAGTTCCTTTTATTTTAACGAAAAGGGCGTGGCGAAATGGCCGGCGCAAGCGGTGAATTTTACCAATAAAACGCAATTTCTCTTTCGTATTTCCAAAGGAACGACGGACGTAAACGACGATCGCGTCAACGATTATTTTCCCGAATCCGAGTTGCGCGTGCCTTTCCGTAATTTCGTCTATATCGGCGACAGCGCGACGGATATTCCTTGCATGAAGTTAGTCAATTCTTACGGCGGTCACGCGATCGGTGTATACGACGGAGCACGGGGAAACACCGAAGCGGTATTTCGTATGTTGCGCGAAAACCGTATCCGTTATTTTACCGCGGCGGATTATCGCAAGGGGAGTGAGTTGGAATCGCTCGTGTTCCGCATTTTGGATAAAATCGCCGCCGACGAGGTGCTTATTCGCTTTACCGAGCGCAACAGAGCGTGCTTAGAGAAGAAAAACGACTGAGCGGTGTGAAAAATGCCCCCGGAAAAGGGCGTTTTTTCTTGATTCTGTTTGACATTTCGCCTATTTGACGATATAATGTAAAAGGAAAAAAATGTGTTTCTTATAAGGAGATCATCATTATGAATAAGATGTCGGTGAAAGACGTTGACGTAAAGGGCAAGTATTGCCTCGTCAGATGTGATTTCAACGTCCCCATGAAGGACGGCGTGATTACGGACGAGAATCGGATTCAGGGAGCGCTTCCCACCATTCGTTATTTGACGGAGCACGGTGCTAAGGTCGTTCTCTGCTCGCACATGGGCAAGCCGCACAGCATTTTCAGTGCGGAAGTGAAACTCAACAAGAAAGAAAAGAAAGCGGTTGACGCGCTTCCCGAAGAGGAGCGCGCGGCGGCGAAGCAGGCTTATATTGATAAGGCAAAGGCAAACGAGCCGAAGAAACTTACCTTAAAGCTGGTTGCCGACCGTTTGAACGAACTTTTGGACGGAAAGGTGACGTTTGCGAAAGACGTAATCGGTCCGGATGCAAAGGCAAAAGTTGCCGCTTTGAAAGAGGGTGAGTGCGTATTGTTGGAAAATCTCCGTTTCCATGCGGAAGAAGAGGGTAAAGATCCCGATTTCTGCAAAAAACTCGCTTCTTACGCCGATATCTACGTTAACGACGCGTTCGGAACGGCGCATCGTTCGCACGCTTCGACTGCGGCGATCGTCGAATACGGATACGTTAAAACGGCGGTTTGCGGATTCTTAATTGAAAAAGAACTTTCGGTTATGGCGGACGCGTTGGAGCATCCCGTTCATCCGTTCGTCGCGATTTTGGGCGGCGCAAAGGTTGCGGATAAATTAAACGTTATCAGAAACTTGCTTGAAAAATGCGATACGTTGATTATCGGCGGCGGAATGGCTTATACGTTCTTAAAGGCAAAGGGGTACGAAATCGGTACTTCGCTCGTGGACGACGAGAAGATCGGCTATTGCTTGGAAATGATGGAAAAGGCGGAAAAGGAAGGCAAGAAACTTTTGTTGCCGGTGGATTGCGTCATTACCAAGGATTTCCCCGATCCCATCGACGAGCAAGTAGAGGTGAAGCAAGTTCCCGTCGGCGAGATTCCGGCAGATATGCAGTCATTGGATATCGGTGATCAAACGCGCGCATTGTATGCGGACGCGATTAAGGGCGCTAAGACGGTCATTTGGAACGGACCGATGGGCGTGTTTGAGAATCCTGTTTTGGCAGGAGGCACGGTTGCGGTCGCTAAGGCGATGGCGGAAGCGGAAGGCGCTACGACCATTATCGGCGGCGGCGATTCTGCGGCGGCGGTTCAGCAACTCGGCTTTGCAGATCGCATGACGCATATTTCTACGGGCGGCGGCGCTTCTTTGGAATTGTTTGAAGGAAAGGTGTTGCCGGGTATCGCGTGCTTAAACGAAAAAGAATAAGGAGAATACGAATATGAGAAAACCCATTATTGCGGGAAACTGGAAAATGAATAAAACCGCTGCGGAAGCGAAAGCGTTGATCGAGGAATTGAAACCTCTGGTTGCGCGTGCGCGTGCGGAAGTCGTTGTTTGCGTGCCGTTCACCGATTTGGAAGTGGTCGGCGAGGCGCTTGCCGGTTCGAAAATTCACCTCGGCGCACAGAACGTCGCTTGGGCGGATAAGGGTGCGTTTACGGGCGAAATCAGCGCGGCTATGCTCAAAGAATTGGGCGTGGAATACGTGATCATCGGTCACTCCGAACGCAGACAGTATTTCGGAGAAACGGATGAATCCGTCAATAAGCGCATTAAGCAAGCCCTTGCGAATGATTTGAAGCCCATCGTTTGCGTGGGCGAAACGCTTACGGAGCGCGAAAAGAATCGCACGAAGCGCGTTTTGAAAAAGCAGGTCGTCGGCGCGTTAGAGGGAATCGAAGATCTTTCCGACGTCGTAATCGCTTACGAGCCCGTTTGGGCGATCGGAACGGGTAAGACCGCGACCAAAGAAGACGCCAATCTCACGATCGGTTATATCCGTCGCGTAGTCAGCCAACTCTACGGAAAAGAAGTCGCAAAGACGCTTCGGATTCAGTACGGCGGCAGCATGAACCCCGGCAACGCGAAAGAGTTGATGAGCATGCGGAACATCGACGGCGGCTTGATCGGCGGCGCTTCTCTCAAAGCAGAGGACTTTTCGAAAGTCGTCAACTATCATTTGAATTAAAAACGAGCGGGAGAATCTCCCGCTTTTTTTCGGAAGGAGAATCATATATGGGTAGACCAAATTGTATTTTGATTATGGACGGTTACGGAATCAATCCCGAGCAAGAGGGCAACGCGATTGCGATCGAGGGAAGTCCGAACGTCAAAAGATTGTGGGAAACCTATCCCCATACGCAACTCGGCGCGTCCGGCATGGACGTCGGGCTTCCGGACGGGCAGATGGGAAACAGCGAGGTCGGGCATCTCAATATCGGCGCGGGCAGAATCGTTTATCAAGAGTTGACGCGCATTACGAAAGAGATCGGAGACGGCACGTTTTTTGAGAACGAAGCGCTTTTGTCCGCGGTTCGCGGCGCAAAGGCGAACGGAAAGAAGTTGCATTTTTACGGTTTGCTGTCGGACGGCGGCGTGCATAGCCATATTACCCACCTTTACGCGTTGTTGGAACTGGCAAAGCGCGAGGGATTGAAAAACGCTTACGTTCATTGTTTTATGGACGGGAGAGACGTTTCTCCCACTTCCGGCGCAGGCTACGTGCGCGCGTTGGAGGAAAAGACGAAAGAACTTGCGTTCGGTACGGTCGCTTCCGTTGTCGGGCGTTATTACGCGATGGATCGCGATAACCGTTGGGAACGCGTTGAACAGGCTTACGATATGTTGACGTTGGGGACGGGCGAACCGGTTTCCGACCTTGCGGCGTATTTGGAAGAATCTTACGAAAAGGGCGTAACGGATGAGTTTACGTTGCCTGCGGTCAAAACGGAAAACGGCAAACCCGTCGGCTTGATCGAATCGGGTGATTCTATTATTTTCTTTAATTTCCGCCCCGATCGCGCTCGTCAGTTGACGCGTGCCATGACGGAAGAGGAATTTGCGGGCTTTGCTCGTAAAACGGGTTGGTTAAAGCCGAATTACGTCTGCTTTACGCAGTACGACGCAACGTTCCGCAACGTCGCGATCGCATTCAAGCCGCAGTCCTTGAAAAATACGTTGGGCGAATATCTTTCTCAAAAGGGATATCGTCAACTTCGCATCGCCGAAACTGAAAAATACGCGCACGTCACGTTCTTTTTTAACGGCGGTGTAGAAGCCCCCAACGTCGGGGAAGATCGCGATCTGATTCCGTCGCCGAAAGTCGCCACTTACGATTTGAAGCCGGAAATGAGCGCGTACGAGGTGACCGATAAAGTGTTGGAAGAGTTGGATTCCGATCGTTACGACGTCGTGATCTTGAACTTTGCCAATTGCGACATGGTCGGACACACCGGCGTTTTACCGGCGGCTGTAAAGGCGGTAGAAGCGGTGGATACGTGTCTTGGAAAGGTTGTCGATAAAATTTTGGAAAAGGGCGGCGTCGCGTTAATTACGGCGGATCACGGTAACGCGGATCGAATGATCGCGGAAGACGGTTCTCCGTTCACGGCTCATACCACCAACCCCGTTCCGTTTATCGTCGCAGGGGACGCTTACCGCGGAAGAACGTTGCGTTCGGGCGGCGTTCTTGCCGATATCGCACCGACGATTTTGACGGTCATGGGGAAAGAAGTCCCGACGGAAATGACGGGAAAAACGCTGATTCTTTCCGAGTAATCAAAACGCGGAAAACGCAGTTTTTAAGAAATTTATTTTCGTCGCTGTTACCGATAAAAACGGCGAAACAAAAAAATATTTTCATACATTTTTCAAGCCTATCGAATTTTTCGACAGGCTTGTTTTTTGTGTATAGATCCTTATAAGAGATAAAAAAATGAGAATGAGTTTCTGCTTTTTGGAACTCATTCTCGATTTGTTTGTCAAAGTGTTTAGAGGGAAACAATGGAGAAAACTCATTGTTGTTTTTTGAATTTTGACGGAGATATGCCGAATTCTTTTTTAAAGAGTTTCGTAAAATAATTGTAGTTGTTGAATCCTAGATAATCGCTTATTTCGGTTATATTCAAATTGGTTGTGGTAAGCAATTTTTTGCTTTCTTTTAAGCGCAAATGTAATTGATATTTGATCGGAGTGGTGTTACACAACTCATCGAAAATATCGTATAATTTGTTTTTTGATATGAAAAATTTATTACAGAGTGTTTTTATCGATAATGTTTCTCGATAATGTTCGTCTACGTATTTTATGATGTTTTCCGAAAATAGATTTTTTTCTATTTTTATCATATTTGAAAGATAAATATATCCTGCGCAGGCTGCCAAAATATTGGATGCCGCTCTAATATGTTGTTCGTCAAAAGATAATAATTTTTCAAAAGCCGGTTGAATTTTTTCTTTCGGTATTTCATATTTCGACGCTTTTTTAATAATTTGCTTTAATTGTTCTTCTCGCGGAGTCGCTTTGTCGATTATTTGTCCGAACATGATATAGCCGATGATAGTATCGTTGCAAATAATCGGAGTTACGGTATCTATTAATCCGGCAGGGCATTTGTATGTGACGGGGTGTTTTGTTAATTTTGCTTTTCTGCAACCGTCAATATCGGACTGAATACACATGATGTTGCCGTGTTGAGTGGATTTTATGAGTTTGCAAAATTCAGGCGGATTTTCCGGATACGCTAATATCGGTTCGTAATCTTGATTGAAGATGCATATAGTCGCGTTTGTTAAAAGGTGAAAATCAACGAGTATTTTTTTAAGGTTTTCATAATCGAAGTGGACTATCATATATTGTTTTTCTCCTTTCTGTCATTGTAATATTATTAAAAAATTAAATCAATTGAAGTTTTTTTAACAGAACAAAATCGGGAAGATAGTATATATTTTGAGGAAAATAGTAATTATTTGGAGAGGGGTACGGAGAAAGGAGAAATTGTTGATTTTGAGTGGTTTGTTTTTATAGGTATTGGTTGTTTGCGTGAAAAAATATTCAAAGTTTATTCTAAAAGTTTGATTTTGTCGGATAATTTATAAGAAAAATGGTTTCAAAAGCGAATCCTTTTTTAGGATGACGTCAGGATTGATTGCGTAGTGAGAAAAATAACCAAATCGGGAAGATGTTATATATTTGAGGGAAAAATGGGACTATAAAAACAAAAAAACGGTGATATAATTTAATTATGAAAAGGAGGGTAATATGAACGGAGTTTTAAAAAAAATACTTTTTATATTATTGTCAGGAGTTTTTTTAATAATGAATATTACTGGTTGTTCTCAGAAAAAACAAGAGGAAGTGGTTGCCGGAAGAGTGGTAACCGAAAACGGCGTTACGTATATCGAAGCGGACGGAAAGCCGTTTACTTACGTAGGGATTCAACTAAGAACGGACGCTTTCATGAATTGCGAATATAAAAAAGCAGAAGATTTAGAACCTTATTTTAAGGCGACTGCTGCTTTAAATATAAATACGATACAACTTCCGATTGATTGGCGAGATATCGAAACGGATAAAGATCGGTATGATTTTTCGGTTATCGACGTTTTTTTGAGTATGGCAAAAAAATATAATCTTAAAGTTGAGTTTTTATGGTTTTCTACCAATATGTGCGGAGAAACACATAGTTATCATATTCCGGATTATATCATAGACGATGAAAAAACGTATCCGCGATACGATACCCAATATACGGGAATGTTTTGGAAGTATTACGGATATATTATGCACCTTGAATTCGGCAACGACGCACTTTTGGAAAGGGAAGTAAAAGTCGTGACGAAATTGATGGATTACGTTTACGAATGGAATGAGAAAAACGGAAAGCCCAACACTTTGATCGGAGTGCAGGTTCATAATGAACCGGATTGTTTTCCGTTGTGGAGAGTCGGTCATAATCAAATTTATGTAAAAAAGGACGGTAAGCAAATTACCGAACAGCAAGCGATAGCGGATGTAAACAAAGCGCTTAACACGGTTGGAAAGGCGTTTAAGTCCTCTCCGTATAAAATTTATACGCGTGTGAATTTTGCGCTTGCGAACGTAATGAACGATTATATTCAAAGCGTATTTGACTTAGAAGGAATCGATATCGTGGGGGACGATCCGCACGAGGAGAATGTGTCGACGATACGTAACGCGATAAAAGAATATTCTCTTGTCGGGAATTATCCGCATATTGCAGAAAACAGAGCGTCTTATTCCAATACGAATTCGTTGATTTTGAACGCGTTTGCGCAAAACGGCGGTTACATTATGTATGAGGTCGCGACGAGCGAGTTTTTCGTGACGAATAACGGGGATCCTAAAACAGATCCCGAATACGGCATTTACAAAGCAGATTTGAGTCCGAAACAGCATACGGCGAGTGTCGGAAGATTTTTGAAAATGCTTAACTCTATCGGAAGCGCTTTGGTTACGACGGATAAAGCGAATATTGTTGCGTTTAACGTTGAAAACAATCTCCCGTTAGGAAAGTATGAGAAGAAAGTCGAATTCGGCGAGAACGAATTGGTGTTTAAGACGGAAAAAAGCGCGATAGGCGTTTTGATCGATTGCGGTAATTACGTGATTGTTGCGAGCGAAAAAGAAGCAGAACTTCAAGGCTTGACCGATATGACTTGCGAGCAAGGTGTTTTTAACGGTAATGAATGGATTAAGCAGGGCGACGTTGTTTCGGCGAACGGAACTTTAAAGTTAGAGGGATATTGTATTTATAAAATAGGGTTAACAAAGTGAAAAAAATAATTTTAGATACCGATCTCGGCGGCGATTGCGACGATGCCGCGGCGATTGCGTTGTTGAATAAATTCCATAATGCAGGACTCGTAAACGTGGAATGTATGCTCTATTCCAACAGTTTTAAAAAGGGTGCTCGACTTACCGACGCGATAAACGAGTATTATGGTAATTCTTTTGAAATCGGGATATTGAAACAAAACGAACTGCATATTCATTACGGCGTGCCGTTTGCGGAACGCGTGTTGGATTGTTTGGGAAAAAACGATGAAAAAGATTATGGCGACGCAAACGATTTGTTATACGAAAAATTAAAAAATGCGGCGAACGGCAGCGTAACGGTGATATGTATCGGACAGTTGCGCAATATCGCGAATTTTTTGAAATGCGATTTCGGAGAAATAAGCGGACAAGTTTTGTTTAACGAAAAGGTGGAAAGACTTGTTATTATGGGCGGTAATTTTTCGCAAACGGAAAAGTATTTTTCTT
Organism: uncultured Clostridia bacterium; assembly: GCA_964468815.1. GTDB lineage: Bacteria > Bacillota > Clostridia > Christensenellales > Borkfalkiaceae > UMGS621. The sequence goes on along the minus strand of CAYXWN010000008.1, from coordinate 31,691 downwards.
TTTGCGGAGCAAAAATGCTTGGCGAATATAATTTTATTACCGATCTTTCGTCTGTGTTTACCGTTATCGAGACGGTAAAAGTTCCAACGTATTACAGTGATTTTACCGTTGGGTTGGACGTTCTTACATTGGGTGCGCTTTCGGAACGTTGCGATCCCCAAAACCCCGTATCGTTGTGTTATAAATTCTTTCAGAACGGACCTCGTTACAGTTGGGATCCGTTAACGACGCTATTCGGCGTTTTTGGGGAAAACGATTATTTTTCGACGAAAAAAGGGCGTGTTTTCGTAGATAAAAACGGTAAGAGCACGTTTGAAGAAAGTGAAAACGCAAATTCATACGTAGTAGCTTTGAAAAAATCGAACAAAGAAACGGTTGATTTGATTCATTCGTTTTTTGAGGAGGAGATAAAATGAAAAAATTATTGCTGAAAATTATTTCTTTGGTAATCGCTTCCGTGATGCTCGTCGCTGTTTGCGGTTGCGGCGGAGAATCGGGCACATCCGAGGAAATAACGTTGTTGGTTGATTTTCACGGTTGGGGACCTACTTTGAACACGACGCCTACGCTTGAAAATCCTAACGTTGTAAATTCGCCGCGGTTGATAGCGGAAGAATTTATGAGATTGTATCCGAATATTAAAATCAAGTGGGTTAGAAACAAAAACGTTTCCGCACTTGAAGAAGAAATGTCTCAATGGTTCACGACGCAGATAGAAACAGGCGCTTGCCCGACGATTGCGTACTCTTGGGGAACGAAATTCCAATATAATGATTGGTACGTTGATTTAACGGAATACCTCAATCAACCGAATCCGTTTGTGGAAGGGAACAAAAAGTGGTCGGATCTGTATGAAGATTATCTTTTCGAGCAAAGCAATATTCGCGGCGTAAACGGAAGTATTTACGCAATTCCCGTATTCTTGTTCGCCGGACCTTCCACGGGTTATTACTACAACAAAGAAGTATTCGGGGCTGCAAATATTACCGAAGTTCCCAAGACTTGGAAAGAGTTTCAAACGACGATAAAAACAATTGAGGAAAGTTCGAGTTTTAAGGGAACGGTAGTCGCGCCTTGGAGTTATTTCAAAACGGTTCAGATCGACCAATGGGTTATGTTAGCATCCTTAGGACCGGCGTTTGCGAATTATGTTTTTGATCAAACAGATTATGATAATGACGGAATCGTTCAAGAATCAGAACAAGTCCGTGCGGTTTTAGAGGGCGTTTATAATCCTGTCGAGCATGATTACGCGAAAGATTTGTATAACGAACTGAGAAAATATTATAACGAATATCTTGAAAAAGGTTGGTTAACGAGCGATTATATTACGTCGTGGGAAAAGGGCGGCGTTGCAATGATCGAAGACGGAACGTGGCGTATGTTAGACGAACTGAACGCGAAAGGAAGATCGTTTACCACAGGATTGTTCCCGAGCCCCGTAATAAGCAAGGATTCGTACGATTATTTGCCCGAAATAGAATACACCGAAAGCGGGCCTTATCAACCGGGGGTGGATTTTTCGCTGAATATCATGAAGCCCGCAGTAGAGGGAAAGCCGGAGGTTTTAGACGCCGCCGTGAAGTTTTTGCAGTTCCTTTCTCAGCCGGAATATATGAGTTTATATGCGGAAGAATGGGGTGCTTCTCTTCCGGCTACAAAAGGAAGTTCGTATAGTGTTCTTTTAAATGAATGGATGGGAAACAGTTTCCCGAAAATCCCGAATACTTCGTGGCCGCAAGCGTTTGTAACCGAACAAAACGCAAGACTGAACAGATTGTTTGCGGAGTGGCTTAACGGAAGAAAAACGAATGCGCAATTCTATCAAGGCGTAAATGAAATTCAAGTCGCCGGCGCGAGAAGCGTTGTGGAAACGTTGGGGTTGAATACCGATGGATGGAATATTTGAGTTCCTTAAAAAAAATAAGGTTTTTACGACCTTGGTGATAATCGCCGTGATTTTTGTCGCGATGTATTGCTTCGATTATGTTCGGGCGAAAAACTATGAAATAGAAGTAGTTTCGATTTCGCCCGAAGAACCCGTAGCGGACGGAGAAACTCCCGTTTATATCACGATTAAACTTACGCGCGGAGGGAATCCGGTAGAGGGGCATTATATGTATATTCTCCCCATAAACGGCGGAACGATGCAAAAAAACAGAGCGCAAACAGATCAAAACGGGTGTGTCGAATATATCTATTACCCTTATCGCGCGAGTGTTTTGATGCCTGCGCAAACGGTGACGTTGCGCGTTTACGATGAGTCTAATTCTGTTTTTGTGATCGTAAACGCGAATCTCGATTTTGAGATCGATTTGAAGGAAGCGGTATGAAGAAGAACGGTTTACTGTACAGAATGAAAAAAAATTATGTGGGGTACGTAATGATTGCGCCGTTATTTGTCGGGCTTTTGATATTTGCGTACTATCCTCCGATTTACGGTTTTATTCTTTCTCTTTTTGAGAAGGGACAGACCGGTGCGAATTTCGTGGGGTTTGGAAATTATATTCGCTTGTTTCAGGATGAAATATTTTTGAATTCTATCCCAACGATGTTTAAAATCGCGATCCCGCAATTGCTGATAAGCGTAATCGTTCCGCTTATATGTGCAGAACTCGTGTTTGCCGTTGCGTCCGAACGGTTGCAGGGGGCGTACAGAATGTTACTGTTGTTGCCCATGATCGCGCCTGGGGTTGTCGGAACGCTTATTTGGAAAGCCATTTACGATCCGGCGAACGGTGTTATGACAAATATCGTACGTTTTTTGGGCATTATTTCGGCAGATACCAATATCGATTGGTTAGGAGATTCGGCGTATGTTATTTTCAGCATTATCTTTATGGGATTTCCTTGGATTGGCGGAACAAACGTGCTTATTTATCTTGCCGGGCTAAACGCTCTTTCCGGAGAGATTATAGAGAGTACGCGTCTTGACGGGGCTTCTACGTTTAGAAGAATCATATCGATCGATTTGCCGCTTTTATTGGGACAGATTCGATACTTTTTGGTATTCGGCTTAATCGGGGCGTTTCAAGATTATTCGGTGCAGATATTGTTGACGGGCGGCGGTCCGGGGTACGATACTTACGTGCCGGGATATTATATGTATCATCAGGCATTTATGTTTTACAATAAGTATTATGCCTCTGCAATCGGATTTTTCCTGTTTGTAGTTATTATGATTATAACGTTGATCGTAAATAAGTTTACAAACAAAGACTTGTCGGAGGTGTAAGATGAAAAAGATAAGTGCTTCTCAAATCGTATTAAACGCGATTTTGATTGTTTTGCTCGCAATCATGATTTATCCTTTGGCAATGGCTCTTTGGTGTTCGCTGAAAACGACGGACAACTACGAACTTACTAAATGGTATCCGACGTTTCCGTTGCAGATTAACAATATCGTGACTGCGTGGAACAGTTGTTATCGGTTTATTTTTAACACGGTATTTGTGGGTGTTGTCGGAACGGTAGGATCGCTTATTTTATCGTCGCTTGCCGGATACGCTTATGCGAAAATCAATTTTCCGGGCAAAAGCATTTTCTTTACGGCAATGCTTGCGTTAATGATGATCCCCGGAGTTTTGACGTTGGTTCCGTCGCATAGTTTATACTGTTCGTTGGGAATGTATAATTCTTATTGGGCGTTGATTTTACCGACCGCAATAAACGGTTCGGTATACGGAACGTTTTTGCTCGTGTCGTTTTTTAAAGGCGTTCCGGATAGCACGATAGAAGCGGCGAGGATAGACGGGGCGAGTGAATATCGTTGTTTTTTGTCGATTGCATTGCCGTTGTGTTTGCCTATTTTAGGAACGCTTTCTATCATGAAAATAACGGGGGTATGGAACGATTACTTGTGGCCGCAGATTATTATTCAAGATATCGATAAACAGTTGATTTCTTCTGGATTGGCGTTTACGTTTACCGATATGTATAAGTCGAATATGCCGATTACGTTTGCTGGTTACTTGTTGGCTTCGTTGCCTTTGATTTTCTTATTTTCCCTTACTTCTAAATTTTATGTCCAGGGGCTTATGACTTCCGGATTAAAATTATAAAAAATTTTTTGGAGGAAAAGAATGAAAAAAATCTTAATTGCTGTGCTGGCTCTTTTGATGAGCCTTTCTGCCTATGCGGTAATTGCATCGGCGGATAATTCTCAACCGAGTTTGAGAGAGAATTGGGTTGGTTGCTTTGATAATTACGGAGT
>CAYXWN010000008.1:10717-27378 GCA_964468815.1 uncultured Clostridia bacterium | reverse complement strand
CGACGGATGATCAAACGCGTGGTTTCGTTTTGAAAAATATTGTGAACGAAAAACCTGGAACGTCTACGTCGGATCCCGATTCTCAACCGAGTTTGAGAGAGAATTGGGTTGGTTGCTTTGATAATTACGGAGTGGTGGAAACTGCGGACGGATTAAAAATCGCGTTTGACGGATATTATTCCGCAGGGCTTTCGGACACATATATTGCGGTGAACGTCGGATCTTTTTCGCTTGCGGATCAAGGGGACGGATCGGAACAAATGTGCTTTGCTTTTATCGACAAACAAGCAAACGGCACGTGGGATCAACCGAATAACGGCGTATATATGTACGTGAGAAATATCGGCGGAAAGTTATTCGTTCAATTGAACGCAAAAGACAATACGGAATCCAGACAAGTATATTTTCAAACGACGGATATTGATTTTAGCGCGGTAGAAAAGATCGTACTGCAAAAAGAAGAGGTCGGATATTCGTTCTTTATCAACGAAACGGAAATCGCGGGAGAAGAAATGGCGACGTTCGGGCACGGAACGCCTTGCGATTCGAACGGAAAAACGTATTTTGCGTTTGCGTCTTACAGTGCGACGGATGATCAAACGCGTGGTTTCGTTTTGAAAAATATTGTGAACGAAAAACCCGGAACGTCTACGCCGGAACCTCAACCCGAAAGCAAGTATGCGCCTTATTTTTCGACAACGAATTGGGCAGGTGCTTGGGGGCTGTTGGGCGTAACGGAAAAGTGGAACGGATTAGAGGTCGTGTATGACGGATGGTATATGAATGCTCTTTCTCCCGATTACGTCGAAATAAACTTCTCTTTCGTAAACTTTTTGGAAAGTGTTCCGACTGCGGGAGGATACAGTCAAGAAGCCATTTTTGATTTTGCCTTTCTAAGCGAGGCTTATAAAGCTGCAAATTGGAATCATGCAACTTGTCCGAACGGTTTATATTTGCAAACGAGAAATATTGACGGCAAATTATACGTTCGGTATTCTTATCGTTCTGTTACGGGTGGGGAAGAAATCCTTGTTTTCGAAGAGACGATAGAAACCATATCGGTTACGGAATCAATGAAATTGCTCCTGAAAAAGAGCGGAAGCGGATTTGTCATATCGATAAACGGCAACGAACTCGGCTCCGAAACGACGCAAGCACTTTCCGACACATTCTTTTGCGACGCTAACGGATATACTTATTTCGGTATGGGATCGTATTCTTCCGGCGGTAACGATGCGGATAAGAGATTGTTAAGTTTGAATTACGTTGCGACACAAGAAGGGCAGACGCCCGATCCTTCCATTCTTCCTCCGAACGAAATCGAAATCGGGGAAGAAGATTACGATGCTCCCGTCGGAATGGGGCTTACCGCGAAAAAGTACGGTACGAACGGAATGGTTACGCAACTTGAAAATGGTGTTCGGATTCAAGGCGACAGCGTTTTGTATACGCCGTTAACCAACCAAAGCGTTTTGGTGGAAATGAACGTATCGGCATTAACGGAGGGTTCGGTATTAAGAGTAAGTTTGGACGGATCGCAGAAAATTTATTCGTTGAGCGAAGCCCCTGCCGCATATATTTTAATCAAGAAAGAAAACGGAATAAAAGGATCTGTGAACGGAACGGATTGGTTTGATTTAATTCTTTCGCAAGATATGATCAAGGTTGCGTTTGTTGTTTCGGACGACGGTATTTCGGTTGTCGTTAACGAAGGAGAACCGATCGCGACGCAATTTACGATAAAATCGATAACGGGAGAATACGGAACGTTCTTGGCTTTTGCCATGACGGATACGGTAAGCGTAGACGTTACTTCCGTGAAAAACTGCGTTTTGAATGCAGACGTAAATAATTCGGATGCTTGGAATAATCCTTTCTTTGGTATTTTGTGGGAAGAAAATCCGCTTGTTTACGCGCATGCGACGTATAAAACGGCACTTGATAGCGATTTCGTAAAAGTTAATTTCAAAATAAACGGATTAACGGATACCGCGCAGTGTACGGGGTATATCACGCTCGCGCTTCTTACGGAAAACGCGATTGCCGATCCTGTAAATCCGTCCGCACCCGGTCTTTATATATGGCTTAGGAATTACGGCGGAAAACTGCAATTTAAAATTGCCGCAACGACCTTTATGGGAACGATTGATTCTCATGATTGGACGGATTTGGATATTGGCGTAAACGACGAAATTTCTTTGATTTTTAAGAACGAGGACGGGCATTATAGGATTCTGTTCAACAATTATGAAGTCGTCGGTGGAAAATTAAACGAGATTTACACGATTGATTCGTCCGATCGGAACGGTAGAACTTGGTTCGGAATCGGTTGTTGGCACAACAATACGGATTCGGATCTGGAAAAATTAAAGGAGAGCAGAAGCGTGATTGTTTATTCGATCGACAACGAATATAACGAAAGCGATTTGCCCGAAAGCATTATTGAAATCGGGGAAATAGAACTTGTTCCCGACCCGGTCATTCCGGATGAGCCGAATCCTCCCGAACAGCCGAGCGACGATAAGAAAGGCTGCGGAGCAATTCTTTACGGGAACGGACTTTGTGTGCTTATCGTGCTCGCCGCTGCGATTTTGTTGATCAAAAAAGTACGGATAAGAAAAGAATAATGGATATCGGAACTTATATTTACAAATTTAATTCGGGAGAAAATTTACTGCCGATGAGAAGTTATTATATCCCCTTTGCGAGCAAAGGGGATATAATAAAAAAACGGTTACAATCCGAGCGTCTTTTGCTTTTGGACGGCGTTTGGAATTTTGATCGGCGTGACGATGTTTCGTGCGTCGATTTCGAGCAATGGGTTCAATTGGACGCCGAACGAACGATAAAAGTCCCTTCAAACGTACAGTATGAAGGGTATGACGATCTGGTGTATTTGAATTTTAAATACGAATTTCCGTTCGATCCGCCTTATATTCACGCTAAAAATCCGATCTATCGGTTTAACAGATCGTTTGACGTTTTGTTAAACGGAGATCGTAAGATCCTCACGTTCGAGGGGGTTGACGGGGCTTTTTTTGTATATATCAATCAAAAATACGTCGGATATAGTAATATTTCTAAGCGTTTGGCTGAATTTGATATTACCGATTTTCTTTTTGACGGGACAAATACGATAGACGTATTTGTTTTGAAATTCAGCGCGTCGTCTTATTATGAAGATCAGGATATGTGGCGGTTAAAGGGGATTACCCGTAACGTATATCTCTTATCTCGTCCGCAAACGCGCATAGACGATTATAAAATAGAAGCAGATGCTTTCGGAACTCTTTCGTTTACGGCGTTACGCGGCGGTTGCTTTGTTACCTTTGACGGGGAAAAGAAGCGTGTAGAGGAAGGAAAAACCGCTGTTTTTGTAAAGAAAAATCCGCAGTTGTGGTCGTTTGAAAATCCTACGTTGTATGATTTGCAGATTGAAGAAAACGGTGAATATATTTTTGAGAAAGTCGGATTCAGAACGATAGAGATAAAAAACGGCGTGGTGATGTTGAACGGAAAACCCGTTAAATTTCGCGGAATATGTCGGCATGATTTTCGTTCGGATAAAGGGAACGTTATTTCGGACGAAGAAATGGAAGAAGATATTTTATTGATAAAATCTCTTTGTGCGAATGCCGTTAGAACTTCTCATTATCCCAATTCGCCGTATTTTGCGTTTTTGTGCGATCGATACGGCATTTGTTTGGTGGACGAAGCAAACGTAGAGTGTCACGGAGTAATTGTACGTTCGGGGTATCCGGACGAGGGACTCTTTCACGAAATGGCTGAAAACCCTATGTTTTACGAGGAGTTGGAGCAAAGAGAAAGATGCCTTGTAGAGCGAGATAAAAACAGACCGTGCGTTTTATTCTGGTCCTTAGGAAACGAGAGCGGCTTTGGTAAAAATTTTGAAAAAACGGCGCGTGTTGTGAAAAAAATCGATCGAACGCGCTTGATTCAATACGAGGGAATGTGGCACAGAAGAAATGATGAAATTTTCTATACCGATGCGTTAGACGTTTCTTCTCGAATGTACCCGACCTTTCAAGAGTGTGAGAATTATCCCGAGGGCAGAGAAACGCGCCCCTTGTTGATTTGTGAATACAGCCATTGCATGGGGAACGCCCCGGGGGATATCGCGCGATATTGGGAAATAATAGAAAAAAATCCGTATATATGCGGTGCATTTGCTTGGCAATTATGGGATCAAGCCGTTTTATGTAAGGACGGAAAATTGCGTTACGGCGGAAATTTCAATGAAAAAGTAACGGATGGGCACTTTAACGTGGACGGAGTATTTTGTTACGGGAAAGAAAAACCGACGCAATACGAAGTGAGAGCCGCATATTATCCGTTTGCTATCGAAAAGAACGGTTCGCATTATGAAATACGAAGCAGGTTGTTTTTTACGAATGAAAGGATAAAAGCGGAAACTTTTATCATTACGGAAAATCAAAAAATTCGATCGGGCGAATACGAATTTACGTTATCGGCAGGAGAATTGATTGAGATTCCGGCGACGATTCGAGAATATTCGACGAATGCTGTCGAAGAGGTTGTTTTGCACGCCGACCGTTATGGAGAAAAAATCGTTTCGTTTGCGTTGGGGAAAACGGTATATTCGTTTGATGGCAAGGGACAGTTGCCTGATTTTTCGGAAGATACTCAAATGATTTGCGTAACGACGGATTCGGGCGAGATAAAAGTCGATAAAAGACACGGAAAACTGTATTGCGGATCGTTTACAAAGCCCCTTTCGATTAATTTGGTTCGCGCACCCGTTGATAACGACGTGGAGTGGAAAGATTGGAAAGAACGCGGAATTTTTGATGCCGAAAGTTACGTAAAAGAGATAAAAGCGAGCAGCAATGACGGATTCGTGCAAATCGTCGTTCGCGGCGTGTGTGCGGCGCAATACCGTGCTCCCGTGCTTCATTATGATTTAACGTATCGGATCAACAAACGAGGAGAAATCGCAGTTGCGTTGGAATATCGTTTCGGTGAATATGTAAAAGAAGTGCCTCGCGTCGGATTTTGTTTTGCTCTTTCCGATAAAATGTGTGAAAAAACAGAGTATTTCGGGTACGGACCTTACGAAAGTTATAGCGATAAGTGCGCTTCATCGCGTCTTGGTTTTTTTGTCGAAGAAATCAAGGAATGTCCTTATTTGATACCGCAAGAATATGGTTCTCATAAAGGGACGAATTTCGTAAAACTTTGCGACGAGATTGAAATTGTCGGAAATAACTTTTCATTCAGCGCAACGCCTTACGATATCGGCGAATTGACCGAAAAAGAACATAATTATTCGTTAAAAGAAGACCATAACGTATACGTTTGTATAGACGGGCGTATGCGCGGAGTCGGTTCAGAATCTTGCGGGCCGAGGTTAGAAGACGAATATAGGATACTTGACGGCGGTGGGTTTGAGTTTCAGATTCGAATAAAAAGCAGATAAAATCGAAGAGGTTAAAAAATGAAAAATATATTTGTATTCGGCAGTGTAAATATGGACTTGGTGGTTGCCGCAAAGAGAATGCCGAAAATCGGTGAATCGGTAAAAGGTCACGGGTTTATGACGAATCAAGGCGGAAAAGGAGCCAATCAAGCGGTCGCGTGCAAGAAACTTGGCGGAGAAAAAGTCGTGTTTTTGGGTTCGGTCGGAAACGATGTTTTCGGGGAACGCTTAAAGGCGGCATTATCCGGTTACGGCGTTGACGTATCGAATATGTACGTGGACGAAAAAAATCAAAGCGGCGTATGTTTTATTATGCTTGATGAGGAGAAGAAAGATAATTATCTAATTATCGATGGCGGTGCGAACGATGCTGTCCAATTTGAATATTTTGAACGTTATCTTGAACAGAATGCGTCGCTAGGCGATCTTTTTATAACACAACTTGAAGTTAACGTCGATGCTGTAAAAGCGGCTTTGCGTTTTGCAAAAAGAAAGGGAATGTACACCGTTTTAAATCCTTCTCCCGTTTGTGAAATAGGGGAAGAGTTTTTAGAAAACGTAGATTTACTTGTTCTTAACGAAACGGAAACCGAGATGATGACCGGAATCAATCCGAAAACAGACGAAGAGTTGATTGCCGCGAGTAAATTTTTAATAAAGGAAGGCGTAAAAGAAGTCGTGATCACGTTGGGCGAAAATGGTTCTGCTTATTACAAAGACGCATTAATAAAAGAGGCTGCAAGAAAAGTTGTTGCCGTTGACGCTACTTCGGCAGGCGATACCTTTCTCGGTGCAATAGCATTCAAAAAAGCGCAAGGAGAGAGCGTAGAAAACGCCCTATCTTTTGCGTCGTTATGCGCTTCTATTACGGTTTCTCGAAAAGGGGCTTCGATTTCGATTCCAACGAAAAGCGAGATCGAAAACTTGATGTGAGAGCGCGGGATTTTATCCTTTCATAAGTTAAAAAAGAATGTTTTTTGCGAGGCAATCGGTGTAGAGGTCGATTGCCTCGTTGCTTATAGCGCGCAAAAAGGTCGCGATGAAAAAATTTTTGAGAAAATTACGGAAAATAAAAGGAAACGGGCGGATCGGGGAAGAAATATATAAGGAAAGATTCATCGGCTTGAAAAGGAATACAGCCGCCAAGGCGATAGGAGAATAAAACGCATGAAATATTTAATCGTTGTGGATATGCAAAATGACTTTGTGACGGGCGCGCTTGGAAGCGATGCGGCAAAAGCGATTGTTGCGAACGTTGTTGAAAAGGTCAAAAAGTTTGACGGCACGGTCGTGTTTACAAAGGACACGCATAACGAACGATACTTAAAAACGCAAGAGGGAAAAAATTTGCCCGTCGTGCATTGCGTCAAGGGAACGTTCGGGCATGAGATTTGCGACGAATTAAAGTCGTACGTAAAAACCGTGGTGGAAAAAGGAACGTTCGGCAGTTTGGACTTGCCCGACGTAATCAAAAAATGTCGCGCGAGGGTGGAAGAAATTCAACTTTGCGGACTTTGTACGGATATTTGCGTTATTTCAAACGCAATGATTTTGAAAGCGGCGTTTCCCGAAACCCCGATAAAAGTAGACGCCGCGTGTTGTGCAGGAGTAACGGAAGAAAGTCATAAAACCGCGCTCAACGCAATGAGAGCGGTTCAAATAGAAATAATATAGCAGGAGGAAACACAAATGCAAAAAGTCTGTGATTTTTTGAAAAAGGCAGAAACGTACTATTTGGCGACGGTTGAGGGCGACCGGCCGAGAGTCCGTCCGTTCGGAACGGCTCATATTTTTGAGGGTAAATTATATATCCAAACGGGTAAGGCGAAATCCGTTTCCAAACAACTTGCGGCGAATCCCAAGGTGGAAATTTGTGCGTTTGACGGGGGTGCGTGGTTGCGCTTATCGGGTGAATTGGCGGAAGACGATCGAGTGGAAGCGAGAAAGTCTATGTTGGATGCGTACCCGAATTTGAGGGCAATGTACGACGAAAACGACGATAATACGCAGGTGTTTTATTTTAAGAACGCGACGGCGACGTTCAGTTCGTTTACCGCGCCGAGCGAAACCGTTCATTTTTAATTTTGTTCGTGCGATAAAAAATAATTGTCGCAACAATAAAAGTGTGATTGCGATTAAGATTGCGTTGCCGGGAAATACTTTTCATAGAAAATTATAAATCATAAAAAATTACAAAGAAGTTTTGTTTAAGGTTTTAATACAGCCCGCCCTTTCGTCATGCGGCGAAAGGGCGGGCTGTATTTGTCTGTGTTGGGTATGTTTTCTGTATAGGCGATGGGGGAGAATATAAGTTTATTTTTTATATATTGTGAAGCGTTGTTCTTTGGGTGATAGTTTTTGCGTTAAGTTTTTTTATTTTGGGTGAGAGAAGTATTAAGTTTATTTTTTATATATTGTGAAGTATTATTGGGGGTGATAGTTTTTGCGTTAAGTTTGTTTTTATATTTGGATGAGAGAAGTATTAAGTTTATTTTTTATATATTGTGAAGTATTATTGGGGGGTAATAACTTTTGTGTCGGGCTTGTGATCCTGTGTTTTGCTATCCTTTGTGGGGAGTAAGACGTGTTTTTGCGGCTTGGTTTGGGGCGTGCGGTATAAGTTGGGGTTCCTTTATGAGTCCGATAAAAATGATAAAAAGCGAAAAGATGTCGAAAAAACGAAAAAATGAGCGCGACCGTTGCGAAACGATTGACATCGAGACCTTTTTTATGTAAAATAAAAGGATAAACAAGCGTTTGTTTTTAAAAAGCGAATCGAACGAAATGTTTTTTCTTAAAACGTCGTTCGGAAAGCGTGTTTTTAATCGAAAAATCGGCGCAAAACATATTGCAAAAAGGGGTTGACGTTTTTTCGCTTGTTTGAAAAATCCGAATAGGATTGAAATAAGTCGATCAAAAACGAGATAAAGAACTTTCGAGCAAGATCGCCGACTTGCAGACGGCAAAATCGACGTCGGAAAGTAAGGCGAAACGCTTGACGGAAAGATTGCTTCCGTGCACACTTCTTTGCAAAAAGCAATCGACGCGCTTTTCGCGCGTTTGGAGTAAACGGAAAAAGACTTAAACAAAGCAATCGCGTGCGGCGACAAGGAATTGTCCGACGCGCTTGCCGAATGACAAGAAGCACAAGAGACGCAAAAAGTGTTTGTGATTATTTTAATCTCTTCTGCTGTTGTATTTTGGGGAATAGACGGCGCAATCATTACGTTAATGATTCTCTGCAAAAGGAAACGGATTCTTTAACGGGGGAACCCTTTTGCGGTAGTTAGCGCGAAATTAGAAAAAGACGTGGCGTAACTTGGTTACGTCGCGCCTTTTTTCTTTTTTCGCCTTTTTTGCTATATAATTATGCACCTAAAAAGGTTGACTTTCTTTGGGGCAGATTATTTCTGTTTTTCCTTTTCTATTTGTCTTTTCTTGCTGGTTTTCTATTCGAAGTCCCGTTCGACAAAATATTTTTCTAAAATCCGCGCGGCGGACGCCACGATTTCTTGGCACGGGCGTGTTTTGTAATATTGCTCCGTCCGTTCGGCAGGTTCGGGGGAATCTGCCTTTACCCTTAATCCCAACAGTTCGCGGCATACGAGGCAGCCGTTTTCTTCTGTGAATCGCTCTGCAAGCGCTTGGATCTCGCGGTATAACGCCGCCTTTTTTTCGAGCGACGGCGCGTCGTTTCCGTCTATCGCGCTCAGCACGAATACGATCCCCGAAAACGCGCCGCACACCTCTCTCAATCTGCCCATTCCGCCGCCGAACCCTGCGACTAATTTTGCCGATTGAGAAAGGGAAAGTCCCGTTTTTTCGGTAAACGCGCAAGCCACCGCCTGCGCACAGTTGTAACCGTCCGTAAAGTATTGTTTTGCTTGCTCGCCCTTGTCCATTTTTTTCTCATTCCTTTTTTGTTTAGCATATCACGTTTTGCCGAAAATTGCAAGGTAAGCGAGGGCGTTTTTGTTTTTTTACGGGCTTAAAAAATCACGTGACAAAAAATTGCGTTCGATTTTGAAAACCTTTTGAAAAATAATCGGCGAGTAACCTTAAACGATTGACATTTATAAGCGTTTTGTGTTATAAAATAAACAGATGTTTATTTTAAGTTGGTGAAAAAATGAAAGTAAGAAACGAAGAGCAGCATTTAAATAGAAAAATCGAGTTGATGGAAAAAAGTTTCGAGTGCTTTTCCGAGAACGGATTGAGTGGCGTCGGAATCCGTGCGGTTGCAAAACATTGCGGTTGCAACGTCGCCGTTTTTTATAACTATTTTGAAGATTTAGACGATTTGATCGTGCAGTCTACCGAATATTGCATGAGTAAGGTAGAGGACGATTTTATGGCGTTAGCCCCTCAGGACGCGGAGTCGTTGGATCGTTTTATTTCGGAAATTCCGTATTGGACTGCCGAAAAGCACGGGAAAAAGTATCGGTTGATGTATCAAGTTTACACGCATCCGAAATATCTTGAACATGGGAAGAAGTTTTTCGAGGGGGTAAATCGCCGTTACACCGAGTATGCGAAGAGATTGGAAAAACAATTGAAAATCCCCTATCAAACCATGACGCCTTTGATTTTTATTTTAATTCGCGCATGCGTGCATTACGCGCTTTTTGAGGACGAGTTTTATCTGAATGCGCAAATTTCGGTATTAAAAGAAGGGATACAATTGCTTATGGAAAAATATCGGTTACAGGAGGAAGAATCGGTTAAATGAAAAAATATTTTATCGGTATTTTGGCAATATTGGCGTTCGTTTTTTGTATGGTTTCGACGGGCTTTGCATTTGCAAGTACGTCACAAAGCGAAGCGCAACCGCAAGAGCAAGCTGCGTATCTTGCCGTGCAAGAAAAAATAGATGCTCTTCCGACGGGAGATAAAATATCCAAAATGGGGAATTCCGACAAGCAAAAGGCATATGCCGATATGCTTGCGGCAAAAGATGCGTATGATCAACTTTCCGAAGAGGAAAAAGAACTGATAAGCATCTTAGCGCTCAGAAGCGTAAGCGAGTACTTTATCACGCATCCGCTACCTACGGGAGAGGTGAGTTACGGTTTTTTGATGGATCAAACCTTGGTCACTTCCGAAAATCTTTCGGGCGCGGGATGGGAGTATGATCCGGACACCCAAACGCTTACGATCGGCGACGAAAACGAAATTAGCGTTCTCTTTGACACTATTCCTAAAAATACCGATAACTATTGGCAAGTACACTACAAGGATATCGACGGCACGGAACGTGAACTTTTCTACACTGCCGTCCTTCAGCCGGTTGTTCTGGAAAGGTACGTTGATACAGATACTTGTATGTTCAGCCCCGATCGCCCAAGCAAACTTAAAATCGTCGTAAAAAGAACGGTGGTTTTCGGCAACGTTAATTGGTCCGGTAATTGGGGGCGGTATTCGTCAGAATGTGGTAAGTATTTTGAAATGGGCGGTATTTTATGGGACGGCGATCTGGAAATTACCGGCAACGGACTGTTGTCATTGTATGCAACTACTTACGCAATTTACGTAGACGGTACTGCGAATATTCACGATATAAAATTAGAGACCTATGCCTACAACGACGCTATCTGCGTTTATGGCGATCTTAACGTTACAAACACAACCATAAAAGCAAAATCAACCTCGCTTGGTTCGGTACACTATGATTTACGTCTTACAACTCAAAGCGAGTCAAAGCGAGAAAAAAGGGTTATCACCGATTCGAGTGATACAATTTGTGTATTTAGAGAAATATCGGGAGGCGGAAGTTTTAACATCAAAGATTCCACCGTCACGGTCGACGCTACTTGGAACAGGGTTTATACCACTGAATATATCCCTTCTTGTAGCGGGCAAAACGTGTATGCGTTAACTGCCTCTTATATAAACGTAACAAATTCCGTCGTTAATGCAACTGCTCGTATCGAAGAAGGGTGGCAACCTTGCCATGCTGATTACGGTCCCGGCTCTGTACTTAGCGGAATTTGCGGAGAACTTAACTTATACGACGACGCTTTTGTCAATGCAAATTCCTACGTTGGCGAGTATTTTAGCAGTAATGCGCATTTGATAGAATCGACCACTCTTTGCGGATTGAGAGGAAAAAGCAAGGGGCGCGGAAATGCGGTATTGGTTGCCTCTACCGAGCCTTATCTCGGTTATGCAAGGCAAGCGATAAAGGATTTTTGTTTTAATCCTGTTACGCAATTGTGGGCTGTCGGTTACATACAGACGGAGGGAAGCGTGCAATATGCGTTCGCGACGCCTTCTTCGGAAAGAGGAAACATAGAACGTAGCCTTATCGTGGAATACCGAAAGGACGATACCGTTTATTTGCGCGACCAAGACGGAAAGAAACAAGCGTCTTGGAATATGGATTTTAGCAATTGCGTTGACCTCGAAAGCAACGTGATTAACGAAGCGGACTTTTCGTCACAGGTAGAAGGCAGACCTTGTAACGTCCGCGTTGTGTCCGGCGATTTCACCGTTATTGCCGAGCCGGACGGCGAAGCGGATCGTTTTTACGAAACGCTTGGCGGTAGTCTTACGGTACAATTAAAGGAGGGCGAGAATTACGGTGACGTGCACGTATTTACTGCGCCTTCGAGCAGTGTTACCATAGAGGGAAAGGCGGTTATCGAAAATCTTACCGTCAAGCCGCGCGTTAGCATCGACCACAAGACTTATTACGTAGAAACCGGTTCGCTGACAATCGACGTTGCAACGGTAAAAAACTGCGTGATAGACAAAACCTACAACGACAAGGTGTCCTTTAAAAGCGGCAACGTAAAAGTCGATATCGACGATATAGAGTATTACAGACAATATTTCAAATTATATTACAACACAATCATCTACGATTTTAGCAACGTTCAGGGAACGGTGGACGTAGCGAACGACGGAATGTCCGTAAACAACGGGTACAACGTTGCAGGTTCACAACTGATTGACGGAAAATATTATTTTTACGTCAAAAAGACGGAAGCGGACGGTTTGGAAGAATTTGTAAACAGCATCTACGTTGAGCCGTCGACGGGCTACAACTACTATATGTTGCCGGAAAAGGTATTAAAAGAGGACGACGTAACCACTTACACCTTTAAGCGAGCGGACGAAACGTTCTACTTTACGCCGGAGCCGATAAAGGAATACGCTTACGTTTCGGTCGGCGACAAAGACGTAACGTTTGATGCGGGCTACGTGCAAGCGTATGTTTTTAACATGGCAATCAACAGCGGATTGCGAACGGAACTTAGGGATTCTAAAACGCAAACGTTGCCCGAAGGGTATTTTGCCAAGTGGTTCTACGTGGACGAAAAAACGAGCGAAGTAACCCAACTTGTTGTAGGGCAGTCGCTGCTCTATACGGTAAACGAAGTCGTGCTTGACGACGAATTTCGCACCTACACGTGCGAGGTGTATCGCAAGGGCGCGGGGACGGCGTCCGATACGTCGCTCGGTTCGTATAGCATAAAGCCGCGCATTATGATCATGAGTGTAAGTCCTCGAACGGGTTACGTTAAAAAAGGCGATACGATTACCTTAAAATTAGAGGTAGATCCAAACGATCGCGACGATTGGCGCGAATTTCTTTTCGTTGCTTGGCAAGCAAAAAAAGACGCTGAGAGCGAGTGGGTTAGCATTAGCGATACGACAAAAAGTAATCCTACGTACGCCTTAAAGTTTGAAAACGACGAAATGATTTCGTGGGAATACAGGGCAATGCTTTATCAACTCATTAAGCCGATTGGTAAGCAAGCAATCCCCGATTATTATTCGGAATCCGTTTCCTTTTCGGAGCGCGGCGCGCCGGCGATCGGTGAAATTAATTCGTCCGTCGAGGATTTTAGCGGAGAAAAGATCCCTCTTATGGCGCCGATAACGAACGTGGTGGTTCCTGCGGTTGAATGTTACTGGGAGTATAGCCGAGATAACGGGCAGACTTGGAAGGACGCTTCCGAATACAAGGCGTTTGAGCCGGGAAGTCTTACGATATCGAGCGGCGGTTCGGGTACGATATTAAGTGCTATGTTAGTTATCTGTCTGAGAAACGAGATGGACGGGTGGCAGGTACGCGGTGTTTTGAAAGATAATCAAGACGGATCGTATTTATATACCAACGTTTGTGCGATTTCGGTGAAACCGTTGCCCGAAATTCAGACGGGACCTTCTAGCGTAAGGGTGTTCTCGGACGATTCTTCCGTCGTTCTTCCGTGTAAAATGACGGGCAGCGTGGAAAACGTCACGTACACGCAACAATGGCAGAAAAAGGTTGACGGCGGCAATTGGGTGAATATCGAAAACGCAACGGGCGATACGTACGCGTTAGGCGATTTGACGAGTGCGCCCAAAGCCACGTATTACCGCTGTCAATTGACCTATCGCTTTACGGACGATTCGCATGACGATATCGTTCATTACAGCGACGAAGTAAAAGTTGAAGTAGTCCGTCTTCCGACGGTTAACGAAGACGCCCTTGTCGATTCGATTTTGACGGTGGGAGAAATCAAATATTTCACGATTAGTTTTGTGCCTGACCGAGATTATCCGTGCAGCGTACAATGGCAATCTTCTGCGGACGGTAAAAGTTGGGAAGATTACGGCAGAGTGCATGACGCGCTTGCCTATAACTATCAGTTGCGTGCGCCCGTGAACGGCGTCGGTAAAACTTATTACCGCGCCAAGATTACGGCTACGGTCGATAATATTGATCTCTATACGAAATCCTTTCAAGTTTACGTGGTTTCCGTTGGTGCGGCGATAGCAGATCCGTCTAACTTTACGTATAACCGCGATAATTCCGTTTCGGTTAGTACGGAGGCAAGCGCACCCGACGATATGTCGCTTACCTATCATTGGCAATATAAAAACGGGGAAACGTGGTCATCCGTTTCCGAACTCGGTATCGACGGCGATCGCAATACGCTTTCGGTCGATGAAAAGGGAAAGAACGCGAGTCTTTGGCGGTGTTCGGTGACCTTTACGGCAGGGAATTTAACGAGGACTATCTTGACGAATGAGTTGGAAAGCACGTACGTCGCCGCGCCGGAGTTTACTTCTGAACCGACCGAATTAGTCGGTTGGGTTGGGTATGCGGACGTGAATTTCGTGATAGCGTCAAATCCCATTGTCGGCGATACGTTCCGTTTAGAAGTGTTTAAGGACGGGCAATGGGGAGCGTTCTGCGATCCGATCGTATATAGCGAATCGACGGCGGAGACTTACAATACCTTTAATTTAGGCACGCTCGGCACGGAAATGGACGGCTATTTATTCCGTTGCGTATCCGCGCGGACGATAAACGGGGTTGTTGCCTACGAATATACGGGCAGCGTTTGTTTGACGGTAAAGAGCGGAAGCGTTTCTAACGGAGAAGATCTGTTGGCGGCGGTAGAAAAGGGTATGACGTCTTTAAAACTCTTAGACGACGCGGTGATAAATCAAACGCTGGTGATTTCGCGCGATACGACCTTAGACTTAAACGGACGGATTTTGTGCTATCAAAACGAAAACAAAGGCAGCGTTATTAAGGTGACGGACGGTGCGAAACTTACGGTTATCGACAGTGCGCCGACCGCGCCGCATACGGATAACGCCCTTCCCGTCGGCGGCGTTATTACGGGCGGAACGGGAACGTCTTTAACGATACCCCTTTGGGGCGGCGGTGTTTTGATCGAAAGCGGCGAGGTGCTCTTTTCGGGCGGTACGATTTATAAATGTTCTGCGGAACAGGGCGGCGGCGTTATGGTGTCGACGAACGGTAAGTTGACCGTTTGTGGCGGCGTGATCGACAGTTGTACTGCCGAGGCGCAAGACGTAGTTGCTTTGGGTGGCGGCGTTTTCAATAACGGCACGTTCGTAATGGAAGGTGGCGCGATTAAAAATTGTAATGCGATCGGCAGGACGGACATTTCTGCGTACGGCGGCGGAATTTACAGTGAAAGCAGTATTTACGCGAATGGTGGCGCGGTAGACGGTACGGTGTATGCGGAAGGGGGAATTACGCGCTCCGCGAGTAAGACGACCTCTTTCTACGGCGATGTGAACGCTGTAAACAGCGCGGTAAACGCAGGGTTCTATTTTGCGGAAATGCAAAATATGAATTTGGAAAACACGATTACGGTGAATTTTTACAGCGACGGCGAACTTTACACGAAACTCGTATTGAGCGAGGGGGAATCCGCGCTCGTTCCGATCGTACCCGATAATACGCGCACGTTGATCGGTTGGTTTGACGGCGAGTTGATGTACGGCTTTAACGTTCCGGCGATAGACGGCTTGATTTTGACGGCGAAATGGACGATTCCGCAAGGGGAAATCGACGCGCTCACCGAACGTTTGGAAAACGCGGAAAGCGCGTTGCAAGAGGTGATCGAGAACGGTGAGGATTTATCCGAAGCGATCTCCGACCTACAAGGCGTGATTTCCGCTTTGCAAGAGGCTTCCGAAACTTTGGCGGAAAAAGACGATGATCTTGAATCAAAAATAACTTCCGCGCAAAACGCCTTACAAGGTTCTCTCAATACGCTGACCGAACGTGTAGCACAGACGGAAAAAGACTTAGAAAAGGCACTTGTAGGCGGCGAAACGTTATCCGACAAGGTTACGAACTTGCAGAACGCAGTTTCCGTCTTGCAGGCGGCAAAAACGGCGTTAGAAACGAAAGACGGCGCGTTGCAAGAGCAAATCAAAACGATTAACGAAAGTCTTGCTTCGGCACAAACTTCGTTGCAAAAGGCGGTTGACGATCTCTCCGCTCGCTTAACCAAATCCGAAGAAGATTTAAATAAAGCGATCGAAAACGGAGATAAAGAACTTTCTGGCAAGATCACGAATTTGCAAAAGACAACCGCCGAGTTGCAGGCGGTGACGGAGAATTTAGGAAAGCAAGACGAAGATCTTGACAAGAAAATTACTTCGGCACAAAATACTTTGCAAAAGGGAATCGACGATCTCTCCGCTCGCTTAACCAAATCCGAAGAAGATTTAAATAAGGCGATCGAAAACGGAGATAAAGAACTTTCGGGTAAGATCGCCGACTTGCAAAAGGCAACCGCAGATTTGCAGACGGTGACGGAGAATTTAGGAAAGAAAGACGAAGATCTTGACAAGAAAATTACTTCGGCGCAAAATGCTTTACAGAAAGGAATCGACGATCTCTCCGCTCGCTTAACCAAATCCGAAGAAGATTTAAATAAGG
>CAYXWN010000008.1:0-10617 GCA_964468815.1 uncultured Clostridia bacterium | reverse complement strand
AAAACGGAGATAAAGAACTTTCGGGTAAGATCGCCGACTTGCAAAAGGCAACCGCCGATTTGCAGACGGCAAAATCGGCGTTAGAGGCGCAAGACGAAACACTCGATGCGAAACTCGAATCTGCGCAAAACGTGTTGCAGACGGCAATTAACGCCCTTTCGGAGCGTTTGACGCGAACGGAAAAAGACTTAAACGACGTAATCGCAAACGGCGATAAAGCGTTATCCGACGCGCTTACGGAGTGCAAGGAAATGCAAGAACAGCAAAAAACGTTATTGATTGTTTTGGGTTCTGCGGTCGTTGTGCTTTTTGGGGCGAACGGTGTGATTATTACGTTAATGATTCTTCGCAAAAGGAAGGGGATTCTTTAACGAATCTTTTTGCGGTAGTTAGCGCGAAATTGAAAAAGGCGTGGCGTAACTTAGTTGCGTTGCGTCTTTTCTCTTGAAAAGAAAATTAGAAACAAAACGTCGATCGAATTTTCGGAAAAGGGTTTACAAACGTGGGATGTTATGATATAATAATATTGCGTCGATAATTTCGGCGTTCGGAATAAAAAGAGAGGAGGTCTACTATGGCAAAGAAAGGTAAAGGGTATCTTAATTTGGGACTCGGCAGAGTGATTACGTTGATTCTCGCAATCATTCCCGTAACGAGTTGGATTTTGGGCGGCATTACGCGCTTTATGAGAGGTCATTGGATTGCCGCTATCCTTCAACTGTTTTCGGGTGTCGGTACGTTGATTTTCTATGTTTTGGATATCGTCACTGCGATTACGAGCGGCGATCTGAAATTTTTTGCGTAAGATACTTGACCGAAAGGCAGCATATTCGTAAAAACGATTAAGAATGAAAAAACGCACGGTGCTCTTGTTTTTTAGGGAGATCGTGCGTTTTTCTTTTTCGCCGAGAAATCGTGTCGAATTTTCGATTTGATAATGCGGTTGTTTGGTAAAAACAGAGGAGATTTAACGGAAAATTTTTTTATAAAGTGTGGGACAAATTGCTTTTAGCAATCGTTATATCGGTAAAGAGGCCGAGAAAGAATGAAAAAGAGAGTAGAATTTGCCGTTTTTATAAAAATGCAAAATCGCCTTTTAATTTCTGGCGAAATCGTGTGTGATTATGTCAAATATTATCTATTATGTCAGGCATAATGTCATCGTTTTTCGTAAATTCGCGGCTAATTTTTCGAGAGGGGCTTATGAGAATTTTTTTGAAAAAGCGGATCGCGCTTTTATTGGGGCTTTTCGTTGCGGCAAGTGTTTTTCCTTTAACAAGTGTTTCGTCAAATTCCGCACAAACTTATTGGTCGGGCTCGACTGCTTCGGGAGCGGCTGTTTTGGAAGAGGATTGTCCGATTGTCGTGGAGAGTGAAAAACTTGTTTTTGACTTGCGTGATTTTTCGTCTAATTATTATGAATCCCGAGAGGGATTTCTCTCTTACGGCGGAAAGGTTTCGGCGCAGTACCGTTTTTATAATCCGGTCGACTATGCGGTAAAGGCGACCTTGGCTTTTCCGTTCGGAGAGTATCCCGATTACGCGGAGTTGTATAACGAGGAAACGGGGATGATGGATTACGATGCGGATATCGAGCGTTACGGCGTTACGGTAGACGGCGAGCCTGTTCCGACCAAATTGCGCTATACGAACTTTAATGCTCCGTTTGATTTGAATGAGTTGAAAAAGTTAAGGGATTCTTATATCGACGACGGGTTTTTTACGTCCGATCGCCCCGTGACGAAAAAGACGTATGTGATTTCGGGGATAGACGAACGCTATACGGCGGCGTACGCTTCGGTAAAAATTTCCGTGAACGAAGCGTTGACGCGCGTTATGTTAGAGCCTTGTTCGGGTGTGTCTGTGGAATCGGGCGGGATTCGTGTCGGTACTTGGGTGAAAAACGGCGGTACTTTGACGCTTTACGTCATCGGAGAGGCTTTGCAAAGTGCGCTTGTTTGGACGGTTTACGAAAACGGCGGTGAAAAGCGGGTGATTGACGGAAACGTGAATTTGGCTTCGGAAGAAACGATGATGTTTGAAGATTTGGTTTTATCCGAGTACGAGGCGGATTGCGGAATTTCTAAGGTCGATTGGTACAATGCGTTCGTCGAGCAGGCGTGTTTGGATACGTATTCTTTCGGCTACGCTTCTTGCGGAACGGTTTTGCCTTATCGTATGATGCGCTGGTATGAATATGAAATCGAACTTGCGCCTCATTCGTATTTGATTAACGAGGTGACTGCGCCGATGTATCCGTCGATCGACGGCGATTATGAACCGTCTTTGTATCGGTATTGTTATTTATTATCTCCGGCAACTACGTGGGCTTCGTTTGGTTCGTTGTCTGTTGAAATTCTTACGCAGTATTATATGGTCGAGTGTAGTCAAGGCGGGTTTGATCGGGCGGAGAACGGGTATGTTGCGGAATTTTCGGACTTGCCGAGCGGCGAGTTGGAGTTTTCTCTTTCTGTGTCCGATGTTCCGGAAGTGAAAGAACATTACTGTGGGTGTGCTTCCGTGGCGAACGGTTTCTTTTTCGCGTCCTTTTTTACGATGGTGGTTTTCGTGATCGTCGGTGTGGTTCTTGTGATCTTTTGGGCGAAAAAGGGCGGACGGAAATAACCGTTTTTATATCGAATCTTGAATGAGAAACGTGCTCGTTGAAAAAATCGACGGGCGTTTTTTGTGGGGGCTATAAGATCAGACAAATAAAACAAGCGAAAATTGCAGACGCAAAGGTTGCGACGAGGGAAATGACGACGGGCTTTAAAAGCCCCTTAAAGTTTGTTCCTGCAAAGTAGACGGCGGCGATGTAAAATACTGTTTCGCTGCAACCGTAAATAACGCAAGCGCACCGCGCGAGGTAACTGTCTAGGCCGTATTCGGTAAAAATTTCGTTAACCAAAGCCAATGAGCCGCTTCCCGAAAAGGGTTTGATCAAGACGAGCTTGGTTAATTCTTTCGGAATCCCGAACAGTCCGAAAACGGGGGATAAAATACGGGAAACCGCGTCGGAAAGTCCGCTTGCCTGAAACAATTCGGTCAACAAAAAGATTGCGGCGAGAAAGGGGAATAATTTGATCGCCAAGGGGATCGCGCTGCTTGCGCCTTCGGTAAAGGCGTCGTAAATCTTGACTTTTCGAATCATTGCGTAGAGAAACAGAAATAAAATCAAAACGGGCAGAACGTATTGCATGGTTACTCCTTTTTTCGGAAAATTTTCATCAACAGTACGCCGATGACGGTGGACAGCGCCGTCGCGAGAACGGTCGGCAGAAGAACGTCCGACGGGTTTGTCGAACCGAGGCTTGTTCGAAGGGAAATAATGGATGCCGGGATCAACTGAATACTCGTTGCGTTGATGACGAAAAACATTTGTACGGCGTGTGTGTAGTCTGTGTTCTTGCTGTTAAGAAGCGTTTGCGTTGCCTTGATTCCCATCGGCGTGGTCGCGCCCGAAACGCCTAAAATATTGGCGGACATATTGAGTGAAATATAGCGTTCCGCCTCTTCGGGGAGTATGCCGAATAAAAGGCGGTTGACGGGTTTTAAGAGTTTTGCGAGTTTTTCGGAAAGCCCTGTTTTTTTCAAAATTTCAAAGATGCCGAACCACACGGCGTAGATTACCGTCATTTTGGCGGAGAGTTCTGCTGCCTTTGTTCCGCCTCTCATCATGGCGGCGAGTGCCTCTTCGGGGCGGATTATGATTAAAATGGCGAGTGACAGTATCGTTACTGTGCCGAAAATTGCGTTCATCTCTAAAAAGTTATGAAATCTCATCGGTATTTATGTTTACTTTTTTGTAAAAAGCAGGTATAATATTTCTATTAGAATTTGATTAAGGATAGGAAGCATGAAAGACACTTATTACATTACGACGCCCATCTATTATCCCAGCGGTAATTGGCATATCGGTCATTGCTATACGACCGTCATTTGCGACGCGCTTGCGCGTTGGCATAAGATGCTGGGGCAAAAAGTCTATTTCTTGACGGGAACGGACGAGCACGGGCAGAAGATTGAAAAAAAGGCGAGAGCGGCAGGAAAGCAGCCGATCGAGTTGGTTGATCCGTTGGTTGCCGATTTGAAAGAGATTTGGAAATTGTTGGATATCTCCTACGATCAATTTATCCGCACGACGGACGAAAAGCACGTAAAGTGCGTGCAGCGTTTGTTTGAGGAGCTTTATCGTCGCGGAGAAATTTACAAGGCGGAATACGAGGGCTGGTACTGCACGCCGTGCGAATCGTTTTGGACGGAAGCGCAGTTAAAGGACGGCAAGTGTCCGGATTGCGGCAGACCGGTGCATAAAGAAAAGGAGGAGAGTTATTTCTTCCGTCTTTCCAAGTATGCCGACCGTATTTTGAAACTCTATGAAGAAAACCCCGAATTTTTGCAGCCGAAATCGCGTATGAACGAAATGGTCAATAATTTTTTGAAAGCAGGGTTGCAGGATTTGTGTATTTCGAGAACGTCCTTAAAGTGGGGAATTCCCGTTTCGTTCGATCCCGATCACGTTGTTTACGTGTGGGTAGACGCGCTTGCGAATTACATTTCCGCATTGGGGTACGGTACGGACGATCCGTCTTTATATGAAACTTTTTGGCCTGCCGATTTGCATTTGGTGGGGAAGGAAATCGTTCGTTTTCATGCGATCGTGTGGCCGGCGTTGTTGATGGCGCTCGATCTTCCCGTTCCGAAGCAGGTTTACGGGCACGGGTGGCTTTTAATCGGCGGTGATAAACTCTCTAAGAGTAAGGGGGATCTCGTTCGTACGGAACTCGTTGATCCGCATCAACTTGCGGAGCGGTACGGAAGCGATGCGGTGCGGTATTTCTTATTACGGGAAATTCCGTTCGGTTCGGACGGTATTTATACCAACGAGAGTCTTTTGAATCGGATCAATTTTGATTTGGCTAACGATCTCGGAAATTTGGTTTCTCGTACAACGGCGATGATCGTGCAGTATTTCGGCGGCGTATTGCCGGCGGCAGGCGATCGGGAAGGTCCTGACGATGAGTTGATTGCGATGGCCGAGGGACTTTTTGACCGCGCGAACGCGGCGATGGAAGCGTTGAATGCGCCGGAGGCGTTGACGGAGATCTTTCGTTTGATTCAACGGGCGAATAAATATATCGACGAAACTGCGCCTTGGGTTTTGGCGAAAGACGAATCGAAACGCGCTCGTTTGGGGACTGTGCTATATCGTTTATCCGAATGTATCCGTATTGCGGCGGTCTTGTTAAAACCGTTCTTGACGAAAGTGGCGGACGTTATTTTGGCGTCGTATTCGATTGACGGGGCTAAGGTGGACCGTTTCGATACGGTAAAACGGTTTGGCGGATTGGTTGCGGGAACAAAAGTTGAAAAACTTCCGCCGATTTTTCCGCGGATTGATTTGAAAAAGGAAATTGCGGAGATTGATAAAATCGCCGCGGCGAATAAAAAGGAAGAGAAAAAAGAAGTGAAACAAGAAGAAAAGAAGCCGGAGATCGCGATTGACGATTTCGGCAAGGTGGATTTGCGCGTTGCGTTCGTCGTTGCTTGCGAAAAGGTGGAAAAGGCGGATAAACTTTTGAAACTTACCGTTCGTTTGGGAGAAGAAACGCGTACGGTTGTTTCGGGAATCGCAAAACACTATACGCCCGAAGAAATGGTTGGAAAGAGCGTCGTTATGATCGCAAATTTGAAGCCGGTAAAATTACGCGGAATTGAAAGTCAAGGCATGATTTTGTGTGCGGAGGACGAAGAGGGTAATCTTTCTTTGGTTACTCCCGAACGGGCGAACTTCCCGGACGGAAGCGGAATTTTTTAATGTTGATTGATACGCATTGTCATTTAACGGACGAACGCTTTGCGGGGGAACTCGATTCGATCGTGTCGAATTATGAGGCGGCAGGCGTGATTCGAGCTGTTTCCATCGGGTATGATTTGGCTTCTTCCGCACGTGTTCAGGCGATTTCAGAGCGGTTTTCTTCTGTTTATTACGCGGTTGGTGTTCATCCGGATTCGTGCGGAGAGGTGACGGATTCCGCTCTCGGTGTGTTAAAATCGCTTGCCGAGGGAGAAAAATGCGTCGCGATCGGGGAGATTGGGCTGGATTATCATTGGGATTCCGATCATAAAGAAGAGCAAAAGCGCGCGTTTATCGAACAGATTCGGCTGGCGGATTCGTTGAATCTTCCGATTTCCGTGCATATGCGTGACGCTACGGAAGATACGATAAAAATATTGCAATCGGAGCGGCGTTATTTGCGAAACGGCGGCGTTATGCATTGTTTTTCGGGAAGTTGCGAAACGGCGAAGATGGTTTTGGATTTAGGGTTTTATCTATCCTTTGCCGGACCTTTAACCTTTCGGAATGCGAAGAATTTACCCGAAATCGCGGTGTTTGTGCCGAATGATCGGTGTGTAGTGGAAACGGACAGTCCTTATCTTGCTCCGCACCCGAAGAGGGGAGAACGGAATGAACCTATGCTTGTTTCCATCATTGCTGAAAAATTGGCAAATTGTAAGGAAATTCCTTGTGAAATAATGTGTGATTGTGTTACGCAAAATGCAAAAAATCTCTTTCCGAAATTAAAAGAAAGGAACGGTTAATATGAAAAAGTCGAATGTTTTTGCTTATTGGTTGGACGGCAATCTGTATCTCAATTTGACAAACCGCTGTTCGAACGCATGCTCTTTTTGTGTGCGGAACGGAAAGGAGTCTTATTACGGCAACGCGCTTTGGTTGGAGCATGAGCCGACGGCGAGCGAGGTGTTGGCTCAAATTCCAGATCGTCCGTTTGCCGAAGCGGTGTTCTGCGGATTCGGCGAGCCGACCGAGCGGTTAGACGTATTAAAAGAGGTTGCGGGGGAATTAAAGGAACGCGGTTGTACCGTTCGCCTAAATACCAACGGGCAGGGAAACCACATTCACGGAAGAGATATTACGACCGAACTCGCGATGTGTGTCGATAAAGTAAACGTCAGTTTGAACGCGCCGACTGCGGCGGAATATCAGTCGGTTTGCAACAGTCGTTACGGAGCGGCTGCATTTGACGAACTCTTGCGTTTTGCTTGTTTGTGTCGGGATAAGAGTATGGAAACCGTGCTTTCCGTGGTGGATTGCATCGGAGAATCCGCGGTTGACGCTTGCCGTCGTTTGGCGGAAGATCTCGGATTGAATTTGCGCGTTCGCGCTATGATTCGGGATAGTTAAAAAAGAGAAAAAGAAATACGCCGATGGTTCGACGTATTTCTTTTCATTAGTAGGAAATCGCGCTGTAAGGGATAAGCCTTACGGTAGCAGTATGTGTCCGGATTTTTTGAAATATACAAAAGGGATATCGGTAATTTATGGAAAATTTAAGAGAGGCTTTATCGCGTCGCGGTTTTTCCTTTAAAAAGGCGTTCGGTCAGAATTTTCTTACCGATCGGAATTTGCTTGCGGCGATTGCGGAAAGCGCGGATTGCGCAGGGAAAACCGTGCTGGAAATCGGTGCGGGGGCAGGGGCTTTGACGTGTGCGCTTTCGGATTGCGCAAAAAAAGTAATATCATTTGAAATAGATAGGACTTTACAGCCGATTTTAACTGACGTTATGTCAGACAGAATCAATGTCGAAATTCGCTTTGAGGACGTAATGAAGCGAAAAATGAGCGATCTTGAAAGGGAAATCGGGGAAGATTATATCGTCGTGGCGAATCTTCCGTATTATATCACGACGCCCCTTTTGATGCGTTTTGTGGAAGAGAGCGTGCGGTGCAAGCGATTGGTCGTCATGGTGCAAGAAGAGGTTGCGGATCGCCTTACGGCGATGGAAAATACCGCTGCGTTCGGAGCGATCACGGTTGCGGTAGACGCTGTCGGAACGGCGAAAAAGATTCGTCGTGTTCCGAGGGAATTGTTTACGCCGCGCCCCAACGTCGATTCCGCCGTCGTGCGAATTGATATTGATCGAAATAAATACGCGATTGCCGATCGCGCTTGCTTTCGGGAAACTTTGCGTGCAGGCTTTAACAATCGCAGAAAAACGCTGTGCAATAATTTGATGCAGACGTTTTCTCTCACGCGTCCGCAAGCGGAAGCGTTGCTGACCGATTGCGGCATTGACTTAAAAGCACGGGGGGAAACCCTTTCAACCGCTTCTTTCGTGGCGTTATCGGATAAAATTTTGAGACGATAGGAGGAGTAAAATGAACAATTTTAATCATTTGATCGAAACGGAAATTCTCTTCGGAAAGGGAGCGATTCAGGGATTCGGCAAAAAGATCGCCGCGGTTACGAACAGTGTGTTGCTCTGTTACGGCGGTGGAAGCATAAAAAAGAACGGTGTTTACGATGCTGTCGTTTCCGAGTTGAACGAAAACGGAATTCGTTTTTGCGAACTTTCCGGAGTCGAGCCGAATCCGCGTATTGAAAGCGTGCGTAAGGGCGTCGATGTGATTCGGGAAAACGGGCTTACGGGCGTTTTGGCGGTCGGCGGCGGTTCGACGATCGACTGTGCAAAGGCAATCGCCGGCGCGGCGGTAACGCCGCATACGGACGCTTGGGATTTGGTCGTTATGTCCGCTTTTGACGGGGCGTTACCCGTTTTTTCCGTGCTTACGCTATCGGCTACGGGATCGGAAATGGACGCTTTCGCCGTCATCACGAATTTTGAAACCAATGAAAAACTCGGTTGCGTGGTTGCGCGCCCGACTTGTTCCGTGCTTGATCCTACTTATACCTTTACCGTTCCCGAACGGCAAACGGCGGCAGGAAGCGCGGATATTCTTTCTCATATTTTCGAGGTGTATTTTTCTAAGGTAAAAACCGCCTATATTCAAGATCGCTTTGCCGAGGCTTTAATGAAAACGGTAATAAAATACGCGCCCGTCGCCATGCGTATACCGGACGATTACGAGGCTCGCGCAAATTTGATGTGGGCTTCCTCTCTTGCGATCAACGATTTAATCGACGACGGAAAGGGAGAAGATTGGTCGGTGCACGGTATCGAGCACGAATTGTCCGCCTTTTACGATATCACGCACGGCGTCGGGCTTGCCGTCGTTACGCCCCGTTGGATGCGCTATGTTTTAAATGAAAATACGGTTTGGCGTTTCCGAGAATACGGCGTAAACGTGTGGGGGATAGACGAATCGCTTGGCGATTTTGAAATCGCCAAGCTTGCGATCGAAAAAACAGAGACTTTTTTGTACGATACCTTAAAACTTCCGTCTACGTTGACCGAACTAGGGATCGGGACGGAATATTTTGAAAAAATGGCGCACAAGGTAAAAATTCCCGTACCGGACAACCGCTTCGTTCCGCTTTCGGCGGAAGACGTTGTCGCGATTTTAAGAGATTGCTTATAACGAAAGGAGAAATGGCGAATGAAAAAGAAATTGATTCTCGCAACGGGAAACGTCGGAAAGGCTCGCGAATTTTCCGCGCTTTTCCCCGAATACGACGTCGTTTTGATGAAAGAAGCCGGTTTTTTTGACGAGATCGAGGAAACGGGTAATACTTTTTACGAGAATGCGCTCATCAAGGCGAAAGTCGTTTCCGAGGCTTTGGGTGAGGACGCGTTAGCGGACGATTCCGGTTTGGCGGTAGAAGCCTTGGATGGTGCGCCCGGCGTATATTCCGCCCGTTATGCGGGGGACGGAACGGCTGAGAGTAACAACCGCAAATTACTTTCGGTTATGGAGGGGATTACGGATCGTCGCGCGAAATTCGTTTGCGCGTTGGTTTTTTACCGCAAAAACGGGGAAATTCTCTTCGCGCAGGGGGAAACGGCAGGGGAAATTCTTTCCTCGTTAAACGGCAAGGGCGGTTTCGGGTACGATCCTCTTTTTTATTCTTACGATTTAAAAAAATCGTTCGGCGACGCAACGGAGGAAGAAAAAAACGCGGTATCTCATCGCGGTAGAGCGGTTGAGGCGCTGAGAAAGTTGTTATGAAAACGGCGGTTGTTTTATCGGATACGCACGGAAATCGGGAAAGGGTGGCGGCTCTGTTGCCGATTATGCGAGAAGCGGATTACGTTTTCTTTTGCGGCGACGGCGTGAGCGACGTTTTGTCGTTAGAGGAGATCGCCGAAAAACTTTATGCCGTCGGCGGAAATTGCGACGCTTACGGGGAAAAGGAGATTGTTTTAGAAGTCGAACGGAGAAAAATTCTTTTAACGCACGGGCATTGTTACGGCGTAAAGCATTCGCTCACTTCGCTTGCGTTGCACGCGGAGGAAATCGGCTCGGATATCGTTTTGTACGGGCATACGCATTCGGCATTGGCGGAAACCGACGAAAAGAACACCCTTTTCGTCAATCCCGGCACGTTCTCTTATTACACGAACGCATCGTCGTATGCGTATCTTGTAATCGACGAAAAAAAAGCTGTCGCAAAAATTGTCCCGTTTTTTTAGGAATCTTTTGATTTTTTGTCTCCACCTCGCTCTTTTCTCTTTTTTGTCGTGTGAAAAGTGGTAAAACTTTTTATTTTAGAAATTTTTGAAAAACAGACAAAAATCAGTTGACAATTCTTCCTCTATTTTGGTATAATTTTTTAGCGTTGAAAAACAGAAGACGGAATGCGGGTGTAGTTCAATGGTAGAATTCCAGCCTTCCAAGCTGGCTGCGTGGGTCCG
>CAYXWN010000007.1:0-59609 GCA_964468815.1 uncultured Clostridia bacterium | reverse complement strand
CCCGCAACCTGCTGATTACAAATCAGCTGCTCTGCCAATTGAGCTACACCAGCAACCAGTAATATTGGTGCCTCGGGGCGGAGTCGAACCACCGACACAAGGATTTTCAGTCCTTTGCTCTACCAGCTGAGCTACCGAGGCAAAAATTTTTTGAAAATACTTGTCAAAAGACAAGTATTTTCAAAATGGCGACCCGGAAGGGGCTCGAACCCTCGACCTCCAGCGTGACAGGCTGGCGTACTAACCATCTGTACTACCGGGCCATTGATAATATAGGGGATAAATTGGTGGGCCTTCACGGACTCGAACCGCGGACCAATCGGTTATGAGCCGACCGCTCTAACCAACTGAGCTAAAGGCCCTCGAAATCGCGTTGGCTTCATTTGGTCGGGGTGAAGAGACTCGAACTCCCGACCCCATGGTCCCAAACCACGTGCGCTACCAACTGCGCTACACCCCGTTGCTTTTTAATCAATGCTTGTATATAATATAATAATTTGAAAAAAAAGTCAACGATTTTTACCAACTATTTTTAAATTTTTTTTCTAAATATTTTTTTTGTGATTCGACAAGAAAAAACACCTGTTTCCAATATTCTTTATTTTTCTTTGTAATCCTTGTGTTAAACTTGTTTTACAATTGTTCCGAGGTGAAAGATGGACATTAAGTACAAGAATACGGGCGGAAATATGACGGTGTATTTAAGCGGAGAATTGGACGAATTTTCTGCAGGACAATCTAAAAATATTTTAGATCGGTTAATAGATGATAACTTGAATTTAAAACGTTTTGTATTTAATCTGTCTGGATTAGTATTTATGGACAGCACTGGGATCGGCATGTTGATCGGACGATATAAAAAATTGAAACGTTTCGGGATTCCTGTCTTTTTATCCGGCGCATCCGTTGAAGTGGAAAAGATAATTGAAATTTCCGGGCTGTACGGCATTATGCCGAAATATTGATAGAGGTAACGTATGGAAAACAATGAAATGAAAATTGAATTTTTATCCCTTTCGCAGAACGAAACGTTTGCAAGAAGCGTAATTTCTTGCTTTTGTTTACAGTTGAATCCGTCGCTTGCAGAACTTTCTGATATCAAAACGGCAGTCAGTGAAGCGGTGACGAACTGTGTTGTGCACGGCTATCCGGATACTCCGGGAATTATAACGATGGAGGCAGTTGTGTTCGATCACTCGATACATATTAAAATATCGGATAGCGGAGTGGGAATTGAAAACTTAGAAAAAGCCGTTCAGCCGTTTTATACAACCAAACCGGATGAGGAGCGATCGGGAATGGGGTTTACGATTATTCAATCGTTTATGGAAGATGTAAAAATCGTGTCTGAGTTGAATAAAGGGACGGTAGTTTTCATGAAAAAGACTATTTCTCCGTGTGCGGATTGAAGGAAATATGGAGCGCGACGAAACACTTTATTACATAGGAAAAGCAAAAAACGGGGACGATAAGGCAAAACAGATATTATTAGAACGAAATGAGCCCTTGTTGAAGAGTATTATTAGGCGATTTCGGAACAAAGGCGTAGAATACGACGACTTGTTTCAGATTGCTTGTATCGGCTTTTTAAAAGCGATCAATAATTTTGACGAAAGTCACAACGTAAAATTTTCGACGTACACTGTTCCGATGGTTGCCGGAGAAATCAAACGTTATATGAGAGATAACGGCGCAATTAAGGTTTCCAGAACATTAAAAATATTAGCGAATAAAATCAATCGATATATTGATTTTTATCAAACAACACACGATTCGCCTCCGTCAATCGAACATCTTGCAAAAACAATGGGTGTGGATTCAAGCGAAATCGTAATTGCGATGGATTCTTCTAAAATGCCGATTTCGTTATTTGAACAGTCGAAAGACGACGATAACGATTCGGAATTGATTGATAAAATTCCGTCAAAAGAAACAACGGATGATTTAATTGATAAAATTCAACTTGGCACATTGATCGAAAGTTTGCCTGAACGAGAACGGAAAATTATCATTTTACGTTATTTCAGAGATCGAACACAAAGCGAAATTGCGGAAAGCATGGGAATATCGCAAGTTCAGATCAGTCGTTTGGAAAGTAAAATTCTTGAAAAAATACGGTTAAAATTCTAGCCGTATTTTTTGCATGAAAAAATATGTTTGGGACATATTAACAATATGAAGAATAAAGAATTCGAATACTTGAAAACAAGCGCGGAAAGAGAAAGCGTTGTAAAGCCTTTTTTAAAAAGAGAGGTGCGTAGATGAATACGAAAAGCAAAACGTACAATCGAAATTATAATGAGTATGTTGCAAGGATTGCTCCGAAGTCGCATGAAATCCGTTCTCTTTTGCGTGCGTTTTGGGTAGGTGGAACAATTTGCTGCATCGGGCAAGGATTTCGATATTTACTTGAATTCGTGTTTGGGTTAACGGGGGATGAACTTGCGTCTTACGTTTCGGTGATTTTGATTTTTCTCGGAGCGTTTTTAACGGGGCTTGGAATATACGATCGAATCGGAAAATATGCCGGCGGAGGATCAATTGTTCCTATTACAGGGTTTGCAAATTCCGTCGTTTCGCCTGCAATGGAATTTAAATCGGAGGGTTTTATTTACGGTTTGGCGGCTAAAATGTTTGTAATTGCCGGACCGATTATCGTATTCGGCGTAGCAGGGAGTGTTGCTGTCGGATTGATTTATTATTTTATTAATATGATATTTTGATGGGAAAGCATACTGTAATTTTTAAAAATAAGCCGACGATTATCGGCACTCATACGATAGCCGGGCCGAAAGAGGGAAACGGAAGTATTGGCGATTGTATTGATACTGTTTTAGATAATGATCGCTTTGACGAGAAAACGTACGAAAAAGCGGAGTGCAAGATGTTGTCGCATGCTATTCGCCACGCGATTGCAAATGCAAAGAAATCTCTTTCGGATATCGACGCGATTCTTGCAGGGGATCTTTTGAATCAAATCATATCGGCTAGTTTTGCGGCGCGCGATTTCAGTATTCCGTTTATCGGTGTGTATAACGCTTGTTCTACAATGAGTGAATCATTGGCGCTCGGTGCGGCATTGGTTGACGGCAGGTACATGAAGCAGGTCGTTTGTGCGACGGGAAGTCATTTTGCAACGGCAGAACGGCAATATCGCTATCCGCTTGAACTTGGTTCTACTCGTCCGCCGCAAGCACAGTGGACGGTAACAGGCGCTGGGGCAACCGTTTTATCTGCTTCCGGAAAAGGACCTAAGATAACGATGGCGACTTTCGGAAAGGTTGTGGATTACGGCGTTACGGACGCCAACAATATGGGCGCAGCAATGGCTCCTGCGGCAATGAGTACGCTTGTTTCTCATTTCAGAGAATCGGGGGAAACTCCCGAACAATACGATTTAATCGTTACGGGCGATCTCGGCGCGTTTGGTTCGAGAATTTTAAAAGATTTAATGTGGGAAAAGGGGCTTGATATCGAAAAACAGCACGTGGATTGCGGAGAAATGATCTACAACATTAAAGAGGACGAATACCAAGGCGGTTCCGGAGCCGGCTGCAGTGCCGTTGTGTTTAATTCGTATCTTTATAAAAAATTGAAAGAGAAAAAATTAAATCGCATTATTTTTATGGCAACCGGCGCATTGCTTTCTTCCGTGTCAACGCAACAAGGAGAATCTATTCCGTGCGTGGCGCATGCGGTGGTTGTGGAGGCGTAACGAATATGGGGATTTTTTTGATGTTTTTGAAAGTTTTTGCCGTCGGAGGATTTATTTGTACGATTGCGCAAGTCTTGATCAATTTGACGGAATTGACGTCGGGAAGAATTTTAGTCTATTTTCTTCTTTCGGGATTGATTTTACAGGCGTTCGGATTGTATCAGTATTTGGTTGATTTTGCAGGGGCGGGAGTGACTGTTCCGATTTCCGGATTCGGGTATTTGCTTGCGAAAGGCGCAATGGAAGGTGCGAAAGAAAGCCTGTTTAAGGCGCTTACAGGCGGAATTACCGCCGCCGGAGCCGGGATTACCGCTGCCATTGTGTTTGGGTATTTTTTTGCTTTGATCTTTAAGGCGAGGTCTAAAAAGAACTGACGAAAAATATAATATAGCGATGTATGATTCGTGTTATCGCCGAAAAAGGTCGAAAAAAAGAAGAGCCTTTCGATTTTTGATATTGGTTGGTATAGTACTTGTCTGCTATTTTTATTTTAATCGTTGCATCGTTGCATCGGTAATTGAGGTTAGCAAAGCCAAGATCGAGGCGTTAATGACGACGGCGGTCAATCAAGCCGTTTTTTTGACGTTGGACGGAACAAATTACGAAGACGTGGTTTCCGTTACTAAAAACGGTAACGGAGATATTCAATTATTGGAAGCGAATTCTGTTAAGATCAATTATATTAACCGTTTGATATCTCGCGCGGCGCAGGAATGTTTGGGATCGTATTATAAAGACGGATTGCCCGTTCCCGTCGGCGCATTGACGGGAATTCATGTGTTGACCGGCTACGGAAAAGAAATAAAGTTGGATATCGTTGCTGTCGGAAGCGTGGTTTGTCAGTTTTATTCGGAATTCGACGAAGCCGGGATCAATCAGACAAGACATTCCGTTTATTTAACCGTGCGTGCGGAGACGGAAATTGTAATTCCGACGCGTTCGGAAACAGTGTGTTCGGAAACAAGCGTATTGCTTTGCGAGGCTGTTATCGTGGGAAAGGTCCCTGAAATTTATCTGAATCAAAGTATTTTCGCTTCTTAATGGCAAAAGGATTTGACAAGTGCGTTTTTTTTCTTTATAATAATGTAAAACGATGAAAAAGACAGACGCACAAGTCGAACTTTTCAGAGAGAAAAATCCGTTGGCTGAAAGATTTTTTACTGTTTGCGTGCGTTATTCCCTTTGGAGTTTCACACCGAACGGTATACTCAGTAGGCTGTGACGGTTGCACCGTTATCGCACAAAGAG
Organism: uncultured Clostridia bacterium; assembly: GCA_964468815.1. GTDB lineage: Bacteria > Bacillota > Clostridia > Christensenellales > Borkfalkiaceae > UMGS621. The sequence continues at coordinate 54,646 of CAYXWN010000007.1, read as the reverse complement.
GCCTCGTAAGAGGTGAATTAGGTGGTATCGCGAACGTTTCGCCCTATGTTTCATAGGGCGTTATTTTTTATCGGAGGAACTATGCAGGATAAAATTAAGGAACTGTTAGAGCGGGCAAAAGAAGAGATCAAAAGATTGCGCGCGCGGAGAGAATTAAACGATTTGCGTGTTAAACTTTTGGGAAAGTCGGGCGAAGTCACTGCTCTGTTAAAAGGAATGAAAGATATTCCCGGAGATCAGAGGGCTGCGTTCGGTAAGCGCGTGAACGACTTAAAGGTGGAAATCGAAAACGAACTTTCCGCCATGGAAAAAGAACTGAAAAAATTAGAATTGACGGAACGATTTGAAGCGGAAAAGATAGACGTTACGCTTCCGGGATCGACTGTTTCTTTGGGAAATCTTCATCCGCTTAATCTTGTGCGAAATCAGATTTTAGACGCGTTTTGCGGCATGGGATTTGAAATTTTCGAGGGACCGGAGGTGGAATACGATTATTATTGTTTCCAAGCGCTCAATATCCCGAAAGATCATCCTGCCAGAGATATGCAAGATACGTTCTATATTTCTGACAATGTCGTTTTGCGTCCTCATACGTCGCCCGGACAGATTCGTACTATGGAAGCGAAAAAGCCCCCGATAAAAGTATTGAGCCCGGGACGCGTTTATCGTGCGGACGATGATGCTTCCCACTCTCCGATGTTTCATCAGATCGAGGGACTTGTTGTGGATAAGGGCATAACGTTATGCGATTTGAAGGGCTTATTGGACACTTTTTTTAAGACTATATTTGATGAAGATACGAAAATTCGTTTAAGACCTTCTTATTTTCCGTTTACCGAACCTAGCGTAGAGGTAGACGTCAGTTGTACCGAATGTCACGGAAAGGGGTGCAAACTTTGTAAGGGGACGGGCTGGATCGAAATTCTCGGAGCAGGAATCGTCAATCGTAAGGTTTTGGAAAATTGTGGGGTAGATCCCGACGAATATTCGGGACTCGCTTTCGGATTGGGGATCGAGCGTATTACGATGATCAAATACGGCGTTCCCGATATTCGTACGCTTTTTGAAAACAATACGCGCTTTTTACGTCAGTTCGGACAGAAATAATAGGAGGAGAATAAAATGAAAGCACCTTTATCTTGGTTGAAAGATTACGTTGATATCGACGTGACGGCAGAAGAATTGGAAGCAAAATTATTCTCCTGCGGTTTTGAAGTAGAGGATACTGTTTGGGTAGGTAAGAATATCAATAAAATCGTTGTAGCAAAAATTCTTTCCATCGATCGTCATCCCAATGCCGATAAATTAAGCGTTACGAAAATCGATGCAGGGTCGTACGGAATTTTACAGATTGTAACGAGCGCGAAAAATATTTCCGTAGGCAATCTTGTTCCCGTTGCATTGGACGGATCTACTTTGGCGAACGGAGAGCGTATTTTTAACGGCGTTCTTCGCGGAGCGGAATCCAACGGGATGTTTTGTAGTGGAGAAGAACTCGGCATTACGGACGATTTTTATCCGGGAGCAAGCGTAAACGGTATTTTGATTTTGAAAGAAGAATATCCGCTTGGCTCGGAAGTGAAGGAGATCCTCGGAATTTCCGACGTTATTTTTGATATCAACGTTACCGCAAATCGTCCCGATTGTCAAAGCATTCTCGGTATCGCTCGTGAAATCGCAGCCGTTTTACATTGTCCGTTGAAAATGCCGAATACCGATTATAGTACTCATTCGGAAATAAAAACGACGCAGACGATCGATGTTAAGAATGAAGCGAGAGATCTTTGTCCGCGGTATCTGTCGCATTACGTCAAGGATATTCAACTTGCAGAATCGCCTCTTTGGATGAAACGGCGTTTGGCAAGTGTCGGAATCCGTTCTATCAACAATATTGTTGATATTACAAACTTTGTCTTGATTGAAATGGGACAACCGATGCACGCCTTTGATCTTGAGACGATCGGTGGACGGCAAATTGTTGTGAGGAGAGCGAAAAACGGAGAAAAAATAACGACGCTTGACGAAAAGAATTTTACGCTTTCCGAGCAGAATTTGGTCATTTGCGATGCGGAAAAGCCGATTGCAATTGCCGGTGTTATGGGGGGCTTGAACAGTGAAATAAAAGGAACGACGAAAAACGTCGTGTTTGAATCTGCTAAATTTGCGCGCGACAGCATACGAAGAACTTCCCGCACGTTGGGGCAGTCTTCCGATTCTTCCTCTCGTTTTGAAAAGGGGGTAGACGCTTATACTTGCGAAATCGCTATGAATCGTGCGCTGCACTTGATTGAAGAATTGGGTTGCGGCACGATTGCTTGCGATCGTTATGATTTAGGGGAACCCTTAACAAAAAAGACCATTCGAACGGAAATCTCAAAAATTAACGGCGTGCTTGGAATCGAAGTCCCGACAGAAGAAATCAAGGGAATTCTCGAACGCTTGCAATTTGACGTTCGTATCGACGGCGATAAAATTGATGTAGATGTTCCGTTGTATCGGGAAGATATTGATAACTATCCGGATTTGGCGGAAGAAGTAATTCGAGAATACGGGTACGATCATATTGATTCTACATTGATGAAAACTGCGGAAATTACGAAAGGTGGAAAATCTCCCTTGCAACGTTGTGAGGATGAGTTTAAAAACACCCTTTGCGCAATGGGATTCAATGAAATTATTACGTATTCCTTTGTTTCGGAAAAAGAATATGATGATTTTGCGTACGATAAAACGCTTCCGGAACATCGTTTTGTAAAAATCGTAAATCCGTTGGGCGAAGACCTCGGCATTATGCGTACGGTTTTGATTCCGTCGATCGTTCGGATTGCCACAAAGAATATTAATCGAAAAAATCTTAGCGGTCGGTTATTTGAACTTGCAAACGTGTATCTTGCAAGGGGCGAAGGCGAACTTCCTAAGGAAACGAAAAAATTAAGTTTATGCGTTTACGGCGACGAGGAGAATTTCTTTACCTTAAAAGGCGTAATCGAGGAACTTTTGGCAATCTACTGTGCCGCAGAAAAGGTGGAGTATCGGCCTGCAAAGGTCGGGACGTTGCATTTGACTCGTTCGGCTGAAATTTTAGTTGACGGGGTGTTGATCGGGCATTTCGGAGAATTGCATCCTTCCGTTGCCGATAAACTCGGGATAGATAAAAGAATTTTAGTCGGAGAGTTGAATTACGAAGAATTGACTCGGTTTTTCCGCAAGAAAATGCTTTGTAAACCTATTCCCAAATATCCTTCCGTCGAGCGTGATTTGGCTGTTATCGTGAACGAATCCGTATCTTGCGGAGAAATTATTGATTGTATTCGCTCAAACGGACCGGAATGCTTGGAGAAAGTTGCGTTTTTCGATCTTTATCAAGGAAGCCAAGTGGCAAAGGGAAAGAAAAGTTTGGCATTTAACTTGATCTTCCAATCGTCGGAGCGTACGCTCAACGTGGAAGAGGTTGACGATTATATTAAAACGATTCTTGCGGCGCTTTCACGCGCTTTCGCTGCTGAATTGAGGTAATTGCGGGCGGAAGAAAAACTTCCGCCTTTTTCCTTTTCAAATTATGAAAAATATAGTAAAATAAAAATATGTTGGAATTGCTTGCGCCCGCAGGGAATAGGGAATGTTTTTTAGCCGCTGTTAATCATGGGGCAGATGCCGTTTATCTCGGCTTAAAAAACTTTTCTGCTCGAAAGTCTGCCGGGAATTTTACAATAGAAGAACTTGCCGATTGCGTGCGATACGCAAATTTACTCGGGGTAAAGGTTTATGTTGCAATCAATACGGTAATAAAAGATTGCGAACTTTCCGATTTTTTTCAGGCGGTCGCTTTGGCTGCAGGCGTTGGCGCACATGCTTTTATTTTGCAAGACATCGCACTGGGAAGAGAATTAAAGCGCATTATGCCTGATCTTACGTTGCATTTGAGTACGCAAGCCGGGGTTTGTAACCGTTACGGGGCGGAATACGCGAAGAATGCCGGTTTTTCTCGCGTGATTCCGGCAAGGGAAACCTCTGTTTCCGATTTGAAACAAATTGCTTCCGTGATAGAAACGGAAGTTTTTATTCAAGGGGCTTTATGCAGTTGTGTTTCCGGACAATGTTATATGAGCAGTATGATCGGGGGCAACAGCGGAAACAGAGGATTGTGCAAGCAACCTTGTCGCAAGCGTTATTCTTATTACGACGGCTCGGAAAAGTTGACGGACGGGTATTCGCTCTCTTTGGCAGATCTTTCCGTCGGGCAAAAGATCAGTCGATTGATTCAAGCCGGCGCGTCTTCTTTTAAGATCGAGGGACGGATGCGTCGTCCGGAGTACGTTGCTGCGGCGACAGGCTATTATAGAAGTTTATTGGACGGTTGCGAGAATTTAGATTATTATCGCGCTATGGTGCGTTCGTTTAATCGAGGAAACTATACGCAAGGGCTTGTGTTCGGGCAAGATCGTTCTTTTATATCGGCAAAAGCACAGGGGCATATCGGAGAGGTCGTCGGGAAGATAATAAAAATCGATCGAAAGATTTTGAAATTTCATTCTGCGAATTGCCGAACGGGCGATTGTTTTAAGATTTTACGAAACGAAGTTGAAACGGGAAACGGCGTTGTTGTTTCAAATACAAACGGCTTATGTGTTGCGGAATATAACGGGAACGGTTTAATTGGCGATTCGATTGCCGTTACGACCGATCGAATGCTTTCAAAACTTCTTTCTGTTGAGAGAAAAGTGAAAATTCCGATTCGTATTCGATTGAAAGAGGGGGAATACGGCGTTTTTTCGATGACGGTCGGCGAACGTTCCTATCAAATTAAAACCGATTTTTTATTAGAACGGGGGCGGACAGCCGCTTTAACTGAGACCGATATTAAAGCGTGCTTTATGAAAACGGACGGATTGCCGATTGATCCTATAATTTCGGTTGAAACAGATTGCGTTTTTTTGCCGAAATCGAAATTGAATGCGTTTAGAAGAAATTTATACGCGCTTTTATCGCCGTCTGAGTATATTGAAATTCCGAATGAGTTTCAATTTTATCATGATGAATCTAAGACGATGATCAAAGAGGAAAATCGGCTTGCCGTAATAACGGGAATTCCGTATGCGTTCCCTTCATTCGTTTCGGATGCGGTTTTTGCTCCGAGCGATTATGCGGATCAAAAGGCTTTATTTTCGTTTATTCAAAAGGCGGAAAAACAAAAGAAGTATCTTTACTTACCTGCTTTTTTCAGCGATAAAGATACTGTTTTGTTAAAAGAGGCGGTACGGTATTTTGACGGTTTTTATTCGGAAACGGTTAACGGTATTGCTTTTTCGGATGAATGTGGAAAAGAGTGCTTCCTTGGGACGGGCTGTAATTTAACGAACGGATTTTCGCTTCAAAGTTATTCGACGCATAAACGAGCGTTGTCGAGAGAACTTTCCTTAAAAGAAGCAGGTCGTTATCCGAACGCTTATGCGTTTTCGTTGGGAAATATTCCTGTGATGCAATTGGCGTACTGTCCTTTCGGAAAACATTGTGATACCTGTAAGATCGGCGATAAAGTTCTGTTAAAAGATGCGGACGGACGTCTGTATAATGTTAGACGTTATCGTCTTTCAACTTGTCGTTTTGAAATTTTTAATCCGCAAGAACTTGTTGTTGAAAACAAACTTTCGAGGCGTATATTTGATTTCAGAAACTACGACTGTCGGACGATTGATGACTTGTTGCAAACGAACGATATTGTCCGCTTAAAAGAAATTTTGCCGCAACACACCGTCGGCAATGCGATAAGAGGAATACTGTAATGACAAGTAACCATGTTTTAAATTCGTTGGAATATGATAAAATAATCGCGCAATGCGCCGAATATGCCGTGTTGGAGGAAACGAAGAGTGAACTTCGTTCACTCCTTCCCGAAACGACACTTTCCGCCGCGACGTATTCCTTAAAAAAAACGACGGAAGCATTCTTGTTGCTTTTTCGTTTTAACGCGGCTCAGATTCCTTATTTTGACGACGTAAAAGCGGAACTTTCACGTGTTTCGATCGGCGGTGTTTTGTCGATGGAAGAACTGTTGAAAATTGCGGCGTTATTGCGTGTCTCCCGTTCTGTTTACGGAAATATTCTGAAAATTGATGCGGAAGAGATTGTTTTATTGCGAGAAATTGCACAAAATTTATTTTTTGACGAGCGTTTTGAACGGGAAATTTTTTCAAAGATTTTATCCGAAAATCAAATGAGTGACAGTGCGTCGCCGCGACTTTCGGATATCCGTCAGACAATTAAACTGTTAAATAACCGTATTCGCAATAAATTAAATTCTTATCTTACAGGGGAGAAGAGTAAATATTTGCAAGACGCCGTTGTTACGGTGCGAGGCGATCGTTTTGTTCTTCCCGTAAAAGCAGAATATCGCAGTGCGGTAAAAGGATTAATTCACGATCAATCTTCTACGGGGGCGACTCTTTTTATCGAGCCGGAGCAAGTCGTCGAATATAACAATGCGTTAAAAACTGCTCTTTTGGACGAGCAGAATGAAATACAGCGTATTTTGGCGGAACTTTCCGTGCGTGTGTCTGAAATTGCCGATCGTTTGCTTTCCAACATCGCTTTGCTTGTGGAACTTGATTTGTGTTACGCAAAAGCAAATTACGGTTATCGGAATCATTGTACGTTGCCGATATTAAATCAATCGGGAATCGTAGATTTTAAGCGCGGAAGGCATCCGTTGATTGCGAGGGATAAGGTAGTTCCCGTTAGTGTTCGGCTTGGAAAGAATTATCGCTTTCTCTTGATAACGGGGCCTAATACGGGCGGAAAAACGGTAACGTTAAAGTTAACCGGGTTGTTTTGCGCAATGGCGGCGAGCGGCTTTTATCTTCCGTGCGAAGAAGAATCGCAAATTGCCGTTTTCGATTCGATATTTTGCGATGTCGGAGACGAGCAAAGCATTGAACAGAGCCTTTCTACCTTTTCTTCTCATATTAAAAATATTATTGAAATCACCCAAAAAACAGGCGAGCGATCATTGGTTTTGATTGACGAAATCGGTGCGGGAACCGATCCGGAAGAGGGGAGCGCGTTAGCACTGGCGATTATCGAGAAAATGTTGCAGACGGGGTGCGCCGGGATCATCACGACGCATTATTCTAAATTAAAAGAATTTGCAATGACGAATCGCTTGATTGAAAATGCTTCTATGGATTTCGACGCAAATACGTTCGAGCCTCTTTATCGTTTGAATATCGGAACGCCGGGAACTTCCAATGCGATTGAAATTGCGCGTCGGTTGGGGCTTGCGAGTAGCGTTATCGAGCGTGCGACCGAGTATTTATCCGATCGGAAGATTTCCTTTGAAAACGTTTTGAGGGAGGCGGAGCGTGCGCGGCATAATGCGGAAGAAACGCGAGTAAAGGCGGAGCGTTTTTCGTTAGAAAAGGAAGATGAATTGAACTTAATTCGGGAAGAGCGGAAAGCGTTGCAAAAAGAGCGAGAGCGTATTCACAATCAAGCAAAAGCAGAAACCAGAAAATTAGTTGCGGAGCGCGTTTCGGAAGCGGATGAGTTGTTGTCTGCTCTGGAAGAATTACTATTAAAGCAAGATCTTTCACAGGGGGATGTTATTCATGCACGCACGTTAAAAAATAAGATTGAAAACAGTCGTTATTTGCAAGAAGACGCGCCCGCCGTTTTACCGGAATATATTCCTGCGCGAATGGACGGGATTAAAAAGGGTGATACCGTTTACGTGCAAAGTCTTGAACAGTCCGGGGTGGTTCAAAAAATATCGGGAAATAAAATTATCGTTCGCGTAGGGGGAATGGAATTGACTACCGGAATAGAAAATCTGTATTGTTTTACGGAAAAGAAAAAGCCCGAAAAAGATAAATCCGTTCGCGTCAAAAAAAATATCCCGCTCGGGTTGTCTACTCCGTTTGAAGTCAATCTTTTAGGAAAAACAGTTTCCGAGGGTGTGTCGGAAACAGAGGCGTTGATTGATCTCGCCATGGTTGCCGGGATTAAGGAAATAAAAATCATTCACGGATTCGGGACGGGACGGTTGCGCGCAGGGATTTGGAGCTATTTAAAAACAAATCGAAACGTTTCCGAATTTCGCGGCGGACGTTACGGCGAAGGGGAAATGGGGGTTACAATCGTTACTTTAAAATAATTAAGGTGAAAATTCTTGAAAAATCATAAAAAATATGATATGATTGTGTCGTATTACAGAGGTGTTTATGCAGGAAATTTTTTACGAAGAAACTACCGCGTTGGTAAATGAAAAATCGGCAAAAAGGAAGTATAATATATATCGCACTATTTCTATTATTGCATACGTGCTTGCCGCGGTTATGTTCTTTTTTATGTGGTTCGGTTCACTTGAAAATATTTTGGCATTCGTATTGTTTTGCGTTGTTCCGCCGATATTGATGCTTGCTTTTGCGATTTTTGCAGGTAGATTAAAGTACCGCGCTTACGTTGAATATGACTATACGTTTGTTTCCGGATCGTTGCGCATTGCGAAAGTAATGTATCACGTCAAAAGGAAACCTCTTTTGAAATTTGAGGTTGCCGATATTTTTCAACTTGGTAAAATTTGTAGCGAAACGTATCAAAAACTATCCGAAGCTCCCGATATTAAGCGTGAAATCTATACTTCTAACGACGAGCCGGGCGAGGGAAAAGATTATTATTATCTTGCAGTGAATTTGAAAGACGGGAAGAAGTTGCTCGTCTTGGAATGTACGGAAACGCTCTTGGTTAACATTTTGAAATTTGCTAAAAAAGGAATTGTGGAAAAAGATTTTAAATGATTTATCTTGATAATGCGGCAACCACGCGTCCGAACGGAATTGCGTTAGAGTCTGCGAAACAATTTAATTATGATGTTTTTTTCAATCCGTCCGCTTTGTATCGGCACGGAATTTCCGTTCATAAGGAAATAAACGGTGCAAGAGATTTCCTTTGTTCGGCATTGGGGGCTTCCGAGCATGAAGTTGTATTTACTTCGTGTGGATCGGAGGCTGATAATCAAGCGATTTTCGGAGTTGCGAAAAGAGGGACGGTTGTTACGACGGCGGGAGAACATTCCGCCGTGTTTAAATGTTTTTCTGAATTGAAAAACAGGGGAATGAACGTTGTTTTTGCCCCCTTAAAGAAGGACGGAAGCGTAAATGAGGAGAGCCTTCTTCGTGCGGTTGAAGAAACGAAAGCAACCTTTGTCAGTGTCGTGCACGTCAATAACGAAACGGGTGCGATCAACGACGTGGCGAAGTTGTCCGCTGCGATCAAAAAAATAAATTCGTCTTGCGTTTTTCATAGTGACGGCGTTCAAGCGTTTGGAAAAATCCGATTTGTTTTACCGAGAACGGTCGATCTGTATGCGGTTAGCGCGCATAAGATCGGCGGATTAAAAGGAGCGGGTGCGCTTTTTAAGCGGAAGGGGTTCAATTTGCCGCCGTTAATTTGGGGCGGAGGTCAAGAAAACGGACTTAGAAGCGGAACGGAAAACGTATACGGCATTAAGGTGTTTGAGTATGCTGCAAGAGAGCGGTATTCTCATTTAGAGGAATATTATGGACATGCGATGCATTTAAACCGTGTTTTTCGAGAGTTGTTGGATCTTGGTTGCTTTCGGATTCTGTCTGCGGAAAATGCTTCTCCTTATATATTGACCTTGTCTGCAAATCCCTTGAAGGGAGAGGTTTTATTGCATTTACTGGAAGAAGCGGATATTATTGTCGGCAACGGTTCTGCTTGTTCTTCGCGGAATCGTTACAGTCGCGTAATAGAGGCGTGCGGTTATCATAACGACGACGGTATTATTCGGATTAGTTTTTCTCCTGATAATACGGAAGAAGAAATTCGGATTGCTGCACAAAAATTAAACGAATGTGCGCAAAAATTGCGCAAAATCATGCTATCCTAGGAGAGGAAATTATGGAAAAAGCGATTATTATACGCTATTGTGAAATTCACTTAAAAGGGAAAAATCGGAGTTATTTCGAGCGAATGCTGCAAAAAAATATCGAACATGCGATTAAAGATATTCCGCATCGTTTTATTCCCATGCACAGTCGTTACGTAATCGAGGATTTTGACGAGGCGGATTACGGAAAAATAACCGATCGCTTAAAAAAAGTCGCCGGAATTCATACTTACAGTTATGCTAGCGTCGTTAACAGCAACTTGGAAGAAATAATTGCGGAAGCGCTTGTGGTGTTTAAAGAAAAAAGCGGAACGTTTAAGGTGGAAACCAATCGTGCAGATAAACATTTTTCTCCCGATTCAATGGGCGTTTCTCGTTTGATTGGCGGAAAGATTTTGAGTGCTTACGGCAATAAGTTGAGTGTAGACGTGAAAAAGCCGGATACCGTTTTATACATTGATATTCGCGAGGACGGGAAGACTTTTTTATATACCGAAAACATAAAATGTTTGAGCGGTATGCCGACGGGATCTGCGGGACAGGGGCTTCTTTTGATTTCAGGCGGAATCGACAGCCCCGTTGCCGGTTATTTGATGGCAAAGCGTGGAATGAAAATGGCTGCTCTTCATTTCCACAGTTTTCCTTATACAGGGGAAGCCGCAAAAGAAAAAGTGATCGAACTATCTCGTCGTATTGCTGCGTATAACGGCGGTTTGGATTTATACGTAGTTTCGTTTACGCATATTCAAGAGGCGATTCATCAATATTGCCCGGAAGAGTATATGATTACGTTAATGCGCCGTTTTATGATGCGAATTGCCGAACGACTTGCAAAACAAATCGGCGGACAGGCAATCGTGACGGGGGAAAGCCTCGGACAGGTTGCAAGTCAGACGATAGAGAGTATAACTTCTAGCAATTCGGTTGTAACCATGCCTGTTTTAAGACCGTTGATCGCGATGGATAAACTTGAAATTATCGAGATATCCAAACAGATCGAAACTTATGAAACGTCTATTCTTCCTTATGAAGATTGCTGTACGGTGTTTTTACCGAAATTTCCGGCAATCAAGCCGAATTTGGAGCGCGTTAAGCGGGCCGAGGCTTGTTTGGATATCGAAAATTTGATAGAGGAAGCGTTTGGAAAAATAGAAAAATATTCTTTTTAATCCTCTTCCCACCATTGATCGGGCGTCGATTGATTCGGCGTCTTTATTTTGGGAAGAATAATTTCGTTTCCCAAATATTCGGACTTTCCGTCAAAATAATACGGGACTACGCTGTACGTGTATTCCGTATTCGGTAAAAGATTTTCATCTAGAAACGAATCAGCTTCACGATTGACGGTATCGAGTACTAATTTTCCGTTTTTATAGATTTTGTAATTATAAAATTCTGTCTGACATAATTTTATAAAAAACCGATTGCCTTCAAATGAATATCGGTCGATTTCGACTTTTGGTTTCGAGAATCGTTCTGATTGCTCCGATAAACTAAAATCGCTTTTCACCTTACAAGTGAGCGTATAGCGTTCGGGTGCAATCGGATCGGCGAGCATTAGGACGTGCTTTTCTTCATAAGTGATTTTATCGAGTTTTAATTCTTTAAGCGTTGCGGGCGCGGAAAAGAAATTCGGTTCGTTATTCCTGTATAATTGTTCCCAAATTTTCGCGCTGAAAGAAGACGGTAAGCCTCCGCCCGTTATGTGGTTTGACATTTTTGAGCAATCTTGATTTCCCAACCAAACGCCTACCGTGTAATCGGGAGAGTACGATATAGAATAAGCGTCCGTGTTTCCGTCTTCATATCCTACCGTTCCGGTTTTTCCGCAAAGATGATATTGGTTAAAACTTAATTTTTTCGCAGTTCCGTTTGTTACCGTTGATGCAAGCATGTCGCTGACGAAATAAGCCGTTTCTTCTGAAAAAACGCGTTTTTCGGTTTTGTTTTGTCGATAAATTACGTTTCCGTCGCAATCTTCAACCCTTGATATGAAAGAAGACGGTGTAAAAATACCTTTATTTGCGAGTGTAGAATATCCTGTTGCTAGGTCGGATAACGATATTCCGGTTTTCATTGCGCCAAGTGCAAGTGCTAGCGATTTGTCTTCGTCGGTAGCGATATTGAGTTTGTTCAGATATTCGGTTGCTTGATCAATTCCGACGTAATTGAGTATTTTTACGGCGCAGACGTTTGAACTTTTTTCCAAACATTCCCGTGCGCTTTGATAGCCGTAATAAACGTCTTGGTAGTTATGCGGACAATATCCTTCGAAATCGGTAAGTTCGTCTAAAATCGGAGTTTCTGTGCAGATTTTATTTTCTTCTATGGCAGGAGCGTAGACGAATAAAGGTTTTAAGGTCGATCCCGGGGATCTCTTATAATCGCCGTTCGGAGCATAAAAGGCTTTGATCCCGTGTGTTTTGTTGTCGATCACAATTCCTTTTTCGTCATCGGACGCCTCGTTTTTAGAAAGTATTTCTTCAAGTTTGGATTGAAGTGTTTGGTTGAAGTAAGTGTAAATTTTTGCATTGGAAAGCAAAAAGAGATGATCGGAAAAAATTTCTTCCAAATCCGCCGTTGCAAAGGTTAAATAGTTGCTTTTGCACTCTGTTTGATTGAGGAAAAGATCTGTTTTTTGTGCTTCTTTGCATTTTGAATTTGAAATATAGCCTTGTTCCGCCATGCAATTTAATACAACGTTTCTTCTTTCAATGCATTTTTGCGGATGCAGAAAGGGGGAGTAGGTGGACGGGGCTTTGATCATGCCGGCAAGCGTAGCGCTTTCTTCCAACGTCAATTCGGAAGCGCTTTTTCCGAAATAAACACTCGAAGCCTCTGCGATTCCGTAAGCGTTAGCACCAAAATAGATGGTATTTAGATACATTTCAAGGATCGAATTTTTATCATATTTTTTCTCTAATGCTCTTGTTAGTTTCCATTCGATCAACTTGCGTTTAATTGTTTTTTCGTTAGTCAAGTGCGTATTCTTGATCAATTGTTGGCTAATTGTGGAAGCCCCTTCTTTCAGAGAAAGACTTGTGATGTTGTGGAGAAGGGCTCGACTGAGCCCTTTATAATCAATTCCGTTATGTTGAAAAAAACGTTTATCTTCAATGGCGATAAATGCTTTTTTTGTGTTGTTGCTTAATTCGGAAAAAGAAACAATGCTAGCGTGATCGGATATGTTTGCGAGTTTATTATTTTGATCGTCGAAAAAACAATAGGCGTTTTCAACATGTTTTAATCTTGATTCGTCCAGCCGATAGTTTGCGGTGAGAAGAATATAATACAGAAAGAACGACGTTAGCAAAATGCCGCAGGTACATAGGGCGAATCCTGTAATTTTCAGTAATTTTTTCATACATTTTAGTATAGAACTTTTCGGGATTATTATACGAATGGATTTGACAAAATTCGCCTTTTCATATTATAATATTCGTATGGAAAAAAAGTACTTTATCACTACGTACGGATGTCAAATGAATCTGCACGAATCTGAAAAAATAGCCGGTATTTTATCTTCGAGAGGCTATATTGCCGCACAATCGGAGAAAGAGGCTGATATTATTGTTTTTAACACTTGTTGTATTCGCGAGAATGCTGAGGATCGCGCGTACGGAAATATCGGTGCGCTAAAAAAATTAAAAAAACAGAAACCCTCCTTATTGATTGCCGTCGGTGGCTGTATGATGCAACAGCCGGATGCTGCTCGTAAATTGCATGAAAAACTGCCGTTTGTCGATATTATATTCGGGACGTATAATCTCGAATCTTTGGGGGATTTGATTGATCGGAGAATGGCGGAGCGAGCCGCGGTAATTGAGATTCTTGATCATGAAATTTCCGATATTGATAAGGGCGAGCAGCGTCGAAACAGTTTTCCGAACGCATGGGTTAATATTATGTACGGTTGCAATAATTTTTGCACGTATTGTATTGTTCCGTATGTTCGTGGCAGAGAGCGTAGTCGTAAACAAGGCGAAATTGTTGCGGAATGTAGAGAATTGATTGCTGAAGGATATAAAGAAATTACGTTGTTGGGGCAAAACGTCAATTCGTATGGGAACGATTTGGAAGACGGTTCGGATTTTTCTTCGTTGCTTCGGGAGATCGGAGCACTCGAGGGGCGATTCCGTTTGCGTTTTATGACTAATCATCCAAAGGATTTTTCCGAAAAACTCATTTTGGCGATGAAAGAAACGCCGCATGTGTGCAAAAGTATTCATTTGCCGGTACAAGCCGGATCGAATCGTGTTTTGAAATTGATGAATCGAAAATACACGAGAGAGGATTATTTTGAAAAAATTGATCTTCTGCATAAGTATATTCCGGATTGCGCCGTGTCGACGGATATTATGGTTGGTTTTCCGACGGAAACCGAAGAGGATTTTTCAGAAACGCTTGATTTAGTCGAAAAGGCGCGTTTTTCAGGCGCGTTTATGTTTGTTTATTCTCGCCGTTCAGGAACGAAGGCTGCTGTTATGGATGGACAGATACCGGAAGAAGTTTCAAAGGATCGTATCGTTCGGCTGATTGCCAAACAAAACGAGATGACGCGTACATTGTCTAAGGCTTATCTTGGCAAAACGGTAGAGATTTTATGCGAAGGATACGATGAGAAGAAGCAAAAATATCTCGGAAGAGACGAATACGGGCGTATGGGGTATTTTTCTTGCGACCATGATCCGCTCGGAAATTTTGTGACGTTGAAAATTACTCGAACAGGCGGAGTTTCTCTTTATGGAGAAATTGTAGAAGAGGAGAGGTAAATTATGGCTCTTTCACCGATGATGAAACATTATCTTCAAGTTAAGGAGAAACATAAGGATTGCTTGATTTTTTATAGATTAGGCGATTTTTACGAATTGTTTTTTGATGATGCGAAACGCGCTTCCGAATTGTTGGGATTGACGTTGACCGGTAGAGATTGCGGCTTAGAGGAACGCGCACCGATGTGCGGAGTTCCGTATCACGCTGCGGATACCTATATAGCAAAGTTAGTCGAACAAGGAGAAAAGGTTGCGATTTGCGAGCAGTTAACCGAGCCGACCAAAGGGGCTTTGGTAGAGCGAGACGTGATTAGAATCGTAACTGCCGGCACGTTGATTGAGGATGGCTTGTTGGATGAAAAATCTAATAATTTTATTGCGGCGGTTTACCGCAGCGATAATCATTGCGCTCTTTCGTGGGCGGACATTACTACGGGAGATTTTTTTGCGCAGGTATTCACCGAAAAAGATGCTCTTTCCGGACTTATGGATGCGTTGGTTCGTATTCATCCGGCGGAAATCATTTCCAATCAGCAGGCGTTTGAAACGGTTGGGAAAAGCCCTTTGGTAGAACACAAGGTGTTGCCGAGATTTCACTGTTATTCGGAGTGGGAGTTTAACGCTCTTTCTGCGCGCAATACGCTTTTATCGCAATTCGGCGTAAAAAATCTGACGGCATTTCGTTTGGAAAATGAACCCCTTGCGATTTCTGCTGCCGGGGCGTTGATTGCGTATTTAAAAGAAACGCAGAAAAACAGTCTTAAAATCATTTCGAAAATTAAGTTGGAGACTGCGGAAAACTACATGGTTCTCGATGCTAATGCGATCAAAAATCTTGAATTAACGCATTCTCTTAGGGAAAACAAGCGTTATGGGACTCTTTTGTGGTTGTTGGATAAAACGAAAACCAATATGGGGGCAAGAACGCTTCAAAATTGGCTGTTAAATCCGCTTAATAATCGCGATCAAATCGAATATCGTTTGGACGGCGTGGAAGAACTTTATAAAAACACCTTAATCAGACAAGGTTTGGCGGAGCAATTTCGTTCTGTTCGCGACATCGGACGTTTAGCCGGGAAAATTTCAAACGGAAATTTAACGCCGAGAGATTGTTTGGCGTTGGCGACTTCGTTGGAAGTTTTGCCGAATCTTAAATTTCAATTGACAGGGCTGACTTCTTCTGTTATCAGAGATCTTGTTTCTCGAATCGGTGATTTTACGGAGATTGCGAAACTTCTTTCTTCTGCAATTGATCCGGATGCTCCAAACACGACGAAAGAAGGCGGATATATTCGGGAAGGATATCATGCGGAACTGGACGAATTTCGTTCTCTCAGTAAAAATAGTCGTTCGATTATTTTGGAGGTGGAGCAAAGAGAACGGGCAGAAACGGGGATTAAGAACCTAAAAATATCGTATAACCGTGTTTTTGGTTACTATATCGAGGTTACGAATTCATTCAAAAATTTAGTTCCGTATCATTATATTCGAAAACAAACACTTGCAAATGCCGAACGTTATATTACGGAAGAGTTGAAGGCGTTGGAAGAAAAAATTCTGAATAGCGATGAACAATCTATTCGATTAGAAGCGCGGTTATTTGCTGAAATTAAAGATAAACTGACGGACGAAATCGATGCCTTTTCCGCAGCGTCGGAGGCTATCGGAATATTGGATTGTTTGAATGCCTTTGCTATGGTTGCGCGAGAAAATCGTTATTGTCGTCCGGATATGGTTGATGAGGGAAAGCCTCTTAATATCGTTGATGGAAGACACCCTGTGGTAGAGGCTCTTTCAAATGAGCAATTTATTCCGAACGACACTTATCTTGATACGGGGGATCATCGTACGATGATTATAACAGGACCGAATATGGCGGGTAAAAGTACGTATATGCGGCAGGTAGCGTTGATTGCTTTATTGGCGCATATCGGTTCGTTTGTGCCTGCTAAAAGTGCCGAAATTCCGTTGATTGATCGTATTTTTACCAGAATCGGTGCTAGTGACAATTTGGTGCTCGATCAATCTACCTTTATGGTGGAAATGACAGAGGTCGCGAATATTTTATTAAATGCGACCGAAAAGAGTTTGCTGATTTTGGACGAAGTCGGGCGTGGAACTAGTACGTATGACGGATTGAGTATTGCTTGGGCGGTTGTGGAATATATTACTAAAAACTTAAAAGCAAAAACGTTGTTTGCGACGCATTATCATGAATTAACGGAGTTGGAAGGTGTGTTCGACGGCGTGAAGAATTACAAAGTAACAGTCAAGGAACTGAACAATACGATCGTCTTTTTGAGAAAAATCATGCGTGGTGGCGCAAACCGTAGTTTCGGAATAGAGGTTGCTTCGCTTGCAGGGGTTCCGAAAGACATTACCGCTCGTGCAAAACAGATATTAAAAGATCTTGAAAAGAAGGATTTGGCAGTTAACCCGAAAGTGTCGGAAGAGCCGAATGGTGAATTGAAAAAAAGTGAAGTAGAAAGAATTCTTTACGATCTCGATCTCAATAACGTATCGCCCATGCAGGCGTTTCATATATTGAGTGATCTGAAAGAAAAAGTCGAATTATCATGAGGAAAAAATTATGGCAACAATCAATTTATTAGATAGTTCCGTTTATAACCGCATTGCTGCGGGAGAGGTAGTAGAGCGTCCTTGTTCCGTTGTTAAAGAGTTAGTTGAGAATGCTCTGGACGCAGGCGCTACCCGTATTACGATTGAAATTCGAGACGGGGGAATCGGCAGTATAAAGGTGACGGACGACGGTGAGGGGATTGCAAAAAGCGAACTGAAAAAAGCGCTTCTTCCGCATGCAACAAGTAAAATTGCGAACGTCGGAGATCTTGATGCTATTACTACGCTTGGCTTTCGCGGCGAGGCTTTGGCAAGTATTGCGTCTGTTTCGAAAATCAGAATCGCTTCAAAGCCGGCTATTCAGGAATTTGGCGCGGCTATTTATGCCGAGGGTGGAAAAATACAAGAATCGGAGGAATATCCGATTCCTTCCGGAACAGAGATTACGGTTAATCAATTGTTCTTTAACACGCCTGCGCGCGCGAAATTTTTGAAATCTCCAAAATCGGAAGAAAGTGAGATTTCCAATATTGTAACGCGTTTTATTTTGGGAAACCCAACCGTTTGTTTTCGGTATATCGCTGACGGAAAAAATATTTATCAATCGTTCGGCGGTAGTGCGGAGGATGCGTTAATCGGAATTTACGGCGCGCAGATCGTCGGACAGTGCTATGAAGTCGATACTGTAAAAAACGGAATTCATATTAGCGGTTATTTGGGAAAACAACATTTTACAAAACCGAATCGCACCTATCAGACGGTGTTTATTAACGGAAGGTATGTTATCAATTCGACCGTTTCTTCTGCTATTATGAATGCGTATGGCAGTTATTTAATGAAGCGTCAATACCCGTTTTACGTGCTTTCGTTGCAAATTCCGACGGAGGAGATAGACGTTAACGTGCACCCGAATAAAACGGACGTGAGATTTTCAAATAACCAAATCGTTTACGGTTCTATTTACTCCGTTGTGTCAAAAGTCTTAGACGGATTGAGTGAGGCCTTGCAGATTGTTAAGTCGCAACCGGAAAACTCTTTGGAAGAGCAACGGGGAGCTTTGCAAAAAGAGATTTCGCCTCAAGAGGACTTTCTGAAAGAGAATTTGCAAAAAGTTGAAAATCGCGAGGAAATTCAAGAGAAAACAAATTATCATTATGGCAGGCATAATACTGTTGCTTCGAGCCCGATTCTTGCATCTTTTTGTGATCACGACTCGCAGGAAGTACCTTTGGAGAAACAAACTCCGGATGATAAAATATTTCTCGAAAATAAAAAATTTATCGAAGAACTTGAACGTGCCGAAAAAGAGCAAGCAAAGCCACCACTCGTTAAAGAAAACCCAAGTAAGCCTAAGCAGGGAGATTTCGGGATCGATGAAGAAGTTATTATCATCGGACAAGCGCTTAATACTTACGTTATATTTGAAAAAGGCAATGACATTTATTTTATCGATCAACATGCGGCGCACGAGCGGCTTTTATACGATCGCTTTTGCGGACGTGTTTCGGATAAAGCGTTGACGATTCAGCCGCTTCTTGTTCCGTACGTTTTAAACGTCAATCATCAAGAATATGCGTTTTTGTCTGCTGAGATTCCGATTTTAAATGAACTTGGAATCGAGATAGAAGAATTCGGGCATCAAGCATTTAAGATTTCGTCCTTACCGTCTGAATTGACGGAAATGAATTTCGGTGCTTTTTTTGAGGAAGTTTTCGGAGAAATGAATACGCTGAAAAGCATGACTTTAAAAGATCTTTTGAAAGAACGCCTTGCGCAAGCCGCTTGTAAAGCAGCAATTAAGGCGGGATATCCGCTGACAAAAGACGATATCAAAGCGCTTCTCAAAATGTTAAACGGCAATATGGGGTTAAAATGTCCGCATGGCAGACCGATTGCCGTTAAAATTACCAGAACGGAGATTGATAAATGGTTCAAACGGATTGTGTGAGTCCGCAAATTATCGTGATATGCGGTCCGACAGCGTCCGGGAAAACCGCGCTTGCCGTTTCGTTGGCGAAAATGCTTCAAACAGAAGTTATTTCTGCGGATTCCATGAATATCTATCAAGGCTTGGATATCGGGACGGCGAAGCCGACCATACAAGAGCGACAAGGCGTTCCGCATCATATGATTGATATTCTTCCGCCGAACGCGGCGTTTTCCGTCGGGGATTATAAAGAAAAAGCAGAACCTATTGTAAAAAGATTGATTGATGCCGGTAAAATTCCGATTATTTGTGGCGGAACGGGGTTTTATATTAATTCGCTTTTATTTGATCTCAGTTACGGTAATGCCTCCGGAAATATTGCTGTCCGAAAAAAATATGAAGAAATGGCAAAGACGGATGGTAACGAAGCTGTCTTTGCTGTTTTGAAAAAAGTGGATGCGCTTTCTGCGAGAAAACTTCATCCGAATGATTTAAGGCGTGTCATTCGTGCTTTGGAAATTTACGAACAGACGGGTATTCCGAAATCCGCGCTGTGCGATTCGCTTTCTCCGCGTTATCGTTATAAAAGTTTTTTTGTCGACTATTTACGGGGCGAAATTTATCGTCGTATAAACGAGCGTGTTGATAAGATGATTTCGAGTGGTTTAATTGAAGAGGTAGCGTTGTTGAAGAATAGCGGAATTACGTCGGATATGCAAAGCATGCAAGGCATCGGATATAAAGAAGTCTACGAATATTTACAATCCGAGGAATCTGTTGATTCGCTTTCCGAGCGAATCAAGCAAAATACACGAAGATATGCGAAGCGTCAGATTACTTTTTTCAAGAGGGATCAAATGCTTGCGGCCCTTGAACCGGCATCTCCGGATGTTATGGCGAAAAAAATAAAGGAGTTTTTATGATTGATCCTACGCTAATAAAAGAAAGTGAGCGGCAATTACTGCCGTTATTCGAGCAACTTGATGAAATTGCTCTCTTTAATCAACGCAAGGTATTGAATGCGTTTCAAAAAAACAAACTTGCGTTAAGACATTTTTCTCCTTCTACCGGTTATGGATACGGGGATGAAGGGCGGGATTTACTGAACCGTGTTTTGGCTGATATTTTTGGCGCGGAAGCCGCGGTTTTATCGCCGAATATTGTTTCCGGGACGCATGCCTTGACGCTAGGGCTTTACGCAATATTGCGCCCGAACGACGTTTTTGTGTCGATTACAGGAATGCCTTATGATACGCTTGTTGACGTTATATCTGGTGATGGAAACGGTTCTTTGAAGGATTTCGGTGTGTCGTTCGACGTTATTCCTTTGAAAGGTGATTCTTTTGATTATTCTGCAATCTTATCTTATCTTGCGGTAAAAAAGCCGAAAATGATTTATATTCAGCGTTCTCGCGGATATGAATGGCGAAACGCTTTGACGATTGAGCAAATCGAAGAGGTGGTTGGGGTAATTCGTCGTGCGGGGTATGAAGGTTGTATTATGTTAGATAATTGTTACGGCGAATTTGTTCAAGTAAAAGAACCGACGGAGGTCGGTGTTGATTTGGTTGCCGGGTCAATGATTAAGAATCTTGGGGCTGGAATAGCACCTACGGGCGGATATCTTGCCGGGAAAAAACGCTATATCGATCTTGTGCAAAATCGCATGACTGCACCTTCTATTGGTGGTGAGGTCGGTTCGTATGCTTTTACGTATCAATATTTTTTCGAGGGATTGTTTCTTGCGCCGCACGTCGTAAAAGAGGCGTTAAAGGGATCGTTGCTTTTCGGAAAAGTGTTTCATTCGTTAGGATTTGAAACGTCGCCCGAGCCCGATCGCTTACCCGGCGATATTATACGAGCGATACGGTTTGGGGATCGTGAACGGTTGATTCGTTTTATTCAGGTTATTCAGGCAGCTTCTCCTGTTGATAGTTACGTGGACGTATTGCCTTGGGCAATGCCCGGATATGAATCGGAAGTTATAATGGCTGCCGGGTGCTTTGTGCAAGGTGCGTCGATTGAACTGTCGGCAGATGCTCCGATCCATGAGCCGTACATTGCTTATATGCAGGGTGGGTTGACGTATGAGCACTGTAAAATTGCTCTTGAAGAAATGAAAATTTAACGGAAATATGAAATTTTTCAAAGAAAGACGAGTAATACGTCTTTTTATGTAAGGTGAAATTATTTTATAAAATTAAAAAAAGCAGTTCTGTATGTTGAACTGCTTTTTGAATATTTTTTGTTGTTATTTTGCTTGAAAGAGTTTGCTGTTGATTAAGCAATATTGAGCGATGAAATAAGCTAGCGTGTCAAATACGAATAAGGTCGGAATGACGACTCTCGGTATCACTTGTGAGAGATTTGAAAAATCCGTATTTAACAGTAAAGAAACGGCTAAAATGATCAATATTATGTTAAACAGAACGATGCAAACCGACACCAATATGTTTTTTAAATAAGAAGGTGTTGGCTTGGTTTTGTTTTTTTGCGGACTGGCAAAATAAATAATGACCATTGTGACCGGAAATATCAACGTTGCTATCATTAAAACAAAATAGATCGTTGTATTTGCGGATTGTCTGGTTGTAATAGACAAAACCATTAACTCAATCAATACCAAAAGATATACGCCGAGCGACAAAACCATATTGAGTTTGTGATATTGAATTTCGTCTTGTTTTTTTTCGGCGGCTTTTTTCCGTTTCTTTGGGGTTGAAATATGAATTTTTAGCCCGTCTTCTTCGGCTTTATCGAATAAATCCGAAAAATCCATACGTCTGGTTGATTGCTTTGGAATGAAAAATTCGTCGTAAGTCGGCTCTTCCGTGTGTGGTTGTTCTTTTTTTACTGATTCTTTCAGCAATGCTAACGGGTCAACTTCTGCCGTTTCTTGTATGGTAACAGGATCCGGCCCTTTGGGCTTTTCTTCGACTTCGACAATCTGCATGTCTTCATGCACGCCGCGAATTTCAGGTCGAATTAAACGACTTAAAACGCTTTTGTAATTAAAATCTGCGCTTTCCGACTCTTCATAAGTGTAAGACTGATTAAACGACGTTGAGCCGACGGGGGAAGAAGGTTTTTCTGCTTCCGAAGCAGTTGGAAATTCAAGTATCTTTCGTTCTTTTCCCTCGATAACCGCAGGTTCGTCGACCGATACGTCAACTGTCGTTGGGATTTCTTCCGGAATCTCGTCTTGCGTTTCTGTAATGATCGGGCTTTCGGCTTGTTCTTCAATTTTTTGAACAAACACTTTTTGAGGAGAAACGCTTCCTGTGACTAATAAGTCGATAACGTCTCTTGAAAAAGCCCAATTTTGTTGGTTTTTTTCTACAAAATCTTTGCCTGATTTCGTCAGATGAAAATAGCGTCTGCGTCCGCTGCTTTTATCGCTTTCGTCGACTTCACCCCAATAAGGTTTGATGTATTTTGAATTTTCCAAGCGTTTCAAGGCGCTATATAGAGTTGCTTGCCGAATTTCATATTTTCCTTCCGTGCGCAATTCTATTTCTTGACAAATTTCCAATCCGTTTTTATCTTCATTCAGAAGCGTTTTCAGAATGATCGTATCTATATGACCGCGGATTAAATCGCTGCTGATCGAGTTGTTATCCATAGTTACCGTCCTTTCGGGCTTTTTATCATTATACAACGAAAATCGGTTTAAGTCAATGTGTCAAGCATAATTTTATGGGAAATTTATAGAAAATCCGAAAAATTATTAAAGTTTTTTAGATTTTCTCAATATTTTTAGTTCTTCACAATAACATTGCGTAAAAGAAGAGTTTTGCGAATAGTTGTATCTGTGCCCCGTTTTTGAAAAAACGTGAAATTCTCAGAAAAAAACTAATAATTTTGCGGTTTGTGAAATTGTGGAATTCTTGCACAGAAATACTTCTTTATAAAAAATTACAAAAAAGCATTTACAAATACGTTGAAAAAAGTTATAATAATATTATGGAAAACTACTTTGAAAAACGTTCTTTATCAAATATCGAACGAACCAATAAAATCAAAGAAGAACTTCCTTATTTTTGTGAAGAGTTTTTTGTCGGAATTGAAAATCGAACGACGCCGCTCACCCGTTTAAATTACGCTTACGATCTGAGAATATTCTTTCAATTTTTGTCGAAAAAAATATTTCGTAACAAGAAAGATGTCTTGGATATAACGTTAAACGATTTGAATCGACTTGATTCCAGCGATATCGAGTCTTTTATCAGTTCACTCAGCCTTTACGAAATTAACGGAAAAAAAGAACATTGTACCGAGCGTGGAAAAGCGAGAAAACTTGCAACGGTTCGCTCTTTTTTCAAGTTCTTTTTTAATAAAAACAAGTTAGACGCTAACGTCGCAGCGAAAGTTGCAATGCCGAAATTGCATGATAAAGAAATTATTCGTTTGGAAAACAACGGAAAAATTGATGAAGTTTCCGCAATTTTGAATACTGCGGAAAGCGGAAACGGATTAACCTCGCAACAACAGCGATTTCATGCCAGAACACAAAAGCGTGACGTTGCGATTTTAACCTTGTTTTTGGGCACGGGAATTCGTATCAGTGAGTTGGTGGGCTTAAACGTTGAAGATATTGATTTCCATGCAAACAGTTTTGTCGTTACGCGCAAAGGCGGCAATCGTGCGATTTTATATTTTAACGACGAAGTAAGATACGCGCTCGAAGTTTATTTGGAAGAACAAAGTGATCGAAAGGAACGGAATCCAGACGAACATGCAATGTTTCTTTCGTTACAAGGAACAAGAATCGGTGTGCGTAGCGTGGAAAATTTGGTAAAAAAATATGCGAAGATCGTTTCCCCTCTTAAAAAAATAACGCCGCATAAACTTCGCAGTACATTCGGTACTAATTTGTATCGAGCAACCGGAGATATTTATGTCGTTGCGGATTGTTTGGGACACAAAGACATAAATACAACGAAAAAGCATTATGCGGCAACCAGTGAAGATATTCGAAAAAAGGCGGCTCGTTCCGTTACATTAAGAAATGAATAAAGTACAAGAAACGGCATACATCATAAAACCCCTATTCGCTCCTTCCGACGAATCGGATTTGTCTGAGATCATCTCTTTGACTGAAAGTGCAAACGCGACTGTTTACGGCTGCAAAACGCAATTGATTCGTCAGATCAATCCTGCAACCTTGATCGGTAGCGGAAAGTTAGACGAGATTCGGTTTGAATTGGAGAATTCCCCCGTTGATTTGATTATTTTTGACGGGGATCTTTCCCCGTCTCAGACAATGAATATCAGCGCGGCGTTAAACGGGTTGAAAGTAATTGATCGGACGGCTTTGATTCTCGATATTTTTGCATTGAACGCAAAAAGCACGGAGGGAAAATTACAAGTTGAATTAGCACAGTTGAATTATCTTTATCCTCGTTTGAAAGGAAAAGGTGAGGCGCTTTCTCAGCAAGGTGCGGGAATCGGAACACGCGGCCCGGGAGAAACGCAGTTGGAAACCAATCGTCGTTATCTGCGAGGGCGGATTCATTTTTTGAAAGAACGCTTAAAAGAAATTGAAACGCGGCGTGCGCTTCAAAGCGATCGTCGTAAAAAGAACGTTGTAAAGACAGTCGCTTTGGTTGGTTATACGAATACCGGAAAAAGCACCTTATTGAATGCGCTTACCGGCGCGAATGTCGAAACGAAGAATCAATTGTTTGCGACTCTTGATCCTACCATGAGGCGCGCTGAAATCGGGCAGCAGTCGGTTGTGTTTGTCGATACGGTTGGTTTTATTCGCAATATTCCTCATGACTTGATCGAGGCGTTTCATTCCACGCTGGAAAGTGCGCTGAATGCGGATTTGATTTTAATTGTTTGCGACGCGCAAGCGGATTGGGAGAGGCAATTGAAAACGACGAGAGAAACGCTTGATTCTCTTCAATGCACTACTCCGTCGATTACGGTTTTTAATAAATGCGACGGGGTTTCGGATTTTTCTTTGTACCCTGCCGAAAGTTCTTTTATATCTGCGTTAAAAGGAAACGGTTTAAGCGAGTTGAAATTAAGAATAGACGATTTTTTTAACCGGCGTTATCGAACGGTAAAACTGTTCGTCCCCTATTCCAAGTACAAATTTATAAAAGTAATTCATGAAGAAGCCGTAATTTTAGAAGAGCGAGCGGAAGAGGCAGGAACGTTTTATAAAGTTTCCGTTGAGCAAAAAGACTTAAATAAGGTTCAATCCTATATTATATCGGAATAAAACGCAAACAAATGTTTGACATTCTGTTTCTTTTTCGTTATAATATAAAAGAGGTGTTTCAATGAGAAATTTAGACGAAAAGTTAAACCGCGTTTATGAGTTTGTTGAAAGTTATATTACAGAAAACGGCTTTCCCCCTTCCGTGCGAGAGATTTCTTCTCAATTGGGGATTAAGTCAACGGCGACCGTGTATTCGTATTTGAATCGCTTGGAAGCAATGGGGAAAATTGAAAAAACAGGCTTAAAAAAACGAGCGTTATCTTTAACGGAAAAGCCGTTGACCGTTAAGCGGATTCCGTTGGTCGGGACGGTTACTGCCGGTCAGCCTATTTTGGCGGTTGAAAATCTTGAAGGGTATTATCCCCTATTGCCTGATTTCCCAGGCGCAGATGAAGATTATTTTATGTTGCGCGTAAGTGGCGACAGTATGATTGAGGCAGGTATTTTTGACGGAGATAAAATTATCGTAAAAAAACAGAACACTGCGGATAACGGAGAAATTGTAGTCGCATTGATTGAGGAAAGCGCGACGGTTAAACGCTTTTTTAAGCGTGATCATAAGATAATTTTGCATCCGGAAAACAGTGCTCTTTCCGATATTGTTTTGGACGACGTGATGATATTAGGGACGGTAGAGGGATTAGTTAGAAAGTTTTAACACTTATGTTGAGGGAACGTAAAATTAAAAATGGACAAGAAAGCAAATCGAATTGACGATTGGTCTCGTATGATAACCGGCAAACTGTATAATTCGGCAAGTGCGGATATTGCAAAACAGCATGCGTGCGGGCTTATCGGTTGCGATCGGTTTAACAGAATAGCCGTATGGCGCAAAAAGAAAAAGCAAAGCGCCCCGATAACCATAAAAGACGGCTGTTGGATTTGTTCAAGCACTACGATTTGCGGAGGTGTTACAATAGGCGAAAACAGCATTGTTGCCGCAGGATCGGTTGTTTTGCGCGACGTCTCTCCGAACAGTATTGTTGCAGGCATTCCTGCAAAAGTTCTTCGTAAAATAGACGAAGACGATCGTATGAACGTGTGGGAAACATACATGAAAAACGAAGAGCCTGTTTCTATTAGAAAAAGAAAGAATCAATAATTAAAAAAACAAAGGGTGAAGAAATTATTTTTTCACCCCTTGTTTTAACTAGAATTTTTTAGTTTTTTATAAAATCTCCTAATACGAGAGAAATTTTGCGTGCAAGGATTTTTTAAGGCAATCGTTTTACGAAAAAGTTGATTTATAAATTTTTTAAGTAATCAATTTCGCGCAAGGATAACGAACGAACCTCTCCGCGATTCAATCCGCTTAACGTTAAGTCCCCGATTTTTATTCTTTTCAAAAAGACGACTTCTTTTCCGACCGATTCAAACATCTTTCTCACCTGTCGGTTTTTGCCTTCCGTTATGGTGATATGCAGTTTTGTTTCGGATTTGGATTGTTCAACCACTTTCAGATTGCATTTTTTTGTGCGTACGCCGTCTATTACGACTCCGGAACGCAAGCGCTTTAACTGTTCTTCTCCAATTTCACCCTCAATCTTAACCAAATAGGTTTTGGGGATTTCGTTTCTCGGATGCGTAAGACGGAACGTAAGATCTCCGTCATTGGTTAAAATTAAAAGTCCTTCCGAATCGTAATCGAGTCTACCGACAGGATAAATGCGTTTATTATTGTTTGGCAATAAGCTCATTACCGTTTTTCTATCCTTATCGTCTTTCACGGTGCAGACGTATCCTTTCGGCTTGTTCATCATATAATAATCGTACCGTTCGGTAAGTTGTACTTGTTGCCCGGAAACGGTAATAATATCTTTTCCCGGATCTACTTCGTCACCCAAAGAACAGACTCTCCCGTTTTTTTTGACTTTTCCTTCTTCAATGAGCTTGTCGCTAGCACGGCGGGAAGCGACTCCGCTTTCCGCTAAAAATTTATTGATTCTCAAAAATTTGTCCTTCTTTCTTTTTACTTCCCTATAATAGTATAGATTTTTTCAAAAAAAATCAACTTATTTGAGGCAAAAATCCGAACTTCTCCGATTTCGGTATCTTTTTTGAATGGGACTTTTAGTTGCTTAGGGTAATCGTATTCGATCAACAGATTGTTTTGCTCGGATTCGGTTAACGGAAGAACGATATCTTTTTTTAAATAAATTCCGCAAGGCTCGTCATTCTCTACCGGGATAAAATCAATAATATGCGAACAATCGTAGATTTTTGTCATTCGGTACGTTGTATAAGCGTTATTGAGAAGATCTTTTGAACGTTCAAACATCGGAGGACAATTCAGAACGACGCAAATTAACGTCATGCCGTTACGTTCGCAACTACTGACAAGACATCTCCCTGCTTTTTTGGTAAAACCGGTTTTAATACCGGTAGCGCCCTCCATTTCGTTCAGCATCTTGTTTTTGTTGATCAATATCCGATTGTATTCGTGAGAAGCCCAAGAGATTTCCACTCGTCTGGTAGAAACAATTTCTTTGAAGATCGGGTTCGTCATCGCATATGCGGCGATTTTTGCGAGGTCTCGCGCGGTGGTATAATGATTGTCGTCATGTAAGCCGTGCGGATTAACAAAGTGACTGCTTTTTGCCCCGATCAAAAGAGCCGTTTGATTCATTAAGTCGGCAAATTCTTTGATTGAGCCTGAAATATGGTAGGCAAGAGCCGCCGCACAGTCGTTTCCCGATCGAAGCATTAAGCCGTATAAAAGTTCTTTCACAGTTAATTTTTCGCCTTCTTCTAAATAAATACTGGATCCTTCGATTCCG
The DNA here is from genome assembly GCA_964468815.1 of uncultured Clostridia bacterium. Lineage (GTDB taxonomy): Bacteria > Bacillota > Clostridia > Christensenellales > Borkfalkiaceae > UMGS621. The sequence continues at coordinate 26,451 of CAYXWN010000007.1, read as the reverse complement.
ACACATTCCTTTCGTACGGTTACAACGTCGTCGCAATCACAACGTTCGATTGCTATAATTGCAGTGAGAATTTTCGTTGTACTTGCCATCGGTCGTTGCTCGTCGGCATTTGATTCAAATAAAACTCTTCCGCTGGACGCCTCGATTAAAATTTCAGAAGATGACGTGGAGACAAATGTATCCGTCGCATTTATTTGCGAAAACGGAAACATTGTAAGAATACTAAAAATGATACTTAAAATTTTTCTCATGACTCTCCTTGAACGGTCGACAAAAGGTCGGTTGCTGCATCCAAAATTTTTTCATAGGGCTCGTGGTTCGTCGATAATATTTTATATCCGTTTCCGTCGTTTACTAAAAAACCGATCGGTTTCATTGATACGACAGCACCGCTTCCGCCCGCAAACGGCAAGGCTTTGTCTTTTTTCAGAATCTTTACTTCCCCGTATTCTCCGCCGCCTGTCATGAATCCCATGGTTACTTTTGAAATCGGGATTACAAACGATCCGTCGTCTGTTTTTAACGGCTTTCCGACAACAGTATTGACGTCTATCAGCATTCCGAGATCTTTCATTGCGGTGTCAATAACATGATTGAGTTTGTTTTCTGTTTTTTCCTGCATGCAAAATTTTCTCCAATAAAATTTTTATTCCAATCATGAAAAGCGTCAATAAATTAAACAAAACCATCGCTTTGGCACTAAAACAAAAGTAAGTTTCCTCGGCTGAAAGTAATACGTTGCTTTTTAAGCGAAGAAAATCTTTTTTTGTTTTTAATACGGAAAAAATGATATCCGTAACAATTTTTTGTATTGTTCCGATCTTAAACGGCAGTATTAAGTTTTCAGTGTTTCCGTATTCCGCAAAAAGCGTGATCCCGTAAAATTCAATTCCCTTGGTGAGGTTGAATTGCTGCCTAATTCCCTGAGGCGATTCTAGGCGAAGAACGCTTGCTTTTCGATTGGAATAATGCAAATATGCTTTGTTATTCGCAAAAGCGATATATCCGCTCCAAATTTTTATTCCGTAGAAATAAACCGCCAGATAAATCCGTTTGTTTTGATGGTCGTAGTATCCGAGCAACGAACAAAAAACAGGAAATATCAATAAAAAATAAAAAGCAGATATCAAGTAAACGCTTAACACGTACTTAATATCTGCCGATTCCGAAAAAATATTCGATTTTATAGTTTTCTTATAAAATTACGACTGTTCCGTCCTCTTTGATCTCCAGCGTATCTCCCGTATTAACGGAATTTAAGAAATTTTCTCCGAGTTGATCAATTGCGATTACGTCGCTGTTTTCCCATATCTTAGCTAACACGATACCGCTGGCGGCTAAACTGTCGATATGTTCGCTGAATAAAAACGCCGCAGGATTGATTTTCATTGAACAAATGGTTTGAATGACCAATCCTCCCGTCGTCGAGCCGATCGTAATCGGAAGACAAAGAGCCTTTCCTGTAATGTTTTTACCAAAAATGTCCGAATTGTTTTGATCAGAAACAATAACTTCTTTTGCGTTTTTCAATGCGCTTTTTTGAAAGGTTGCTAAGGTGTTTACACCTTGACGGGATACAACGGCTTCCCCTTTCCAATTACCGGCAGCCAATACTCTTCCTTTAAATTCTTTCATTTCAGACGTCCTCCTTCCCTGTCAAAATATTGATAATCTTTTCGTTTTTGAAATATCTTGCGGTTGAATAAGTGCGTAATTTATTGCTGTTGGTAATAATTAAACGTTTTTTCGTCATTGGGTTATTTGTATACATTAACGGACAAATACTCGTCAACTTTACTCCCGTTGCCAACAAACGAGCATAAAGCGGCGATTGCATAAATTTTTTCTTTACTTGCGGGCTTGTTGTCATAATTGTGCGCAAGGAAACTTTTTTTCGCCCGTTTTCTTTCAGTCCCTTTTCCAATGCTTCCGTCCAATCGCAAAGTTGTCGGTAAGAAAGATGCGGACAACCGATAAAGCAGAGATTTGGTTTTGCGTTCGGATTTTTCCACATGACGGGATAACTGCGATAAACCCGTTCCAATTCGGTGTCGTCGATAATATAAGTTTTTGCGTCTTCTGCGATCAGAGCATCACCGACTTCCTTTGCTTCCGGCGTTAGTCCGTCGATATGGTATAAGCCGACGGCACCGTTGCTTGCGGTTGCCGCACCGAAATCTTTCAAATAAGAAATAGTTTCGTCGTTCAATTCACTACCGATAAATGCGTCCAATCCGTAAATGTAAGGAACTTCTTCCATTACTTTCATGCCGATCGCGCTACCTAAAACTTGCGCTTCCGGCATTTTTGTCGTTTTGACGTAAACTTTCCAAGTTGCTTTTCTGCCCTCGTCTGTAACAAGTCCGAAATACGGAACGTATCCGATGATCGAACCGAAAAGATCCAACATACCGCTGTTGCGGTTGCATCGCGCACCTAAAACGGAATTTGCAAATACGACGGCGCTGCTTTCTGCCCAAGACAAAACGTCTCCTTTTTGGGGGTGATTTCCAACTTCGTCTAAATAACAGGTGCAAGTAAAAGAATCTTTATCTCTAAGCCCGACTTTCATCAATTGCTCTTCGTACGATTTTTGCTTGGAATACATTACGTGAAAGCCGATTTTTTCCAAAAGATTGCATTTTACGTTTTTGTAATCCAATGGACGCGGATCTACCGTCAATTTTCCTTTTGTCTTTATTTCGGCTTGATTTAATTTCTCCATGGTGGAAAAGAGAGGCTTCATTAACGAAATGCCGAAACTCGTCACAAGATGTCCGTCGCTGTGCGTTACGGGAACAAGTTTTTCTGCACCGAAAATATCTCCGTACATGACGACGGTTTCCATGACTTTTGCCATAACCTCTCCGTCTCTGCCGTTTAAGATTGCCTGTTGTTCTTCCGTCAGTTTCATTTTATAATCCATTTTCTCACCTCAGATATTTCTCGCTTTTCGATAGGCGCTTCTTACCGCCTCGAACACTCTTGCGCTCTTAAAACTATCGCCTACGTTGAAAATTTCCGCTGCAGCACGTGTTTTCAGCAACTCGTAATAGAGTTCGTTTTCGCTTGAAACGCCGGTCGCCAACACAACGAGATCGCATTTTACCGTAACGTCACGATATTCGGGCGCTATCTTTTTCTCCATGGGATTGACTACGTTTTCCGGCAAAATCGGAGCCCAAGTATTATAGGGATCAGGTACGTTTTTGTGGAAGTTTTTGCTCAATTTTACGCAGTCTTTTTCTACTTTCAAGAGCTTTGTGCAATTCATCAAGGAAACGCCTTTTTCTTCCAAATAATGAATGATATGTCCGCGATTTGCCGTACAGGTGTGATTCATGATGAATTTATCCATTTCGACAACTGTCACTTTCTTATCTTTTTCATATGCGAGATAATAAGCGGTTTCCGCACCGACGACGCCACCGCCGACTACGACGATGTCTTTTGCCTGATCGGCTAAGGTCGGATTTAAAAGTACGTCGACTGCAAATACGACGTTTGTGCCCTCAATCCCCTCGACGGGCGGCCGTTTTTGTTTTGATCCGGTCGCGATCATAATCGTATCATAACCGACTTCCTTTAATTCGGTGGCAGACGGTGCGCTTTGTAAATGCAAAGTAAATCTACCGCTTTCCTTTAACGTTTCAACAATGTGTGTGAGATATTCAAGGTAGTTCTTTATTTCGTATTTGATTACAGCCTTACTTCCGGGAATTAGATTTCCGCCGATTGAATCGCTTTTTTCAAAGAGGTCGACGGTATGTCCGCGTGCGATCAAAGTTTCTGCTGCCGTTACGCCTGCCGGACCTGCGCCGATTACTGCGATGCGCTTACTCTTTTCTGCTTTTGGAATTTCCGCGCTGTATTCTTCTTCAAACGCCGTTCTGGGATTGACGGCACACTGCGGATGTCCGCCTTCTACAAATTCGTTTAGGCAACCTTCTTGACAGCCGATACACGGACGAATGTTCTTGACGTTGCCGGCGTATGCTTTATTACACCATTCTGCGTCGGCTAATAACGGGCGACCGAGCATGATCATGTCGCATTTCTGATCGCGAAGCGCTTGTTCGGCGAAATCGGGATACCCCAATTTTCCGACGGCAACGACGGGAACGTCAATTCCTTTGTTAGATTTAATTCCTTTTTCCGCGAAATATTTTTTCGCGATTTCCGCAATATCCAAGAAACAACCAGAAGGCATGGAAGAAGGCGGATGCGGAAGCCACCAGTTATCGTAGCATCCGAGATCGACATCGAATAAATCGACGCCTGCTTCCACTAATTTTTTCATATAGCGGAGCGTTTGAGCGATTGTACGCTCTTTTTTAAATTTTTTAAGAGGTTTTGTATGATTCATTCGTTCGCCGTAAGTCGCGTTTAATGCAAGGCTTAGGTCAATACGGTACATGATCGGGAAATTGGGTCCGACACGTTTTCTGATTTCCTTGATCATTTCGATACCGAAATTTTCATAATGAGCAAAATGACCGAGTTTTCTTCTGTTAAACGCAGGATTTGTAATCTGTTCGATCAAATATCCTTCATGACCGTGTAAATACACGCCGTCGATATTTGCGGCTTTTGCGTCTGCGCTTCCCTGACCGATTCGTTTAATGATTTTACGAAGGCTTCGATCGGATAATCTCAAACAAGGAACTTCTTTCATATACCAATTGGGATTAAAAGATGCGCTTCTCGGAAATTTCAATTGATTAACCAAGCATTGCGGATTTCCAACTCTTCCCAAGCCTGCCGTTAATTGAATAAAGAACGCACTTCCGTGTGCGTGGCACATTCCTGCCAAATCTCTCCAAGCAGAAAATACCGTTCTGCTGCGGTCAATCCGGGGAAAATACGTTAATTCACCTAATTCAATCAAAGACTTATCGATACCGTACGTCACGGGAATCAAGCCGGAAGTGATTAATCCAACTCCGCCTTTTGCTCGTTCTTCAAAGTATTTTAACATCTTTTCATTCGGACGACCGGTTTCTTCGCACATATCGATATTTCCCATAGGCGCCATAACCAGTCTGTTTTTCAATGTGAGATCGTTTATTCGGATCGGGCTGAACATTTTTTCATAGGGATATAATTCGCTCGTCATTTTTGGCGTTTGAAATCCCTTTTCCCACCAATCACCATAACTATCCGTCAATTGTTTTAATTTTTCCTCGTAATTCATTCCGAACCTCCGAAAATTGATAATTTTATTGTATCGAAAAAATTATAATTTGTCAATACGTATTGAAATTTTCCTGAAATAAAAATAAAAAAAGAGGGGTTTCCTCTTATTTTTGTTCGGATAAATATCGTTTTATGATTTCAAACATTTCCAAACTGATTACATGTTCGATTCGGCAAGCATTCCATTCCGCCTCTTCAAGCGGCGCACCGATTTTTTCAAAGAATTTCGTTAGGACTTTGTGCCTTTCGTAAATTTGATTAGCAAAGGTTCTCCCTTCTTCGGTAAAGCGAATACACCCGGATTCGTCAAAACGGATATATCCCCTTTTTTCCAATAAATTAACTGCGCGTGAAACGCTTGATTTCGCATAATTTAATTCGTCTGCGACGTCTACCGAGCGAACGTTGTCTTTTCGTTGTTGCAAGATCAAAATTGTTTCTAAATACATTTCTTCGGATTCATGTGTTCTCATGGAAAAAAAATCTCCTTAATCGTTATTATATCCGATTGTTGTTTTTTTGTAAAGCGTAAAAACGAAAAATAAACTACCGATTCAAAAAAACATGAATAAAAAATTAAAAATCCATGCTTTTTTGGTTGCAAAAATTTTCTGCTTATAGTAAAATAGATAAGCAAAAGAGATCGGGGTATAGCGCAGTTGGTAGCGCGCATGGTTCGGGACCATGAGGCCAGGAGTTCAAGTCTCCTTACTCCGACCAAACGATTCTCCTCTGTTACGAGGTGAATTCGCGGGGATATAGCTCAGTTGGTTAGAGCGCTTGCTTCACATGCAAGAGGTCGTAGGTTCGAGTCCTACTGTCCCTACCAAAAGAAAAGCACATTTGTCTAAACGATAAATGTGCTTTTCTTTTTTGCTTTTTTAGGGCTTTTTAAGCCCTTGTTTGATTGTTTTGATATTGCGAAATCAAAAGCAGAGCGATAATGTTGTCTGAATTTCTTAAAACATAGTTTGAGTTTTTTAATAATGAATCTACACAAATCCCACTATTTTACACTACTCAACGGGATTTGAATGAAAAATACTTACAAAGAAGTCGAAACTTCTTAAGGTTTCATTTTGTTATGAAGATATCTAAATAATTGGAAAGAATATGTTTACAATTATGATTAATCCGATAGTCCTAAAAGATAGTCCGTTGTTTCGTTGAAAAATTTTGCAAGCGTAATAATAGCTGTGGCTGTTGGCTCTGTTTTTCCAAGCTCCCATTTCGCGATGGCGGATTGACTTAATCCTGTTTTCAAGGAAAGCTGCATTTGGCTTAAATTATTAACTATTCTCAATTCTTTTAATCTATTTTTAAATTCCATACTTATATTTTATCTGAAACAAGTCTAAAAATACTTGACAAGTCTTAAAGGACTTGATATAATATAAGAAAAGTGAGAGACACTTAAAAACAAAGGAGAAATATATTATGGCTAAATTTACGTTTTCTATGAGTGAGAAAGAAGCTATTTTAGCATTTAAAAAAGGCTTTATGGGTCAAGGCGTAGGAAATATTGCAATTTTAAAGGATAAGGGAAACAAATTTATTTTGGGAGCACCTATGATGACGGTTACCGTTACTTTTGAAAACCATACCTGCCAAACAAAAGCGTCATTATTTGGGAAAGCTTTATTAAGTTCTGTTAATACTAAAATAGAGTTAATTGATGGTTTTACAAAAACGAATTGAATATTTACTGAGAAAGCAACAAATAGTTATATTATAATCAAATGAGTATTCTTTTGGACAATTTTGTTGTTTTCCCCCTATTATTTGTGTGCGTTTTAGAGATTTCATAGTTCTACAACAGTTAAAAGCAAAGGTTTGATACGAAAAGTGTCAGACTTTTTTCATAAAATACAATAGGTTGCCGTTATGACAACCTATTGTGTTTTGTAAATACTATTTCTGTTTCTTTTAATCAATCGTTAAAAGGAATTGAATTTATCGAAACTGCAATTTCCTCCGTGCTTGTCGTCATCGTTGTGATCGTCCTCACAACCGCAATCGTATAAGCTGATTGCTTCATGGCTTTCATGTCGGTGGTCGCAGTCGCAATCTTCAAGAAAGTCTTCGCAATATTCGCAATGCGTTTCCCAATTGAATTCGTCATGGGGCTCATTTCGTTTTTGCTTTCGCTCTTTACTCTGTCTTTCAAAAATAAGAATATTTTCAAAAAAATCAAAATCCGGATCGTCTGTTGTTGAAGCAAAATCGTTTTTCTCTTTAACAGAAGATTGTTTGGGGTGAGCGGCAGTTCGGTTGTTTGGGGGTGTCGAATGATCGTCGTTTGTAGGCGGATTATTGCTTAGCGATTGTATAAAGGTTAAGACCAGAAAGAAAATAATTGCAAGAAATAAAAACGCACTAATGAAATCAATTCCGACGCTTACCAATATAAATAGAATAATCAAAAAAGTAATGACTGTAAATAATATTACTTTAACAGGATCGTCTTTTTTATTCATGCTGTTCTCCCTTTTATCAATATGATTTTGTACTAAACAGAGCAACAAGTCTGCGTGTTTTTTTGATTAATTCACTGTTCTTTTACTGCCAACATATCTTTTACTTTCATCAAGCGCGTTAAACTTCCCCTCTCGTTTTCGTCCAATTTCATGGTAATGTAAGCAATCGTTTCTTCCAAATCGGGAATCATGACGTATTCTAACGCGTTGACGCGGCGCTTGCTCTTTTCAATTTCGTCCGCAAGCATCATCGTAGTTTTTTCCGTTTCTGCCAATTTAACGAGTTTTACTAAAACTTTTCCCATTAAGGCAACCGAAAGATCGGCTTCGCTTGTGATGCCGACGAACGAATAAGGATAAATTCGATCCGAACGGTTTTCCTTTAATTCCAAAAGCGGCGTATTGACGCTCATAATGTTTTTCGTTCCGCAAGACAAATCGACGGAAACAGACGGCATAGAAAAAGCAAGTTCGATTTCTTCTTTGGAAAGGAAACTTCTCGCCGTCGAAAATTGCTTCAAAACCGACACAACGTCTTTTTCGACCTCGTCCCTAAGTTGTTTGTTTTCGCGAACGACAGCGGAAAAACGACGCACCATTTCGTCTGTTTTATCCTTTAACAGTTTATGTCCTCGTTGTGCGGTTTTTAAGCGCGCTTTTAGTTTTTTTAATTCCATCCGCGTGGGATTTACGTTGATTCTCGCCAATGTTTTTACAACTCCTATGCGTTTTTGTCCAAGTAGCGATCGAGGTATTGTTGTTTGATTCTCTTCAATTCGGATTTCGGAAGCATTTTCATCAATTCCCATCCGAGATCGAGTGTGTCGTATATCGTTCGGTTCTTTTCAAAACCCTGAGAAACGTAATTTTTTTCAAAGGCTTCCGCAAATTTTGCGTATAAGCGGTCTACGTCGGAAAGTGCCGCATCGCCGAGAATTGCGGCAAGTTCTTTCGCTTCTTTGCCGCGAGCATATGCTGCAAAGAGTTGATTCATCGTGTCTGCGTGATCTTCACGCGTTTTTCCGTCACCGATTCCCTTGTCTTTTAATCTTGAAAGCGAAGGCAAAACGTCAATGGGCGGCACGACGCCTTTTTTATAAAGTTCTTTTGAAAGAATAATCTGTCCTTCCGTGATATACCCGGTTAAATCCGGAATCGGGTGTGTTTTGTCATCTTCCGGCATGGTTAAAATAGGAATTTGCGTAATAGACCCTTTTTTCCCCTTGATTCTGCCGGCTCGTTCGTACATAGAGGCTAAATCCGTATATAAATAGCCGGGATAGCCGCGTCGACCCGGGACTTCTTTACGAGCAGCCGAAATTTCACGCAACGCTTCGCAGTAATTGGTAAGATCGGTAATGATAACCAACACGTGCATACCCAATTCGTAGGCGAGGTATTCTGCGGCGGTTAATGCCATTCGAGGCGTCGCGATTCGCTCGATTGCGGGATCGTTTGCAAGGTTAGTAAATAAAACCGTGCGTTCGATTGCTCCCGTTTTCTTAAAATCCTGTATAAAATAGTCGGCTTCTTCATACGTAATGCCGACAGCGCCGAAAACGACTGCGAATTTCTCAGAATCGTTGAGCACGCGTGCTTGACGCGCAATCTGTGCCGCGAGTTCTGCATGCGGTAAACCGCTCATCGAGAATACGGGAAGTTTTTGCCCTCTGACCAAGGTGTTTAATCCGTCAATAGCAGAAATTCCCGTTTGAATAAATTCGTTCGGATAATCACGTGCAGCGGGATTGATAGGCTCTCCGTTGATGTCCATGCGCTTTTTGGCTATAATAGGAACGCCGCCGTCTCGCGGATTTCCCATTCCGTCAAAAACTCTGCCAAGCATATCTTCGGAAACGGCAAGTTCAAGCGAATGACCTAAAAAAACGGCTTTGCTTGTCGTAATCTGTAATCCGTGCGAACTTTCAAACAGTTGAACAAGCGCTTTATCTCGGTTGATTTCCAAGACTTTACCGCGGCGCGTTTCTCCGTTTGCTTGACGGATTTCTACAAGTTCGTTATATTTTACGCCCTCAACGCCCTCTACCAACATCAAAGGACCGACGACCTCTTTAATCGTTTTGTATTCTTTCAACATCAATCGTTTCCTCCATTTGCAAGTGACTTAATACTGTCGTTAAGTTCTTTGGAAATAACGTCAAATTGAGCGATTTCACTTTCCGGGATATATTTTGCTCGACCGATTTTTTCTCTGACGGGCAAATTCATCAAATCCGCGTAATCGACTTCTCTCGTTAAGGCGTCCTGCCCCAGACGATTAAAATCGTAAATCAACTTTAACATTTTATATTGCTTTTCCAACGAAGCGTACGTATCCACTTCGTGAAATGCGTTTTGATGAAGGTAATCTTCGCGAATGGATTTTGCGGTTTCCATTGTTAAGCGATCCTTATAAGAAAGGGCGTCTGCGCCAACCAGTCGAACGATTTCGTCTAATTCCGCTTCTTCTTGTAAAATCGCCATTGCGAATTTCCTTAGTTTCACAAAATCGGCGGAAATGTTCTCGTTATACCATTCCGTCAACTTATCTGCATACAAGGAATAAGAAATCAACCAGTCGATTGCCGGGAAATGTCGCTTATATGCCAATGCGGAAGAAAGTCCCCAGAATACTTTTACGATTCGCAAGGTTGCTTGCGCAACGGGTTCGGACAAGTCGCCGCCGGCAGGAGAAACCGCGCCGATTGCCGTAATAGAGCCGTAACGCATTTGTTGTCCGTATACGCGAACAATTCCCGCGCGTTCATAAAACTCCGCAAGACGGGAAGACAAATAAGCCGGATAGCCTTCTTCGCCGGGCATTTCTTCCAAACGACCGGACATTTCTCTAAGCGCTTCCGCCCAACGTGACGTGGAATCCGCCATAATCGCGATATTATATCCCATATCGCGAAAATATTCGGCAATCGTAATTCCCGTATAAATGGAGGCTTCACGTGCCGCAACGGGCATATCCGACGTGTTTGCAATTAAAACCGTGCGCTTCATTAACGGTTCGCCGGTTTTCGGATCTTTCAATTCCGGGAATTCGTTCAGAACGTCCGTCATTTCGTTTCCGCGTTCTCCGCAACCGATATATACGATAATATCGGCGTCCGCCCATTTTGCAAGTTGGTGTTGGACGACTGTTTTTCCGCTTCCGAACGGACCGGGAACGGCGGCAACGCCGCCCTTTGCGATCGGGAACAGCGTATCAATTACGCGTTGTCCCGTTATCATCGGCATATTCGGCGAAAGTTTTTCTACGTAAGGTCTGCCCTTTCGAACAGGCCATTTTTGTAACATTCTGATTTCTTTCTGCTCGCTTCCCGCGTCTAATACGGCAATTGTATGCATAATGTTGAAGTCACCGCTTTCAATGGAAAGTAGCGTTCCTTCTACACCATACGGAACCATGATTTTATGGCGAACGCTCGGCGTTTCTTGGACATAACCGAGTTCATCGCCTGTTTTAACAAAATCTCCGACGCAAGCGGTTGCGTTAAAATGCCAAATTTTTTCATGGTCAAGATTGTTGACGGCAATTCCTCTCGATATCCGATCTCCATACGTTTCGTAAATCGTTTTGAGCGGCCTTTGAATTCCGTCAAAAATACTTTCGATCAATCCGGGAGCAAGTTCGACGGATAACGGCTCTCCCGTCGTTTCCACGATTTCGCCCGGACCTAACCCACTGGTTTCTTCGTATACCTGAATAGACGCTTTGTCGCCTCTCAATTCGATCACTTCGCCGATCAGTTTTTTTTCGCTGACTTTTACGACGTCGAACATTTTGCAGTCCGCCATATTTTCCGCGACAATCAGCGGACCGGAAATTTTTACGATTCTTCCCTGCATATTTTTCTCCTAGTCTTTCTTTAAAATATCAACGCCGAGCGCACGCTCCGTTTCTCGACGAAGGCAAGCTTCTCCATAACCGTTACTCCCCGCTCCGGACGGAACGGGAATTATGATTGGGTACGGTGCGTTGAGATAACGTCGAATAACGTCGTCCATATCTTTCGCTAAAACGTCCGTTATGAATATGACGGAATATTCTTTTGCTAATTTTTTTAAAAGATCGCGCGCTTTTTCTACGTGATCAACGCCATAGGCATCCACTCCGCCGGCTTTGAATGCGAGGACGCTGTCGCCATCGCCGATAATCGCCATTTTACCCTTCATATGCGTCCCTCAACCGTTCTTGAATTTCTGCTTTTTCAAGTTTGTTGATTAATCCGATCATGACGATCCGAATATTCGTCAACTCTGCCGCTTGATAGTAACAATATAACATAAAAGGATTCAAGCCCGATATTTCATACCGTTTTTTCTTAAAATGCCACAAAATTGCATCGTCGCTCAACTTTTCAAAGGTGGAAAGCGGTTTCCCTTCCGCCATTGCGTCAACGGCGGAAGATATAAAGTTCGTAAGATAAAAGAATTTCAACCTTTCTTTGAGTGTTTCAAGCGGTTCTTCGCATAAAATTCGAAGTTCTTGATCGGTTAATTTCCCTCCGGGAACGTTCATTTGCAAACAATCCCGAACGTTTCTCGTTCGTAGTGCACAAGAAATATTAGCCGTATCTGCCATGATGGAATAAACCGCATTGAGATCGTTGTTTTTTGCAGACAAAGCCTTCATGTCTGTATATAACGCCCGTTTTATAATGCTGTCTATCAATCCGCCCGTAGCGGTTCCGTTTACAAATAAATTATCACAGGTAAGCAACGCTTCTGCCATCGGCTTTGGGAAATCGCCGTAATCGTCCGTCATGATTTTTTCTTTCATGACGGTTATGTCAAAATAACCGCTCGTTGTCAATAATTTATCGGGCGATATGCGAAGATGTTTTGCCTTGATAAATGCTTCTGCGTTGTGATAGTCGTTTTTTGCTAAGAAAAAACGTACAAATGCCTTGCTTGGAGAAACTTCTTTGATAAAACGATTTAATTTATCTCGTTCCACAGCGACTAAACGCTCGAAATCCATTGCAGAATCGACCGTTTCTCCTTCGCCGAAATTGGTTTCCCTTAAAATTTTGAGGGCATCGTCCGCCGAATTTGCTTGTAGCATACGGTTAAAACGGTCTGTTCCCAAAAGTTTATTTTCGGCGGATTTTGCGCGAGCATTCGCATATATTTTGTTTCCTGCCATAACGCGCTCCTATTCAAATAAATGTTCTGCCGTTTCCGATTCGATTTGTGTTTTTAACGTTTTTAATGCGGTATCAAAACTGAGGTCTTTATCGCATTTTTCGCCAAGCAACAGAATTCCACCCGAAAAATCGCCGCAAGATTCGGATAACCTCAACTTCTTTTCTTGAACGACGGGCAATGTTTCGATATCCTTACGATAAGTTTCGGAACTCTTCGATAATATGATTTGCTCACCGACTTCCGCGTACTTTTGCAACATATTTGAAAGTACGGATAAATATTGCTGTTTAGAAAGGTTTTCGAGTTTTTTTAAGGCAAGTGTGTAAACGTTGTCTAAAACCTCTCTCTTTGCTGCAAGAAGTTCTTTTCTTGCGTCTAATTCCGCTACGGTTGACTTTCTGGCAATTCGATCTTCGGATTCGGCTTGTAGTAAGGCTCTTTGCTTTTCTAGATAAAGTGCAGACCATTCTTCCGCTTCTTGCAACGTGTTTGCACGATTTTCTTCGGCGGAAAGACGGATTGTAGCGGCTTTTGCTTCTGCATCATCCAAAATTCTTTTAATTATCGCTTCTTTTCCTTCCATAATCTTACAGCATTAAAATAGAAACGACTAATCCTAAAATCGCATAAGTTTCAACCATTGCCGGGAACAGAATTAATTTTCCGGAAAGTTTTTCATTTTTCGCAGTAGCATAAATGCCGCCGACAGCGGTAAGCCCTTGGAAAATGCCGGAAATCAAACCGGTAATCGCAAGAGGCAAGGATGCAAAAAACAATTGTTCCGCCGGGATTGTCGCAACCGAACCGAGTCCGATAATCGCAAAAACGAAACCATAAATACCCTGCGTAGCGGGAAGTACGACCATAATCAGCACTTTACTGAATTTTTTTGCATCGTCGGCAAGAACGCCTGCTGCGGCAGAACCCGTAAAATACAGACCGATAGCAGAACCGACACCGCAAAGTCCTGCACAAAGTGCAAGTCCTAAGTAACCCAACATATTGATAACCTCCAATTATTTCATTAAGTTAATATATTCCATTTGAGATCCGAGCGGCGTAAACAAACGCCCCTCCCCCTCATAGAATTTCGAGAAAAATTCAATGTATTGCAAACGGCTATCGTGGATATACGCTCCGAGTGCGCCGATTGCAAGGTTAAATGCTTGACCGATTAAGATGACCAATGCTCCGAATATAATTCCGAAGCCGCCTCCCGTAATCAATCCGACTCCTAAATCATTAAAGATACTGCCTACAATCATTCCGGACAACAACAAGCCGAACAGTCGCGCATAACTCAATATGTCTGAAAATAAATTGATAATGCCGTATAGTGCACCAAACCCTTTTGTGAACTTGCCGAAGCCTTTTGCACTTCTCCCGGCAGTCAGTACGGCAACCAACAATGATATGCCTAATAAGATCAATCCGGGGATTTGCATCCGTTCGAAGAACTGTTTGAACGACTCCGAAAAATTAATGCTGGAATATTCGTAAACGTGGAAATAGTTCATTAAAAAATTTAGTCCGGCAAGGATTAACCCGATAAAGAAGAAAACCCACGTCATTGCGTCAAAAATGCCATCCGCAATTTGTTTCCTTTTGAAACAGTTGATTGCTTTCATCAAGTATCCGACCGTGATATGAACGACACCCAAGCCTAAGCATAAAAGTAAAATCAGCATCATATTAGCATTGCTCATGTCGCGGAATTCACTATTCGGGACAGGCGATGGTAAAAGTGCAAACGGCAAAGAAATTCCGAAAAATGATCCGAAAATCAATCCGAATACAATTGTGAAAAGTCCGCCGTACATAATGACGCTCATCAATTGCTTAAAGCCGGAATTTCGTTTTACGGCAAGTTGGACTGCAAGTCCTGCCAAAAACAAAATCAAACCGTATCCGATATCCGCCATAATAACGCCGAAGAAGATCATATAAAAGAAAAACACGACTTTGTTCGGATCTGTTTCGCGGTAATTCGGAACAGAATACATATTCGTTACAAATTCCGCCGATCGAACAACGGGATTATTCTTCATTAAAGTCGGCGGCTCGTCTTCTTCTGTCGGTGCGGTGAATTCCAAAAACATTGCGTTTGAAATGCTGTATAATGCGTTTTTTACATCGGTTTCTCGCTCTTTCGGAAGATAGCCCTCCATTACAAACGTTGATTCGGTACAACGGAATTGTTCGCAAGCTTTTGTTTTTTCTATTTGAAATTTATAATAATCCGCCAATATTTTCATATTACGTAAATTAGTGGCGCGATTACACGATTTCTTCGTTATTTCAATTTCAAACAAATCGCAGTCCGATATTTGGGAATTAATTTCTCGTTTCAATGATTCCGGAGTCTTTTCTTGACGGAACGGACAAGCGGAAAAACCAAACTCGTTGAGTTTTGCTTGAACGGAAGCAGATTCTTCCTTTAAGCAAATGACAGAAACGATATCCTGTTTCCCCTGCATTAACTTTTCAAAAACACTCGTTGTTTCGTTTTGAAGAAAGTTCTGTAATTCACTTGTTTTTTCCGGTGTTAAAGAGCCGAAGAAGCAAGTTGTGGCGTTAGTGTCGTGAAAATTAGAAAAAAGTTCGTTTATTCCTAAATACGGTGTTAGTTGAGAAAGTTGATTAACAAGTCGAACGCGGTTGCTTTTGTTGTTTGCAAGGCGTCTCTCGTAGTCCTCTGTTTTTTCAACTACGTAAAAAAGTTCGATTTCGTTTCCCGGCGCAGACATAAATTCGTCGTAACCGACGTCAAACCAATTCTCGTTCCCGTTTAGATCACGCGGATAAAAATCCTTTTTCTTAGCATGCTCTAATTGATCGGTTAAAAAATCGATAGAATGAGTCAATCGCCCGTAATCGCGCAATAACCGCTCTCGCAATTCATCATTGACGTTGAAATGCGTTTCTTCGATTTCTTCCACTTCTTTGAGTTCTACCGCTCCGGTATGGTGAAGGGCGTTCAATATCCTTTCTCGCTCATAAGAAATGCCGATCAATCTGAATTTTGACATTTCGACTATTGCCATTCGCCGACGATCCTCCCGACAATGTTTTCCGCAACCTTTTCTACACGAGAACGCGCGGTTTCTTTTAAGGCAGTTGCTTCCTGTTTGCCGACGGCAAGCCTCTCTTGATAGCGACGCTCCGCTTCTTCATCTGCTTTTGTTAAAGCATTTTTCCGTTCGATCTTAAATGAAGTTACGGTTTCTTCTTTCATTTGTTCCGCAGCCTCTTCTGAGGCAAGTATTGTTGCCGTTGCGGTTTCGGACGCCTCTTTTATAATGCCGTTTGCCTTTTCTTCCGCTTCTAAAATAGAGCCGATAACTTGATTTACCATAACTTTTTCCTTGATTTTAACGTTACTTTAATTATACATTATATTTAAAATTTACGCAAATAATTTTTCATTGTTTGATTAGACTGTTTCTTTTATTTTGTCTAAATAATCTTTTTCTATTTCGTTGCCGAAAAAAATAAAAAAGAAATTTATAGGCTTTTTGCCATCAAATGGCTTTGCCGATTACTCGTTATTGAAATTATTATAAAAATTTTTCAAATTTTTTAAGAAATCGACTTCTAAATACTTGCAATATTTTATAAAATTTGATATATTATATCAGCACCGTGATGGGAGCATAGCTCAGTTGGGAGAGCATCTGCCTTACAAGCAGGGGGTCATAGGTTCGAGCCCTATTGTTCCCACCATCACTTGCGGGAATGGCTCAGTGGTAGAGCGTCGCCTTGCCAAGGCGAATGTCGCGAGTTCGAATCTCGTTTCCCGCTCCAAATTCATTTCGAGGGGTTAGTCCTCCTTGATTCGGCGCCATAGCCAAGTGGTAAGGCACGGGTCTGCAAAACCCTTACCCCCGGTTCAAGTCCGGGTGGCGCCTCCAAAATTCTTGCCGCTGTGGCGGAATAGGCAGACGCAAGGGACTTAAAATCCCTCGGAGTAACATCCGTATCGGTTCAAGTCCGATCAGCGGCACCACTTAAAACGTAAGTTGAATCATTAAGATTTGACTTGCGCTTTTTTATTTTTATAAACATTATATAAGCTTATACTATAAGCATATCGTTTTGAAGGCTTATTGAAATACAAAAAAGCCTAACTTAGATTCAATAAATATTAAATCCAAGTTAGGCTTAAAGTAACGTGTAAGAACAATGCGAGTCGCAAATTATGAATATTTTGTCTTTATTATATTAATTCAAGGTGATATCTTTTAACCGATTGTATTTTTCCAAAGAAATTTTTTTAATTAAGTCTAAATTTTTTCCTGAGGAAAATGTTTCGTCGCTGATTTTTTTTGCTAAGAAAATTGACGCCGTGGAATAATTTAGATTACCGAGTTCCCCCATAAATTTTCCGCTTTGTCTTGTTCCGAGAAAATCTCCGCTTCCCCTCATCTCATAATCGTATTCCGAAATCTTAAAGCCGTCGTTTGTGCTTCTCATAATTTTTAATCGTTCGACGGCGTTAGGCGATTCGGATGCCGTCATTAAGAAACAATAACTTTTTAAATCAGAGCGGCCTACGCGTCCTCTGAGTTGGTGTAACTGAGATAAGCCGAAACGTTCCGCATTGAAAATCACCATGATGCTTGCATTCGGAACGTCAACACCAACTTCGATAACCGTCGTGCTAACTAAACAATCTATTTTCCCCTCTTGAAAATCGAGCATGACGGCATTTTTCTCGGCATCTTTCATTTTTCCGTGTAATAATCCGAAACGAAGCTCGAACAACTTGTGGCTAAGTTCTTCAAAAAGTTCGGTAACGCTCATAATAGAGCCTTCTTCATCCTCTTCGATTTTAGGGCAAACAAAATACGCTTGACGCCCGTTTTCAATTTCCTTGCGAATAAACCCAAGCATATCCTCGTATTTATAGCGAGGAACGATATTCGTTTGAATTTCTTTTCGATTGTTCGGTTTGTCTTCAATTGTCGAAATATCTAAGTCGCCGTAAAAGATTAATGAAAGCGTACGCGGAATCGGGGTAGCGCTCATTACGAGAACGTCGGGCGCAGTTCCTTTATCCGTAAGAACAGCTCTCTGCGCAACACCAAACCGATGCTGCTCGTCACACACGCAGAGTGCAAGATTTTGAAAGGCAACGTCGTCTTCCAATACTGCGTGCGTTCCGACAAGTAGCCGAATTGCTCCGCTTTGCAAGCCTGCTTTTACCGTGCGCTTTTCCTTTGCCGTCAACGATCCTGTCAATAAACCAATTGAAAATTCCGGAAAATAACGGGATGCGACAGCGAAACTTTGTCTTGCCAAAACTTCGGTCGGTGATAATAAAACCGCTTGATATCCGGACGAAAGCGCGATAAACAATGCGCATAGAGCGACGGCTGTTTTTCCGCTTCCGACGTCTCCTTGCAATAGCCGATTCATGACCGTTCCCGATTCCAGATCAGAAACGATATCTCCAACGACTTTTTTCTGTCCTTCCGTAAAGGCAAACGGAAATCTTCCGATAAATTGAGCGAGTGCGTCTTTCGTAACGGAATAATGCTGAAAACGCACTTGTTCTCTGCTTCCCTTAATAAAGCGAAAAGCGGAAATTAAGGCGAAATATTCTTCTACGGCAATCCGTTCTGCCGCCGTATTTTTTTGTTCAAACGAGCGAGGCTCGTGGACTGCTCGATAAGACGCATATAGATCGGGCAAAGAGTACTTTCGCTGTAGCTCTTCCGGAATAATACTTTTCGGGTGTTCGGATAAAAGTGCTTCTCGAATACTGTTTCTAATAATTCTCTGCGTCAGGGTGCCGCGGCAGGGATATTGCGGAATAATCCCCTTTAATCGTTCATTTTTCCCGATTGCTTCAAAAGACGGATTTACCATAGAAACCTGTCCGTAGCGATTTTGCACTCTTCCGTAAAAGAGATACTCTTGTTCTTCCTTTAATTTTGTTAAAACGTACGGTTGGTTGAACCAAACGATCGTAAAAGGTTCTCCGTTTTGTTCGCAAACGACTTTTATATATTTTGTTTTTCGCGAAGAATACATTATTTTCGGCATGGAAACGATTTTTCCGTACGTCAAAACAATGTCGTTATGATAACAATCGCGTAATAACTGTTTTTTGCGTAAATCGAGATAACCTCTCGGAAACAGAGAAATAAGCCCGTGCGTATCAAAAACGCCGAGCTTGCCGAAATCCTTTTCTCTTTTTTCGTTAATACCTTTAATTGATTTGATATTCATAAATAAAAAGGGAGAAAATGCTTTTTCTTTTCTCCCGAAAGTCTTTATTCCAACGAAATAAAATAATAGTAAATGGGTTGACCGCCGAATTGTAATTCTACGTCGCAATTCGGATACGTTTCCGCAACCAACGCTTGTAACGCTAAGGCTTCCTCTTCTTTCACGTCCTCTCCGTAATAAAGCGTGATTACTTCGTCCGTACTGCTTTTCAGAGATGCGATTAAATCAAGCATGACCTGCGTGATTTCGTTTCCTTTTGCGAGGATCTTTTTGTTATCTAATCCGATAATATCGCCCTCTTTCAAATCGAAGCCGTCAACCGTCGTTGTGCGAACCGCGTGCGTAATTTGCCCGACGACAACGTTATCCAACGCGTGAATCATGTTGGCTTTATTGATCTCCGTGGAGGCTTCCGGATCGAATGCGAGTGCCGCTGCAAAACCTTGCGGAATATTTTTAGTCGGAACAACGTGAATCTTTTTATTCTCCACTAAGGATTTCGCTTGTTCCGCCGCTAATATAATGTTTTTATTGTTTGGGAATACGAATACGTTATCCGCATTGATTCTCATAACAGCGTCTGCGATATCGCTCGCACTCGGATTCATGGACTGTCCGCCCTCAATGATCCCGTCAACAAGGATATCTTTAAATATTGCAGCATTGCCCTTTCCGGTAGAAACGGCAAGCATACCCATATCCTTCTTTTCCGCTTCATACTTCTTTCTCATTTCGCGGTTTTGTTCGAGCATATTTTCGATTTTAACCTTATCCAACTCACCGAGTTCCAACGCGTTAGAAAGTGCTACGCCCGGACGATTGGTGTGAACGTGAACCTTTACTAATTCCAAATCACCGATTACGATAACGCAATCGCCGATCGTCATCAACTTTTCTCTTAACCGATCGATATCGGCAAGCGTTGTTTTCTTTTTTATATTGATAATGAAAAATTCGGTACAATAGGCAAATTCGATTACGCCTAAATTAAGAATGTCCGCATGCTCAAAGTTATTTGCTTCCGGTTTTACCTCATTGATAACGGTAACCGTTCCGCCTACGTCTTCTCCGATTAATGCTTTGTACATTCCCTCGTAAAGGCACATAAGTCCTTTTCCGCCTGCATCGACGACGCCTGCCTTTTTCAAAACGGGAAGCAATTCAGGGGTAAGTTCGACGGCTTCGTTTCCCTTCCTTATGATTTCCGGGAAATACGTTTCAAAATCCTTGTTTTTCGATTCAATATTTTGTGCATGCTCCGCAACCATTCTGGCAACGGTAAGCATTGTGCCTTCTTTCGGTTTGGATACCGCATTGTAAGCGACTTGCGCACCTACGAATAATGCCTTAGTAAATAATTTTGTGTCGATAAAATCGTGCGCATTGCGAATTGTGTTGCAAAAACCTCTCAATACCTGCGATAAAATAACGCCTGAGTTACCGCGTGCACCGCGCAAAGCCCCTCTGCCGACAGCGTCTGCAATATCATAGATGCTATTCGTTTTGATATTATTAAGTTCCTTAACAGCCGATTGAAGCGTTAAAGACATATTCGTTCCCGTATCTCCGTCCGGAACGGGAAATACATTTAACGAATCAATCGTCTGGCGATTTATATCCAATAATTTAGATGCCGTAAGAATCATGTTTTTCAACGTGGCACCGTTGATCTTTTTTTGCATTACAAACAAACTCCGTCGATACTACTTTTATCTAAGCCGCCGATTAAGCAATTAAAGCTTAACTCCTAAAATATTGACGTTAACGGTATCGACCAACATTCCGGTAAATTTTTCGGTTTTATATTTGATCGATTCTTTCAGTGCTTCGGCAACGGCATTAATCGAAACGCCGTACTTGACAATGACGTAAACATCAATAAAGATCCTGTCGCCCAACGTGGAAATTTTCACGCCGCGCGTAACAGAATCTCTACAAAAGATTTCGGCAATCGTCGCAAAAAAACCGCTAGACACAAACTCCACGATACCATAACATTCCATAGCAACGTGCGAAACGAATTTTGCTATGGCTTGATCGGATATTGAAATTTCACCGTAAACGTTATTTGTGTTGACCGACATATTTTGCCTCGATTATAGTTCTACGTCAATTTTACAATATTTAATTATTTTTTGCAACAATATTAATAAAATTATCGCAAATTTTTTTAAAGTTAAAAAAAATATTTGTTTCTTTTCGTTTTTTAGTAAAAAGTTCTTGCTTTTTTCATTGATTTATGGTAAAGTAACTATGTTAAAAATCGGATTTACCCTTTGGAGGTGTTAATATGTCTAGAGTATGTAGTATTTGTAATAAAGGAAAGCTGTCTGGTAATTTGGTTAGTCACTCTAACCGTAAGACTCCCCGCTTGTATGCGGCAAACCTTCAAAAGGTTAAAGTCAAGACAGCGGACGGATCTGTAAAGTCCGAATACGTTTGTACTCGTTGCTTAAAAAGCGGCAAAGTAGAAAGAGCTTAATTGAATGAGTTGAAAAGAGGTTGCGTTGCAACCTCTTTTTTCATCTTTCGTTTTTCCGCAGGAAAAGCAATCTCAATATTCCTCTGAATATTTTGGGCGCTTTTATACAACAAATTTTCATAGTTGATTCTCCTACGTTATATTTTATGCGCTTTTCCGTAATTCAGCTCAGTTTTCTGAAAATTTAATCGGTTTCTCTCAATCTTTTTATAATTTCGGCACGGTTTTGAGCCTTAAAAACCGTGCTGCCGGCAACGATTACGTTTGCCCCGGCTCGTTTTGCCGCGCCGACGTTTTCTGCCGTAATTCCGCCGTCTACCTCGATATCGACGTCGCGCCCGACGAGTTTGTTTTTCATTTCTTGGATTTTTTCTAAAACAGACGGGATAAACGCTTGTCCGCCGAACCCCGGGAATACGCTCATCAAAAGAACCATATCACAATCGTCGATTTGGTTCAAGACGGAAATCGGCGTATCCGGGTTGATTACCGCGCCGCATTTTTTTTCGCAAGAACGGATAAGTTTCAACGTTTCGGAAAGACGATCTCCGCATGCTTCCGCATGTACGGTGATAATATCCGCTCCGGCTTTTGCAAATGCTTCTACGTATCTTTCCGGTTGAACGATCATCAAATGAACGTCCAACGGCAAAGACGTAAGCGGTCGGATATCCGAAATCATTTTCGGGCCAAAGGTAATATTTTTCACAAAAACGCCGTCCATCACGTCACAGTGGATCATGTCGGCGCCGGCTTGCTCCAAAGAGCGGATTTCCTCTCCCATCTGCGAAAAATTTGCAGATAAAATCGAAGGGGCGATTTTAATATTCATGGCGTTTTTTCTCCTTTTGTTCTTCGTATAATTTACAATACCGTTCATAACGGCTTCCGGACAATATACCGTTTTCAACGCATTCTTTTATTTTGCAAGACGGCTCGGATGTGTGTGTGCAACCGCGGTATTTGCACTGATCGGCATAAGGTAAAAAATCTTCGTAATAATCTTTTATTTCGTCGGCAGGCAAATCCGCTTCTATTACCGCAAAGCCGGGCGTATCAATAATGCGCACGTCTTGAAAAGAATAAATACGAGAATACGTCGTTGTATGACGCCCTCTTTTCACCTTTTCGCTTAATTCTCCGACTTTCAGATTCAAACCGAATAAGCGATTGACCAAAGAAGTTTTTCCAACTGCCGACTGCCCTGCAAAAGCGGCAAGTTTTCCCGAAAGGCGTTCTCGTAAAAGATCTGTTCCGACACCCGTTTGTGCGGAAACGTCTAAAATATCCGCTCTAATTATGCCGTATTCTTCTCGTATTTTTTTAGAAAGGGAATCGCCGAGATCTGCTTTGTTGACTGCGAAAACGACGTCTACCCCTTCTCTTGCCGCGTTGACGAGTAATTTATCGACCAAAAGAAAATCGGGGGCAGGCTTAGATGCCAGCACGATGACGATTAGGTCAACGTTCGCAACGCTGGGGCGCACGAAAAAACTATTTCTCGGCAATATCTTGCCGATTACTCCGTTAGAAAAATCGACGTAATCGCCGACGACTGCATAATCCGATTTTATTTTCAGTACGCCGCGCAAAGTGCAATCATAATAATTGCCGTCCGAAAGAACCTCGAATCGGTTACTGTGCGCCATGACAATCTGTCCGATCACTCTGTTTTCTCCCCTATAAATTTTCTTCTCAGTTGACCGCATGCTCCCTCGATATCAGAGCCGATTTGACGGCGTACGGTCGCATTCAGTCCTCCGCGATTTAACGCTTCCATAAACCGATAAGCGTTTTTATCGGTCACCGCTTGTAAATTTCTTTCTTTAACTGCATTCAATCGAATTAGGTTTACAAGGCACGGTTTTCCTTTCAACAGAGAGATTAATGCTTCCGCATGACGTGGCGTATCATTCTTTCCCAAAATTAAAACGTATTCAAAAATATATCGCCGCCCGGTTTTCTTGAAATAAGTCTCGCATGCGGAAAGAATACTTGCAATTGAATATTTTTTCCCGATCGGCATCAAACGAGCACGCTCTTCATCAAACGGGTTATGAAGGGAGATGGTGAGATTGAGAGGGATTCCCTCTTCGCAAAGTTTCATGATTTGCGGAACGAGTCCGCAAGTCGAAAGGCTAATGTTGCGAGCACTGATACAAATTCCGTCTTGATTTGTTACCGCACGCAGAAATCGCAACGTATTATCATAATTATCCAACGGTTCTCCGCTCCCCATTAAGACGAGATTCGTTATCATTCGCTCTTCCGCAGTCCCACCGAGATACCGATTGACGGCAAGTACTTCCGACAGGATTTCACCTGCGGTCATATTGCGGATTAAGCCGTCCAATCCGGAAGCGCAAAAGGCACAATTCATGCGACACCCTACTTGCGTAGAAACACATTGCGTATTCCCGTATTTATATTTCATCAAGACGCCTTCGATAATATTTCCGTCCGTCAATTCGAATAAGAATTTAAGCGTACCGTCTTTTGATTCAAACACTTCTCTAATCTCAATCGCGCGATCGATCAATCGTTCGCTTAGTGATTTTCGCAACGCTTTCGGCAAATCCGTCATTTCGTCAAAACTTTTATATTGCATCATGGCACGATACAACTGTTTTGCACGGAATTTCGGTTCGCCGAGTTCTGCGAGAAGTTCGTTCAATTCTTCGATCGAACAATCTGCCAATAATCGTTTCATAATCGTTTTATCTTTGCGACGAAATATCCGCCGCCCATTGAAATATGCGGTAAAAATTGGAGCATTTCTCCTTTCTTTTCGTGAGGAAGCAGACATTCTGCTTGTTCTATTTGAAAAGAAAGATTTTCTTCTAAAAATTTTCTTACGATATCTTCGTTTTCACACGGAAATATCGAACACGTGGAATAATACAAATATCCGCCCCGTTTAACGTATTGCGAACAAGTTTGTAATATTGCTCTTTGCGTTTCGTTTAACTCAGAGAGCGCGGATTCTTTTCGGTTTAATTTAATATCCGGATTGTCGTTGACCACACCGAATCCGCTACACGGAACGTCGCACAATACGGCATCGAAAGAGTTTTTCCATTCCTCTCTTAATACAGTTGCGTCCCAAACCTCTGCTTTTATGTTTTTAAGATGCATTCTCTCTGCGTATTGTTCAATCAATCGAACGCGATGCGGATGAATATCCAAACTAACCACTTCGCCGATCGCTTGTGCTAAATTGACGCTTTTCCCTCCCGGTGCGGCGCAAACGTCTAAAAGTCGTTCACAAGGCTCGACTACCGAGCAAATTGCGGCAGATCCAACCGATTGGAAAGTGTAAACACCTTGATCGTAATCTTGATTACGAACGAAATTTTCAGCCAAAAACACAGACGGAATAGGCGTTTTTTCAAAAGAAATTTTTCTTTCGGAAAAATAATTTTCTCCGTCTGTTCCGATCGGAAAGCGTAACGCGGTTTTTTTGTTTTCGGAAGACATAATCGCTTCCGCTTTCGTCCCGTAGGCGGATTGCAACAATCGAACGGCGTATTCAGGATAAGAATACTGAACGGATAACCGCTCGATTTTGTCGGACGGCAACACAAATTCCTCGGTTGCATACCTGCGTAAAAAGGCGTTTACGAATCCGCACGCCCCCTTTTTTCCGAGTTTTTTCGTCAATTCCACCGCGTTGTCGATCACAGCATAAGGGGCTTTTTCTAAATACTTGATTGCATACATGGCGATTTTTAAGATTGTTCGGATCGCCAATTTCGGGGATTTTTCGGTCAATTTGCGAATCGAATAACTTAATTCGATTTCTTTATCCAAAACCCCGTAGCAAACTTTTACCGTCAAACGGCGGTTTTTTTCTTCAATCTGCGTGTCTGCGATCGCTTGCTTTAAGAAAGCCCCGTTTCCGTACACCTTATTCAATATATTATAACAATCGTAAAAATAACGGATCATTGCAAAAACGTTCCGATCGGAAGCGTATTCCCCCTTAAAAATTCAATGATTTCCATTCTGCGTTTTCCTGCCGGTTGCAGTGAGATTACGCTGACTGCATCCTTTCCGCACGCAATGACAAAACCGTTCTTGGAATCGGCAGATAAAATTTCTCCCGGTATACCAACTTTTGAAACGACGGATACTTCCCATATCTTTAACATTTCACCATTCCGAAAAATGTAAGCGCCCGGCCAAGGATTGACTCCGCGAACTAAGTTTTTTACTTCTTCCGCGGTTTTATTAAAATCAATTTTTCCGTCTTCCTTAGAAAGCATTTTTACGTGCGATGCAAGCGATTCGTCTTGAGGCTTCCACGTTGCCGTGCCGGAAGCGATTCGATCAATCACTTCCGTAATCGTTTCCGCCCCCAAAACAGATAACCGCTCAAACAACTCGCCTGCGGTTTCATTTTCGCCGATTTCAATTTCTCTTTGTAAAAGAATCGCTCCGGTATCGATTCCTGTTTCCGTTTGCATAATCGTGATTCCGGTTTTCTTTTCTCCGTTGATCACCGCCCATTGAATAGGTGCAGCACCGCGGTAAAGCGGTAACAACGATGCATGGATATTGATTACGCCGAATTTCGGTATTTCTAAAATTTCTTTTGATAAAATTTGCCCGAATGCGCACGTGATCATAAGATCGGGTGCGAGGGCGATTAGGTCCTTGACACCCTCTTTTCTGATTTTCTCATATTGCAAAACGGGAATTCCCAATTTTTCGGCTCGTTTCTTTACGGGAGAGGGGGTTAATATTTGCTTTCTTCCGACAGGACGGTCCGGTTGCGTAACGACAGTCGTCACACAATATCCTTTATCAACCAACGCCTGCAATGCAGGCACGGCAAAATCGGGTGTTCCGAGATAGACTATTTTCATTCGTCTTTTAAATCCTTTGCTTTATCAATATAGA
>CAYXWN010000006.1:0-59880 GCA_964468815.1 uncultured Clostridia bacterium | reverse complement strand
ATATAAAACGTGTAAGATATGTTTTAATTACACGAGGCTTTCTCACTCGCAACGCGAGTGAGAAAGCCTCGTAAAAAAATAAAGTAAAATAAAAAAATCATAGAATTTTTTTTATTCTCTCCTTTCTCTCACACGCTTCGCGTGTGAGAGAAAGGGGTAGCATGGTGTACACGTCATGTTTTTGTATGAGAATCCCCCCACTCGCAACGCGAGTGGGGGATATATGAATGAAGTATAGTATGTGGTGTGCATGTCATGTTTTTATACGAGAATCCCCCACACGCGAAGCGTGTGGGGGATTCTCGTTTTGTTATTTTTTCTCTATGAGGGGGGATTGCTTCTTGTTCAACAATTTTTGTTGGTTTCCACATGGAACATTACTCAGCAATTTTGTTGAGTTAACCTATGAGGGCGTTACTCAACGAAATTGTTATTTTTCCTCAATGAGAGAGGTGGTGTTCTTAACGATTTTGCCGTACAAGAGGGGCTACAATGCCCCGTCATTGATCGGCGATTTTAAGAAACGTTATTAGTTGTAATTGATCGTAGCACTGTTATTGTAATTACGTCCGATTAAACCAGTGTGATCGGCAGGTGCTCCGCTAATATTGATAACAGAACCGACATTCGCAGTACCGATATAATAACCTGTCTTTACAGGTTCTTCGCCGGAAACAGTCAAGTTGCTGTACTCGAAGTCCTTGATCGTCGTAATCGCTGCGTGCGCATAACCGATGATACCTGCGGCATTGCCGGCGTTGTTCGTAACCGTCGTGTTTTCAACAGAGCAATTCTTTACTACGATCGTGCAAGAGGGCGCAGCAGTGTTAGAAATGTACCCAATCATCGCAGCAACACTATTAACATTATCGGTAATTTCAGAATCAATTACGTGGCAGTTATCCAACTCCACCGAACCGTTTTCAACGTAAGCAACGAGGGCGGCATTCCCCATTCCGTTTTGATACGTTCCGCCGTTGATATTTGCGTTCTTAACGGTAAGATCTTTCACCGTCAATTTGCCTCTTCCGCTAGAAACTTCCGTTACCAATGCAGACGGTAAACCGATTACGGAATAGTTATCACCATTAATAATCAAATGATCTACGCCCTGATTTTCACTTCCATAGAAAGTATAATTGATAGGCGTCCAATCGGAAGAAACGGTGATATCGTTCAAAAGGCGAACCTCAACCACTGTCGTGTTGAGCGCTACCGCCGCTTTCAACTGAGCAGCGGTAGCAACCTCAGCATAGTAATAAGTCGTATTATACATAACGTTGCAGCGCGTTATGGTGTAATTGTTGATAACAGAACCGGCATTTGCTAAACCAAGGATAGCCGTGTAATCTGCACCGTCCGGAACGCTATCAGCCGCAGCAGTACGACCTACGTAAACGTTACAATCGGTAGCAGAGCAACCTGTGATTAAGGAGTTCAAGCCTTCCGCATAACCAACGAGCGCGCCGACCTTTTTCAAACCGCTGACCGTGCAGTTGACGGCATGGCAGTTTTCAACCGTTCCGTTCGAAATAGCAGCCAAAAGCGCGCCGGTGTCTCCTGCATTGGGAGCACTTACCCTAGCGTTTTTAACGGTGAGGTTCTTAATATAAGGATTCGGGTTAGAACCGCCGTTTCCCATATATCCGAACAAACCGGTATAGTAATTACTATCCGTACGCTTAATGTTATAGTTACTTACGGTGTGATTACGACCGTCGAATTTGCCTTCAAAGATGTAAGACTCGCCGACTCTTTCAAAGGTGTAGCCGCCGAGATCAATATCGTTATCCAAAACGACTTCGACGGAGGTATACGTATTTGCAGACGAACCGCCTACCGTATTGATATAAGTAATGAACTCAGCCGCAGTAGAAATGTGGTAAACGCCCGTTTCGGGATCAGCCGCAGGAGCGTCTTCCGTACCGGGTTCTTCGCCGTCCCATTCAACAGGCATTTCAGCATTGCCTTGAACGGCTTCTACCGTGAAACTAATCGTGCAAGTTTTTTCTTGATATTCGTTTCCGCTGCCGATAGGAAGTTCTACCGAGCAAGCCAAATCGGCGATATCCGCACCGGCGTCTAATAACGTCCAAGCGGTTTTGCCCGTAACGCTCGCTCCGCCGATCGTGAACGCCAAGCCTTCAAACAAACCGGTGTCCGCATCGCACGCGATTACCGTACGGTACTGAATTTTTACGTTGCTGTTGTTTTCGATCACGATATTGAAATTCGCCTTATCGCCGAGCGTTACGTTGGTGAGCGTAAGGGTGTTGCCCGAAATAGCAGCCGTACCGCCGTTTCCGAACGTGGTTTCGGTTGCAATATTTGTTTCATTCGTGATAGCACTTCCCCCGATCGCAGCCGGAGAATACAGCGTAAGTTCGTCAATGCTCGCAACAACGTTTACTTTACCGGAAGTTACGGCGATATTCACCTTGCTTTCAGAAGCAAACAAAGCGAACGTTCCTCCGGCGATCAAGCTTATGCAAAGCACGATTGCCATAATCGAGAACAAAACGACGTTTCTCTTCATTGTCTTCTTCATTGTCTTCTTCATTGTCTTCTTCATTTTTTACTCCTTTCTTAATATAAGAATTTAATTTTTAACTTTACCTTTGCGATTTATGCGTTGCGTTATGACGCAGACGTCGCTTGAACCGCATTTACCAGCAAATCGAAATTTGCTTCCTGACCTTTTGCGTCGTTATTGTTTTCCATATCCGCAAATTCTACCTTTACGCTGAATACCTGCTCTGCATTTTTCGCCAACGCTTGGTTGTTTACGATCGTGAGCCCTGCGGACGTAATCTCCGATAACGACTTGGTTGTCCAATCGCCGTCGCCGATTTTCACCGATACTTTCAGTTGTGATTTCAATGCCGTATCACACGTACCGAGTTTAATTGCAACGCCGTAGGTTATCGCCACGTCCCCGTTGTTTTTGAGTTTCAGCTTTGCTTCGTACGATGCACACGGAACAATGACTTCGCCCTCGTCGAGCGCAAAGATATTCGAGCCGGTTGCCGCGCTGAAATCGACGCTTTCGCTCGTCACTTCTTCGGTTTCCAAACAACCGCTCTCGTTCAAAGTCTTTTTCGTGTGACCGATTCTCGTCAAACTTACGCTCAGCGTGCCTGCACTCAAATGGTTCGTGACCTGTTTGTTGTCACTCCACAACGCAAACGTGCCTCCCACGATCATCGCCGTACACAACATAATCATCACGCAAGCGATCAACAGCGTTTTGATTTTGCTTTTACTCATTTGCCTGTCCCTCCTTGTTTAGATTTATCGCTTTCGCCCGTTCGGGCGATCGAATACCGTATTATAATACTTTGCGACACGCGTCGTTTGCGACCGCGCCGCCTTTTTTACGTAAGGTTAGTTTTCTTTTCGCAAAGCGATCCAATCTTTTACGACGTCGTAAACCAACAAAGCGACGCTCGCCACGCTTACAACGACCACTGCCGCGATATAGATTTTTACCCAAATACTCATCGGATTTCCTCGCTTATTTGCTTTCTTCGGTTGAGCCGTTTTGCTTCCGTTGCAACTCTTCCAATTGCCGTTTTAATTCTTCTAACTCTAACTCTTGCGCTTTCTGCTTTTCGGCAAGTTTTTCTTTCTTCTCGTCGCCGAACACTTTTACTAAGCGCAAAACTTCAAAGATCAACACGATCACGCTCGGAATAATGACAATGCAAACGATTCCGACCGGGGTTTTTAAGGCATACACCAACAGCCCCAACAAGTAACTTTGCCCCGTCACCTTACCGACGACGTAATTGGGGGTATTTTGTAGGCTCGTATCAATCATTTGCGTCAACAAACGAGAGTCCGAACCTTTATTGTCCCCCTCTAACGTAATGATATAGCCGCCCGTTTCTTTCTCTTGTATCTTCACGATTCGGTGGGTGATGGTTTCTTGCTTGGTATACACGTATTTTATGGTCAGAACGTCACCCACTTTAAGGGATTTATACCATTCCGCCTTTTGCGCTTCGTTTTCGGGTACTACTTCTATAAACACGCACGACTTAACGGGGATACTCTTAATTTCGTATCCGCTTACGTCGGTTTCGGCACACTGTTCCATCGAACTCGACTGCACGAACCGCAATTGACACCCGAACACCGTCGCCGTGCCGTCCGCGTCTTTTTTGGATGTGATACTTACCACCAACACAAACAGTGCAAGCGCGATGATTAAAAACAACAACACGTCCCCGACTATTTTTAACGTCTTTTTCACGACGTCTTTTTTCCCGATACTCTCTGCCATGCTCATCTTTCTTCCGCGTTAGACGCCTCTACGTCAATATAAAACGATACTTCCGTCCCTTGCGATTCATTCCCGACGCTTTCGGGCATGGCATACGTTATGGTGATCTCCCGAATTCCTCTCCCCAACTTTATCTTATCTCCGCTTAACAAGGCTTCGAGTTCTTCCGAACGTTCTTCTTCCCCTGCATTGATCGCAACTCGGATATACTTTTTCAACTTGCCGCCGTCGTCGTCGCGGAAATTCAACGTAATATAATAACCGTCCGCGCCCTCGCCGATCAGATTTACTTTATACGATTTCTCGCCGCCGGGGTAAATGCCGACCAAACGCGCCTCTAACGTGGTTACCGTTTCTTCTTCTATCGTCAGAGTGATCTCGTTTTCCGGCTTATCCCATATGCCGACTATTCCCCATATGATTAAACCGAGCACCGTCAATACGATTGCCGTTACGATCATTCCGTATTGCAGTTTTTTCGTCATTCTGTCTTCTCCTTGTCGCGCCGTCGTTTCTGTTTCTTGTTCGTCTAATAAACTATTAGATGAACAGATATAGATTTATTTTAACACGATTTACTCTATTTGTCAATACGGTATCGCTTATTTCATCCATATTCTTTAAAAAACATGCTTATTCCGTTCTTTTTCGGGTTAAGAAAAGGGGATTTGTACGCCTAATACGTTATTAAACGCACGGGTTCGGGCTTGATTCACCCTACCCGTAGTCGCTCTTTCCGTCCCGAAACGGACGGACTCTTTGCGTTTTGTTCATCTAATAATCTATTAGATGAACAAAACCGAACCACTATTCTCATAACGGTACGGATTTTGCGAAAAACAAGGCGTTTCTTGCATTTTTTATACTCGTTGCGTTGACTTTTCGACTGTTTTTTACTATAATAATAGAAAAAACGTTCATCTAATAGATTATTAGACGAACGTTTTTGATATTTTGCAAGGGATTCCCTTGCTTTTTATTCCCCAATAAAAAGCGCGCAACTTTATCCCGAACGAATCGCGTTTTACGCATAAAAAACATCGCCCGTCACGCAGACAGGCGATGTTTTTATTATTTTTTATACAGTTTCGTTATAATCGTCTTTGGTCAAGTCGTAATCGCTTAAATCGACGGATTCCAACGTAAACGCTCGGTGCGTTTCCTCGTTCTTGTAAGCGTCGTCGCCTGCCGTATCGTAATCGCAGAACACAACTTTCCAAGCAGAGCCGACCTCGGTTACAATCACGTAGTCAAAGGCGGTCGGATTTTCTTTTTGTCTGAAATAACTGTAATAGAAATACTCGGTGCTATCTTCTTCGGTATCGTAAATATTCCGAACGGAATAGTAACCCAAGACTTCGTTACACAATCCCATGCCGTCAAACGCATATTCTTGCGAAAACAATGCGCTCGTCCAAACGCCGAACAACAAATCCGCTTTCATGGCGTAACTGTAATTCCAAACGGATTCGCCGCTATCGTCCGTTCCCGAATCTTCGTATTTAAACCAATTCAGATACCGCGACAACACGAACTGTCCGTCCGCAACCGAAACCGCGTACAAATATTCGCCGTCCGCGTATTCCCATTCCAAATACGAGCCGTCCACCATTTCGAACTCCGCATCGTGAACGGAAACAACGCCGTCTACGGACAGCGGAACGCGCCCGTTCAATTTGCCGCTTAAATTCATCGTGCCGATCTCGATCATGGACGCGTACGACGCGCTGAGCGCCCACTTGCCCGTAAACACCGTCTTTTCGCCGATCGCGAAGTTTTTGCCATTCAAATTCAAAAAATAACTGCTTTCGCCGTTTTCAGAGGTGATTGTAAGAGAGCCGATTTCCGCATTCGTTTCGTTCAAGATCCGCGCGACAACGCCGTCTTTATTCGTCAATTCGTAGCGATACGTCGCAGTTTCTCCGTTCGTCGCGACGACGGTAAGACGTCCGTCCCCGATTCCGCTCTTGCCGTTGAATCCGTATTCGTTCCCCGTTTCGTCCATAAACGTCTTGTCGCCCAAAACGTCCTTTCTGACCAATTCGATTGCGGCTTCGCCCGACGGAGTGACCGTCAACGTATTCGTTTCTTCGTCCAAAGAAATCGAATACAACGTTCCGTTATAGGTGAAGTAGCCCTCCAACGTAAAGCCGTCCAACGTATATTCCACCTTTTGCCCGTCGATCAAAAGAATCCCGTCCGGCGCGACGCCGACCGCCGCATAACTGCCGTAGCCGTTAAAATCGACGATCTCGAACAGCGGATCGGAATCGTTGCCGATCCATTCGCCGCGATATTCGTCCAAACGATAGAACGTCATATCCGCATACACGCTCTCCGTCGCGTTATAAACAGAGCCGATCAACGTTCCCGTATTCCCGTCGTAAGACACCAAGCCAAACAACGCGCCGTCGTAAAAGAGGCAGAGCGTATCGTCCGCCAAGACGTCGGACGAATAGGTCAACCGATTAATTTCGTTACAAGTCTTCCCGTTTTGCTCGGTGATAAAGGTCAATTTCGCCTCGCCCGAACCGTTCTTGCCCATGCCGTACAGATCTAAGCAAACAGAGCCGTCCGCGGTATTCCACGTTCCGAAACGGCTGTTTTCTTTGCCGTAAATCATCTCGTTACCGCTCTTTTTCGCTACGACGAAGCCGTCCGCGCCGAAGGAAATCTTCGTGCCGTCGGACAAGACCAAACCGTCGTTTTCAACCGTATACGTGCCGTATTCCTCGTTCAACAATTCCTTGAACGCGTGGTTCTTTTCAAAACGATACCCGTAATAGAGATACTGCCAATTGCCCGCGCCGTCGAACACGTAATATTTATCCGAAAGCGAATCTAATTTCCACGTTCCTCTGTACGCGTCCGCAGCCGTCAACGCTTTGCCGCCTACGGCGACGGGTACGCCGTTCTTTACCGTTCCGCTCAGCGTTTCGGAAGCAAACGCAATCTCTAATACCGCGCCGTTCCCCGAATAGGTAAACTCTTCGATCTCGTCGTTTCGGCTTGCTTCGCCCCGTCCGTCTGCATAGAACGTATAAATCGTCGTTTCGGTTTCCGTCTTATTATAATAACTGCCGACAAGTGCCGCTTCTTTCTTCACCGCGCATAACGGATTGTCTTGCGCGACCAACGTTACGGATTCGCCGTCTTCGTCCGTATAAATACCGCCGAAAATCGTCAGTCGGTTATCCGAAAGGGACGCGGAGAAAGTATATTCTTGCTGGTTCTCGATCGCGCTTACGCCGTAATAGCGCGCAAAACGCGCGTCGTAAAATAAAATATTTTTTCCGTTATAAACGTATACGCCGCTATGCGTTTCGTACGCGTCCGAACACTCGTACGAACCGTTGTCCGAAATCGTCAACTTGATCGGATCGGAATACGCAGACGCGGTTTGCGGAATGATATAGTACGTTCCCGCAACTTCTTTATAATCGGCAAAACCGACGTAAAGGGTGATGTTCCGCGTCGGAACGTAGCCGTAAGGAACGGCAAGCGTACGCGCTTCGTCAAAATAATATCCGTAAGAAACGTATCCGTCCTTCGCGTAAATGCTGCTCGGGATTCCGCCAGAACCGCCGATATACGCCAAGTACCAGAACGCCATGGATTCGTATTGATCGGCAATCTCAACTTCAAGGCTGCTTAAATCCTCTTCTTCCCCCTCCGCGATTACGTCGCCGAAATCAAGTTTTACCGTATAATAATAGTGCTCGATCGTGCTCGTTTCCGAATCCGAATCAATAGAACTGTTTACGTCGTTGATGACGGGATAACTTCCCTGCGGAAACAACCAGTCGATTTCATGCCAATAAAGATTGCTCTTTACGTCCTCTTTCTTCGTTAGGTCGATGGAATCGCTCTTCCCGTCCTTTGCGTAATAGCAGTTGAACACGCTCGCAAGGTGAGAATTGAATTGCGTTTCGTTCAACGCCTCGATTCTGCCGGCAAAATCGCCCGTATGCGCGTAATTGCCGCCCAACTGCGCCATCGCACTCATTTTCCCCGTTACAAAGCAATCCACGATCGCCGTATCGTTTTGCGCCATGCCAACGATGCCGCCTGCGTACGAATGGCAATATTCCTCAGAACCGTCCAAGTCCGAAAGATTGGTCTGCGCGCTGACGTTGCCCGTCGAATAACAATTGACGATCGCCGAATAATTGCCCAACCAACCGGCGATTCCGCCTGCATAGAACGAGCCGGAAACGTTACCCGTGGAATAACTGTTGCACACGGTGGAAACAGTCGTTTCTTCATAAGAATACACAAACCCGACGATGCCGCCCGCCACGTAGGTAGAACCTGCGTTGCAGTTTACGTCAACGTTAACCGTCGCGCAATACGCGATCTTGGAAAAATTCGGATATTCGTAAGAATTCTGCAAGCCGATCAATCCGCCCGCATAAGAAAAATGGTTTTGATCGCCGTAAATTTCAACGACGCCGTTTTTCGCCTCGCACAAGGTCAAGTTCGCGCCGAAGCCTTGCCCGACCAACGAGCCGCAAACCAGCGTCGTTCCCGTATTTCTCGACGTTACGGTGAAATCGGATAATTTTAGGTTGTAAATCGTTCCGCCCGAAAAGCCGAGCATATCGTACGCTTGAACAATGCCGAACAAGCCGACGTATTCTTTATCCGTATCAATCTTAAAATTAGAAATCGTATGTCCGTTTCCGTTGAAATATCCCCCGAAAAAGGAATATTGCGTGTTCCCGTCGCCGATAATCTGAATTTCTTCTCCGCGGAAGTCAAGCGAATTTTCCAAATGGTAATAGCCGAGAACGCTCATCGTCGAATTTTCTCCGCCGGCGTTGATCACTTCTGCCATTTCGATCAAGTCAATCGGTTCTTTGATCAAGAACGGCGCTTCTATCGTGCCCGTACCGCTTTTCAGCAGTTCGGATTCCGCCTTTTCGACGCCGCTAATCGAAACGGTAACGTCCTTCGACACGCTTCTGATTTTGCAAGAGTAAATATGCTCGTCTTCGTCCGCAAAGGAAGTATTCCGTTCTCTCCCGTTCACCGTGACGATCGGCGTGCCCTTATAAAACACGCTGACCTCAAACGTAAATACCAAGTCGCTGCCGCCCTCAATCGTCGTGACGTTGTCCGCAGAATATTTAATTCCCTCCGCCGCCTCATACGTTACGGTATAACTGCCGCTCGGCTTCGACTCTTCCAGCTTTGGCTCGTCGCAAGCAACGAACGCCGCCGAACATAGCAAGCACAGTAAACTCGATAAAATAACAAGTAACCTTTTTTTCATATTGTTCTCCAAATTTTTTATAAAACGAATCTCGCTCAACTAATCCAAAGACGCGCAAGTAAATAAACGATCGAAAAAACGACGACAACGCACACGATAAACGGTAATATCGCAAGGAACGCGCCTCGCCGCATCGCCCGTTTTTCCTTGGGCGTAAGGCTTAACGATTGATTCCGTTCGTCTGTTTTTCGGTTTTTCTTTCGCGAAGCGTCGTACCAACGAAACCCCTCTATATTCATATCGGCAATCGTCGTTTCGGTATCTAATTCGTCTTTCTCTTTTTTCACCATACTCTTTTCACGCACCTTTGCGCGGAACGTTCAAGCAAAATCCGAACGTATGCGCATCCGTCCGAACCTTTCGTCAAGTATTTTCGGATTCGGTTTCCGCTTCCGCGAGTTTTGCAGCGTATTCCGCCTTTTGCTCGTCCGTATCGTAAAGGTGACAAGAGCAGAAATGCCCCGGCTCAACCTCGCGATAATCGGGTCTGATCTTTTTGCAAATATCCATACAACTGCCGCAACGCGTGTGAAACCGACAG
This sequence comes from uncultured Clostridia bacterium, assembly GCA_964468815.1. Taxonomy (GTDB): domain Bacteria; phylum Bacillota; class Clostridia; order Christensenellales; family Borkfalkiaceae; genus UMGS621. Next base: position 49,779 of record CAYXWN010000006.1, on the reverse strand, counting down.
CCTTTCGGCGGATGCACGGGCGACGGAATATCGCCTTGCAACACGATGCGCTTCATCTTAACGTGCGGATCGGGCACGGGAACGGCGGAAAACAACGCCTTGGTATACGGGTGAAGCGTATTTTCAAAAATCTGCTTCTTGGACGCGTATTCCACCATGTTGCCGAGATACATCACGCCGATATTATCCGAAATATGTTTGACGACGGACAAATCGTGCGTAATGAAAATATAGGCAAGCCCCAACTCTTTTTGCAACGATTTCAGCATATTGATCACTTGCGCCTGAATGGACACGTCCAACGCCGAAACCGGCTCGTCGCAAACGACAAGTTCCGGCTTTAACGCCAATGCGCGCGCGATACAGATTCTTTGCCGTTGTCCGCCCGAAAACTCGTGCGGATAACGCTCGAAGTAATGCGGTTGCAAGCCGCACATTTTCATTACGCCGAGCACGTATTCGCGATAATTTTCCTTGCTTACGATTCCGTGTTCGAGCGCGGCTTCGCCGATAATTTCTCCCACCGTCATACGCGGAGAAAGGCTTGCGTAGGGATCTTGAAAGATCATCTGCATTTGCGGACGAAGTTTTTCAAATTCCTTGTTCTTGATTTTGGAAACTTCTTTTCCCTTAAACCAAATCTCGCCGTCCGTAACGTCGTAAAGGCGCAAAAGCGTCCGCCCCATCGTCGTCTTTCCGCAACCGGATTCCCCGACGATACCGAGCGTTTTTCCCTTTTCCAGCGTGAACGACACGTCGTCCACCGCGCGCAAAAACTCCGTCGGTTTGCCGAACAGACTTTTATCAGTCACAAAGTATTTTTTTAAGTGCTTTACTTCCAGTAAAAGCCCGTTTTCTTTTCCCTCGTCCGTATTTTTCAACGAAATATTATCAGACATTTTCCGTCTCCTTGCCTGCTTCGTAAAGGTAACATGCGACCTTGTGCGTTTCGCTTACATCAATCAACTCCGGATATTCTCCGGCACATTTTTTCATGCAACGCTCGCAACGGTCGCGAAAATAGCAGTAATCGGGCATATCCACCGGATTCGGAACAAACCCGGGAATGCAGTACAATTCGTCCGCTTCGTCGTCGACGGTCGGTTTGCTCTTCTGTAACCCCACCGTATACGGATGGAGCGGACGGTCGAAAATATCCTCCGTCGTGCCCATTTCGATAATCTTCCCGGCATACATGACGACGACGTAATCCGCCATTTCCGCAACGACGCCGAGGTCGTGCGTAATCAAAAGAATACTGCTCTTGTTTTTCTCTTTAATATCCCGTAAAAGGTCGAGGATCTGCGCCTGAATGGTAACGTCCAACGCAGTCGTCGGTTCGTCCGCGACGATCAACTTGGGATCGCAAATCAACGCCATTGCGATCATCACTCTCTGGCGCATACCGCCCGAAAGTTCGTGCGGATATTTTTTATAAACGCCTGCGGCGTCCGCAATGCCCACTCGATTGAGCATTTCGATGCTGCGTTCTTTGATTTTATCTTTCGGAAGATCCGCGATATGCAGTTTCGACACCTCGTCCAGTTGCTTTCCGATCGTAAATACGGGGTTCAGCGAAGTCATCGGTTCTTGGAAAATCATTGCGATTTCCCGTCCTCTGATCGAACGCATCGCCTCTACGGGCATTTTCGCGATATCGTAAACCTTTTCTTCCATCTCGAAAAGCGTACCGCCCAAAGCGTTCTTTTTCTTGATCGGCTTGCCCTTTTCGTCTGTTTTTACGATGTCACCGTCCGTTTCGTAAACGGGGATCTTATTGCCGCTCGCGTCCTTTTTGAACGCGTTGGAGCGGAAGCGAATCGCTCCGTCTACAATCTGTCCGCTCGGACCTTGCACTAATTGCATCAACGAAAGAGAAGTCACGCTCTTGCCGCAACCGGATTCGCCGACAACGCCGACCGTACTCCCTTCCGGGACGGAAAACGTAACGCCGTTTACCGCTTTCACTACGCCGACGTCGGTGAAAAAATACGTTTGCAGATTATCGAATTCGACGAGGTTCTTAGAATCTTTCATCTCCGTCGTAAATTCGCTTTCTACGACTTTCCGCTTTTTTCTCTTCTCGTAATATTTGATCTTCGCAAGATTCTCTTTCGCGATTGATCTAGATTCTTTCGCAGAGATATAATGCGATTTTTTTTCGGTCTTATTTCCCATAGCCGTTACCTTTTTGCTTTCGGATCGAAGGCGTCGCGCAAGCCATCGCCCACGAAGTTAAATGCCAGAATCGCAAGCGTAATACAAATGCCTGCCGGAATCCAGAAATTCGGATAGTTATTTAAATAAATCGACTTAGACGCATAGTTGATCATACTTCCCCAAGTCGCCGTATTCAGCGGCGCGCCCAATCCTAAGAAACCGAGCGTCGCTTCCGTCAAAATCACGCTGCCCAAGCCGAGCGTCATGGAAACGATCAACTGCGGCAATACGTTCGGAAGCAAATGGTTGAAAATCTTCCGCCGCGCCGACAAGCCCGTACATTTTGCGGCGAGCATAAACTCTTGCTCGCGGAGCGAAAGGATCTGTCCTCGTACCAAACGGGCAGTGCCTGCCCATCCGATCAACGTCAAAATTCCCATCATGTAGTATAAACGCGCAATGGTTTCGATTTTCAGCGTCGTAAACAACGCGGACAAAATCAACATGATCGGAATCTGCGGAATACAATAAAGAATATCCACGATTCTCATGATCACTTGATCTACCCAACCGCCGAAATAACCTGCCAAGCCGCCGAGCAAAACGCCGATCAGCGTTTCCATTAAAATAACGATCAAACTGATGGTAAGAGATACGCGACCGCCGTACATCAAGCGCGTAAAAATATCCTTTGCGTTTTCGTCCGTCCCCAACCAATGCTTCAAAGAGGGGGCAGCCATTGCGTTTTCGCTCGTGGGCGTGATCGAAATATAATAAGTGATAACCTCTTGTCCGTTTTCGTCGATATACGTAATCGGCGTCGTGACGACTTTATCCTGCCCGGGAGTTTCGTCTTTCGTATCCTCCCCGTACGGCGACAACAACGGTCCTACAAAGGCAAACAAAAACAGAACGATGAGAATGACTAACCCCGTTACCGAAAGTTTAGAGCGAAAAAAACGCTTCAATACCGTCATGCCGGGAGAGAGCACCTTTACGCGATCGGTTAAGTTTTCCCCGTGTAAGTCATCTCCGCCTTCCTGTTCGGATTCGGACGCAAGCAACACGGATTCGGACGCCGCGTCGACGTGCGCTTGCTCTTGCGCAACGCGGAAAGCGTCGTCTTTCTCTTGTTCGGAGAACGTTTTCTTTTCTTCTTCCATGATTTACCCCTTTGATTATTTTCCGAGTTTTACGCGCGGATCGACGACCGCATACATCAAATCGGTCAAAAGAATTCCGATTACCGTAAGCACGGCGAGGAACATATTGTACGCCATAATGAACGGAACGTCCCCCACCAGCATACATTGATATGCGATGTTGCCGATTCCGGGTAAATCGAATACCGTTTCGGTAATCATTGCGCCGCCGAACAAGCTCGGAATAATCCCTGCCAGCGTCGTAACCAAAGGAATCAGCGTATTTCTGAAAACGTGTTTATAAACGACCGTACTCTCCGATACCCCTTTCGCGCGCGCCGTACGGATATAGTCCGCATTCAACACTTCCAACGTATTGGTACGGGTATACCGCATCATCGAGCCGACGGATAAGATCGTAAGCACCAAAATGGGAAGCACCATGTGCCACAATTGATCTAACGGATCGGACGAACCGATTCCCCCTGCAGGGAACCACCCCAAATCGACCGCAAAGATCTTGATGACGATACTTCCGAAAAAGAAAGACGGAAAGGATATTCCGATCATCGTAAGCACAGTAGTGATATAGTCTAATTTCCCGTATTGATTGCACGCGCTCTTAATCCCCAACGGAATGGAGATTAAAAGTTGCAACACGAGCGATATCAACGATATGGTAAAGGAATACCCCATGTATTGTAAAATTACGTCGGTCACGGGGCGGTTATACTTAAACGAAGTGCCGAAATCCCCCGTAACGAAATTGCCCAGCCAATTACAATATCCCGCGACAATGCTTTTCGTTGCCGCGAAAAACGGAGCGGTCGTTTTGATATTCCCGTCTGCGTCCAACACAGGCTCTCCGTTGCGGAACACCTTATTCCAAAGATCGCTATATCCCTGCGCCCAAACGTCTTCAAGACTTTCAAGATTATTATCCAGCATAATCTGCTTTAATTCGCCCGAATCCACGTCCACGTTGGTATGCGTTTTATAATATTCGTCCGCGATAAAATCCGCAGGCATCACTCTGACCAACGCATACAATATGATGGAAACGCCGAATAAAATCAAAAGCGCCAACAATAATCTTTTAATAATATATTTTGTCATTTCGTTTTTCCCTTTTTAACGACTGATACGGGCGCGCTTATCCGAACGCGCCTACGCGGCGCGGCAGAACAAAACGCTCCCGTTCATTCGATTCGTTTCCTTTTTTCCGAAAGAATCAGTTATAATTCAATTCCCAAAGTCTTTCGGTCGGGCTATGATATTTAAGATTCTGCGTTTGATTCATCGTAGAAGCGTCAAGCACGTTCTTGTTGTAAACGGCGAGATCCTTTCTGTTATACGTCGGGAACTCGATCGCAAGATCCATGATCTTATCCAACGCCTTTGCGTAAATCTCGATTCTCTCGTTCTTATTGTTGGTCGCACGACCTTGATCGATCAAATCGCTCAACTCGTTAACGAGTTTCTGCTCTCTGGGATATTCGTCCGTATTCATGATGCCGTCGTAGTTCCAGTTCTTCGTGTTCGTCGTTTTACTGTCCTTATGATAGATCTGGTACATATCGGGATCGATCGTGGACGTCCACGCCGCCGCCCATACTTCAAGGTTGCCGGTAGACAACTTTTTCAATGCGGAAACGTCCGTACCGACCGTAATATCGAAGCCGTTTTGATTCAAAATCTGTCTGGCTTTTTCAAACATAGTCGCGGCAGGGTGATCGGTCGTATCGCCGGCGATCGTAAACTTGAATTTCAGCGTTGTGCCGTTCTTCTCGTAAATTCCGTTTCCGTTCTTCTTATAGCCGGCACTTTCAACCAAATCTCTGATCTGCTCGCCGGTGTTGTCATATTGATAGTACGGCTTGCAACCGCTCGGATATGCCCAAGAAAGGGTGGTCATCGGACGATAAATCGGCTCAGCCATCGTTCCGCCGTAATAACCGGCGATAACGCTGCTCGTATCGAACGCCATCATAATCGCTTGACGGACTTCGAGGTCTTTGACGTATTTCGGGTTGATCCCGACGTAGCCGTAACCGTTGGTCATGTATTCGCGTACCGCGAGGTGAGATTCCGCGATTGCGGAAGCCTTGTTCTCGGGCTTCGCGCTCGGCATACCGTAATCGATTTCTCCCGTCTTTAAGCGCGTGAGAATATTGTTTTCGGTCACCTCTTCGTAAATGAACCGTCTGATCTTCGCGTTGCAAATGCCGCTACCCAACGTTTCGAAATAATCGTTGCGCTCGTAATAGCACTTTTTGTTCGACCAGAAACCGTAAATATTAACTTTACTCGGATCGTTGCTCGCATTCCCCGCTTCGTTGGAAGCGCGATACGCGCCTGCGCCCACCGGCAAAAGGTTTTTCTCGGGAGAATTCAGAACGTCGTCGAAAAACTCCTTATCGCGCGCTTTTACGCCGTAGGGATATTCTGCTTTATTCGCAATCGTTTCTTCGTCGGAATAATAGTGCATGGGAGCAACGGTAAACGCAAAGTTCCAAATCGCCTTGGGATCGATGCCGTTGATCGTAATGCTGAGAACGTCGTGCTCCTCGGTCAACTTCGTCTTGTTCACTCCGTCGAAAGAGGAAGTCTTGTACGTCTTGATTCCGTCAATGCTCTTAACCGAATCGGTCTGCCCCTTATAATAAGCGGACTGTTCTTCAAGCGTCCAATTTTCCAAAACCGTCGAACCGGTCGTCATCCCCTGCAAAATCGTGACGATTCCGTTTTTGATCGCCTTATCGCTCGCGTAAGCGTTATAAGCGACGTCGATAGCGAAATCTCTCTTGATATAATCGATCGCAAGTTCTCTGTCGCAAGAATAATCGCTCATGTATTTTGCGATCTTCGTTTCATCCGCCGCGGCGGCGGTGATATCCGTTTGGAGATCGGAATCATAACTGAAATCCGCATTGTTATTCAAATCGGTAACGTATTTATTATTGTTATCCCGTTTGATAACGGTATTTCCGGACGTATTCAACTCGGTTGCGATATTGATGATTCCCTCGTTCAGATAAAAGGACTGCCAATCTTCGGTAAACGAATATTCCGTATAAGAAGATTCAAGTTGCCCGACGTTTGCGTTCCAATCGCTTAACAAATCCTTTTTGAACTGCGCGCGAACCTTTTCCAGATCCTTTTCCATCTCTTCGTCCATGTCTTTTTCGTTATCCGACCAAGCAATCAAATCGTCGATTCTCTGTTGCGCGTCCGCACGGAACGTCTTTTCGATATTGCTCGTAGAACTGTCCTGCATGGTAGGATCGTTATAACGATATTTCTTTAAGCCTTGAATATCGACCGAATAAATCGTGGTAGAACCGCTGTACATGGGATCGAGATAAACGTAAAGATTGAACAGCACGTCGTCGATGGTAAGATCCACGCCGTCGCTGAACTTGATTCCGTTCTTGATCACGAAGTCATACGTAGTATGATCCGCCGTATTTCCCGTAACGACCGCTCCGTTTTTGTCGTAAGAAGTTATTTTGTAATCGAGTACGACCGTCGGGACGTCCTCACCGCATTCGACGTCGCCGTCATTGCTGGTGGAAAGCATTCCGACCTGTGTTAATCCGGCAACGGATTGATCGGTTGCGCTTGTCGTAAAGAACGGGTTAAACGTTCCGTCCAACGCACTGATCGCAAACGTAACGGGGCGCGTTTCGGGATCGTAACTTTGTTCCTTTTTCCCGTCGCCGCATGCGCCGCCGACCAATGCAAAACTCAACGTGAGTGCCAAAACAATCGCGTTTGAAAAGAGTTTTTTCAACTTATTCTTCATATTGATCCTCCTATGATTTTCTTTCTTATCTGATTGTAAAATTCATTTCGGGCGCGACGTTTATCCCAATGCCGTCGTGCTCCGTGCCCGTAATCGGGCAATCGCCGGGGGTCTCTTTATTCGGCGTTTTTCCGTTACAAGTCTCCCCCTCGTTCAACCGAACTCTCATCGAGCCGCCGTTAACGATTAAATTTTGAACCGTCGCGCCCGTTTCGATTTCGGTAGCGAGGAAATACGCATGGACCGAAGCCCCTTCGTTCGCCGTAAATTCCAACTTAAAGTTATCTAACGTGAGATCGGAGATCTTCGCCGTTGCCGCAAGTTTGCCGAACAACGAAACAGATTCGCCCGCTCCGACTTTCGCTTGCGTCACCGACACGCCCGAAATCGTATATCCGTTTCCTCTGATCTCGCCGCTGAACGTCGCGTTAACGCTCGCAGTGATCTTCGTATAAGAATACGTCGTCACGATATCGTTTTTAATAAAATATTTTCCGTCGCTCGCCGCGTTCACGCCGAACATCTTTTTCAGATCGTTCGCGCTTTCCACAACCGTCCATTCGTCCGAAAGATATTTCACGTAAACAGAAACCGAATCGACCTCTTCGGATTCCGAACGGTTGACCGGCCACGAAACGGGTTTTTCACATTCCGCATCATAATAATATTCCGCAAAGACGTACCCTTCCGGGGAATCGAACGTTTTCGTTACCTGATCCAACGTCGGTTGTTCGATCCGTCCGCTCGCGTCGAAATACTGCGCGTTGAGAACGTCGCCCACGTTAAACGTAACGTCGCCGTACGCGAGTTGATCGTCGATGCTTTCTTCTGCGGCAAGCAAAAATTTAAGTTGTTGATCGGCAACCCAATGCGCGTACAAATGAATTTGATCGCCCTTTTGCAAGGCGGTTTTAAAATCGAACGGTTCTCCGAGTTTCACCGTAGTTTTGGTATCGTCCGTATAAACGACGTCGCCGTTCTCGTCCGTTTGCGCAAAATACCAACCCTCTAACGTGTGATTGGGATAGGTTACGCTGATATCGCCGACTACTACGGAAACAATCCCGACGTTGAGCGCGTAACTTCCGTCCTTATACCACAGATCGGCGAAATCTTTATTATTATTAAACGTTCCGCCGTTCGCGTGATAGGTTATTAAAGCCGAAAGATCGTACTTGTTCTTTTCGCCGTCAAGCGTCGGTCCGAATTGACACCCTGCAAAAAAGCAGAGAACTCCGATCATAACCAAAGCAAGCAGGACGTTTTTTTTCGCTTTTGAAACCATTCGTTTTTATCTCCGTCAAAATTCTTTTTTCTTTTTCATCACCGCGACGCACGTACCGAGCAAGCCGACGAACAACAATGCCGAGCCGAAATCGATCGCGCTTCCGCACCCCTCTTTTTCGGGCTTTTCGGGATTATCGACCACATCGTCCGCTGCGTTTACCGTAATCGCGACGTATACGGTATAATCTAATCCGTCAACCGTGTAGCGGACCTCGACGTCCCTGTAATAAGACTTCAATTCCGCCGTTGTGATCAACGTCAATTTACTTGCGTCCGCGGCGTCCGTCGATCCGTCGTCGTAAACGACGATCACTTTCAGCCCCGTCATATCGAAGACTTCGCCCTCGTTATAAACGCTCTTATAACTGTCCTTTTCGTACTTCAAACCGGAAATTCTCACTTTGATTCCGTACAAAGACTTAATCGAACGCATACGGTTTTCAACGACGCTTAGCCGATCGACGAGCGATTCGTCTACGTAGCGAAGTTGCGCTTCGTCTTTAATATTTTCGTAAAGACGTCTTGCCGTTTTTAATAATTCGGAAAAGGCTTGTACGTCCGCGTAATAAGTCGCGGTATCGCCGCCGTTCGCCTTGGTTTCCCAAGCGAAAAGCGTTTCGTCCGAAACAAACCGATCCATCGTTTCCAAGAACGAACGCGTATTTTCGTCCATCACGACGTCCGTCTTGTTTTTCACGCCGAAATATCTCGAATAGACGAAATTATCGTACCCGTTTCCGTTTTCGGGGTAGTTCATAACCAATTCGCTCTTTTCCCCTACCATATCGACGTAATAAACGAACAACGTGTTAAAGTTCGAATAGTAGTAACTGTTGATGGCGGGTTCGGTCATGTTTACGAAGTTTTCCGTCAAAATCTCTTCCACTTCGTCTTTATAAACGGTTTCAAGCGTAGGCGCGTTGATTCCCTCAAACGTATATTCCGTGATCCCGCTTTCAAAGAACGCGCTGTCGCCGATCGCGATCACGCTGTACGGAAGAATTACTTTGCGCAACGAGTTCTCCGTTTCGGGGACGTCTTCTTCGGAAGCAAGCCCTGCGAACGCGTAAGCGTCAATGCGGATCGTTCCCTCTAACACCGTGTAGGTGTCGCCGTCGTGCGCCTTTGCCGACGGATATAAAAGCAATTCGTAGCCGCCCGTCAACGTGTTTTTATACAGAACGCCGTCTTGGACGAAGAAATTCCCGTTCTCCTTTGCCACCGTAACCGTTGCAAGCGATTTCGCATAAGCAAACGCGCCGAATCCGATCGTTTCCAAACTTGTCGGGAGTTCGACCGAAGCAACGCTCGCTCCCTCGAAAGCGGAATTGCCGATTTTCTTTACGACGGGCATGGAAATTTCCGTTGCGCCGCCCCTACCGTTATCCACGGCAAACGCGCCCGTTTCGATCTCCTCTGCCTTGGCAAGATTCAGCCGCTTCAACGCGTTGCAATTATAAAACGCGAGTTCACCGACGGTAACCACCTCGGAAAGGTCGATCGTACTCAATTTTTCGCAACCGGCGAACGCATACGCTTGAATCTCTTGCACGCCGCCGATCGTGACTTCTTCGAGCGATTCGCACTCATAGAACATATTTTCGCCGATCGTTTTCATCTTTTCGCTCAAACGAACGCGCGTCAAGTTCTTCAACCCGAAGAACGTATATTCGCCCAACGCTTCTGCGTCGTCGCCGAACGACACGCTCTTTAAGCCCGAACGAACGAACACGCCTTCACCCATTTCACGGACGGCAGGAAGCGTTATTTCGGCAAGCGCAAAACATTCCAAGAACGCGTAGTCGTCGATCGTCTTAACGTTGTCGGACAACGCGACGGAGCGAAGTTTATCGCAGTAAGCAAACGCATAACTTCCGATCGAAGAAACGTTCCCCAAAACGGAAATCGTATTGAGGAAAGAGTTTGCGAACGCATAACTTCCGATTTTTTCAACCGAATTCGGAAGCGTGATCGAAAGCAACTTCGTTCCGTAAAACGCCTCTTCCGCGATCTCGCTCAGACGATCGCCCTCGAACACGATCGAAGAAAGTTTGGAATCCTTAAACGCACCCTTTCCGATCTCCTTGACCGATGCGGGAACGCTGATACTCGTAACGCCGCTTCCGGCAAACGCGTAATCGTAAATCTTTTCCACCGTTTCGGGGATCGAAACGGTCGTAACGCTGCTGCTTCCGAACACAGACAGCAAAATTTTATAATCTTTATCGTAGAGAACGCCGTTCTCCAAGCGGTAATCCGAATCGTCGGCTAATTCGACGGTTTTCCCTGCGAACAAAGCACCGGCAAGGCGAATCTGTTCAAGCGAGAAAGACGCCGGCAAGACGATTTTTCTCAATCTCGTCGTTCCGGAGAAGATGCCCGATCCGAGTTCGCGCAAGCCGTTCGGCAGCGCAATCGACGCGATTTTCGTATTCGCGAACGCCCGATCGCCGATTTCACGCACCAGACAGCCGTCAGCGAACAGAATGTTGGAAAGTCCGCTGTTCAAGAACGCTTCCGCGCCGATTTCGTATTCCGCTTTCTTCTGGTTCAATTCCACTTTGGAAAGCCGCGTGCAGCCCTCGAAAGCATTATTGCCTACCGCGGTATTGTTTAACTGAATAAAAGCAAGCGCGGTACAATTCTTAAACATTTCAGTTCCGATCGCGGTATAATATCCCGTCAAAACCTCGAAAATGCTCGTACAAGATTCAAACACGCCGACGCCTGCAACGTGCATACCCGTAAGGTCGACGCTCTTTAACGACGAGCAATTGTAGAACGCGTAACTGAACGCCGTACCGACCGCCGCCATGTTCTTCACCTCTTTCAGGCTCGAACAGTTTGCAAACGCGTTGACGCCTAAGGTAATAGTCTTAACGTTTGTAAGATCGACCGATTCCAAAGCAGTACAACCGCTGAACGCGTCGCGATAAACGAGTTTCAAGTCCGCGTCCGGAATGGCTTGCGCCTCCCGACTTACGAGATAAACGCGCTTCAACGCAGAGCAGTTTTGGAACGCTCTTTCGCTGATATTGATAACGGTCTTGGGAATAATGACCTCTTCCATCGTTCCGTTATCCTTAAACGCTTCCTCGCCGATATACAGAATCATCTTGTCGTCCGGAATCGTGACGACCTTATCCGTTCCTCTGTAATGCGTCAAACTGTATCCCGAAATAACGAACGGATCGAGCACGTTGATTCTGACAACGGCGGAATACGCCGTTTCTTGCCCGTTGGAGTCGATCAAGACAGCCTTAACGCTCGCTCTTCCCTTTTTCTTTAAGGTCAACTTTCCGTTCTGATCGACGGAAACAATTTCGGAATCGGTAGACGACCATTTTAAGTTAAGCGAATCTTTCGGATAATACCAAGGATCGGTTTCGACCGTAAGCGTTACGTCTTGATCGGGGTACAGCGAAACGTTATCCGCAGAAACGAGTTTGTCTTCGCTATCCTCGATGACGGAGAACGAAAGGGACGGGACCGCAAGATTGACCGTCTTTTCGGTTACGGTCACGTTGATCGTTTTATAAACGCCCTTGCCGTTGGAAACGGTGACCACCGTTTTGCCGGCGTTGATCCCGACGATTTCCCCGTTCTTGACGTCTGCAATGCTTCTGTTTTGCGAAGACCACGTAAAGTTGGAAAGATTCGCGCTGCCGCTATACGCCAACGAAACCTTGTGTGCCTCGTACCGATCAAGGGTAATTTCGTTTTCGCCCTCGTTCAACTCGAACGTATCGGGCGTAACCCCCTCTTTCGCCGCCGTCAAATCAATATAATACACGCTGTGGTTCAATGCGTAATCGTCCAATTGGAGATACAGACGATCTTTGTATTTTTCGTAAATATCCGTGATTTCGATGGAAACCGTGCTCTTGCCGTTTCTCACGCTGTTATACACGGGCGTAACGTACTCGGTAACCTGTTGCAAGAACTCGCCGTCGTAATAGCAAAGGAGAGCCGCTTGCGCGTAATGGTTATCGAACACGTCCAAATCGAGATAAATCCGCTGTTTCGACTGATCGTCCTCCATGTAATCCGCAAATCTGACGCGAACGTCCTCTAAGACGGGCGCTTCGTAATCGGCATAGAACGAGAACGAATACGTTCCGTCCGGTTCGGATCTGTCCGGATCGCCGTAATCCATAAAGAACTCGAAATCCATCGTGTATTTTCCGTTGGAAACGAATCCGTATTCAAGCGGAGGTAATTCAAACTTAATAAACGCAGGAACGCCGCTGCTATTGCCGCCGGTGTATGCCTTATTGATTCTCTTTTCGGTCTTTTCGTAAAGAATTTCACCCGTTTCCGCATTTTTCAGCGAATATTTTACCGTACGCGCACCGCGAAGCAGTCCGACGTAAAGTCCTCTGAATTGATATGCGGTCAGATAATTTTCGGGGTGAGAATCGCCGAAATATTCGTTATAACAAGAAACGGCGTTGTGCTCTTCCACGGTGTAAACGCGGTCGGCGTTTTCGTCTTGCAAATACGAGAACGATCCCATCGGCATGGAATATTCTTCGTTATAATACATCGTGTAGGGCTGCGTTTCCCAAATACTTGCTTTCAGTTTATTCTCGTCGGCAACCGACGTGTCTTTCAAGGAAGCGTCTACTTCGTACGCGCTGTAATCCAACATGGGAGCAGCCGTCCAATCGCCGTAAAAGCCCATAAACGGAAGCGTGAGATCGCACTGCCCGTCCGTTTGACTGACCAAACCGATAAAGCCCTCGACGAACATTCCGTTTTGAAAACTAGTATCAATATAATTCTTTTCCTTGTCCGAAAGCGTGAGCGTAACGCGGATTTCCGCTTCGTCGCCGGCAGCAACCGTCAAGAAATTGCCGTTCTTCGTTCCCTTCCCGGAAACACTCCAAGAAAACGGCTCGTCGTCCAACATATACGCCTGCTCCGCAACCGCAAGCCCGTCGCTCGAAAGCGTTTCCGTCATGAACGTCGGCTTAACTTCAAACTTAAATTCGCTCGTGCCGAAATTCTTGATCTTAAACGCAATCTCGTATACGCCGCTCTTCTCTTTATCGTCGCCGAGATTGACAAGCGGTCTGTAATCAATAGAAGCGTCGTCCGTGTATAAATAAGCACCCGAACCGATCGCATTAGCAAGACTGCCTAACCCTGCCCCCTGCTTCCGCGGAGAGTAAGCCAAACCGTCCCGATCATATACGATGGTCGCCGTGCTCATAATCAATTGATTGATGCGTTGCGTAAGTTCGCGCGTGCTGAGCGACGGTTGCGTCTTTTTCAAATAACTTCTGATGATGGAAACCACGCCCGCCATGTTCGGCGAAGCCATACTCGTTCCGCTCTGTTCGCCGTAGCCGCCCGGAACGGCAGACGTAATTTCTCCGCCGTGCGCGGTGATTTCCGGCTTCAATTTCAAGTCCGGCGTACACCCCCAAGAGGAGAAGTCGCTCATAAACGGACCTGCTTTTAAACTTCTGCTGATCAAAATCTTACCGACACGGTTGTGTTTCGCCGCATAATCGACTAACGCGTTTCCTGCGTCCATGGAGATCGCTGCGGACGGAATAGGATCTTCCACCTCGCCCAGCGACATACGGATCATACCCGAAACGTTATTGTAAACGATAATACCGATCGCGCCGTATTCCTTTGCAAGTTCGACCTTTTCTTTAAACGTGTTGTTACCGCGCTTAACGAGGGCGATTTTCCCCTCTAACTTTTCGCCGACCGAAGCGTAATCGGATGCACGCCCCACGTTCGGAACGACGACGTATTCAAATTCTTTACTGTTTTCCGCTTGCAACAGCATATCCGAAAAACTGTAACTCTTATTGTATTGATCGTTGGAATCCTCGTAATAAATAGGGGTTTCCCCGTTTGCGATCATGTACGGAGAAGTCTGTCCGCTAATGCTCGCCACGGCAAGCGCAGCCGCGAACGATCCGGGAGAACCGACCGTACCCGAATCGGGATTGCTCGCAAGGTTCGTACCGAAATTACCGCCGTAACTCGAACTGTAATCGTTACTCGCGGCGCAAACCAAACTGATACCGGCATCGCGAACGGCGTTGTACACTTTATTTAAAAGTTCGCCTTCCTCGTCGCCGTCGTCCGTCGCAGAGAATCCGCACGTCGTACCGAGACTCATGTTGATTACGTCTACGCCCAAGAAAATGCAGTCTTCCAACGCCGCCAAAATATCTTCGGTATCCGCGCCGCCGACTTCGCTATCGTCGATATCGTCCGAGAACACCTTACAAATCACCAACTGCGCGTTGGGAGAAACGCCGATAAACGGATCGTTTACGTGATTTCCGTTTTTATCCGTATAACCGGACGGATCGTACCCGGCAACGATACCGGCAACGTGCGTTCCGTGGTTGGAATAAGACGGGTAAACGTCCGCGTCGTTGTCTGCATAATCGTAAGCAAACGGAACTTTCTGACTGATATAAACGTCATTCATATCAATCGCTTGCCCCATCAACGCCGATCTTTGCTCCGCCATTAAATCCTTTTCCGCAAGAATGGACGCGATTTTATCCGAATTGAGAACCGCGTTTGCCAACGGATACTTTTCCAACGTGCGTTCGTCGTCCCAAGTAAACGCCTTATGCGTATAGTCTAAGCCCGTATCGACGATCGCGACGACAGAACCGTCGCCGTCGTAACCGTACTCTTCGATAACGGAAGAAGAATCGTAAACGCCCGTTTGATACACGCTCGTTTGATTGACCGTAGCGGAAAGCGCGTCCGTAAGTTCTTCCTCACTCGCCGAAGCGTAAGTTCCCATATCGACGGATTGCGGATAAGCGTAGGTTTCGGACAAGCAAACGCTTTGAACGTCCGCCATTTCCTTGATTGCGGAAACGTATTTCGTATCGACCGTGATCGCGACCGCGTTATCCACGGCGACGTAGCGATTTTCAAGCCGATAAGAAATCCCCGTTCCCGAAAGTTTGTTCAAGAATTTATCTTGCGCTTTCCGAATGGAGTTCGCCCGATTCTGCCCCTCTTGCGAAGACGCGTATTCCGAAACGTCCGTTCCGTCCGCCCCATCGATAAGCGTGCCGCCCGTCAAACTGACGATAACGGTATGCTCGCCGTAAGAAGAACTGCTTGCGGCGGAATCGTTTCCTCTTAAAACGGAAGAATCCAAATTTTGTTCGGCGATACTCGAAAGATCTACCTCGCCCGTGACGTTGCGAAACAACGCGCTGCCGCTCGCAGTCGCAGCCGCGCTTCCGTTATGGTCGTTCCAAATCGGCGTCAACCCCATCGCCAACACAAGCGAAAAGCACAACGTTCGTTTTATAATATTCTTCAAATCAAAACCTCCTGAGAAGCAACCTTCTCGCATTCGTACCGAGTGTTTTTTATCCGCAACAACCGTCCGTTTAGACAGTCGTTTTTCGATTAAAAACAAAAAACACCTAATATACCATATTAAACCTTCACGAAATCTCATTTTATCATAAACACACGCCTTTGTCAAATGAAAACGCATAAAATCACAAAATCCTGCATACACGATAATTGAAAGAAGATCCGTCGCGTTTAATAAAAATTTTCCGTCGGACAGCGTTTTTCGCAACGTACGCGTTTTTTTCCGTTTTTTCGGCTCTATTCAATAAATTTCTGAAAATTCTACGGCTTTTTTACCGAAAAAAACGAGGACTTTCGGAAAAAAACCGTTCAAACGGTCGCTCGCTCTCTTTTTCGCTCGCTCCGTCGAAAAGCCACCGTATTAGGATAAGCAAAATACCCGAATTTATTTTTCAAAAGCAAAGAACAAACGATTTTTTTGCATAATTACCCATTTTTATTCATACACAATTTTTTATCATAAGGCGAATAATCTCCTCGTCCGTCTCTCGCATACCGTTTCGCGCGATATCGCCCACGTTGTCGATCGTATT
The DNA here is from genome assembly GCA_964468815.1 of uncultured Clostridia bacterium. Taxonomy (GTDB): domain Bacteria; phylum Bacillota; class Clostridia; order Christensenellales; family Borkfalkiaceae; genus UMGS621. The sequence goes on along the minus strand of CAYXWN010000006.1, from coordinate 33,469 downwards.
TTCGACGTCCGATTCCAAGATCCCGTCGCCGCCGCAAAAACACTTTCCGTTTCGGCTCATTTCCATACCCCAAAGTCCTGCGTCGACGGCGGAAGCGATCTTCGCCGCACAACTGGACTTCGCGCCGTCGCAAATAATGCCCGAATCAATCGCAAGCGCGTTGGTAACCGTTTCTGCGACTTCTTTTTTGCCGCCGCCGTAAAGATAACATACGCCTGCCCCGGCGCCGCACCCTGCGCTCACCGCGCCGCAATAAGCGGATAGCCGTCCGATTCCGCTCTTTAAATGAACGGTAATCAAGTCGGAAAGTGCGACCGCGCGCAACGTTTTTTCGTGCGAAACACCCAAATACTCGGCATAAACAGCCACGGGCAAGGACGCGACCATTCCTTGATTTCCGCTACCGGACACGATAACCACGGGCAAATTGCAACCATTCATGCGCGCGTCCGAACCGGCAGCCGCAGTCGCCCTCGCCACGTTATGAACGCCGTTTCCGAACGCCCGTAAAAGTACCTTTCCGACCGAAACGCCGTAATCGTTTTTCAATCCCTCTTTCGCGATCGCCTTATTATATTCGATTTGTCTGCCGACCGTCGGTTCTAACAGCGACGCGTCTACCGTTTCAATGAACTCGACGATGCTTTCGACCGTCAACGAACCTCTGTCCGCAAGCGTTTTTTTCTCGCCGTGCACGGTGCGCGACGAATCTTTTTCCGCCCGATATAAAACTTCCCCGTTCCGCTCCACGCGGACTACGTTCGTATGGTATTTCCGAATACAGACAAAGGATTCCGAGCGCTCCGAAAAAAGGCGGATTCCGATATCGAAAACGTCACCCGATCGCGATTGCTCCACGACAAATTCGCACGCACGGAGAAAAGCACCGATTTTTTCCCGATCTTCTTCCGAAACGTCGGATAAAACCTCTAATTGCTTTTCCGCCTTCCCGGCAACGACGCCTGCCGCCACCGCCGAAACGATCCCTCTCATTCCGTTCGTATTCGGGACGACCACGCTCTTTACGTTCTTTAAGATATTTCCGCTGACGGTTATTTCCGCCTTGATCGGCTCTTCCGCAAGCGTATCGCGCGCCAAGGCGGAGGCATAAGCGACCGCGATCGGCTCAGTGCACCCCATTGCCGGCAAAAGTTCCTCTTCCAAAATCGAAAGAAAATTATCGTAAGCGGATTTTCCCATATTCCGTCTTCCCCCTATCGTCGCGTTTTTCAAAAACTTTCGCAAAAACGCCCTCGGATTTTCTTTTATTTTACCATTTCGGCATCGAATTTGTCAATAAGATCGCGCCGCAGACAATTCGTCCGTCTCACAAAATACTTGACTAAACAAGGCGTTTGTTTTATAATGCAAGTGAGCAAACTTGCTTGCAAGGGTTTGCGAACGCAGCATTTCAACATACGGCTGTTATTTGCGTTAGCAATGCAAAAACTTGCTTTTTGCAAGCCGTTAGTTATAATACAAGAGCAAACTTGCTTGCAAGGGTTTGCGAACGCAACATTTCAACGAGAAGCGGCGGTTTGCGTCAGCAAAACGCAAGGCGACGTCGCAATAAAACGACGTTTAACGTTATTATGAAAAAATTTCGGAATAAATTCCGCTATTTCTTAAAAAGGAGAACTCATGACAGACAAACAGCAACGCACGCTACGGCGCGCTTACGGCGTGTTTTTAAGCGTTTTTACGATAATTGTCGGAATTCTGCTGATCGTTCAATCGCAACGGATCTATCATTCGGAAGAAATTTCTCCGTACGCTCCGCAAAAGGTCGGGGAAGCCCTTTCGCAGATCGCGATTTTTCTCTATCTCTGGCTAGGCGCGGTGGTCGTCGGTTGGGTGCTTTGGGAATTGTTTCCCGAACCGTCCGTCAAAAACAAAGCACTCGTCTATCAAACCCATATTTTGAAAAAATTGCGCGCACGCGTTCCGTCAAACACGATGAGCGAAGCCTTAAAACGCAGCGAACGGACGGATACCGTCATTCGGTACGTATTTATCATATTCGGTGTTTTCGCGGCGGTCATGGTCGGCATTTGCGTATTCGACAAATCCAACTACACGCCCGTCGGAAACAGTTTTAACCCGACGAGCGATATGCTCGCCATGCTTCCAAAAATACTCCCTTGGATCGCGGCGTTCTTTCTTGTCGCGATCGCAAAGGCGATATACGACGAATTTTCCGCAAAAAAGAAAATTCAAGAACTGAAAGAACTCTTCGCCTCGGCAAAGCCGACTGAACGACAAAAAACGCGCGAGCCGATCGTCGGCGAACGCACGCTTTCCAAAATCAAACTAGGCTTACGGATCGGTTTGGCTCTGTGCAGCGTCCTTTTGATCGTTGTCGGAGCGCTGAACGGCGGCGCGAAAGAATTGCTCGAAAAAGCGATCAACATCTGCACGGAATGTATAGGATTGGGTTAACGGCATGAAATTTTTCAAAAAAACGGCACATCGGATCAAACAGTTTTTTATCTCCGTCGGACGGTGGTTTCAAAATCACCGCCCGACAAAACGCAGAATTATTCAACTTTACTCCATGCTGCTGTACAATGCAAATTTAAAGGGGTTTAAGACCGGAAATATTTACACGGGCTCGTCCAAATATATGTGCGTCCCCGGACTGAACTGCTACTCTTGCCCCGGCGCGGTGGGCGCATGCCCGTTGGGCGCGTTGCAGAACGCGCTCGCTTCTTCCGGAACGCGTACGCCGGCATATATCTTCGGCATCATCATTCTGTTCGGCTTACTGCTCGGCAGAACGATTTGCGGTTTTCTTTGTCCGATCGGGCTTGGTCAGGAACTCTTGTATAAAATAAAAACGCCTAAGTTGAAAAAGAGCAAAGTCACGCGCGTTTTATCGTATTTCAAATACGTGCTGTTGGCGGTACTAGTCGTCTCGATCCCCGTCATGTATCAAACGGGCGTACCGGCATTCTGTAAATATATTTGCCCGTCCGGAACCCTTCTCGGCGGAATCGGTTTATTGATTAACCCGAACAACGAAGCGCTCTACGATATGCTCGGACCGCTCTTTACTTGGAAATTTTTGCTTCTCGTCGTGTTTATCGTTGCAAGCGTATTTATTTTCCGTTTCTTCTGTCGTTTTCTTTGTCCGCTCGGCGCGATCTACGGTTTCTTCTGTCGAATCGCAATGCTCGGCATCAAGTTAGATAAAAAATCGTGTACGGACTGCGGACTTTGCCTTTCCGTCTGCAAAATGGATATCAAGCGCGTTGGCGACCACGAATGTATTCATTGCGGCGAATGTATCAAGGCGTGCCCGACAAAAGCGATTTCTTGGAAAGGATCGAAGTTGTTTTTAAGAGAAAACGCCGTACAAGCTCCCGCCCCCGAAACCGCCGAACGGGTTGACCTCTTAGGCATCGCGAAAAAGAACGCCGCGGAAACTTCCGAAACGACCGCGACTTCGACGCAATCCACGAAAAAAGGAGAATAGCCATGCAGACAAGAACGAAATTATCCGTTTATCTTGAAATCATCGCTTGGATTCTCGCAGGCGCGGTACTGCTCGGCGCGTTGCTTTATTTCAACGTCTTTCAAAAGAACGAATCGCTCAGAGTTTACGGAGAGGGAGAAGAATGTTTCAATTTTGAAGCGGAGTTGTACCGCAACGCCGGTTGCGACGGCGGCACGTATACGCCGAAAGTTTCCAGAGGGCAAGTAACCGTTTTGAATTTTTGGTATATTTCATGCGGTCCGTGTTTGGCGGAATTACCCCACTTTAACGACGTGCAAGAGGAATTCGGCGATCGGATCAGGGTAATCGCCTTACACTCCCATTCGGCGGACTCCGAACGGGATAAACAAGACTTTATCAATAAAAACTTTGCAGACTACGTAATTTCTTTCGCGCAAGATACCGAAAATTTCAAGATTTTCGAGCATCTCGGCGGAAAGAACGCCTACCCCATGACGGTTATCCTCGATCAAAACGGAATCATTCGCTTTATCCGACAAGGCGGCATGGGAAAAGAAGAATTGAAAACAGAGATAGAAAAACTGTTGACACCTTAAAAAACACGCTGAAATTTCGACGAAAAAAGCCCGAAACAATTCGGGCTTTTTTCGTGCTTTTAATAGCCGAGATATTCGACTCCTTTTAACAGAACGTCGTTTAATAACTCGTTGCGGAGAGAATAAAAAATCACTTTCCCCTGACGCCGCGTCGTAACCGCGTTCAAATTTTTCAAAAGACGCAATTGATGGGACACCGTCGTTTGATTCAACTTCAATAAACGAGACAAATCGGTGACGCACATTTCGCTGATCGCCAACGCGGAAATCATTCTCAGCCGCGTATAATCGGCGAAAATCGTAAAGAAACAAACCAATTCGTCCAAAATCTCTCCGTCCGGAACGTAGTCGTTGACTAAGCCCTGCGTACGGCGATCGAGTAACATTTCTTGCATAAAGCACCTCCGAAACCGACGTTTTATTTTGACACGTATATTGTAACACGTTTCATCATATAAACATATTTCCGATTTTGTCGCATATTGTATAATACGCGCTTATTTTGCCGAAAGGAGGATCGGAGATGTCAGACAATCTGGTATTGATCGCGTTGCTGCTTCTGTTGACGAACAACAACACGATCAACTCGACGCAGCTCTTTTTGCTGCTCGCCCTACTTACGACCGGTTGCAACAATCTGTTAGGCTGTGGCTGTAACCGCTCCAACAACTGAGAAAAACGCCCTCGCGATTTCACGCGAGGGCGTACCGATTTTAAAGAACGCAAAAAAACGCTCTTGTTATTTAATATTCAAAACGCAATGTACGCCGAACGGCTGCGTCAACGCAAGCGGATCTAAAACTTCGTTCAGCGTCTTTTCGTCCATCAAACCGTCCCTTAAAACGATATGCTTGACCGGCTCGCCCGTTTTTAGCGATTCTTTGGCGATCTCCGCCGCCTTTTTATAGCCGATATAGGGATTTAACGCGGTCACGATTCCCACGCTGCGGTTAACCCATTCTTCGCAACGCTCGCGGTTGACCTCGATTCCGTCAATGCAATGATCCACCAACGTATGCACCGCACCCGTCAACGCGCGAACGGATTCAAACAATTGATAGAAAATAACCGGCTCGAACGCATTCAATTCCAACTGTCCGGCCTCTGCGGCGAGGGTAATGGTTACGTCGTGTCCGATCACGAGGAAGGACACCTGATTGACGACTTCCGGGATAACGGGATTGACCTTTCCCGGCATAATGGAAGAGCCGTTTTGCATTGCCGGCAAAATCAACTCGCCCAACCCCGTGCGCGGTCCGCTGGACATCAATCTGAGATCGTTGCACATCTTGGAGAGATTGACGGCAAGCGCCTTCAACGCGCCGGATACCGCGACGAAACAATCGACGTTCTGTGTGCCGTCGAAAAGATCTTCCGCACGCGTCAACTTCTCGCCGAACAAATCCGAAAGCGTTTCGGTAATATGCTCGAAATACTCCTTACGCGCCGTGATCGCCGTGCCGATCGCCGTTGCACCCATGTTGATAACGTGCATTTCCGCAAGACTCTTCTCGACGCGCCCGATATCTCTGCCGATCGCCGTTGCAAACGAATGGAACGCCTGTCCCATTCTCATCGGAACGGCGTCTTGCAACTGCGTTCTGCCCATTTTCAACACGTCGTTAAACGCTTCCGCTTTTTTCAACAACGCCTTTTTCAACTTTTTAAGAGCGTCGATCAAATCGCGACTCAACGTGATGACGGTCAGTTTGCCTGCCGTCGGAATTACGTCGTTCGTGGATTGTTCCATATTGACGTGATCGTTGGGGTGAACGTACGTATAATCCCCCTGCGCGCCGCCCATTTTTTCAATCGCGAGGTTTGCAATCACCTCGTTTACGTTCATGTTCGCACTCGTTCCGGCGCCGCCCTGTACGGCGTCCACGATAAATTCCTTGCGGTGTTTGCCCGAAAGAATCTCGTCGCAAGCGGCGACGATCGCGTCCGCGCGATCCTTTTCCAAAATACCGTAATTGCCGTTTACGATCGCGGCGGCTTTTTTAATCAACGTAATATTCTTAACGAACGTAAAACTCATTTTACTGTCCGTAATGTTAAAATTGCGCTTTGCTCTGAGAGACTGTACGCCGTAATACGCGTCCGCGTCTACCTGTAATTCCCCGATCGAGTCGCTTTCCGTCCGATAATTCTTTTTCATATCGCTCTTTCTCCTCTCCGTATCTTTTCCCCGTGCGATATGCTCCGCACGAGAGTCCGTTTTATTTTTAATCTATTGTATTATAAATTTTACTTTCCGTCAACAACCTGCGCGAACGGAAAACTTCATAAATATAAAGTCTGTCTCTCTTTATCGAATATCGTTCGCCCGTATTTGCGAAAAACAAACTGTTTTTTCGTTCTATCAACCGTTTGCCTCAAAAACATGCGATAAAATATTCAAAAAAAATTTTCAAGCGCGTTTTTGCGAGCCGCCTCTTTTCGGAAGGCAAAGCAAAACCCGCGGGATTGCCGCGGGCAGTATCTCTGCAAATTACGCTATTTTCTTCACGATCTCCGGTTTTTTGTTCCCCTTGACCGTTTCCAAATCGACGACCACTTTCGCAACGTCCGACTCTGACGGCAGATCGTACATACTGTCGATCAAAAGATTCTCCAAAATCGTACGCAGTCCGCGCGCACCCGTTTTCAATTCGATCGCACGCTTTGCCACCTCGAAGATCGCGTCGTCCGTAAATTCCAAATCGACGTTATCCAGCCCGATCAACCGCTTGTATTGTTTGATCAACGCGTTTTTCGGTTCGGTCATGATGTTCACCAAAGCCTTTTCGTCCAACGGGTGTAACCCCACCACGATGGGAACACGCCCGACGAATTCGGGAATCAAACCGAATTTGATAAGATCTTGCGGCTGTACCTCTTTGATAAACTCGTACGCCGTTTCGGACGCATCGCCTTGTACGCTTCCTCCGAAGCCGAGAGAGGATTTCGCCTTTCTCTTTTGCACGATGGAATCCAAACCGACGAACGCGCCGCCGCAAATGAACAAAATATTCGTCGTATCAATCCGCAAACATTCCTGTTGGGGGTGCTTGCGACCGCCCTGCGGCGGAACGGAAGCAACCGTGGATTCGATGATTTTCAACAACGCCTGCTGAACGCCCTCGCCCGACACGTCCCTCGTAATGGATACGTTTTCGGATTTTCTGGCGATCTTATCAATTTCGTCAATATAAATAATGCCGCGTTGCGCGCGTTCGATATCATAATCGGCGTTCTGAATCAATTTCAACAGAATATTCTCGACGTCTTCGCCGACGTAACCGGCTTCGGTCAACGTCGTCGCGTCCGCAACTGCGAACGGAACGTCTAATATATGCGCAAGCGTACGCGCCAAAAGCGTTTTTCCGCAACCGGTCGGACCTAACAGTAAAATATTGGATTTTTCCAACTCCACTTCGCCGTCCTGATTCGCCTTTGCGTTTACGCGCTTATAATGGTTGTAAACGCCGACCGAAAGCACGCGCTTTGCTTGATCTTGCCCGATGATATATTCGTCCAACTTCGCCTTGATTTCGGCGGGCTTCATGAGTTTGACGACCTCGACCGACTCGCCGCGCTTCGCCTTGTCTTCGTTCAAAACCTCTTTACAAATTTCAATGCACTCGTCGCAGATATAGACGCCGCTAGGCCCTGCGATCAAGCGGTTTGCAAGCTCCTTGGGTTTTCCGCAAAAGGAGCAAAATAATTCTTTCTCTTTCATTGCACTCCGTTTATGTAGTTTTATTACGGACGTTTTACGAATATGCGGTCGATCAAACCGTATTCCTGCGCTTCCTCCGCGGAGAGATAATTATCTCGGTCGGTATCGCGCTCGACGATCTCCACGGGATTTCCGCTGTTTTTCGCAAGAATCTCGTTGAGTTTTCTCTTGGTCTTTAAAATATGATCCGCCTGAATCTTAATATCGCTCGCTTGTCCCTGCGCGCCGCCTAAGGGTTGATGAATCATTACTTCGCTGTTGGCAAGCGCGTAACGCTTGCCCTTTGCGCCGCTGGATAACAAAAACGCAGCCATCGACGCCGCAAGCCCGATACAAATCGTCGAAACGTCGCACTTGATATAATTCATCGTGTCGTAAATCGCAAGCCCTGCCGTAACGCTTCCGCCCGGACTGTTGATATATAAACTGATATCCTTAGAAGGATCTTTGCCCTCCAAATAAATCAACTGAGCGACGATCGCGTCCGCAACTTGGTCGTTGATTTCTCCCGTCAAAAAGATAATGCGGTCTTCCAACAGTCTGGAATAAATATCGTAACTTCTTTCTCCCTTTCCGGTGTTTTCCACAACGTAGGGGATTACCGTGTTCTTTTCCATAACGCTCCTTTTGATTGATAAGGGGACGTTCTTCGCGTCCCCGTTTCTTTTAATTCTGTTCTTCCGTCGTTTTCGCGGTCTTCTTCGTCGCGGTCTTTGCCATAGAAGTTTTCTTCGTTGTGCTCTTCGCCGTCGTACTCTTAGTTGCCGCGCTCTTGGCCGCACTCTTTGTCGCGGTGCTCTTCTTTGCCGCACCCTCTTTCTTCGTCGTAATCGTGTTGTTGGCTTTCAGATAATCGAACAGTTTCTTGACGATAACGTCGTTCTTGACGTAATCCATCTGCTTCGCCTGCATATGCTTTTTGTATTCCGGCACAGCCATATTGGTATCGGCAGCCATTTCTTCGATTCTCTTTTCAACGTCCTCGTCCGTCGCTTCCAACTTTTGCTCGGTGATGATCTTATCAATCACGAGTTGCTGCTTGACGATCTCGGTCGCTTGGGGAATAAATTCCTTTTGATATTCTTCTTTCGTCTTGCCGACGTAACGGAGATAATCTTCCAAACGAAGCCCTTGGTACATCATACGGTATTCCATATCTTTAACCATGCTTTCCGCTTGATTTTCGATCAACGCGTCCGGAATTTCGATTTCCGCGCTCTCGGAAATCTTCTTCACGATCTCGTCTTCCAATTCGCGCTCCGCACGTTTTTCGTTCTCGATTTTCATACGTTCGCGCACTTCTTTCTTATAAGCGTCAACGCTCTCCGCACCGACGGCGTCCTTTACGAACTCGTCGTTGATTTCGGGAAGTTCCTTTTTCTTGATCTCATGCAACTTGATTGCGAAAACAGCGTCTTTCCCTTTCAAATTCTCTGCGTGATAATCGTCGGGGAACTTCACGTTGATATCCCGTTCTTCCCCGATATTCATGCCGACGACTTGATCTTCAAAGCCGGGGATAAAGGAGTTAGAACCCAACGTAAGCGATTGCTTTTCCGCCGTGCCGCCGTCAAACTTCACGCCGTCCACACTGCCGCTGTAATCAATCACGACGGTGTCGCCGTTTTCGGCAGCGCGATCGGCTACGTCGATCATACGAGAATTGCGCTCCTGCAAGCGCGTCAAATCCGCGTCAACGTCCTCGTCCTTAACATTATACTCTGTTTTGACAAAAGATATACCCGTGTACGCGCCGATTTTTACTTCGGGCTTTACGGCAACCGTCGCAATATAGGTAATGCCGTCGTCCGAAAAATCGCCGATATCCAAATCGGGTGCGGAAACCGCCTCGACGGACGTTTCCTTTTCCAAAATATCGTAATAATATTTGGGGAAAGATTCGTTGATCGCGTCTTCGTAGAAGATTCCCTTTCCGTATGCGTTTTCCAACATTTTCATGGGGACTTTGCCTTTGCGGAATCCGGGCAACGAATATCTGCCTTTCGTCTTATTGTAGGCGGCAACCTGAGCGGCTGTCCACTCCTCTTTATTCAGCGTAATTGAAATCTTTACCGTACTTTTTTCGGCTTTTTCCACTTTGTATTCCATAACTTACTCCTAACCATTTCATTCTGTACTATTTTAACATACCCACAGTAAAATTGCAATGATTTTACGACCTTTTTCAGTCAACTTCATACAAAAACAACGGGATTTATCTATGTTTCGGCTCTAAAAAAGCCTCATTCGGATCGGGATCAACGACAATCGTCTTAAAATCCGTATAAAAGACGAAGCCGCTTTTCGCGCCGGACGGCTTTTTCACGAAGCGGCGCAAGGTATAATCCACTTCGATTTTACTGCTGCCGCGTCCCTCCGAATAATACGCACAAATACGCGCAGCCTCTTCGATCACCTTTTCCGAAAAGGGGCGAACACCCTTTTCCACGATCACGTGCGAAGAGTGATACCCCTTGGTATGCAACCAAAGGTCACCGCCGCGCGCCGACGACGTAAGATAATCGTTGGACAAATTATTCTTGCCGACCTTTACGGTGAAGCCGTCTATTTCATAACGATAATAAGCCGGCTCTTTGGGCTTTTTCCCGTTTTTCTTTCCCTCGCGCGGAAGTTTCAGATAGCCGTTCTCGGCAAGTTCCGCCTCCAAATCGGCAAAATCCTCCGCTTGTTCGGCAAGTTCCGTCTCCGCCCGAACGGAAGAAAGATAAGAAAGTTCCGATTCCGCTTCTTCCTTTTGCGGACGAATCGCGGCTAACGTGCGCTTTTTCTTTTGATACCGCTTAAAATACGCCTGCGCGTTTTCGGTTACGGACAATTTCCCGTCCAACCGAACGACGATCGGACGATTTTCGGGATCGTAATAATTTTCCAATTCCGCGCGTTCCGCCCCTTTGGGAATCCGATAGGCGTACGCCGTCAAAAGTTCGCCCTTTATACGAAGTTCCTCGCAATCGCGGCAATCGAGTTCCTTTTCGGCGATCACGGCGCAACGTTTGACCAATTTCTTTTCCGCCTGCGCGATATGCTGCAAAACGCGCCGTTTTTTCTCTCCGAACGTTCTCGCTCGTTCCCGTTGATCGTAAAACCACCCCTCCGCCTCCAAAAGAGAATCGAACGAGCGATACGTTCCCTCCAACGAACGGTAAGGCGAAACGAAAAAATCTATCGGGACGCCCTCCCTTATCAGCACGCAAGGCGCATAATCATCGGGAAACGCCGTAACGGCGGCAGCGAACAGACGCGCATCCGTTCGGTCGGGATACGCTCGTGCAAAGCGAAAGGCGATCTCGTCCGCCGTGCTTTTCGCAAAACCGCGGATACAACGAAAGAGATAATCCCCCGCCGATCCGCCCGGAAAGGACGCGAAACAGCGTTCAATCGCTCCTTGCTCTTGCGGAAGTTTCTCTTGCGCGGGAGGAAGTTCGTAACGCATACCGGCAAGCAACGGGCGTTTATTGGTTTCGTCGAACGCATACGTCTTGAGGCTGCCGAGAATCATTCCGTCCCCCGCTAAAATCAAGTTGGAATATTTTCCCATGATTTCCGCATAAAGTTCTTTCCGTTCGATTTCAAAAAAATCGTTCTTGTTGGAAAAGGTCAACCGCAAAATGCGGTCGTCCCCCACGCGTTCTACGCGCTCTAAGGTCGCGCCCGTCAGATATTTGCGCAACAGCATACAAAAATTCGGCGCGACGAGGGGATTTTCCCGTTCCTCGCACGAGGGAGCGACGCGACACGCCGCGCTGTTTGCGGACAACGCGTACCGCACGGTTTTTCCGCCGACGTAAAAGGTCATGACGACCTCGTCCGCAGACGGCTGCGCGATTTTATTGACCTTTGCGCCTGCCAGCGCCCGATTCAATTCTTCCGCCAAAAAGCGGAGAGTAAAAGCGTCCTGCGGCATAACTCAGACCGTAAACTCCTTTCCGTCGTATTGTGCGAGCGGAGAATCCGCTCCGAAATGCAAAACCAACCTAACCGCGATCAACTCTTGCGAGCGAACGCCGTAACGGCGGTTAATTTCCTCTTTTCCGTACTTACCGTCTCCGATCACGAAATGACCGATATGCGCGAGATGAGCGCGGATTTGATGCGTTCTTCCCGTATAAAGTCGAACGGACAAATCGGACGTCCCGTCGCCGCGATCCGCAAGCAGACGGTATTCCGTTTTAATTTCCGCGCCGCCCTTTACGCTCCGATCGTAGATCGCAACGCGACCGCGTTCGGAATCTTTCACCAAATAAGCAGTCAAAACGGCGTGCTGCGGATTCGGAACGCCGTACACGCGCGCCCGATAATATTTTTCAAACGAACGCCTCTTAAAGCCATCCGTTAAAGCGGCTTCTGCGACGCTGTTTTTAGCAAACAATAACACGCCGCGCGTGTTGCGATCCAGCCGATGAACGGGAACGGCCTTTTTCCCGTCCGCGCAAAAACGCTCTGCAAGTTCCTCGGCGACCACACCCTTGGGCTTGTCCACCGCTAAAATAAGTTCGTCCTCGTATAAGACGGCAGCGGTCGGGCGAACGTCGTAATAAACCTGAACGAGGCTTCCGTCGGCAATCATGCAGTCCTCCGACGTACGCACGCCGTTCACCTTGACGTCTTTTTTGCGGAGTGCCTTGCGAAACGCGGCATACGTAAGCGTCGGATAGACGCGTGCCAAAAATTTACTCAGTTTTTCGGGTTTTTCCCCTACAAATTCTCTCATAATTACCCACGCGACAGGCTTCACAACCGACGCATTTGTTTTTTCGGACGGCATAAATCAACAGAACGGCGAGCGGAATCGGCAAGAATATCCAAAGCAGCCCTCGCGCCGTCAACAACAAAACGGTGTGCGTAAGATACGCCGCACCCAATGCGAACGCCGTCTGCCCGAACAAAACGAACGCCGCATATTTTCCCCCGATCTCCCGATGCAATGCGGCAAGCGCGGCAACGCAAGGCGTATACAGCGTACAAAAAACCGCATAGCAAACCGCTTGTTCCGCACTCAGCGCGGCACGGATTCCCTCCGGACACAGCACGAGCAACGTGGAAAGCACGCTCTCTTTCGCAAACAGCCCGGTAACCGCGCAAACGGCAAACCGCCAATCGGTGATCCCCATCGGGTAAAACAGATACTTCAATCCCCCACCGACGACGGCCAACAGACTGAACGACGGATTCGCGCAATAATGCAAAGAAAGATCGAAAGAAGAGAACGCCCATAACGCGACGGACACCGCCGCGACCACGCTCCCTATTCTCATTATAAAGTTTTTCGCGTAGAATAGCAAGGCTTTGAACAGTCTTTTCGGATTCACGCCGCGCAGAGGCGGCATTTCGAGCAGAAAAGTTTCCTCGCTCGGAAAGAGCTTATTTAAGCACCACGCCGCCAAAAACGCGAGGGCGGTCGCGCCGAAATACAACGCCGCCAACAATAACCACCGCCCCTCGGGGAAAAACGCGTTCGCCAACACGAGCAAAACGGGCATACGCGCGCCGCACGGTAGCAAACAAAGCGAAAGCGCGGTTTTCTTTTGCAAGCGTCCGTTATCCGCACTGCGCGTGGAAAAAACCGCCATCGCCGTACAACCGAACCCCAAAAGCATGGAAAAGACCGCGCGCCCGTTCAGTCCCGCTTTGCGGAACAAGCCGTCCGTCAAAAACGCCGCGCGCGCCGAAAATCCGCTTTCTTCTAAGACGGTCAAGAAAAATTCCAACATCAACAATTGAGGCAAAAAGCAGAGAACGCCGCCGACGCCCCGTACGATTCCGTCCGCAAGCAGAGAAGAAAGCCACGGCGGCGCACCCGAAAGCGCAATCGACGTCAGCGACGCGAGCGAATCCGTTCCGACGGAAATCAACGAAGAAAGAATTACGCCGGGCGAACGACTTCCGAACGTCAACCAAAAGGTCGTAAGCACCGCCGCTAAAAACGCGACGAAACAGCCGATCGGGTGGAACAAAACGCGATCTGCCGCAGACAGTTTCCATTCGACGGGACGGTAAACGGACGGCGGCAGATCACACGGACGAAACCGCCCCGTATCTCGTTCGCCGCAAGCGATCAAAAACGCCCTTAGCGAGGCAATATCCGATCGGCGATTCCCGTTTATCGCGATAACGGGAATCCCGATCGCGCGAGAAAGAGCGGAAACGTCCAAAAAACCGTCCCTCTTTCGGAACTCGTCGTAAAGACTCAGCACCAAAACCGTTTTTCCGCGCGCGGCTAATTCTCTCGTAAAGCGCAACGCACGCATAAGACTCGCCGCCGCGGCGACTTGCACGAATACGCAATCCTTTCTTAAACGGATAAAATCCGCCGTCGTTTTTTCCTCTAAACTGTAAGAAGAAAGCGAATAAATGCCCGGTAAATCATACAAATGCGCATACGTCCCTTTGATTTTCCCCTCTCGTATTCCGACCGTAACGCCTGCATAATTGCCCGTCCGCGCCTGTTCGCCCGTAAGGGCGTTGAAAACGGTGGTTTTTCCCACGTTCGGCATTCCGATCAACGCGAAATTAAACATACGCCACCTCGATTTGTCGTGCAAGATTTGCCCGTAATACGACGAACCCTGTCGCAGTCATTACTAAAATTCCTGCCGAAAAGGGTGCGTTCTTGATCACGACGACCGTTTCTCCCTCTTCGACTCCCAACCCGTTCAAACGGTTTTTTAAGGCGGAATCGGCAAAAATACTTTGAACGATCGCGCACTTACCGCGTTCCGCTTCCCATAATTTCATGTTTCAATTGTATGCGCGGCGGCGTAGGGATATACCCGTTTCCCCGTCGGACACAAAAAAGAACTCCGCCGAAAATGATATGCACCCCAAATGTGGGGTACTCTTGGGGAATTTTGAGTAAGTTGGTATAAAACCAACCCACTCAGATTCCCTTTTTGCTTTACATAGCGTATTGCGGTAGGTCTATTGCGCCTACAAGATTATATACGATTTTTATATCTTGGAACTTTTGTCCTTCGTAAACCTCCGTTTCGCCTATGTAAATTCTATCAACAAAACTGTGAAGAATATCGGGCGTAAGTTCTTCAATCTCCGTATATTGCTTTACAATACGAATAAATTTTGCTAATTTCTCGTTGTCGCTATCCACGACGGCGAGAATTTCTTTTAGCTCTTGTACCTTACGATTCAACTCATTTTGTTCTTCTTCGTAAGATTTAGAAAGATAATCAAATCGCTCGTCGGTTATTCTTCCGCTTACGTTATCTTCGTATAGTTTGCGAATAATCTTATTAATTTCATCGCACCGTTTGTTTGCGTTTATGATTTTAGAACTTGCTTCCGTTTGCATTTTCTTCATCTCCTTTTCAGAACGGTTAAGAAAGTGCGTTATAAATTCCTTTTCGTGTAAGAATACGTATTCCGATACCTTGCGAATATCGTCTAAAACAATTTTTTCTAACCGACTTACCAATATACGATGCGGAGTGCATGGTGTTTCTAATTTAATATCAAAGGTGTTAGAAAAGTATCCAAATGAGCCGGAAGTAAATTCAGATTGGATCATTAGTCCGTATGCGCCTACGCCTACAATTATTGAAGCTGCAAAAACCTTATATGAAAGCCATTCGGTAGAAGATATTACAAGGCACGAAGCTGACAAAGTTTCTACGGATGCAACGATAGCATACATTACTACAACAACGAGAGAATTTCTCTCAGTTTAAAAGGAATGAGCCCTGTTCAATACCGAGCTCATTCACAAATGATTTAATATTTAATTTTTGTCTAAACTTTGGGGTTCACTTCAAACGGAGTCCGTTTTTTATCTTTTTAAAGCGCGGTGATTTCTTAGAATCTGTTAGACGTTCTTTTTTCTCCCGATAAGCGTTAATCGGAACGCAGCGAAATAAAACCCTCTACCCATATTTTCGTATACGCGTAAAGGTCCTCCAGCGTTACCGCGGAATACCCTCTGCAATATCGCGCGTATTCGCAAAAAAGCCCTTCCAAAAAAATCCGAATGTCTAACTCTATATACGAACGTTTTTGAATACGGTCGTCGTTCATGCAAAGTTCCAAAAACTTGCCCGTCGCGATGGTTGTTAATTTTTTCGCCGCCAAAATAAAATCGTTTGAATTGCAAAGCAACCGATAGTTTTCGTCGTTTTGCTTGAAATACTCAAAAATAGAATCAATAAACTGCATGATGTTTTGCGAATTGACAAGACGGACGTTATCGAAAAACGTATCAATCAACTCGTTTTCGTACTCCTCCGCCACGCCGTAAATATCGTCGTAATGGGAATAAAACGTCCCCCGACTGATCTCCGCGCGCCGACAAAGTTCGCTGACCGAAATATTTTCCAAATCGTTCTTTTCGGAAAGCATTTCCGCAAAAACCTTTCTAATCAACCGTTTTGTCTTTTTGGACGAGTTGTTTAAGCCTTGAACTTTCATTTTTTCTCCTGCATTTGACACAATTATCAACACTGTTCAAATTAAGACAGTGACGGAATTTTTGTGCTTTCCTTTTTCTCTCCTACTATTATAATATGACACAGTTCAAATGTCAACAATGTTAAAAAAGGAGGTTAAAAAATGAAAAAGCAAACTACTCCTCACCCGAACGGCACACACGTCATAGAAGTGCAAAACCTCACCAAGGATTACGGTTTCGGCAGAGGCGTATTCGACGTCTGTATTCACGTCGATCAAGGAGAAGTGTTCGGTTTTTTAGGTCCGAACGGCGCGGGCAAATCAACGACGATTCGGCATTTAATGGGCTTTTCCAAGCCGGACAAAGGAAGTACGAAAATTCTCGGAGCGGAGACCTTTGAAAATTACGATAAAATTCTGAATCGCGTCGGCTATATTCCCGGAGAAATCGCACTTCCTGCCGGTTTGACGGGTTGGGAATTTATCAGAATGATGCAGAATATGCAAAAAATCCATAACGAAGACCGATTAAACGATATGTTAAAGTTGTTTGAATTGGAAGACAACGTTTTGTGCGGCGAAACCAAGCGCATGAGTTTGGGCGTAAAGAGAAAACTCGCCGTGGTGACGGCGTTTATGTCCGATCCGGAAGTCTTGATTTTAGACGAGCCGACCAGCGGATTAGATCCCGTTATGCAAGAACAATTCATTCAATTTATTCACGAAGAAAAACGGCGCGGAAAAACCATTTTGCTTTCCAGCCATATCTTCTCGGAAATCGACTCCACCTGCGATCGGATCGCGATCATTAAGGACGGAAAGATCGTTTCCGAATTTATCGCGAACGACTTGAAGCACGCGTCCAAAAAATACTACGACGTAACTTTTGCAAGCGCAAGCGAGAAACAAGCGTTTTTGGAACAAAGCAAGAGCATCACCACCCTTCAACTCATCGGTACGAGAGAAAACGAACTTCACCTCTCCGTTGAGGACGGAGAATTGAACGGATTTATCGCGTTGCTCTCCTCTCTCGCCGTGACGTCGTTCAGCAACCGAAAAGAAACGTTGGAAGATTATTTCATGAAATTCTATAAAGAAGACAAAGATTTCGGAGGCGCGTTATCATGAATACGATCGAAATTCAACAACTGACGAAAAATTACGGAAACGGACGCGGCGTTTTCGACCTCGATTTATCCATATCGGAGGGCGAAATGGTGGGATTCGTCGGCACGAACGGCAGCGGCAAAACCACGACGATACGGCATATTATGGGATTTATTAAACCGACTGCAGGGAACGCGTTCGTGACGGGGCTTTCCTCGTGGGAACATTCCAGCGAAATCGTAAAAAAGGTGGGCTACGTTCCCGGTGAAATCGCATTCCCCGACTTAAAAACGGGAATCGACTTCTTAAAATGCCAAGCGGAATTTTTAGGGCTCAGCGATATGACTTACGCAAACGAATTGATCGAACGGTTACAACTCGATCCGCGCGCAAACCTAAAACGCATGAGCAAGGGCATGAAACAAAAGACCGCGCTCGTAGCGGCGTTGATGAACGATTCTCCGATCATCATTTTGGACGAACCGACCACGGGACTCGATCCCCTGATGCGTGCGACCTTTTTGGATATCATCAAGGAAGAACACAGAAAGGGCAAAACCATTTTTATGAGCAGTCACAGTTTTGACGAATTGGAAAAAACGTGCGACAAAGCCGCGCTCATCAATCACGGCAGAATCGTGGACGTGTGCAACATGAACGAAATCAGAAATCGCCCCGTCAAGGAGTTTAAGATTGAATTTCACTCCGCGGAAGATTACGAGCGGTTTTTAAGCGAATCATACGAAAAAATCCGTTTGCAAGAGCAATACCATCAAGTCACCATTCGGATTCCGTCGCAAAACACGGCTTCCCTGCTCGGCGTTTTGAAACATTACGACGTCAAGTTTATTTCAGAACTTCCGTACACCCTCGAAATGCACTTTAAAAACATTCTGTTTTCGGATACAAAAATAAATAAGGAGTAAAAAAATATGTTCAGTAAAGCGTTATTCAAACAATCCTGCAAGGCAAACGGAACGATGTGGGCGATTATCACCTTTGCGGTGTGCTTTATGCTCGCATGCGTTATGTTGATTTCCGGGAACGGAAATATCGGCGACGTGAAAAATTCCATTCAAGATACGATTATTACCAAGGAAGTGGACGCACAACTGCAAAAGCGCGCGCTTTCCTACTATTCTAACGCCGAAGACGGCTTAGAACAATTCGATCGACTCTTCGCCAAAAACGCGACCGATTCCCTTTCTTATCTCGTATGGCTGAGCAACAAGCCCGTCCAAAGCGGTTCGGATTCTGCCGCCTACGAAGCAGCCCTAGCCTCTTGGCAGAGCGCGATGCCAGAAATGCAAACGACCGCAGGCAAAAACTTTGCGGCAAGCGTAGAAAAATGGCTTCAATCCGCACCCGACCGCGCGCAATTTTTTTCGGACGCGGAATACGGCGCGGCGTTACAGACTTGGAAAGAACAATCCCCTGCCACGCAAACGACGGCAATCACGGCGGCTTATTCTTTTTCTTGCTTAGAATTGCAGACCTATCTCGGACAAAAGGCGAGCCTTGCCGGTTTTGCAAAGGATTCCGCGGAAGAACAAGAATTGATCGGAAGCGTCATGTACGTTTTGAATCCGAACGGCTTGTTTAACGACTTTTATACCCAAAACGACGAAGCGATTCCCGAAGACTACGACGTCGTAACGTTGCTTTCTCATATCGCGGACGGAAGCGTAAACGACTACCTTTCGTCCGACGAACGCACGGATTATCGGCAGACGAGAGCGACGCACGGAGCGTCCGTCTTTCTCGCCGGCAACATGATCAAACCCGAAAACGTATCTCTTTTAACGAACGCGCTCTCTTCTTACGGCGTCACGAAGGAAAAATACGATTCGTTCGGCTATACGTATCCCGCCATTCGGCACATGGTGAGAAACGCAATCGCGACCTATCGCGGACGCGTTGAATACGAAATGGAAACGTTGCAAGAAAAATACGTCGGCGGTGAATTTTCAAGCGAAGAGGCGTATCTTCTCGCCGTAGAAAACAAAAAGCAAGAACTTACCGCGGATATTTCGTCCAGTTTTTTGTCCACGTTGCCGTCCGCCGTTTCGGACGCCCTTCAAGAAATCGGACAAATGGATTTGTACACGCTTGTCGTCGGATCAATATTCTATAAATTGGCAGGATTACTGTTGCCGATCATTTATATGATCATGGCATCGAACAACCTCATCGCCGGACAAGTTGACAGCGGCTCGATGGCATACGTTCTTTCCACCTCGACGAAAAGACGTACCGTCGTGTTTACGCAAGCAATTTATCTGATCGGCTCGCTTTTCGCGATGTTCGGTTTAACGACGGTCACCGGTTGCATTTGTCTAGCCGTCATTACCGAAGAAGTCGGGCTGACCTACGGCAATCTTCTGCTTTTGAACGCAGGCGCGTTTCTCGTTCTGTTCGCTCTTTCCAGACTTTGCTTCTTTACGTCGTGCTTATTCGACAGAAGCAAACGTTCGATGGCGATCGGCGGCGGACTCAGTATTTTCGCCCTCGTTGCGGCAATGCTCGGATTGTTCGGCAGTCCCGTTATCCCCTCCGTCGTCAGATTGGACGCGTTAAACAACTTTAATTACGTCACGATCATTTCGCTGTTCGACGTGATTTCCATCATGGACGGAACGGGCGTATTCTTGTGGAAGTTTGCTATTCTCGCCGCGTGCGGCATAATCGGGTACATTGTCGGTTCGCTCCGATTCATCAAAAAAGACTTACCGTTATAAATTATATGGAGGAAAAAAATAATGTTTGAATTTAAAAAAATATGCGACGCTTACGAAAGTTTAACCACCGTGGAAAAAGGGTTAATGATAACCGAAAAATCCGTTAAAATCTTAGCGAAGTTAAACGCCCTCGACTTAGATGGCATTGATCCCCTTTCGACGCTTGCCGGCTTTATCGTCGATTCCGTGGTCGCGGACGGCAAAATCGACGAACAAGAATATCTTTTAATCTATCCGTCCTTAATCGCCGTTTTCGGCTATCAATTCGACCTCGCCGCCGTCAAGCAGACGTTCGTCGGAAAGACGGACGTCAAAAGGCAACTTACGGCATATCTTGACGGAATGTTAAAGCTCTTCTCTTTGTTAGACGAAGATCTGAAAGCGGACGTCATCATGCTTTGCCTATGCGTCGTGGCGATCGACGGAAAAATCTCTTACAAAGAAAAGAAATACATTCGCAATCTTTGCAAGGCATAAAAAAAAGAGAATATTGATTCTGACCGAACGGCTTCGACGACGCGTTGCTATCAAGCAAATCCGCTCGTCGAAGCCGTTTTCGTTTCCTCAAATTCTCTATAAAAACTTACGCTTATCTTATAAAAATAAACAGCAGCCTTTTTCATTTAAACCTTGAAAAAGGCCTTTCAAAATTCTGAAAGAAAGCAATCCGTCCGCTCTTTTTCGCAATTTTTCACTCGATCTCCGAAAGCGGTTCTTCCGTCTCTTCTTCCGCTTGGTTATAAACGGAAAAAATTCGATCCAAGCGAGAAAGAACAGCGTCTTTTCCGTACCCCGTTTCGGAAGAAGTCGCAATCAAATCCCCGACGCCGACCTTTGCTTTTGCCGCAAGTACGGAAAGTTGGGGTTTTATTTTGCTCTTTCCGAGTTTGTCCGCTTTCGTGCAAACCAACGTAAAAGGAAGCGCGTAGTGATAAAGATAGGTTATCATCTGTAAATCTTCCGCGGTGGGATTGTGTCGGATATCCAAAAGCGAAAAGACGTGCGCAATCTCCGTTCTCTCGAAAAAACGCTCCATCAACCGACTCCATTTATCTTTTTCCGCCTTGGAAACCTTTGCAAAGCCGTACCCCGGCAAATCCGCCAGAATAAACGAGCCGAAATCAAAATAATTGACCAACCGCGTTCTACCCGGCGTATTGGACGTTTTCGCCAACTTTTTGCGATTCGCAAGCATATTGATAAAGGAACTTTTCCCTACGTTGGATTTCCCTGCGACGGCGATGATCGGTTTCTCTGAGGAAAGGAAATCTCGCTCGTTCGCCACGGACGTAATAAAACTTGTTTCTTTGATTATCATATCGTACCGATCGCCCGATCGAACACCTCTTTTACGGTTTCAACCGGGAAAAAATTGATTTCTTTGCGGATTTCTTCGGGAATCTCCTCGATATCCTTGCGGTTTCCCGCAGGAATGATCACGTCGTGAATCCCGATTCTGCGCGCCGCAAGCGCCTTTTCTTTTAAGCCTCCGATCGGTAACACCTTGCCGCGCAAGGTAATTTCTCCCGTCATGGCGATGCTTTTGTGCACGGGCTTCCCGATAAAGGCGGATAAAATCGCCGTCGCCATGGTAATCCCCGCGCTCGGGCCGTCCTTAGGCGTAGCCCCTTCCGGAACGTGAATGTGAATATCGTTGGTTTCAAACGCGTCTGCGGAAATCCCGTATTCTTCCGCATGCGCACGAATATAACTGATCGCGGCGCGTGCGGATTCTTTCATTACGTCCCCCAGTTTGCCCGTCAGCAAAATTTCACCCTTGCCACGCATCAAACTGACTTCGATCGTAAGCGTCGTGCCGCCGAACGCCGTCCAAGCAAGCCCCGTCGCCGCACCGACCTCGTCCCGATCGCGCTCCTCGTCCGGGAGAAATTTACGGATTCCGAGATAATCCGAAACGTGTTTTTCGTCCACCGTATGCAAGGGCGTATCGGCGTCCTCCGCGACAAACGCGGCGATCTTACGCACCACCGATCCGATTTCCCGTTCGAGATTCCGCACGCCGGCTTCCATGGTGTAGCCGCGGATAATTTCAATGATGCCGTCGTCCGTAAACGCGACTTTTTCATCCGTCAAGCCGTTCGCCCGAATCTGCTTCGGCACTAAATAACGCTTGGCGATTTGGAGTTTTTCTTCTTCCGTATATCCGTTGATCTCGATGATCTCCATGCGATCGAGCAACGGATACGGAATGGAATCCAACGAATTCGCCGTCGTGATGAACATGACCTTAGAGAGATCGTACGGAATTTCCATAAAACGATCGCGGAACGTCGCGTTCTGTTCGGGATCTAATACTTCCAACAAGGCGGAAGAAGGATCGCCGTGCAGATCGGCGGAAAGTTTATCAATCTCGTCCAACAAAAAGACGGGATTGGAAGAACCTGCGTTTTTCAAACCGAAAATAATCCGTCCGGGCATCGCCCCCACGTACGTTCTTCTGTGTCCGCGAATTTCCGCCTCGTCCTTAACGCCGCCAAGGCTCATACGCACGAATTTTCTGCCGAGCGCGCGCGCAACGGACTTGGCGATCGAAGTCTTTCCTACTCCCGGAGGTCCGACAAAACACAAAATCGGACTTTTCAATTCCTTGGTCAAGTGCAGAACGGCAAGGTATTCGACAATGCGATCCTTTACCTTTTCCAACCCGAAATGGTCGGCGTCCAACACCGCCTTTGCCTCGGCAAGACTCTCCGTATCTTGCGTATAAACGCCGAACGGCAATTCTTTAATCCAATCAATATAATTGAGAATCACCGAATAATCGGGCGAGGACGGGGGGATTTTATCCAGACGGGCGATTTCCTTTAACGCCTTTTCTTCCACCTCGACAGGGAGTTTTTTCGCCTTGATCGTGTCTTCCAAGCTCTGTTTTTCGTCCTCGTTATCGCCGAGTTCGGCGTGAATCGCCTTTAACTGCTCTCTGAGATAGAATTCCTTTTGCCCCTTGTCGATGGATTTACGTACTTCCGCGCTGATCTTCTGCTCGATCTTCGCGATCTCCAACTCGCTTACCATCAACTTCTCAAAGAGTTTTAACCGTGCAACGGTGTCGTTCTCTTCCAAAAGTTTTTGACAATCGGATTCCTTTAAGGTCAAAACGACGACCGCGTTGTCGATAAATTCGTTAGGCGACGCGATCTCCGCAAGCGTCGTAAGAACGTCCTTGCCTATTTTTTTATCGAAGAGCGAATACTCCCAAAACGCAGCCTTGGCAACGCGGAAATACGCTTC
Organism: uncultured Clostridia bacterium; assembly: GCA_964468815.1. Lineage (GTDB taxonomy): Bacteria > Bacillota > Clostridia > Christensenellales > Borkfalkiaceae > UMGS621. Next base: position 10,183 of record CAYXWN010000006.1, on the reverse strand, counting down.
CGCTTCGATCTCGTCTTGCGTGACGTAAGCTAGTTCCTCTACCTCTGCATCAAACCGCTCGCGGCTCTTGGTCAGCGAAAGAACCCTTGCACGCGCGGTCGCCTGCACGCTTACCTTTACGTTGCCGGACGGCAACTTAATTACCTGCCGCACCCGCGCGATTACGCCCGTTTGATAGATATCGGACTTCTTGGGGTTTTCTACGAACGCGTTCTTCTGCGCGGCGATAAAGACCTGCATATCCCCGTCGGACGCGGCGCTGAGCGCGTTTAAAGAAATCGTTCTGCCTACGTCGAAATTGACGAACGTATTGGGAAAGATCACCTTTCCCCTGAGCGGAATCATCGGATACGTCCGTTTTCCCTCTTTTAATTCTTTTTTTTCTTCCATATACATTTTCCTCAATCGGTTACAGACAATATTTTTTCAACAAATATTCCACCGGTTTTTCCGCATACGGCGGAGCGATCTCCTTTGCGACCGCTTTCAACTGCGCGCTGCCGTCCCCGACCGCAACGCCGTGCCCGACGGACAATAGCGACAGATCGTTGGTGGAATCCCCTACCGTTAAAACTTCATTTTCCGCCACGTGATTGCGCTTTGCAACCGCGCGAACGGTATCGCCTTTCGTGCAATCGGGCGAAATAATTTCGATCAAGCACCGAAATCCGCTGTTCACGATCAACCGCCCGTCGTATTGTTCGGCATACGAGCGCAGCACCTCAGAAAAGCGTTCGGGCTCTGTTTCGGGATCGAATTCGGGCGCGACAATCTTCCCGTTCGCCACCGTTCCGCGCTTCGCGCCGATGATCGCCATGACTTTCTGCACGGGCTTTTCGTTCTTCTTCAAAAATTCGGAAAGCGAACCGACCGCCTTTCCCCGTACGTTTGAATTTTTCTCGTACGAATCCGTTAACGCGTTCTCTTCCGCATAATAAAGCACGTCCTCTACGTTAATAAGAACGATTTCACCCTCCGACTCCAATTGCGTTACCACTTCTCGCGCAAGCGCGGCGGAAATTCCGGAGGAATAAAAAATATTCCCCGTTTTGATCTCCGCGGCGATCGCGCCTTGCGCGGCGATCACGTCGCCCGTAAGCCCGTATTTTAAGCAGATCGGGCGAATGGACGAGAGCATACGCCCCGTACATACGACGAAAACGCCGCCCTTTTCCCGATATTCCCGAATTGCTCGAACCGTGCTTTCTTCAATATGCCCGGGCGCAATCCCGAGCGTGCCGTCAAAATCGGCTACTACCATTTTATACTTCATCTTGTTCCTCTTTCGCAAAATGCGCAACGATGCGCTCCGCCTGTTTTTTTCCGATTCCGTCCACTTGCATCAATTCTTCTACGCTCGCGCGGCGAATGGCGTATACGTCCCGAAACGCCTCCGTCAATGCCAAACGGCGCGTTTTGCCGATTCCGTCGATTTCCTCTAATACCGAAGAAAGCGCGCGCTTTCCGCGCAACGTGCGGTGATAGGTGATTGCAAATCGGTGTGCCTCGTCGCGCAACCGTTGTAATAACTGCAACGCATAATCGCTGTGATCCAAACGAACGGATTCACGCGAATATAGCGTAAACACCTCTTCTTCCCTCTTTGCAAGCGAGATCAAATCAATCTCGTGCTCGCCCATCTCTTCAAAAATTTCTCTCACCGAAGAGAGTTGCCCCTTGCCGCCGTCGATCACGATGAGATCGGGGCGCGGAAAGCGATCGTCCTCCGCCGCCAACTTAGACAAGCGACGTTTCAACACCTCTTGCAAGCAAGCGAAATCGTTCGAACCCTCTACCGTCTTGATCTTAAAGCGGCGATAACTCGACCGATCGGGTTCGCCGTCCGTAAACACGACCATCGAACCGACTTTATCCACGCCGCTGATATGAGAAATATCGTAACACTCCATGCGCCGCGGATAACGCGTCAGCGAAAGCGCGTCCTGTAAGCGACGGCACGCAAGCACCGTCCGATCTTCCTTATGACGGATTTTATCCACCGTCTTTTCCAAATAATCCGCCGCATTCTTTTCCGCCATATCCGAAAGTTGCTTGCGCACGCCTTGCTTGGGCGTCACGATATTCACTATTTTTCCTGTTCTGCGCTTAAAATATTCTTCCAGCAGAGAAAAATCGCCCTCCGCATTGACGACGATCTCGTCCGGAACTTCCGTTCCGTCCTTATAATACCGCGCGATAAATTCCGCAAGCGCGTCCGCGCCGTCAAAAGAGGCTTCTTCCATGGAAAAGCTCTTGCCGCCCAACATAACGCCCTTTCGGATCACGAGCAAATTGACTGCCGAATAAACGTTGTTCGTGGTAAAAGAAACGATATCCGCATCTAAAAAACGGTTGATCGCGACCAATCGCTTTTCTTGAATCTTCGCAAGCATACTAAGCTTGTCCCGATAACTCGCGGCTTGCTCGAATTCCTCGTTTTCCGCCGCGTTCATCATGCGTTCTCGCAAGATTTTTTCTACATTATATTCGTTTCCGCTCAAAAAGTCAATCGCCGCGTCCACCTTTTCCCGATATTCCGCGGCAGAGCAAAGCCCGGCACACGGTGCAAGACAACGCTTGATATGATAATTCAAGCACGGGCGTTTCGGTTTTTCGGGCGAAATCGCAACCAGACAAGGGCGCAGAGAAAAGACAAGCGCAATAATTTCCAATACCTCTTTGACGGATACGCCGCCCATATACGGCCCGAAATACTTACTGCCATCCTTGCGAATTTTCCGCGTAACGCGAAAAGTCGGAAATTGCTCTTTCAAATTGACCGCAAGATACGGATAAGTCTTATCGTCCTTTAAGAGAATATTGTATTTCGGCTTGTATTTTTTGATGAGATTGTTTTCCAACGTGAGCGCGTCGATCTCCGTCGGGGTAATAATATAATCGAAGTCCGAAACGTGCGAAACCATCGCCATGACTTTATTCGTCTTGACGTTAGCATAAAAATATTGCTTTACCCGATTTTTTAGATTCTTCGCCTTTCCGACGTAAATCACAACTCCGTCGGAGTTTTTCATGATATAAACGCCCGGATCAAGCGGAAGCATCTTCAATTTTTCGTTTACGATCTCCGTCATACCAATATTATAACGATTACTGCGAAATTTTACAAGCGTTTTTCCGTATACGAACCACCCGTTTCCCCCTTGATTTTACTTTTTGAAACACAGATTCGCAACCGCAACTTTTTAACTCGCGCTTCCATCGCCCTTATGGAAAAGCGTATAAGATTCCTTTTTCCGTTTTCCGAAACGCCTTTCCAATTGCAAAAGGGCACACTCTTTCATTCGATCATACAGAAACGGTGACGAATGAAAAAGATTCGCCGCCGTTTCTGTTGCGATTTTTCTCTGCCCCTAAAAATTGCAAGAATCATCAGTAAGCATTTGTGTTTTCATTTTATCTCCCTCTTGTTTTTATTCCCTTTTTCTATTGGATAAAAGGGTATTTTATAGTTAAATCTATCAATGCATAACGAAAACCATCTAATCCCAATGTCTTTTCATCAAAGAATATTTTATCCGATATTTACCTGTTGTTGTAATATAGAATACTTGATCCCTTTCTTTATCGTGAAAATTCGTTTCCATGCATGTTACTATCACCTGCCCGTTATCATATCCGTCCCATTTTGTTGGTAATCCATTTGTTTTGTTATATAACGCTACGCCAAAACCGTTGCCGAGTTTATACAAAGGTAATTCCAATGACTTTTCTGGTGGATTTTTTTCAAATTCACTAGTCATAATCAACATTACACGATTGCCCTTATAAAGCAATCCTACCGATGCAGCAAACTCCATTTTTTCCTCTCCACGTCCGACAAACATGAAACAATTGATAAACGCTATTATGATTCCCATTACCATTAAAACTGTTTTTTTCGTTTTTCACCTCCAAAATTAATTTTATTCTGTATATTTTTATATCTACGCTTACCTTAGTTTTTTATCGATTTTCTATCAATACCGTAATATATATTTCAACCATATCCTGATAATGCCCGATGTGAGTTTCTCTATATTCCGGCGACGCTATTTCATATCGGATTCGATATTCACCCGGTAACCAAAGACATTCCCCTCCTACCCATTGATTATAACTAGGTCGACTAGGATCTCTCTTTTTGCTACCAAATTTATATATCGCATAATAATCAGAATATGAATTTCCGTCTTTATATCTTAAACTCGGTTCCGGCACGCATTCGAACTGCGCCGAATCCCAATACTCCTTATATTCATAATGAAATACCACCATTTGAACTTGTTCATCATAACTATGATTCAAATAGTCGGAAAGCGATATTTTTATATAAGGTTCATCTGCTCGCCTATCAAAAAAAATAACCGTCCACCCCTCGCTGTTCTTTCGGGTTAACTCCGGAACTTTATTACAGCCGGCAAAAGGAAATGTCATGCTCAATATAATAATTCCGATTATTAAAACGTTTGCAATCTTCTTCATCATTTTATTTCCTTCCCTCTTGTTTTTTATCTCCTTTTTCTAACGGACAAAAAGGTATCTTATGGTTAAATCTATTAACGCATAAAGATACCTTTTTTCACCAATGAATTTTTTCAATTACGTTTTCGGTGCGTTCTTCCCGATTACGCGTTCGCAAGAACCAACTTCAACGTATACGCGCCGTATTCCGCAGTCGTCCGCATAGCGTCGTTATCGAACGTATAATTGCTCGATTCGCCGTTAATCAAAACTTTTCCTTTTTCCGAAATCAAATGAATCTCGTATACGCCGGCATCAATAGAGCCTTCCTCAAAAACAGCCACGCCGTTCTCGTCCGTTCTCACGGGTTGATAGCACATACCGCCCTCTCCGGGAACGCAAAGTTGAACTTGCACGCCGGCAACCGCCGCGTTCTTTTCGTCCACCACCGTAAAACGGTACCCGACGACGGTATCGTCCCCATTGTTCTCGCCTCCGCCGCAAGCGACAAACGCCATGCCGCAAACCGCCAACACAACGGTCAACAAAACCGTTATCCATTTAGAATATTTCCGCATAAAACCTCCGTTTTCCCCTTTCGGGAATTTTTTAAGAATTTTTCTTATTTTTCAGGCGCATACACACCGAAATGCCGATAGAAGCACGCAAATGCAAACCAGTTATCTTCCACGTCGTGGTCGATTCTCGCCAACGCCAACGAAAGGATTTTCACCAATTCCGCATTCGCTTTCACCATGCCGTCCGGATTCCCTTCGCCGCCCGAATTCGCCGCATAATCAAGAATGGTCTGCGTATAATCCTTTCGGTATCCATCGAACTCTTCGCCTGCTTCTCTGCTGAAATCGAAGAAACCGACTTTACCGAGTTCCTCAAAGCCGATCGTGACGTGACTGCCGCCCTCGCTGACGTAATAGCCCTGCGCAATTTCCTGCAACGTATAGTTGAACGTACTGCCTAATCCGAGCATATTGATCCAGATATAAGAAGTTGCGCCGTTATCAATCATTTCACCCGATTCTCCGTAATTCAGAATCTGATGATAATAGCCGTCGCGATCGAGTTCCGCATGAACGTTTGCGATTCTCGAAAGAACGAGAATGATATTGCCCTCCTCATCGCGCACCTCGTTTCCGTTTTCGTCTAACAGCCAAGTATAAGTGCCGTCCGTCATATACGAAATTTCGTCGTGCGACTCGCCGACGTACTCGACAAAGAAGTCTAAATTACCGTAATCCGTCGGATCGCCGAACGCAACCGAAATATAATAGGTCTTACCTGCTTCAAAGGTAGCGTACACTTCAAAATCGGTCAAAACGTCTTCCATTTCGTAAACGCCGTTGCCCTCTACGCAAACAAATGATCCGTACTTTGCGTAATCCGCCGCGATTTCCGACCAAACGCGATACGCGCCCGTCTTTGTGCAATCAATCCGATACGTAATGCCGCGCGGCATCAACGTTCTGTCAATCACGGCACAGATCGGATTATCTTTGCCGATATCCGTAATTTCGATCGCTTCTTTTTCGCAAAGTCCCTTGATCGGGTTAATGCGTCCCATATTCTCGCCGGCATAGTTATCGTAATACCGACAGAATTCCAACCACACGTTTTCGTTATAATAGTTCGCAAGGTAATTGCCCTTATACTGCGTGGAAGCGAACTTCTTCGCCATTTGATCAATTACGCTCTTCAACAGTTGATCGACCAACGTATAATCGGGAAGATAAGAGTTAACGCCGAACCAAGCATAGCCCTTTCCGCTCGTAATATAACTATTCGACGGCGGATTGGAAAGCCCGTTACTGATATACGAAATAAACGCGTTGATTCCCGCCATTTGGAAATAGCCGTTCGAAGAATACTCGGAAATCGAAATATTTGAATAACGCGTCGCGTCGCAAATATTCATTAAGAGGTACGGACCGTTTGCAGAACCGACGTGATAATATCCGTCCGTTTCGTTATATACCGGCTTAATATAATTCTGCCACTGTTTGGTTTCCTCGTCGTAATTCCAAGCAGCCTCGCGCAAAATATTGACGTCGCCTGATAATTCACTCTTCGTTTCGATACGCACATTTTTAATCGAAACGAATTCCTCGCCCGACAGCCAACCGTCGCTCGAATCTTTCGTATAGATCAACATAAGTTTATGCGTTCTGCTTGCGTCATCGGGATCGACGCTCGCTTCAAGCGGCGTATAAATCGTGCACGATTTCCAACCGTCCGTAATGCGATCGAAATCCAACATCCAACTGCCGTCGATATACGCGCTGAAAACGTCGGCGTTTCCGATATCCTCGGTATTCGTCTTATAATCGAGCGTTAAAAACTCTCCCGCTTTGAGCGTGAAATCGAAATACACGATCGCAGTCGTATTGCGGTGTTTAAGATTGCCTGCGGAAAGCGCACCGTCTTTTAATACCCACGGCCAAGTCGTTCCGTCGTCTACCGCAGAATACGTTCCCGTCAATCCGTTTTGATGAATCGCCTTGACGATCGCGTCCGAAGAATCCATTTCGACGTTCGGCTTATCCACCGTTTCGATCGGCGTTTCGTCGTTGTTCGGATCATATACTTTCTGCACGTAATCGTCCGCGGTATAACGGGCAAATTCTTGATTGAACAACGCTTCCGTGCCTCTACCTCTGATATAGTTACAGATCTTACCGTATTGATCAATAAAGATACTCGTCGGAACGGCGTTTTGCGCGTATTCGGAGAACGTGCTGTAAAGATTCCCCTCGTCCACAGCCATATCGAACGTCAATTGCGGAGAATATTCCGCCTTAAAATTTTTCACCTGATTGAGCGTATCGGACGTAGACAACGCAATGATCGCCATATCGTCTTTGTACTTCTGATAGGCGATTTCCATATCCTCGAACTCCGCTCTGCACGGACCGCAAGTCGTATACCAGAAATTGATAAAGACGAGTTTCTTTTCTTTCAATACTTCCGAAAGCGTGAACGTTTTCCCGTCCGAAGTCGTAACCGTAAAGTCGTACATGATGTCGTCCATCTTATAACGGTGATTTTTCGGCATGGTTTCCGTGATGACCGACGACGTTACGGTAACCGTCTGTTCTCCCCCATCGGAAGAAGTAACCGCATCTCCGACGACGGTATACCCATTCGGCAAATCGGTAAGTTCGATTGCATATTCTTTCAATACCGGAACGCGAATATTAACCATTCCCTCTTCGTTGGTAACCTTGGAAGAAATAACGTTGTCCCCGTCTTTCAAAGAAACGGTAACGTTCTTCATTGCCATTCCCCCTGCGGTCACGACCGAAAGTTTATAAGCGTTGGACGCGTTCTCCGATTCGAGATAGACGGTTTTGGACGTTTCGTCCGCAGCCAAATCGTCCTCGCTCTCGTAAACGTACCCGTCCGGCAAATCTTTGATTACGATATAATATTCCAAGCCCTTGCCCGCACGGATTTTCGCAACGCCGTCGCTGCCCGTGGTCGCGCCCGAATAAGGCTCGTCGTCAAACGTAACCAACCGAACGTCTACCCCGACAACGGATGTTCCGTCCGGATATAAAACCGTAATCGAATATTCTATTTTTTCAAGCCCGTCGTTTTCGGGCGGTGCAAGCGTTTCATGTCCCGCTCCGCCGCAAGCGGCGACCGTCGCAAGCATGCAAAGTGCCAACGCGAACGATAAAACGACTAATAAAACGCGTTTAAAATTTCTCTTCATAAACATCTCCTTTTGCAGTATCCTGTATCAAAATATTTTTATGGTTTATATGATTTTGCAGTGTTATCGCAATTATTTTTCCGAAAGAAAACTTAACCGCAAGTAAAAACGCGGCACAAATATGCTCTTACGAGCAAATTCAATCGCTTGTATTATATCAAAAAAATGTCGTAAAAGCAAATACTCAAACGACATTATGTAAAGAAAATGCAATTTTATGCAACAAACAAGATCACCATGCAATTGTTTCAATCAATTAAGATCGCTCCATTCCGAAAAACCCTTTCCGAATACGGAAGCAACGTTATAAACGTGCGCAAAAGCGTTTGGATCGACCTCTTTCAAAAGTTTTTTCAGCGCAGGAACTTGCCGCTTGCGAATTAAGCAAACAAACACAGAAACGGACGCATTCGTATATCCGCCGCGCGCGTCTAACACGGTCGCGCCCCGATCCAACCGATTGACGATCGCATCGCGCACCTCTTCCCCCTTTTCGGTCACGATTTCAAAGCGAATCGCACTCGAAAAGCCGCTTAACACAGTATCCGAAAGTTTAGACGAAACAAACTCCAACACTAACGACATAATCACCGCGCTCAAACCGCCGTACACGAAATACGACATACTAATCACAACCGTGTTCACGATAAAAATCACCCACGGTACGTTGAGCGACGCGTTCTTTTTCTGAATAATCACGCTGACGATATCCGTTCCCCCCGTACAGCCGCCCACCTTTAAGCACAGAGCAAGCCCCACGCCCATCAACACACCTGCGGCGATCAACGCCAAAAACGGATCGTCCGAAAACCTTGGTACGTTTAACCAAATCGCAACCATCGAAAGACTCGTTTGCATACCGACAAAGAATAGCGTATACGCCGCAAACCGCCAACCGAGAAAAATAACGGCAACGATAATCAACGGAATGTTCAAAAGAAAAATCATATACCCGTTCGGAATCGCGAACAAATGCTCTATCATGAGTGAAATTCCCCAAACGCCGCCCGTAACAAAGCCGTTCCCCGAAATAAAACACTCAATTGCAATCGTATACAAAAACGCACTCGCCGTCAACACGGCAAGTTTTGCCGCGACCTTCTTCGCGGAATCCTTCTTTTTTGGAATCATATTCTGATTTACCACAAATCCACTTTCCTTTTTCTTGACCTGCAATAAAGTATATCACAAACAAGCCCGAATTGCTATCGTCTGAAAGAACATTATAAAAGAAAAATCTTTAATTTCCAAAAAACACATTCCAAAGTCGACTTTCTTTCCTATTTCCCCAAATTCAATATCGTTCTTTAAGGTTTCAATCGGAAACAATATTGCGATTTTTCTACTCTTAGGAGCATGGGATAAAGTTTTAATAAAAAAATATAAAAAATTCTACATTCTATCCCACGAAAATTAAACAGATACATTTTTTCACACTAAATTAAAACAATAAATGAACGATTGCACGGAATAATAACCGTGATTCCGCCCGGCTTTGTTGTTTTAGGAAGGCACTTGCTTTGCGAGTGACTTCCTAAAACCTATTAAGAGTAGAAGAATCGCAACCGCGATTCTTCTACTCTTAATGAAAACAATTCTTTTTCTAAATCCGATACCGCGATTCCTCGTGAATAGCAGATTAAAAACAAACTCCAACTCTCCTACGGTGGAGGGAATCACGCAGTGATTCCCTCCACCCATTTAGGTAAAATAAAATTTTTTAAACTTTTATTCTATACGGGCAGCATCACAACCGTAATTCCGCAACACCCTTGGGAGCATTGGATAAAGTTTTAATAAAAAATTATAAATAAATTCTATATTCTATTCCACGAAAATTAAACAGACACATTCTTTCACACTAAATTAAAACAATAAATGAACGATTGCACGGAATCGCCACTGCGATTCCGCACAGCATTGTTGTTTTAGGAAGTCACTTGCTTTGCGAGTGACTTCCTAAAACCTATTAAGAGTAGAAGAATCGCAACC
>CAYXWN010000005.1:61488-62171 GCA_964468815.1 uncultured Clostridia bacterium | reverse complement strand
TTCCGCGATTCCTCGTGAATAGCAGATTAAAAACAAATTTCAACTCTCCTAAAGTGGAGGGAATCACAACCGTGATTCCGCTGTGAAATAATAAAAAATATTATAAGTGGTTGAGGAATCGCTATTGCGATTCCTCAACCACTTGAAACATTGGATTAAGAAATTATAAAAAAATTCTACATTCTATCCCCTGGCAGAGGAATCGTGTCAACGATTCCTCTACCAGGAGAATTAAATAATAAATTACCCCCATTTTCTCATAGAGGAATCGTCCCCATGATCCCTCTATGAGAAAAATAAGAAATAAAAACGTTATAACATTGAAACGTAACAAAATTAAAAATTTTGTTGCAACTATCGTTGCCTTGCGTATTGCTATCGCAATCCGCCGTTTTTGTTGAAACACGGCGTGAAAAAGCCTGCAAATGCTTCGCGCTTGCGCTTTTTTAATTGTATTATAACATTGTACGGCTTGCAAAAAGATTTTTCACCGCTTCCGCTCTTGTTATTCTCTAAATTGCGAATCACAGCCGTATGTTGAAATACGGCGTGAAAAAACCTTGCAAGCAAGTTTTTTCACTTGTATTATAAAGGAGCGCGGAATAGCACTACAGATTGCGCGCTCCGAGTTTGGGGGTAAAAAAGATTTTTAATGAGTATAAATATATTAATTTACACATAAG
>CAYXWN010000005.1:17420-61478 GCA_964468815.1 uncultured Clostridia bacterium | reverse complement strand
AGTACACCTGTTGTTAGATTCTAGTCTTGCCTAATGTTTTTCCATTTTTATTATAACGGCGCGCGTAATCGCTGTCGCGATCCCGCGCTCCTAGTTTGGGGGTAAAAAAGATTTTTACTTCGTATAATTATATTCATTTCCCCTTACGTCGTAAAAAGGGGGCTCTTTTAAGGAAAGACTTTTCCTCATGAGAAAAATTTCTCGATTTCTATGCGATAAACATTTCCCTTCATGAAAAATTCTATATAAGAAAATTTCATTTATTCCCCTTCCTACTCAGTGAGAAAAACGGATTTTCACCCTGCACGGTAAAAAATCTTTTTATCGTGCAGGGGATTTTCTTTTCAAAAGCGTCTTACCGTCTTTCCGTTCTCGCGCGATTTTTTAGCGGTAAACGCGCTCAATCGTTACTAAATAGTTATCGCTAGCCGAATAATCATACGTAGAGAATACAAACGTAATCGATCCGCCGGCATCCAACGTAAAAGTATACGGATTATAAGCATCCACAGTAGACTCTTCATCACCGCTCAACCAACAGAAAAAGTTATCATTTTCAGAAGAAATCTTAAACTGTCCACCTTCTTCGGAAGTAAAGGTAAGCGAATTACCCATATACATTCCCTGAACGTAGTTGCTTCCTACCTTTAAAGAAGTAGCAAGCGTTGCCGCGGCAAGCGTAAGCGTATATTCATGGGTATACGCTTCTTCATTTTCGCTCATTGCTTCAAACGTAATGGATTCACCTGCTTCCAAAACAAAAGTATAGGTCCAAACAGCCTCATAACCATCGTTATAAACAACGGGCTCAAAGCTGTCGCCGACGTAGACTGCCGCTCCGCCGAGCGTATCCGTCAAGGTCAACGTATAAGCACCGCCTGCTTCGGAAGTAAAGTTGTACTTAACGGTTGTCCATACCCAATCATCATCAAGCTCTAACTCAACGGTGTTGTCGCCAAGTGCAAGTTGCGTTCCGGTCGGTGGAGTTGCTTCTACAATCGAAAGGGTTACAGCCGCTGCGCTGAGATCGGGTTCTTCAAACGAATAACCGGTCGGCAAACCGCTCACGCTAATCGAATAATAACTCGATATGCTCGCAGCGATTTTAATCGTCGCAACGCCGTTCGTAATCTTGCCCGTTCCGATCGTATTGCCGTTATAATCGATTATCGAAATCGTTGCGCCGTCAACGGAAACGCCCTCGGGCGCAGTAACCGTAAACGTGTAAACGGGTTTGTCCGTTGCGGTAATCACATAATCCTCAGTCGTATCCGAAAGAACGCTTCCGTATACTTGACTTTTATTCGTATAATAATCGTCTGCAATAATGCCGATCCGATATCTGTATGTTTCAAACGAATCGCTGATCGTCGCTTTTCCGTCTTCCCCCGTCAAAGCAGAACGCTTAATTTCCGTTTGCTTGCCGCTGTTATTATACAAAACGACGTAAGCGTTTTTAACGGGATTCCCCTTAGAATCTTTTACGACGAAAGTCTTAGTCAACAATCCTTTCAAGACGATTTGGTAATATCCCTCTCCGTCGGTTTCGGCGTCTTCATCATCCCACTTCGTGGACATTCCGGAATAAATCAACGAAGAATCATAGTCGGAAAGTTCGATCGTATAGTTACCGGGGACAAAGTTCAACACGACCTTACCCTCCGCATCGGTTACGCCGCTGACGCCGTTTACGGTAACGGTAACGCCGGCAATCGGAACGTCCTTGTTGTCCTTTACGGTAAAGGTATTATCGACCGCTACCAACGGCTTGGTCGAAGCGGTGATCGTATAAGCCTCTTTACCGCTGTTTCCGACGAGAATCCAAACGGAATCGCCGGCAGACAGATACGGCATACCGTAATATTGCTGGTACGTAATGATCCCGGACGTTGTTTCTTGATAGTAAACGGTATAATCGAGATCGTTCGTGATATCGATCGTCAAACGACCGTCTTCGGAAGCGTTAAAGCGATAATATCTCTCCGCGGCATAGTGCGAAAAGGTTGACAACAAGTTGAGCGCCAACTCATAAGTATCGCCGACACCGGGGATTTCGGTCGTCAACTTAAATGCATTCGCAGTATCGAATCCGACGCAAATCTCATACGTCGTTCCCTCAACAACGGGAATCTTCGTATAACGGGTAAAGGAATAAATATCATACCCAACCGTTACCGATACGCCGCCATTATCGCAAACAAGCCACAATTCTTCTGTTGCGTCTGCGGTATAAGTATAATAAACGTAACCGATCGAGTTATACTTCGTATTTTTCTGAATGGAAATCGGGTTATCGTAAGAACCGTAAGGATTCTGCATTTTGAACGAGATATTGCCGTCCGTCGCACTTACGCGGAATAAGCAACTGTCGGGGTTTTGCCCTTCTTCTAACAAAGGAATATTTCTTTGCGCCTGCAAAACGGGATTCTCGAACCATTCTTCATGAACGGTTTCTTCCCACGTATCGTAGTCCATCTGAGACCAAGTTGCATAGAAATATTCAACCGTAGTCGTGTTGCCGATTTCAAACGACACCGATGCGGGAATGTACCAACTTTCATACGTATCTTCGTCAAAATATTCCGCTATGTAATAGAACACCGGAGTATTCGACTGCACTTTCACCTCTTCGCCAAACGCGAGAATTTTCACGGGAACGGTCTTGCCGCCCTTATAATAGCAGAAGCCGTCTTCTTCTAAACAATCGATCGTAATCGATCCGTCCTTTTCCCCGTCGGGGGCTACAAACGATTCGCTCTCAAAGGTAAACGTGTGCTCGTGGCAATGCGTTTTACAACCGTCGCAAAGATCGTCGCCGTCGGTATCCGCGTGATTTGCATTAGAAGATTCGTCAATCGCGCCGCAAGCGCACTTGTTCCAATGTCGCGCGTCGTCACAGTCAACGATCGCATAGTTATGAACGTGCTCGTTACAAACGTCGCACTTGCCGTCCTTATTATCGTCAACGTGATTTGCTTTCGAGGACTCATCGATCGCGCCGCAAGCGCACTCGTTCCAGTGCTGCGTTTCGTTTTTGCCGCCTTTCGTATATTCGTGATCGTGCGAAACGGGAACTTTGTGCTTACAAACGTCGCACTTACCGCTCTTATCCGCGTCTACGTGATTTACTTTCGAGGACTCGTCGATCGCGCCGCAAGAACACTCGTTCCAATGATGCGTATCGTCGCTGCCGACTTCGGTATAACTGTGTTCGTGCGGAATGGGAACGGTATGAGCGCAAACGTCGCACTTGCCGTCCTTATTATCGTCAACGTGATTTGCTTTCGAGGCCTCGTCGATCGCGCCGCAAGCACACTTGTTCCAATGATGCGTATCGTCGCTGCCGACTTCGGTGTAATCGTGCGTATGCTGAGCGGCAATCGCGTGGCCGCAGACGTCGCATTTACCGTCGTTGTCCGAATCGGTGTGTGCCGCTCTCGTGGACGAATCGACCGTATTGTCGTCTTTGCAGTAATACCAATGCTGCGTGTCGTCACTGCCGATTTCCGTATAACTATGCGCATGATTGCAGGCGACGAACGCGCACGCGCAAACCACGCAAAGAGCCATACACAAAACGACGAGAAGTCTTTTCTTGATGTCTTTCATAATCTTACTCTCCTTTTTTATTATCTTCGGACGAAACGTCTCTGAATCGTTTCGTCCGCGAAGTCCTTTTCTGCACGGGGATTACCCGTTTGCTTCCGTCCCCTCTTCCGCTTCCGCACGGAACAGAACCGCTCGTTCTCTTCCGCTGCCGAAGCCGGTCGGATTGACCAATTCCAGACGGTACGCCTCGTTTAATTCGAGCTTTACGCCCAACGTCGCGCCGTCCGTATGTTCGCATACGAGGATTCTGTTCTGCTCGTCGTAAGAAACGGTTAAAATTTCGTACCCCTTATCGGTGGTAACCGTCACCCGAACCGTTCCGTCCGAAGAAAATTTCTCAAACGAAACCGTCGCGTCGAACTTCTTAAAACATCCCTCGTAATCGCCGCTTAACAGCGTTTGCATTGACGGCGGCTCGGTTACCGTAACCGTAACGGTCGCGTAAACCAAGTCGTTTTTCAAGGAAGTCATTTTTACGACGTACGTCCCTGCCTTTTCCGCAACGAACCGCACGTTCTGCGAATCGGCGATTTCGGTCACAGAAGCGGATTCGAGCGAACCGCCGTCCGTCGCGCTATCCACCGTCGCGACGTAAGAACCGTCAACGTACGCCTTTTCTTCGGTAGCGACGGATGCAGACAGCGTAACCGACTGTCCGACGTACACTTCGGTCGACAGATGATCTTCGGACGTCGTTTTCCAAGCGTACCCGGCGTCGTTGTATTCGTTTGCGGACGGGTATAGGAAATTCGGCGTCGCAGCCAAACTGTTGATCACAAACGTTCTTTCGTAACCGCTTTCCGTCCGCAACATCAACGTAATATAGCCGACGTAACGCGTCCGAATCGTCAAGTTATTTCCGCTGAGCGTATACCACACCTCGACGCCCACGTCGCCCGAAAAGCCCAAACTTACGATTCTGCCCGTATCGGTAATCCGATACAGTTCGACGGGATCGAACGAGAAAGACGCCGTGCTCGGTTCGATATTCCGCAACGTCAAACTCAACGCCTTTCCGTTGGACTGCACCGACGGCGCAGTCGCTTTATCCTCGGTAACGACGGTTTTTCTGTTATAAACCACGTCGATATTGGAAATTTGGAACGCCTCTTCGGTATACTCGCGAACAGGCTCTACGGGATCTTCCGTTTTCATCGTCTGCTCGTATATGATATATTCGTCGTTATAAGGCGAACCGCAGCCGGGAAGCAACGAACAAATCGGGACGTCGTTCGCGTCAAGCGAAACTTCAAATTGATTGATCTCGATTAAATTGCCGTCCGAACCGATATCCTTGCGGTTGACGTACATCTCCACACCGAGTCTGATATAATCCACCGCGTAATCGTCCGTCAACGTAAATTCTACCTTGACGATACTGAAACGAGTTGGCGGATCGTACACGCCGAATTGATATTTGTAAAGTTTTCTGCCGTCCGCCGTTTCTCCGATACTTTCTCTAAAATCGCGGTTTCCGTCTCGCGCCCCCCATTCGTAAGAAGATTGCAAAAGCCCTTCCGCGCCGAAAAACGATCTGCCTAACAGCGAACTTTTATATTCGTATCCGCCGAGGTCTTCCTTTCTCGCGTTGGCGGACTTTTCGATGATCTCATCGTAAATCGCCCCGTTCGCGCCGTAGCCGGACGTCTCTAACCGACGCGTGACCTTGAACGGATCGCCCTTGGCAGTCAAGGAAACCCACGTATCCGACCGCCCGTCGTCCGAACTTATATGCACGTAATTATCACTGTATTCGTACGAAAGAGAAGAGGCCGTTCTTTCTTGTCCCACGACTTCAAAGAAGTTCATCTCTTCGATCGTTCCGCGACGAACCAAATCGCGATTGCTTGCGCCGATTAAAACGGCGTCCTCTACCGTGCTCGTTTCAAAATCGAACGCTTTTTTGTCGATCGGAACGATAAAGGAAATTTTGCCGTACACGCTGTCGTTAAAAACCGCCGTAACCTCGCCCTCTTTTAAGACGGTCGGCTGCTTGGTGATTTCATACGATTCGTACCCCGCGCCGTTTTGCGTCAAACGCGGCAACGTGACGGAAATTTTATGTTCTTCGTTTTCTCGGCAGATTTTTTCGGCAAGACCTGCCCCGTCTCGCGAGGACGTCGGCTGTTTGGTAATCACCCATTCGCCGTATACGTGATTTTCGGGATTGACGGGAACGGGTTCTTCCAACACTTCGCCACATTCCAGACACGCGCCGCGCCGTAACCCCTCCGTCGTACAGGTCGATTCCCGAACCACTTTCCATTTGGTCACTTCATGTGTGTGTCCGCACCCGACCGCCGACGCACACAAAGCCGTCAGAAGAAAAGCGGCGCATATTCGATTGATTGTTTTCATTCCGTTTTCTCCTTGCGTTTAAGCGTAGTAGCCGCACGCCCACAGCCATTGATTGGTTTCGGTCGAACGGTAAAGCGGAGTCGAAACTCCCGTATCCGAATACGTATTCTCCGCGATTCCGTTTCCGTCGTTGAAAAACCGCTGGGAAACGCTGTATCGCTGCAAGAACAGTTTCAACTCTTCGGTTACGGGATAGGTATCGCCTTGATAAAGGTTTTCTCCGTATTGTTCCCGAATAAACCGCGTATAGTTATAGCACTTCTCCGTTTGCGTTTCCGAATCGTACACCAAAAGTTTATTCAACCGAACCATCGGGAACAATAACCCCGAATCGTTGTCGGTAGACATACATTCGCAATCCTTACCGATTCGCGCGTATAACCGCTTGTATTTTTCGCCGTTTTCGTCAACGACGTAATAATACCCGTCGTCAAAGAGTTTGACGAGATTGCCGTTCAATAAGCCGTTGTTCGATCCGTAATAAGCAAAATACGTAAATCTCCCCGAAATCCCCTCGAAAGCGGTTTCTTTCGCCGCCTCGAAATCATGTTTCGCGGTCACTTCTATTACGTCGTAACTACCCTCGTCGTCAGAAAATTCGCCGTCGCGATCGAGAATAAAATCCACGTTGACGGGGAACACGCCTTCGTCCAACGTCGTCGCGAAAATACGGAAGTTAAACACGTTTCCGATATGGATAATGGAAATTTCCCAACGGAAATTTTTGGTATACGTGTTTTCTTCGCCGCCGCCGTCCATCGTGCTGTACGGTTCGGGATTCGTCCATACCTTGCTCCCGTTGTGCAACGACAAATACGGGTTTACCTTGTTTTCGGTAATATCAATGATGGATTCGATCGAATAATCCCCTGCGTAACCGGGCTCGTAACGGAATCGGATTCCGTCCTCAAAATTTTTTTCGGTCAAAGTCGCGCGGTATGCGCCCGGCTCTTTGATCATGTGAATATCATTGTACCAATCCAAACCGAACACGGAAGAATCGAGTGCAATCAATTTATATAACCGAACGGTGATATCCCGATCGTCGTTATTGGTCGAATGGATATTCGGATTATACGTAAAGCCGTCCGGCAAGCCGCTGAGCGTTACTCTGTATTCGCCGTCCAGACCGGAAATCTCCGCAACGCCGTCATCGTTAAAAGACGCGACGTAAGAAGCACCGTTGTTGCTTTCCGTATTCGTCCACTTCGCCTTCATCGAACGAAGTTCAAACGCTGACAACGGTTCGGGCGAATTTAGCGTGACCGTAAATACGTTTTCGTCCACCGTGATCCCCGGAGGATTACCGCCGCTCGAATCGCCGCCGCTCGGATCTTGCGTCGGCTTGTTTCCCGGAACGTACGTCCCGTTACACCCGACGGAAAGGAGCGCGACCAACGCGCATAAAAAGAAAAGCAAACTGCGTTTTATACCGATTTTCATTTCTCCGTTCGCCTCCTTTTACTTTTTCCTCTTTCCGAACAAACTACGGATATCTTCCCATTTCAGTTTGCGGATCGCAACGTCTGCCGCGAACAGAACGACGCACGCGATCAACAACGGCATGGTAAGATCCAAAACGTAAGTGCCGATCAAATCGTCGTCGTTGACGATTTTCAAATTATCGTCCCCTTTCATTACCGTTCCGTCCGAACCGATCATTTTGTACAGTACGGAAATATCGAACACGGCGAAACTGTCGTACTCCGAAAGATAAGAAACGTTATACGTAAAATGCGACGAATACGTCTTTCCGCTTTCCCAAATATAGTCGATGTCGATATCGTATTTTCCGACATCGTGCGTGATAAAGCGATCGGTATACCCCGTCGAAACAAAGGTCATGTTTTCCGTCGTTTCGTCCCCGTTCGGCGCGGTTACGGTAACCCGTACGATTACGCTCGTGTCGATTTTCGCCGGTGACAGATTCAAACTCAAATACCCGTCCCCGTCCATCATTTCGACGACAAAGGGATAATCTACCCGTTCTTTCGGCACGTTCGTCGAAAATACGTTCTTCAAAAACGCTTCCCGAACGGACGTATACCAATCTTCCGTCTTATCCAACGCGCAAGCAAGGGTTGAAACCCTGCCGTTTCCGTAATTCCAATAACTGTAAAGCGGAACTTCAAACGTTCCCTCGTAATTCGCCTGCAAAACCGTCGTAGAACCGGACTTCGCTTTGTTATAGAAGAATCCGTTGACGTAATCGCCCGAAACGAAATCCACGCCGTCCAACACGTCGTCCGAACTGCGAAGCACGCGTACATATGCCGGTTCGTCGATCACAATATCGCTGATATCGTCCAATAAGCCCTCGCCGAACATGACGTCTTTCAACTCTTCCATAGTGGAAGCAAAGCAATATTTTCCGCTCGTTAGAGAAGCAATGTTCTTCAAACACTTTTCGGCGTTCTCCGCCACGTAAGAAGAATCCGCGCCGCGTCCGACGTCGATAACCGAAACGGAAATACGGTTCTTTTTCATATTTTCCAAGGCGGCGACGATGCGATCGTCTTCTCCGCCCGTGCTGCCCTCGTTTTCCACCGTCAAGCCGTCGCTGATCAACATGATCTGCTTTTGGCTGTACGGCAACCCCTTAATCAACTTCAACGCTTGTTCCAAGCCGAAACTGATGACTGTTCCGTGTTCTGCGTTGATCTTGTCGATCGCGTTCAGCGCTTTCTCTCTCGTGGAAAGGCTCTCCGACGGAGCGGGGGTATCCGAAATTTCATCCGGAGAATAGACGGTATGATAGTTTCCGTTAAACGCAACGATACAAAGGTTATCGCCCTCGTTTAATTTATTGACCAACTGTTTCGCCGCGCTCTTCGCGATGGTAAACTTGGAAAGCGTTTCCATACTGCGCGACGCGTCGATTACCAACGTGTAAAGTTTTGATTCGCGGTCGGCGTTCCCGAACCGAACGGGAAGCATATTCTCCAACGGCTTCAACGCTTCCTTTTCGTGCGCGTAAACGTTGCCGTACGTGATCAAACTTTTGCCGAAAAGCGAAACCGCCGTATCCAAATTGCTTAAAAACAAATTGTAATCGTTGGATTTCGTCAGATCCGCGTTGGAAATAATAATTTCGTCGTATTGACAAAGCGCTTCGATACTGCACGGCAACTCCGTTTTCGGATCGAAAACGGAAACGGTCGCCTTTTCGCGATACAGCGATTCGATTTCAAGCCGATCGGACGCGTCTTCCGTAACCAACATAACGTTTACGGCGGAAGAAACCCGTTGCGTAAAGGTATACCGATTGTTCCGTTGATTTTCGTCCCCGTCCGCTTCCACTTTTACTTCGTAATCGAACGTACCGCTCTCATCGGTATTCAAGGAAAAATCGACGGTATTATAGCCGACGGACAAATCGACGAAACGCGACGTCACGGTTGCGCCGTTTCGCAACAACAAAACGTTCGCCTTAGTCGCGTAAGTGCTTCTCAGCGTTACTTCCGCGCTTTCGTTCCGCTCTAAATACGTATTCTGCGTCGCCGTAGCGGAAACGATCTGAACTTCTTTTGCGTCCGCCGCAATATTGTTATCCAAATACACGGCGTCAACGTAAATACCGTCCGCGCGCAAAGTATCGACCGCTCTCTTTAATGCGTTGGAATCGCTCACGTGCGTCTGCTTTCCGTCCGTAATCACGACGATCCGCTTGATCACGTTCTCGCGGAACAGCGATCCAGCAAAATCAAGCGCGCTTTCGATATCCGTTTCGCTATCTTCCAAATAATCGAAATCCGCACCCTTGACGGATTTCAAATTCTTTCCGAGCGATACGTAAAGTTGTTGATTTTTCGCAAAGCACACGACGCCGAGTTTTGAATTGCGCGGAAGATTTCCGCTCAATTCCTTAATGTAAGCGTCGATCGTATCCAAATTTTTCTCGGACGAATACGAAACGTCCGCCAGCACGTAAACGTCCGTTTCGGTTACGGTCGTTTCAAGCGACGTGCCCGCCGCCGAAAACGCGATGATAACCGCCAACAAAACGTGTATCACGCCGGACGCGATATTATGTCCGTTTGCATTTTCCTTGCGAACCGCCGAAACGAACGGCACGACAAGCAATATTACAAGCGGTATCGCAAGCAATAATAAATATGCGTTATCGAAGCTGATACTGCTCATAACAATACACCATCCAGTCCGCAACGAAAAATGCGGCAAGAATCAAAAACAATAAAGTGAGATCTTCGAAAAGCCCGTCGCGCGCGTCGTCGCTCGGTTCTCCGATCAAAGAAAAGGTTGCGTCCTCTGCCAAGGAAACGCTTTCGGAATACGGCGTTTGCGCGAAAAGATACACCGTACGCTCGGTCGCGTTCGCGCTGTTTTCGCCGATTTTAAGCGTAACCGTATATAAACCGACTTGCTTTAAGCGATATTCGCTGACCGCCGTATCGACGTTGAGATACTCTTCCGTTCCGTCGGGCGTCGTAACGCGAATATAACTGCAATTAGCAAGCACGTTTATTTGCGCCGTGTCGCCGCAAACGTAATCCGCCTTTTCGATCACCGGAGGGAAGGTATAGTTCAGCAAATTATTGATCAACGGGAAAAAGTTGTACGTCAACGCAAGATCCGCATCGTGCAAACTGAACGCGCACACCGCCTCTCTGTTCCCGTAAGAATTAGAGCCTACGAACAACACGGGATTTCCCTCGCAAGAAAGAATCGTCGTAAAATCACGACTCCAACCGTACTTCGCGTACTTGGAGATAAAGAGTTCTTCGTTCGTATTTACCCCTTCGAGCATCTTTCTGACGGCGGTCGATGAAGACGAATGATACGTCAAAACTCTTTTCGCATGGTCGCCGGAATCGCTTTGATACTCGAACCCGGAATTTTCAATAGACGTCGGCGCAAAAAACCAAACCGCACCGTCCGTCGGCATTCTTTCGGGCGTGTAAAGATCGAATATATACAAGCCGTAATTCAGCGAATCCGCCGATTTTTTATAATCGTCCGGCGTCATCGTTTCTACCTGTTTGTGTCCGAGCGATTTCAACATGGTTTGCATGAAAAAGGGCGTTTCGCTCACGATCAACGTACTGAACGAAGTATCGTGCTTCATGTTATAAAGGACGATCTCGTTATCCTTCGCCAACGCGTCCGTTTCGTCGATCGCCACGCGAACGGATTGATAATCGCCTACGTTTTCACACGTAACGACGAAATCCGTCGCCTTTTCGAGCAACCGTTCGGACAAATCCTCGTCGTCTAAGGAAATCTTTTCCGAAATTCCCTTAACGGAAATCGTCGCTTGCCCCGCGGCTGCGGTTGCGCCGTTCACGAAAACGGATACCGTAGCCATTTGATCCGCTCCGTACGCAATGATTTTTCCCTTTATCTGCAACTGTTCGCCGACAAATTCGCTTTCCGCCGTCAAAAGTGCGACGTTCCGCTCCTCTTGCGCCAAATTCACCACTTGAACGTTATCGTCGCTCCGGTAATCTTTATCCGTCAAGAAATAAACCTTTAACGACGGCGTTTGATTGAAATATTCTTGTGCTTCGCCGAGCGCCGCGGTAACGTCCGCCGTGCCCGAAATCGGCTCTGCATCGTCCAAAAGTTCGATCGCGCGATCGCGATCGGTGATGTTTTCGTAAACGACGACGGCGGTATCGCCTGCGCAAATCAACGTATAGACACTGCCGTTTTTAGACTCCGCAATGATTTCTTCGATTTTCTGCTTGCCGCGCTCGAAGCGAGTCGTTCCGTCGGCGGAAATGCTCATGCTGTCCGATCCGTCCAAAACAAAACAATAATCGTTCGCCTGTCCGGGCAACAAAAAGACGGGAGAAGCGATCGCAACCGAAATACAAATCACGGCAAGAATCTGTAAAATCAAACTAATCAGATTATAAAGCCGATTGATCGGATTTTTCCGTTTCAAAAAGCGTTCGCTGAGCGTCCAAATATAAGTGGACGCAACCGTCTGCTCGGTATATTTATTTTTAATGATATAGATAATGATCAGAATAGGTACTCCGATCAACCCCAACAATCCCAAGGGATAAAGAAAAATCATTTCACCACCCCCATATCCGCAAGTTTTTCAAAAAAGATCTCCCCTGCGGAAGCGCAATCCGAAACGAGCAAATAGTCCGCTCCGCGCGCCAAGCAATAATCGCTGATCCGTTGCTGAACGTACGCCAACGCTTTTTTATACGCTTGCACGATCTCGCGATTGATGTTTTTACGGTAAGTGCGATT
This sequence comes from uncultured Clostridia bacterium, assembly GCA_964468815.1. GTDB lineage: Bacteria > Bacillota > Clostridia > Christensenellales > Borkfalkiaceae > UMGS621. The sequence continues at coordinate 49,283 of CAYXWN010000005.1, read as the reverse complement.
TCCGTCCTCGGAATCGAACAAATGCATTTTCCCACGCATTTTCGGATTCAATTCCTCCTCTGAAAGCACCTGAACGCAAAACACGTGTCTGCGCTTCGTTACCATGTAATCAATTGCCGATTCATAGTCGTTATCCGTCAAGAAGTCGGAAATAATAACCGACATCCCGTCGCCGTACCCCACGTTCAACGGCAAAATCGCTTCGCTTATATTGCTGTCGCCCGTAAATTCGATCTCGTTTAACTTTCCGATCGAATTGAGATACGCCTCTTTCCCGGACATATTTAAGACAATTTCTTCGACGTTCGTTCCGTGCACGGCATAGATCGAAACTTTATCCATCGCACCGATCGAAAGATAAGCGATCACGGCAGCAATCTTTAACGCCTGCTCCGCCTTTTGCCCCTTCCCGAAATCCATGGAACGGCTTGCGTCGATATAAATTCTGGTATGCAACCGACGCTCGTCCAAATACAACTTAGTATATAACTTTTCAAACCGCGCGAATGCATTCCAATCAATCTTCGTAACGTCGTCGCCGGGAACGTACTCCCTAAAATCAGCGAATTCACACGAAGCGCCGTAGGATTTACTTTTATGATTTCCGCCGAACATACCCGCGACGTTGTTTTTTACGAGAATCTGCAATAATTCAACCTCTTGCAAAAACTCGTCCGTAATCGCTAATTTACTCATAGAACTGCTTCTCGCCCGTTATTCCTTCGTCTTTTCTCTCTTTTACTGTTTGCAAAGTTTTTTCGTCTCTTCGATCAAACGCGCGATGATATCGTCCACCGACAATTTTTCGTTGATCGCCGTATAATTCGTTTTGATTCTGTGTCTGAGTACGGGATAAGCCAACGCGTCGATATCCTCTTTCGCGACGTTGTAATTTCCGTTCATCAACGCCCGAACTTTCGCGCACGTAATCAATGCCTGCGCGGCACGGGGCGACGCGCCGTATTTCAAATACTTTTTCGCGACCTCGGAAGTCTTTTCCAATTCGGGGTGCGTATTCGTAACCAACGCGACCGCGTAATTCAACACGTCGTCGATCACGGGAACAGCCTTTGCCAATTCGCGCATTTCCAAAACGGTTTTACCGTCGACGATCGTCGTCGCCGTTTCTTCCATCGTGATCTGCGTCATATTGACGATATCGACCAACTCCGCGGCGGACGGGAATTTCATGATCAGTTTCAGCATGAAACGGTCCATCTGCGCTTCCGGCAACGGATACGTTCCGTCTTGCTCGATCGGGTTTTCCGTCGCGAGAACGAAAAACGGCTCTTCCAATAAATACGTCTTTTTCGCGACCGTTATTTTATGCTCCTGCATTACTTCAAGCATTGCCGCCTGCGTTTTCGGCGTGGCGCGGTTGATTTCGTCCGCAAGAATCAAGTTTGCGAAAATCGGTCCGCGTTGGAATACGGAATTGAGTTTTCCGTTTTCGTCCTTTTCTATGACGTTCGTCCCAGTAACGTCGGACGGCATTAAATCGGGCGTAAATTGGATTCTCGAAAACGGTAATCCGAGCGCCTTTCCCAAAGAACGAACCAAACGCGTTTTCCCGACGCCCGGAACGCCCTCCAACAGAACGTTTCCTCCGGCGATAATGGAGATAATCACGTTATCAATAATTTCGTCTTGGCCGACAACGTCTTTGTGCAATTCGTTTTTAATCTTCGCGATTACTTCGCTAAATCTTTTTACTTTTTCTTCGTTTCCCATTTTCGGTTCTCCGTTTTTGTTTTTTATATTTTTCCCGTTAATTCGATCCGCTTCCGTCCGAAATATCTCCGTTCAGTGCCGAAATATATTGTAAAATGTAATACCGCATCTCGTCGGACAGATTCGCGTCCGGATCTTCCAACAATTCGTAAAGTTTCGCCATATACGACGCCTGCCATAACGGTCCGTACGAAGCATGCTCGTTGGTATTCGGATCGTACACGATATCGTCGCTGCCGTATATTTCTTTCTCGTCCCCGATACCTCCGTTCTGGGGCGGTTTTTGCTGAGAATCGGAATCTTCGTCCGAAACGCCCGGAAGGTCTAAATCTTCGGGGAAAACGCTTACCTTGAAAATTTCCGAAAGTCTGTTGCAAATATATTCGTTCACGATTCGGTTATAAACCTGCGTCACCATGACGCCCGACACGCCGGAGAGATAATCTCCGCTCGCCGACGAAACGACCTTTTTTAACGCTTCCGGTTCTCTGCTTCGATATTCGTATATCGGACCTAACGCTTCCGAAAAAGTCGCCAACGCGCGATATAACGAATCGTCCGCCAAACTTTCCCCGATCTCCTCCGCGACCATGCTTTCGTTAAAAGCGTCCAAGAAGCCGACGAGTTTATCGTATATTTCGCTCGACTGCGAAAGGGGCGTGATGCTTTCGTTCAACGCTTTCGTAAACACGGTCAGTTCCGCCCGAATCATACTTTCGGAATCGTCCGCTAAAGAATTCACCTTGCTCACGGAATTAATCGTTTCGTTCCCTTTATAAGAATTGGAGGCTCTCACCATCGCCATCTTAAAATCATTCAGCGCGCTGTAAGCGTTCAACGCCAAAGCAATCTGTCGATAGGTATTCGCCGCAATCACCACCTTGTCGATTTCCTTTGCGGCGGCTTGTACCTTGGCACGCATCACCGAATTTTGCGTCGTATTTACAAGTTCTTCGCGCAAAAGCGTTAAACTCGCCACCGCGAACGGCTTCACTTTATCTTCCAACGAAAAGCCCTCGACGTCCGCAATCAACTGAACCAACGCCGCCTCGTCCCACTCGCCGAACGTATATCCGTCGTCGTTCGGATCTTGATAGCGCGACGGAACGACGACCGCCGTCAAAAACAACGCGCACCCCAAAACGGCGATGACCGCGTATTGCCATATACGCTTTACGGAAACCTTTTTCGGACGGACGTTTTTCAGCGTTTCATCCGCGTCTGCCCGTTGCAGCGACAGCATTTCGCCGTCCTTCCCGTCGAATTCAACCATCGTTTGCACCTTTTCGCGCAACGCATAATCGCGATCGAGGCGTTTTGCCAATGCCTTATCGTTCGGCTTCGCCAAGAAAAACGTTACGAAAAAAGCGCATACCGCAACCGCAACGCCGATGATCGCGTAATAAAACCAAGCGAGCCGAACGGCACACAGTTTCACCGAGAGCATCGTTGCGCCCACGGCAAACAGCGCGCAGCAAACGCCTACCAAAGCACCTTTGACGTATGCGGCACAAACAGATTTTTTTCTAAAATTTTCAAACCCTGTTCCCATCTCTTCGCCTCGCTTGCGAAATTCCGATTTCATCTATGCAGATTCTTTTCGCGTGTATCGTTTTCTGCCGTTTTTCCCCGAAAAACAATTTTATATTTTAATATTTTATCATAACAAATGCAATGTGTCAAGCAAAAGTGAATAAAAATACATATATCTTACAATAACGAGTTCCAAACAAAACAGCACAAACCGCTTCCCGTTTTCCACAAAATGCGTGCCGCTCGAAAACGATGGGAAACAAACGCCCTTCCGAAACAGGATATATTTTCCAAAACGCCGAGAAAACGCAAGGAAATCCGTCCGATAAAACAACCGAAAATCAACCGTCAACGAATTTCTTTTTAGGGCGTTTTCTTTTTCGCACTTTCAATTCCGCAAACGCCTCTTATCTCCGCCGAAAAGCATTTCGTTTCTCTTTTGATTCACCCGTTTTTTGATTCTTTTTATAAAAAAGGCGACCGTTCTCTTATCCGAACGATTCGTTATACAGATTATAAAAAACAATATTTTTTGCATAGAAAAAAACTTATTCTTCCTTTTTCGCAAGCAAACTTACCGCATTTTTTCCAACCGCATTAAAAACAACATAAAAAAAGCGGTTTGTTAAAATTTTTTCAACAAACCGCTTTTTATCGGATTCTTCTTTTTCCGTACGTTCCTGCCGTGCTTTTGCAAAAAATCAATCCAATTCTTCGATATAATTAACGTATTCGAGTTGCGCGATCGCGGCAATAATGTCGTCATGCTTTCTGAATTTCTTAAAATCGCCGGAGATAATCGTAAGCGCGATCGAATAGACAAACAAACCGCTGTTGACGTACGCCGTATTAAATTCGATATCATCTACTTTTAAGCCCAATCGCCGAATCGCCGCGATAAAATCTTGCAAGGAATTTTTATTTTTTAATTCGAGATGAATTTCAAAATGATTCGAGCGACGCTTGAATCCGTATTCCATACGCGTAAACAACGTTAAACAAAACATATACGCGACGAACGCGATCAACGCAGCGCAATACAAATCAAGCCCGATCAACACAGACACAAAACACGCGCCCCACAACGCAACGGACGTCGTAAGCCCTTTTAATTGACTTTTTGAACTGTACAAAATCGTATTCGAACTAACGATCGCGATCCCGATAACCGTCGCCCCGATCGCAACCGAAACGGTAGCGCCCAACACGTTGATCACGTAAGCGTCCAACATTCCCGCCAATACCGATATCAACGACACCAACATAAACGTTCTCATACCGGCGGCATGCCTTTTGGTCGCGCGTTCGCACCCGACGATCGTTCCCAAGAACACGGATAACGCCACCTTTAACAGCACGCCGCCCAACGTCATTCCTTTACACCATTCCCCCAACAACGTTACAATCCTATCATCCATACCATCACCTTCTGTTTATAAATTTTCTGTTGCGCCCGTTGCCGTCCAACCGTTCGCCGTACTCCTCCGCCGCGTCGAAAAACGCAAGTTCCTCTTCGCTTCGCGCATAATTTTCACGCTCTATTTCCGCTTGAATAGCGTTCAAACGTTCGATCAATCGTTCTCTTTCGCTCTTTTCTTGCGTTTTTTCCGAAACCGACTCGTCCTTTGCCCCGATTGCCCCGGACAAAATAAGTGCCAATTTTGCCATTGCAGGACCGATCAACTCGTATAAAATGCTCGACGACATAATAATCGTTTGCAGAAGAGCGCCCGTTTCGCCGCCGATCGTTCGCGCGGCAAGTTCCGAAAGTCCTATCGCAACGCCGGCTTGGGGAATAAGCGCAAGTCCGAACGCGAGCGTCGTTTTTTTGGGTTTTTTGCAAATTTTGCACCCTGCGTACGCGCCGAGATATTTTCCGACGATTCGGACGATAAAATACAAAATTCCGACGACCAATAACGGAACGTCCGAAACGCGTACGGAAAAATCCAACAGCGAATCGAGGCGGAACGTCATGCCGGACCGCACGAAAAAAAGCAACAAGATAGGCGGAGAAAAATAGTTCAACTGCTTGAACAGCCGATCGTCCCCCGAAACGTTAACGTATACCGCGCCCATTACCATGCACGCCATCAGCGGAGAAACGCCCAACGCCGCACCGATGCCGCAAATCGCAAACAACAACGCGACCGATACGATCAATCGGTTATCCGTCGACCGCTTTGCCATAAGTAATTTCAACACGTACCCCATTCCGCCGCCCAATACAAGCATGAGAATATTGTAGACAAAGGGAAGCAATACCGTATTCGTATCGACCGTTCCCGAAACCGCAGCCATCGCAACCGCAATCGCAACGGAAAAGGCGAACAACGACACCACGTCGTCCAGCGCAACGACCGAAACGAGCGTATCGACGAAATCTCCCTTTGCTTTCGTTTGCCGTATCGTCATCAAGGTAGAAGCCGGTGCGGTCGCAGAAGCAAGCGCAGCCAACACGAGCGAAAAAGCAATGCCGAGTCCGAGAATACAATACGTAAGAATAAAAACCAAGAAAGAAGCCGTCAACGATTCCAACACGGTCAAGATAATCAATTGCTTCCCCTTTCCCTTAAAGGAAGAAAATCGAAAAAATTCCCCTGCGCTGAACGCGATAAAGGCAAGCGCGATATCCGAAACAAACGCAGACCCCTCGATCACGTTTTGCGGAACGGCTTTCAGACAAAACGGACCGACCATAATCCCTGCTACGATATACGCGGTGACGTTCGGCAAGCGCAACAATTTCGTCACGCGCGTCATTAAAAAACCGGCGGCAAGCATGATCGCGATTGCAAGAATCACCGCAGATACAGGCGACGTCGCCTGTAATTGTTGATATAAATGTTCCATTTTTACTCATCTCCGAACGGGTTCGATAATCGCAAACATGCTTTCCGACTAAGAATCGCCGAGTAAGAAATACCCTTTTAGAACGAGGCTCTAAAAGGATATGATTTTTAACTTCACCAAAGCGTTTTGTTTGCCCGTTACGATTTTTCCGTTTTTTCTATAATCTCCGCAACGGATACGAAGAAAAAATTTTTCAAAAAAATCCGCACGGCAACGGACGGATTTCTTCGGCGTTTTTTATCTCGACCAACGGCGATAATCGCTCGGACTTTTCTGCGTTTTGAGTTTAAATACTCTGGAAAAATAAAACTCGTTTTCAAAGCCCAAACTGTATGCGATTTCCCGAACCGGCCAATCTGTTTCCGTCAGTAACTGACACCCTCTTGCGATCTTCTTGTTTATAACGTACTGCATGGGCGAAATCCCAAACGCGCGCTTAAAGCAATTCCCGAAATACATTTTATTGTAAGAAAGTACTCCGGCAAGTTCCTGCAAGGTAAAACTCTTGCCGATATTGGCGTTGATATACTTAATGACGGGAATAAATTTATCGCGCTCCTTGTTGTCGTCCGTCTTGCCGTTTAAGCAAAAGGAAAGGAGAAGTTGAACCGCGCCGCTCGCGGCAAACCGATCGCTGAGCGACTTCCCGGCATATCGGTCGATCACGGTTTGAAACAGCATCATGATATGCTCGTCCGTTTGAATTTCAATCACCTTATCGTACGACTCTAACATATTGATATTCGCAAGATTGGGTGCAAAATGAATAAAACTGTGTTTCAAATATTTCGCCTTACCCGACACGATTTGAAAGGCAGGGATATAATAAAAATGTCCCGGCAACAATCTGATTGTTTCGGATTTCAGCGTAATATAAGCGTCCTTACTGTCAAAGACACAGTAAAGGCGGTAATAAGGGAAATACTCGATTCTAGACCAATCTTCCCCAATCTCTCGAAATTTCGCATGATAAATGCTAAAATCCCCTAAGTCATACGATTCTTCCAACGTATTATTCATTAAATTTATTTTATCCATCGACTTTCCCTCAAATAATTTTCCGCGCCGTAATTTTTACCGAACAAAATACACGTCCGAACTGAAACAATATTTTCCCTCGATTATACCGAAAAAAAAGCAAGCCTTTATCTCTCCCGACGGAAACCGCACGCCCCTTGCAGCGGCAGTCTGCCGCCAGGAACAAATATCTTTCTCCATGGGGTCCTCCTCGGTAAAAACGAAAAAAACGTCTTCATAGCCGGCACCGTCCCATGAAATGAATCCGTCTTCTTTCAACAGCACAAGCGGAGAAACAGCGCGCCCCTCTCCCTCCGCACGAAAGAAATAACCGCTCTCCGGCTGAGACCATCCCGAAACGTGCCCGTGCGGAAAGGAAAGGCGATAGGAAAACACCTTTTCGCCGGCAACGCGATCGGAGGTCCGCTTGCGGTTATTGACGGTAAAAGCACCGTCGTCCGTTCCGGCGGAAAAAAGCATCGGAATCCCGATCTGATGCAAATACGACTGCGGATCAATACGCGCGTTATAATCGTTCAACTCGGCCGCGGAAAAGTCTTTTAATCCGCGATTTTTGCCCCACTCGCTGTCCGAGATAAACGCGCTCGAATAAATCACGGAAAGCGCGCGCAACCGCGAATCGAACGCCGCATATGCAAGCGCTAAAAAACCGCCCCAAGATATTCCTTGCACGAACAACCTTGTTTGATCGACAAAAGAATCCGCACACAATACGTCGAGTGCAGAAAACGCACTCGCCACCCCGAAATACAACCACGACGATTCTTCCTTAAAATCGGCGACAGAGCCATACCCGATCGGACCGCCAAAGGATTTTTCTTTAACCGATCCTTTTCGTCTGCGGCAAACTGCGCGGAAAAATCGGGAGCAATCGCAACGAACCCCTTGTCCGTCCATTCTTTCACCCATTCGTAATAAGCGCAACCGTCCCCTCCGTGAATCAGCAATACGGCAGGATAACCGATTTCGGGGCATACCGTCGAAGGTTTCCCGTAATAAGCAAAGACGCGATTTTTCGTCCCGACCGAATAATAAATCGGTTTAATATTTTCTTCTTTCGGAAAAAACGCGTCCGACGCTTCTTCCGAAACGGTTTTGCACGTCCGATATTCTCTTAAAAATTCAGATAAACTTTTCATTTTCTCTTCTCCAAGCGAAGGTCGTGCCGTTCGGTTACGCGAAGCGCGGAATCGGTAAACAACACGGAAGCCTTACTGCCGTCAAGCGTGATTCCGCAGCCGATAAAATCGGTCAAAACACCGGACTGCCAACCGACGGGATTCGCCCCGATAACGACGGGGCAACTCTGTCCGAGCGTATCCAACGGTCCGCCCGGAAGGCTGAGTTCCGTAATATGCAAATGTCCGCTCAACATTAAATCTGGCTGAATATTTTCGGCGATTAGGGACGCCCATGCCCGATAAAGTTCGATTTCGATATCAAACGGCTTGCTCCTGACGTTCGTAAACGCGCAATGAGAAAGGATCAAACGATATTCCACGCCGTCCGTGGCGTATTCCCGATCGGCATCGGCAATTACGTTGCGGATAAAATCCGTTTCCTCTTCTCGCATTACGTGATGACAGACTGCGTTTCCGTATTCCGCTGCGTCGTCGGCACAGTTTTCTCCGCAGTCGAGAACCATTCCCCAAATTCTTCCCAAACGGAACGTATAATAAGATTTTCCACAGTCAGTCGGCGTATAATCCTCTAAATTTTCCGCCAATTCCCCCTTATTATCGTGATTGCCCTTTGTAAAAACAACGGGAATCCGTCCCTCGGTGATTTCGGACAGCATACGGTAAAGATAATCGAAATCGCTCCCGTCGTTCAAAAAGTCGAACGTATCGCCGTTAATCACTAAAAGATGCAACGCTTCACCGAAATATTTTGCCGTCTGCATGGGCAAACACGGCTTTTGATGCGCGTCGGCAATCTGGTAAAGATTGATCTTTCCGTGATCGGGCACGGGGGTAAAATCATATTTCCGCCGTTGTGCTTCCCCCGTTTTTATATAAGCGCCCGTCCGATCGTCCGCCGTGCGCCAACAGACGGTATAGGCGCGAGCCTCGTCTAACAACTTCATCGGAACGATCGCGCGATGCGCGCGCCGTCCGCTGCGCATCACTCCGTTCGAGTGGTCGTAAAAGCGTTTGTCGCCGACCTCTACCCAAAACAGAATATTCTCGTCCGCCACCGCCATGATTTGATAATTCGTTCCGACCGCAAAAACCGCAGGCGCAGTCAACAGATTACTTTCCGTTTGCATAATATTGATCCACCCAATCAATGACGCGACTCAACCGATTACTTAAAATATAACTGCCTAACGTAAGGCAATGCTCGTAATATTCTCTGAATTCTTTCTCCGTCGTGAGAGAAAATTCTTCATACCATTCAATGACCGAATTATGCCACCCGGCGCGATCGAATAAAGTCGGGCTTTTCACGTTAAATTCCTCTTCGATGATTTTACGCAACGCGTTTGCATCCTCTTGCGTCTTTGCCAAATTGACGTAAAGCATACAACGCGGCGCATTCAACTTTCTGATCAATTCGTGAACCTGCGGCCAATACGGATTGTTGACGCCCATTTGGGAATCGTCAAGCGCATTGCCCGTCGTCAGATCGCAATGCAAGCGATCAATACTCAAAAAGCATTTTTCGTTGCAAACGCGGAACGCCTCTTCCAACGTCGCGATTTTATAATCGCTAATTTCGCTTCCCGAATCGCTGTAAGAACCGTTTCCCGTCCGCAAATTCAAGCAACACAGTTGTTCATACGTCCAATCGTTTACCTTATTCGACGTCGGGAGAACTATCCCGTTCACCGTTTTTCCGCGTTTAACCGACCAATCGGTCGTCGCGTTCAATTCTTCGCCGTGATTCAATACCAAAAAGCCGTCCGAAGTCAACGCGCAATCAATTTCGATCGCATCCGCGCCCTTTAATACGGCGCTAATGATTCCCTCGATGGAATTTTCGGGATAACATTCCAAATCGCCTCTATGCGCAAACGCCATCGGTCGCCCGTCCTTTGCGACGAGATCGGAAAGTTTCTGCTCGAAATCGAAAATCCAAGTCGGCGGCGTCCATTCGTATTTCCAAACCGCAGGGAACGAATCAATATTCGCAAGATAATCTTCCCTCGCGACCTCGACGGTTTCCTCGTACGCCTTACCCTTTTCGATATTCGTTATCACGTTCGGATTTCCGTGTAAATGCAACTCCGTCAACCGATTCACGGCGTAATACGTATTTTCCGCAGTGCTTCCGCGCACCACAATTTTCGACTCGTCGCAATAAATCAAATACCCGGAGCTGTCAAAATCATTCCAAACGGCATCGGCTTCCGCACAATCGACCGAACCGATATAAACCACAAGCGCGTTTTCGGTTTCTCCCGAAAAAGCATCTTGATCGACCAATTCGACAAAGCCGTCTTTCTTTTCGCCGAAAAACTCAACTGCCGTTCGGGCGGCTTCGACCTCGTAATTTCTCGCATAAGAATCATATACAACGATACATTTTTCATACGTCTGCTCGATTTTTCCATTCGCCGTTTCCGAAAAACGAAACTCCTCCGCTTTTACGCGAGTACCACCGCAAGCGCCGCAAAACAACATAATAACTCCTCCGAATATTACCGATAATAAAAATAAATTTACAGTTTTTCTCATCATAATCTCCTATTTTTATCCCACCAAAATACTCCGAATCGCATTCAGCGTATTTTCGTTTATTCCGACCTTTTCAAACAAGTAGCGAATCGCGCTGTCGCAAAGCGACGGTGCAGAATAAACGGACTTCAAATGTTCGAACACCTCGCAATAAGTGAAATCCCGATTACATCTTCCGCGCAAGCCGAAAACCGAAAAAGCAGACAACTCGAAATCCCGCGTGATATCCTCGTAAGAAACGCCGAGCGCCGCCTTTAACAGAGCGATCAACGTCCCCGTGCGATCCGCGCCCGCCCAACAATGCACGTATATCGGGTAATTTTCTCGATTTGCCAAAATTTCAAAAATCTCCCGAACCGTATCGTTGAACTGCTCTCCGAAAAAATCCATGTAACCCAAAACGGGCTTTCTGAAATAGCGGACTTGCGCCCCCAAAGGACTTTCGGTTAAAAAGCCCGATTCTTTTTCGTTTCTCAAATCGAGATCCGTCCGAATCGCAAGCGTTTTCAACATCGTTCGCTTTCCCTCTTCGGTCAGTTCGATCCCGTGATTGTCGATCAAATTCATCTCGCTACCGCGATAAAGCAATTCCTCTCGCAATACGCCGTTTTTCGCCGTCCAACCGCCGAAATCCCTCACGTTACGGATTCCGTCCACGTACAACGTACACGGAAGTTCCGCGTCCGTGCAAAAAGACGACTCCGCCGTTTTTTCTCCCGACCGAAACCGTACGTTGTAGGTTCTTCCCGGATAACAATTGTAAAAAACGACGGTTTCCTCACCCGTTTCCCATTCATACGTTCGGGCAAAAGAAGGATTGCCTCGCTCGGATAAGAACGCAATGCCCGATCCCGTCATCTCGTTCGGAATCCGCAACGTGACGGGTTCGGGGCGATCCAAAATATCGGACGGATCGTAATAAGCGTTTAAGTCAAGCGTTTCAAAATCATCCGCCAAATAACGGCGTACCTTTTCGGGGTGTAAAAAATACTTTTCCATCATTCACTCCCTCGTCACGATGCGATAATTTCCGCAAGCGACGGTCAAACGGTTGCGTTCCCCCTCCGTCTTGCGGCCGATTTCGCCCTCTGTTTGCAAAATCTCGCCGCGCACGACGATTTCCGCCCGCGTGTTGGGAGGAATCGTAATATCGTACGTAATCTTTCCGTCTTTTTTCTCCCAAGACGATTTCACCGCACCGTTCACGGTTTCCGTTTCCGTGCGTACGAAGCGCAACGCTTTCGGCACGGACGGAACGATCTCGATTCGATTCGCTCCGACAGCGTTTTTTGCCAAACGGATTCCGCCGAGCGAACGGAACAGCCACGCGTCGTAACTGCCGAACATCGGGTGATTAAAGGAATTCATTCCGATTTTCGGTTCTTTTTCCCATCGTTCCCAAACGGACGTCGCGCCGCAAGCGATCATATATCCCCACCCCGGATATTCCGGATTCACCAACATTCGATAGAGGATGTCGTTATAATCGGCGTCACCCAACGCGTAAAAGACGTGGCGATATCCTTGATTCCCTGCGGTACTGTGAAAATTCATTTTTTCGATATTTTCCGCTACGCGCTTTGCCAAAGTTTCCCGATGTTCGTCTTTACACAACCCGACGGAAAGAGCGACCGCATTACAACTCTGACTTCCCGTTCCGTAATTACACGTCTTTTCGCAAAAGAACCGCTCGTTAAACGCTTGCTTGATTTCTTCTGCCAACGTCCGATAATCGGCGGCGTCTTTTTCATGTTCGGTAATTTCCGCAATCCGAGCCATCAAAGAAACTTGCCAATAATAATACGCGGCGGATATCAATTCGCCGGGCGTCTTTGCGTCGTTCGGCGTGTTCGCGTCGTTCGGCGGATACGGGCACACCCAATCGCCGTAATAAGAATAAGACAGAATCCGATTCTCCGTCCGCGAACCGAGATAATCCACCCACGCTTTTAACGAATGATAATGCTCGACAAGCAAACGTCGATCGCCGTAGACCTCGTAAGAAAACAGCCCTACCAACAAAAAGGACGCGCAAACCGGATCTGCCGGTGTTCTGCCGATTCCGACGGGCGCGGTATCCGAAATCGCTCCGTCCGCTCGCTGCGTATCGGCGATATCCGCCAACACCTTTCGATACGTGCGCGCCATATCGAAGTTGTACACCTCTTGATATACGCGCGAAGTTAAATCGTTCAGCCAACCGAACCGTTCGTCCCGTTGCGGACAATCGGTTAAAATCCCGTAAATATTCGCGGCTTCCGTCGTGACCGCGTTCAAATGCAAGCGGTTAAGCGTTTCGTCCGAACTGTCAAAAGATGAGATCGCCTTGACCGCCGTATGTACGAACCGACCGATAACGGACGTAATTTCCGCATCTCCGTCTACGACGATTTCCGCATAACGAAAGCCGTGATAGGTAAAGCGAGGCTCGTAAACCTCGTCGCCCTCTCCGCTCAGACAATACACGTCCGTCGCGCGCGCCGTACGCAAATTAACCGTATCCAACGTCCCGTCCGACGACAACACCTCCGCGTGCCGTACGGTAACCGTCGCGCCCCACGCACCCCTCACGGAAAAACGAACCCAACCGGCAATATTCGTCGAAAAATCGTAAACGCTTCTGTTATTCTTCCGATAAAGTAATTTCCCGGGGAAATCGGTAATCGGCAAGATAGGTTCCATCGTCTGTGCAACAAGCCTTCCGGCGGGAGCGTCCGTACAGCAAGAAAACACCCAACCGTTATCGTAATCGGCGTGAAAGTCGTAAGTAGCCCACCCGTCGATTTCCCGTTCCAAACGAGCGTCGTACACCTCTCCGTCGTAAATGCTGTTTTCTCGAATCGGGCCGCACCCCACTCGCCAACAATTGGCATTATGATAAGAAAAAATTTCGGTATTCGTGCCGTCCGCGAAATCAACGTCCATCTGCAAATTGAGTTTGCGCGCGCCAAACCACCCGAATCCCAAAATAATGCCGACGCAGTTTCCGCCCGTCTTTAAAAAGTCGGTGATATCGTAAGTGCAATACAGCACGCGTTTCCCGTAATCGGTCGGAGCAGGACTTAAAACCGCGTTTCCGACTTTCTTTCCGTTCAGATACAGTTCGTGATACCCTAAACCGCAAACGTACGCGCGCGCCCGACGAACGACTTTGTTCGGCAACACAAACGGACATCTCCAATATTGCGCGCGCCCGGGGAAATGCAGAGGCGCGGCTTGCCAAGTACCGTGCCAATCTTCCGCGTGCAAAAGCCCGATCTCGAAAGACTGAATTTCACTTTCCGCCCGATTCCCCTCTGCGTCCGTCACGGAGCAACGCCAATATCCGACGCTCCGAGAGGTCAGCGCTTTTCCCTCGTATTCGACGGCGACGTTCCGCTCGTCTGCAACCGAGCCGCTATCCCACAAATCGTATATACCCTTTTCCAAATTTTCGCGAGAAGAAGCGACCGTCAACCGATATTCTTTTTGAAAAAAACTCGGATAAGCGTGAAATTTCCAAGAAAACCGCGGTTTTTCCGTAAACAAACCGATCGGATTTTCCGCATATTCCGCCGTTAATCCGTAAAGTTCAAAGTTATGTTCCATGTTCTCTTTCCTTTTACAATTTCAGTCCGCCGGCGAAATCCCCGTTGATAAAGAACTTCAACCCGACCGCGCTGGTTATGATCAACGGAATACTGCTGATCAAATACATGGCGTACGTAATACCGGGATTCCCCGTATCTTGCGTCGCCTCAAAAATAATCGTCTTTAACTGCGGCATCAACATCTGCATATCCGCTTTGTCGATTACCAACATCGACCATACGTATTCATTATAGCACCCCGAAAAGGTGTTAATAAACTGTATAATCAAAATAGGAACGGTAAGGGGCAGCGAAAGATAAAAATATTGCGCAAAATCCCCTGCGCCGTCTATCCGCGTGCTCTCAAAAATCTCCTTGGGGTGCTGTCCCATAAAGGTACGGAAGAGAAAAATCGCCCCGACTTGATTTCCGCTAATCCACGGAAGCAACAACGCAAACCAAGAGTTTTTCAAGTTGAGATTCTGAATCAACAGATAACGAGGAGTCATCGCCAAAATACCGGGAACCATCATCAACGCGATAATTAAAGAAAACAAGACGTTTTTTCCGTAAAAATCCCTCTGCGTAAAAACGTATGCCACAAAGGACGACAGTCCCACCACGCACAAAGATACGATTACGCCCACGCAAACGCTGTTCGCCATATTTTTGAGAACGCGCGAAAAACCGTACGTATAATTGCTCCAACAGATCGTCGAAGGAATCGTCCAAAACCCCTTGTCGAAATCATTGATTCCCTTTAAGGAAAACATAATCGTAATAGCCAGAGGAAAAAGAGCAAGCGCAACCGTAAACCATAGGTAAACGTGCAATGCCGTCTGGGCGACAGGACCTTTTATCCCCGTTTTTCTGCCCATTTTCTGTTTTTTTGCCGTTATTTCCATCTCAGTAACTCTCTTTTTTCGATCTCATATTATACAGCGTAGCGCCGAAAATCAAAATAAACAAGATGATTCCCATTGCGGAAGCAACGCCGTAATTCTGATGCGTCGTAATATTTTTGTACAGTTCGAGGGCGGGAATGTTGGTATCGAACGCGCCGTTCGTCGTAATAAATACGCGCGAAAAATTTTGTATGGAAGAAATGAACGTGGTCACGAAGATATATTTAATCTGTGCCGCGATCATCGGAATATCAATTTTAACCAATCTTCCGAACCAAGAAAACCCGTCCAGTTCCGCCGCCTCGTAAATTGATTCGGGGATTCCGCGCAACGCGCCGTAATAAATCAAATATTGCCCTACCCAAGGGAATCCGAAACATACCAACGCCCACTTTGCCGTCGCGTCGTTTCCAAGCCAATCCATCTGTGACAAATGCTCGACGCCCAACACGCCGAACAGTTGACTGACCGCGCCTTCCGTACCGAAAATTCCGTCCTGCCATAAAAGCGT
Source organism: uncultured Clostridia bacterium (assembly GCA_964468815.1). Taxonomy (GTDB): domain Bacteria; phylum Bacillota; class Clostridia; order Christensenellales; family Borkfalkiaceae; genus UMGS621. The sequence continues at coordinate 33,463 of CAYXWN010000005.1, read as the reverse complement.
AGCCGCAACGCCGGGCAGAATCCCGGGCAGAAACATAACAAGGCGCGCCACGTATTGCGCCCGTTTGCTGTTGACGGAATGAATTACTTCCGCAATCAAAAGAGGGGGCAAAATCGCCTTAAACAAATCGGTCGCCAAAAAGATCAACATATTGAGCGTACCCGACCAAAATTGCTCGTCTTTTAATACGGCGACGAAATTCGCCAACCCGACGAAATCCGCCCTCATCCCCGGCATGTAATTTTGAAACGCCAACGAAAAGCCCCAAATAATCGGATAATAACTGAACAACAGCAACAACGCGAACGTCGGCAACAAATAAAGATAACTCCTTTTGCTTTTGTTCAACTTGCCGGCTATCGCGCGGAGTTTCGCCTCGCCTTTGGGGAACAAAAACACCACCGTCAACAAAAAGACGATTCCGAACAGCACGATCGAAACGGTCAGATACGTCGAAGCCTTTTGAAAAAAGGAAACGGACGAAAGACGATCTAAATCGAAAAGTTGCGGCAACGTCCCCGTTTTGAACACCATCACCCTGTCTTCCGAAAGGGAAATTCCCGTCGAAGAAGAGATCGAACGGAACGTCCGAACGATTTTCTCTTCCGTAGCGTCATAAAGAATCGCCGCACCGGTATAATCAATGACGGCAATTTTCCCGTTTCCGTTTTCCGCAATCAAACCGCCGCCGTTTCCGAACGAGGCAACCGTTTCCGCAAGATAATCGCTTCCGCTTCTCGTATTTCTTTCCAACACGCCGTTGCTCAAAGCAAGATAAACAACCTCGCGCGATTTCGCATATAAGCCGGCGAACGAAAGATGCGCGTCGAAAAGTTTTACCGCCGTATAACGGTCGGACGCGCTTTTCACACATTCAAACACCGCGTTTCCCGTTCCGAACAAAACCGAGCCGTCCTCTCCGACCGACACTTGCAAAATCTTTCTGTTAAAATCCAGATCGTACGTCAGTTCGACTGTTCCGGAATCGCTTACACGATAAACGGACAATACGTTTTTAGTCGTAGAAATAGAAGAGGTAACGGCGATCGTATCGGAATTTCCAGCTATTCCCGTCGGAATGTAATCCAAAGAAAACGAATCTCTCAAACTTCCCGTTTGATCCAATACGAAAACCGATCTGCCTGCGCCGACGTAAACGGAATCGCCGACAGCAGAAAGCATGGTGAGATAATCTTCCATCTCATACGACCAAAGCGTTTCCCCGTCCGCACCGCAAGAAACCAACCGATATTCGGACTCGTCCTGCCGAACCGTAATCAATTGATCTTGTAACAATACGGCGGATTTTCCGGTATCGACGTTCTCCGAATCCAATTGAAATGCAGACGTAGAACGCATGCAAACAAAACCGACGACGCCGAGTGCAAGGAGCGCGGCAAATAACGCTCCCGCCACCGCCGATATAATCTTTTTTCTTTTCATTTTTTTCTCCGGAATCAGATAAACGGATTTGCCGATACGTTCTGCAAACATTCCGCGTCATATCCGCGCAGAGCGAGATACCGATACAGATTATCCTTGATATCTTTCTGCATTTTTACCGAAAATTGATTGATATCGCTATATGTAAGTTGCGTTTTGAAAAGAGCGGTCACGTTCCGTTGATACGCACTCATGCTGTAACTTTCGTTTTTGATTCCCCGTGCGAACAATTGCGTCGGATTGCTCTCCGCCGATCCTCGGAAAGTTAGCGGTTCAAACCCAAATAACAACGATTCCGGCACTTCCACCCCCTTAACGAGCGGCACGGTCAGCATCGGCGCTTCGATGGCTTCTCGCATAGCGATATCTGCTTCTTGCCCCTGTTTAGAACTCCAAAACATCATAAAGTCAATGCAAAGTTGTGTTTGCGCGGTGCTTTTATTGACGATTCCGTAATTGCCCAAAGATCCGCCGATCGAACGCGTATAATTGCAGTCCGGGCCGTAATCTTTTAATTCTTCATATCTTTGATTAGAGGACATTGCCGGGAAATCGAAGAACCCGATATTAAAAGGCTTTCCTCTCTGCAAATAAGACGAATAAGTATAATACGCTTGCTGTAACGTAATCGCCGCATCGCCCGTCAAAAACTTGGAAATCGTCCCCGGGCTATCCGTCGAGGTAAAATTCGGCAACGTATATTTCGGAAATACTTCCGCCAAATTCGCCAGCATATTTTGATACTTTTTGCTTATCGGACCGAGGTCGCCGTCTTGCATCGCTTTCAGCGTTCTCAACTCGTTTGCCGTATAACTCGTAAAACTGTCGTTATAATACGCTTTGCGCCAAGCAGCCGCCGCTTCCTCTTCCGTCATACCGTCCGTCAAGGTCGGATACGGCGCGTACTGCCAAACGGAATCCAAACGCGAATCGTAATTCCAATCGTTCGGTTGCGCGTGAACGTCTTCCGCAACGCTTCTGAAATATTGATCGACGTAGGCACTGACGATCCAGCACATCTGTCTGCCGTAAAAACTGTCCATATCGCCGGCAATCGCCAAAGGCGTTACGCCGGACGCCGCGATCTTCTCGCAAGCACCGATAAAGCCGTCCCACGTTTCAAATTCGGATTCATCCACTCCGGCAGCCTCGATAATATCTTTATTGTACGCAAAGACGACGTGCGTATTGCCGAAACTGAGGCTGTATATTTCTCCGTGCGCCCCTTTCGGTTGATAAGCGATTTCATCCATCGTATCCGCCCAAATCTGATTGTCGTAATAGGGATTTTCTTCATATAAATACTGCGAAAAATCCACAAATTTTTTGGTATTCAAAAAGGACGGTATCACGTTATTCATGACGATATCGAACGGTACGCTGCTCAAATCGTCCGAAGAAAGCGGCGTTTCGAGATAACTCTTATAATCGTCGTTGGAAATCGCCTTATATTCGATTTTAACTTTCGGATTGATGCTCGTATACGCGTCTATGACCGCCTGCGTGATCTGTTGATCCTTCCCTGCCAACGGAAGCGCGATTACGATCGAGCCTTTCAACTCTTGCTTCCCCGGAACAGACGGCTCTTCCACGTCACTGCAACCGACAAAGCCGAACGCAAAAATCAAGCACAGTATCAAAATAATCTTCTTTCTTAAACATTTCATATCAAATTCCTCGTTTTAGTATTTTTTGATTTTTTTCCGTATCAACAGCACGACGGCAACCCCGACCGACAAAGCACAGATAATCGCGATATTGCCGCCCAAGGACGCACCGCAACCGCCCGTCAAATCGTCTGTTTTTCCGGGATTGTTCGGATTTTCCGGTTCAATCGGATTATCCGGATTCTCCGGATTATCCGGCGTTTCATCCGCAGTCACGAGTTTGTGCCGCGGCGCGGAAACGGTTACCGTCCAATTCTCGGCGACTTCGCTATATCTTTTCATTGAAAAATATCCCTGCAAGCCGTCCGCCGAATTAAAGTTTCCTTTCGTCAACAACCCGACGAGCAACCGTTCTCCGTCGATTGCAATTTCAGAATCGGATCCGCTCCAACCGAACGAAACGGTGATCTGTTCCCCCGAAACGACAACCGTTTTCGTCGTCGTTTCGCTTCCCATCTTGCAATAAACGGACAGTTCGCTCTCGCTATTCCGTCTGAGAATTAAAGTAAACGCCGATTTTTCTTCCGTCGGATCGGTCGTTCCTCCCGGGCACGCGGAGAAGAACAAACCGATATAAGAATCGCCGTTCTCGCCGCAAACGGGTAACGCGCCGATTCCGAGCGTCATCTCTAAATTCACGTCCAATCGGGAAAACAATTTCACGGGAACGGTCGCGTAAATTTCTCCGTCGCGCAGTCCCGAATGCTCGCCGCCGGAAAGCGTGAGCGTCTTGTTTTCCTCAATGATTTGATATGTTCTTCCATCCTTTTCCACCGTATTTTCGCGATATTCTCCCGAAGAGGAAAGCGCGACGTCGCCCGTCCGAACATAGCCGCTCTCGCTTGACAGAACGGTTGCGTCTTGCAAGGCGATCTCCCATTTCCCGGGGTACGTTTGAGGATACCCGTCGTCCGCCGTATAATACAGTTGCATATTATCCCGATCCATGTTTTCATTCATCTCGTAAAGTCCGTTATCCGCCGCGATTTCGACAAAAACGCTTTCCCCGTCCGCAATCAAACGAAACCACCCGTCTCCGGACAAAACCGAGAACCAATGCTCTCCGATCGCATTCACGCCGACGAGAAAACTCTTTAACGAATGATATATACCGTTTCCGAGATAGCCGAATTCGATTTCGGTACGGCTCTCTCCCGTTTCTTCCAACGGATACCACGTAATGCAAAAGCCGTTTCCGTCCGACAATCCGGCAACGGAATCCTTAAAATTCACGCGAAACCAAGTTCTTGCGGACGGATCGCACTCCTCCTCCGAAACGCCCTCGTATACGTAAGCAGGGACGTTCCGTATCGCAAACGTACCCTGAATTAAATCGGAAGCGTCGTAAGTTTGGAGCGCATAAGCGCTGCCGTTCGTCAAATACGCCGCGCCGTCCCGTTCGGAAAGCGCGTCCTCGTCCCCCTCGAAATTGCCGACCTTTACGGTATTATCGCCGTCCGAAACTTTATAAACGGTCACGTTGCCGAATCCGCTGTTGAGGAATCCGAAATAAACGGACGGATTTCCCTCTTCGTCCAAAAAATCGGATAACGTCCAATTAACGTCTTTCGCCTTTTGCAATTCGTAAGCAGACGTAGTATTCGCGTTTAAGGTAAGCGGTTGCCCGTCAAATTCCATCGTCAAATTCGTTTCCGTAATCAGATACCGAAGCATATGCTTTGTTTGCAACGTCGGGCTAACGTTTTTAAAATAATTCGCCGTTCGATAATTTGCATAATCGCAAACACGGATCAATGCGATGTTCGACTGATAGTGCGATTGCGTTTGATAATAAATCCGCGCCCCCGCCAAATGGTCGGAATTGCCAAGATAAAACGAGCCGTTCTCCGCAAAGACGTCGCCCATCCAACTCGTCAAAGGTCGATTGGAAATAAAGGGAATCAAATGATTATTCAAAACCACGTCGGCAAACGAAAATGCCACGCAAACGGAAATCGTTCCCGTCTTTTCCAACGCCTCGCGGCTCGCCACGTTCTCCGTGTAATACCCTCCGGTCACAAGCGCTTTCCCGTTATCGTCGAACGCCGCATTTGCGGTTATGCTTCCGTCCTCGTTGGCAACGATCGCCGTGTCCGCCGTATCGTTCCAAAGAGAAACACGCGCACCCTCTTCATCGGCAAACGAAATCACCGCACTCGCGAAAAGCGATAAACAGCACACCGACAACAACAGGAAAAGAATCCCTTTCTTACAAAACCAATTGTTTACTATCATAATTTTTCCTCCAATCCAATTTCTTTTATTGTAACATTATTTTAACTAAATGAGAATACAGAAAAAGAGAGATATACATACACAAAACATACTTTTTGAGCCATTTCCCTTTCAAAAAACAATAAAATCGCACGAATGAATTTCTATACAAAAATGTATGCCGCCCTTTTTTCGGTCTCTTCGCATTTTCTCTTTCGGCAAACGCTTTTTCCGTTCTTGTCGGGCAGCAAAAACGACTTGTGACTCCATCTGCTTTTCAAAAAAATTTTCTATGATAAATTTTCTCTTTCTCCGTCTGTTTTCACATGACAAAAGCGGCGAGAAAACCTCACCGCTTTTTCTTAAAAAAGATTGCGCTTAATTTAATACTTCACCGTTTCAATGCTTCTTAACGGTTTTTATATTTGCCACACTGCCCGAACTTTTTATTGAATTACGCGATACGCCTTGACGGGAATCTTCTTTTTGTTGTCCCCGCGCAACGCTCTTCCTTTCGTGACGCGATTGTCGATACGAATCTCCTCCGAATTGACGACGAACACAACGCCCTCCGAATCCAACACGGCAACGTCGTACGGATCTTGTACGAAATCCGCAAACACGACCTTGTCTTTTGCGTCGAGATCGACGATCTTAACGCCCTTGCGGTAGCGCGCCATCGGCTCGAAATCGGATACCAAAACGCGTTTGTACATACCCGTATTCACGATTACGATCAATTCGCCGGCATCGTCTACTTGCTTTGCCATTACGACCGAATCGCCGTCCGCAAGATTGATTCCCTTGACGCCGCCGGCAACGCGCCCCTGAATGGGGATATCATCCATCAAAGCGTTTAAGCACATACCTCTTTCCGTAACGAACGCAAGCGTCATGTCGAACAGTTCGGGTACGACGGCAATCACCTCGTCCCCCTCTTTCAATTTCATCGCTTGATAGTAATTCTTTAACAGATTGTATTCGCTCCAATTAGTCTTTTTGATCATGCCCTGCTTGGTCAAGAACAACAAATTGCCGAGCGGAAGTTCTTCTTCCAACGGATAGAACGCGATCGGATATTCGTTCGGAAGCGCGTCTTTCGCAATCGAAGAAAACTTCTGTCCGCGATCGCGGAATTTCACCGTTTGAACGATTTCGGGATCAATCTTAAAAGCGTTTCCTAAGTTACTGAACGCCAAAAGAGTTTGATCCGAACGAACGGGAGCGGACAACGTAAGAACGCTTCCTGCCGATTCGCCGTCTACGCCGCGGTCGGACATTCTGTAATTCTTTTCGGAGATCAACTTGAATAAGCCGTCCGCCGTATACGCCGCGACGAGGCTTTTCACCTCTTTTTCTTCCGCCGCCAACTCTTCGATAGAAAGTTCCGCCGCGCCGCCGATTCCCGTGCGACGAACGCTCTTGTACTTCTTTTTCACTTCAAGCAGTTCGCCTTTTACGACCTCCATTTGAAGTTTTTTGCTGCCGATGATCGCAGTCAACTCTTTAATGAGTTTGCGAAGTTGTTCGAGTTCTTCTTGCAACTTCGTAATCTCCAAACGCGTCAAACGCGCCAAGCGGAGATCGAGCACGGCGTTCGCCTGTACCTCGGAAAGGTTAAACCGCGCGCGTAAATTCTGCCGCGCTTCGGGCGTATTCGCCGAATTTTTAATGATACGGACAACCTCGTCGATATTCAAAACGGCGATGATCAATCCTTCCAAAATATGCGCGCGTTCCTTTGCCCGTTCGAGATCGAATTTGGAACGACGCAAAATCACCTCGCGCTGGTAATTGATATAGTAAGAGAGAATCTCCAAAAGCCCCATCTGTTTGGGCTTTCCGCCGGCGATCGCCACCATATTGATACCGAACGTCGTTTCGAGATCGGTATACTTTAAGAGCATGGCGCAAATTCTGTTGGCATCCGCGTCCTTTTTCAGACGAATGACGGCGCGCATACCCGTTCTGTCCGATTCGTCCACAACCTCGGCGATATCGGCAAACGACTCGTCTTTCTTTTCCTCTTTTAAGTCGGCGATTTTCTTTAAAAGATTCGCCTTATTGACTTGATAGGGAATTTCTTTCACGACGATACTGCGTTTCGCGCCTTCCGATTCCAACGAAATATTCGCGCGAACGCGAATCTTGCCCCGTCCCGTCGCGTAAGCGTTTTCCAACTCCTCTCCGCCGACGATCTGCGCGCCCGTCGGGAAATCCGGTCCCTTGATATGCTTCATCATCTCTTTTAGAGTAATCTTCGGATTGTCGATCATCGCGACCGTTCCGTCAATTACCTCGCCGAGATTATGCGGCGGAATATTGGTCGCAAGCCCGACCGCGATCCCCGTCGCACCGTTGACGAGCAAATTCGGAAACCGCCCCGGAAGCGTATTCGGTTCCATCAAAGAATCGTCGAAATTCAAAGAAAAATCGACCGTATCTTTATCGATATCGCGCAAAAGTTCAAGCGCAAGTTGCTCTAACCGCGCTTCCGTATAACGGTAAGCCGCGGCGGAATCCCCGTCCACCGTTCCGAAATTTCCGTGCCCGTTCACAAGCGGCATACGCATATTGAAATCTTGCGCCATGCGCACCAATGCGTCGTAAACGGAAGAATCTCCGTGCGGATGATATTTACCAAGACAGTCGCCGACGATCTTCGCGCACTTTTTATGCGGCTTATCCGGCGTTAAGCCAAGTTCGTACATCGTATAAAGAATACGGCGTTGCACGGGCTTTAACCCGTCCTCCACGCGCGGCAAAGCGCGATCCAAAATAACGTGCTCCGCATAGGGCATCATGGAATTGTGGAGAACCTCGTCTAACGAAACCTCAAAAATCGGCTGTTTGTTTTCACTCATATTCGTTCTCACCTTACCGTTTCACTTCTTTTATAAAAGTATCGACTTTATTGAAATTCGCGTGCTCCGCGATATAGCGTTTGCGTTCTTCCAGTTGATCGCCCATCAAAACGGTGATCATGCGCTCCGCCTCGGCGGCGTCTTCCACCGTCACTTGCATCATGCTGCGCGTTGCCGGATCCATCGTCGTTTCCCAAAGTTGCGCGGGATCCATTTCGCCAAGTCCTTTATAGCGTTGAATTTGATAGCCTTTTCCGACGCGCTTAATCGCCTCTTGCAACTCGTTGTCGTCGTAGGCGTATTCAACAACGTCCTTTTTGTAAACTTTATACAACGGCGGCATGCCGATATAAACGTGTCCGCGATTGACCAACTCGCGCATATAACGGAAAAAGAACGTCAAGAGAATCGCTCGAATATGCGCGCCGTCTTGATCGGCATCGGATAAAATGATCACTTTATGATATTTCAAATCTTCGGGAGAAAAATCGTTTCCGATCCCTGCGCCCAACGCGGAGATGATCGTACGAATCTCCTCGTTCTGTAAAATTTGATCCAACTTCTTCTTTTCGACGTTCAAGGGTTTGCCGCGCAACGGAAGAATCGCTTGATACTGCCGAACGCGCGCTTGCTTTGCAGAACCGCCTGCCGAATCGCCCTCCACGATGAACAATTCGTTCAGTTCCGGTTTTTTCCCCGTACACGCAGAGAGTTTTCCGACGAGGTTTTGCGCCTCGATTCCTTTTGCCGCACGGGCGATCTCTTTCGCCTTACGCGTAGCGATACGCACCTTTGCGGCGGAAAGAGCCTTTTTCATTACCGCTTCGAATACGGAAGACAATTTTTTATTGCGAGAAAGCGCGTCCAATCCCTCGACGGTCACAGCTTCGACCGCAGGGCGCGCTTCGGGGTTGCCGAGTTTTCCCTTCGTTTGCCCCTCGAACTGCACGTTCTTCATTTTGACGGACAAAATCGCGGTAAGCCCCTCGCGGAAATCGTCCCCCATCAGACTTTCGTCCTTTTCTTTCAAATAATTTTCCCGACGCGCGAAGTCGTTCAGAATCCGCGTAAGCCCGGATTTGAATCCCGTTTCGTGCATGCCGCCGTCCGCGGTGGGAATATTGTTGACGTACGATATCACCGATTCGGTATACGTATCCGTATGCTGAATCGCGAACTCGACCAATATATCGTCCTTAACGGCGGAAACGTAAAGCGGCTCTGCATACAGAGCGGATTTTCCCTCGTTCAAGTATTTTACGAAATCGTTCAAACCGCCGCCGAAACAAAAGGAAATCGGCTCGGAATTTGCGCGACGTTGATCCTCGAACGTGATCGTCAGCCCTTTATTTAAAAAAGCAAGTTCCTTTAATCTGCGTAAGATCAATTCGGGTTGAAAAATCACCGTTTCAAACACCGTCTTGTCCGGCTTAAAGCGAATGAACGTTCCCTTTTTATCCGTCTTTTCCTTGGTGTTTACGAGATGCCCCTGCGGAATTCCCGAAAGCATCTTACCCGTTTTCTCGTCCCGATAGGAGCGGAATTCCATTTTATGAACCGTTCGGTCGTAAACTTCTACTTGCAGCCATTCGGACAACGCGTTCGTTACCGACGCGCCGACGCCGTGCAAGCCGCCCGAATAATTATAGTTGTGCGCGTCGAATTTTCCGCCAGCGTGCAACTGCGTAAAGACGACCTCTACCGCCGAAACGCCCATCTTAGGGTGAATATCGGTCGGGATTCCTCTTCCGTTATCCTCGACGGAAGCAGAGCCGTCCGTATATAATTTGACGTCTACCCGATCGGCATAGCCGTTTGCCGCCTCGTCGATCGCGTTGTCGACGATTTCCCAAAGAATATGGTGGAGTCCGCGACTACCCGTCGAACCGATATACATACCGGGACGCAGGCGAACCGCGTCCAGCCCCTCCAAAACCTTGATATCCTCTGCGTTATACGATTGCGTTACCTTTTTAGCCATAGTCCGAATAAACTCTCCTATCTGCAAAAAATGCCGAAATTTGAACTGATACTGTTATTTTACAATATTTTGCAAAATTTTTCAAGAATTTTCCGTCCAAATCCACAAGAAAAAGTGGCTATATCGAAATATAACCACTAAATCTTGTTTTATTCGTTTTTAAGCGGCTCGAATTCTTCCGTCCTCGGCCGTTCGCGCCGTTGATGATAATACATATAATAACGGCATTCTTTATTTGAATTATACAGTTTGCGGTTTTTATCCGCCTTTTTTCCGAAATGAGCCTCGAACGACGGTACAGACGTTAACACGAACACCGACCAATTATCCAACCGTCGGCAAACCGTACCCAACGTTCGGTACAGACTTTGCGCCCCTTTAACGTCCAACAGTCGCTCGCCGTAAGGGGGATTCGTCACGATTACGCCGTCGCCGAGATCGCTCTTAAAATCCTTGACGTCTTTCACCTCGAACCGAACCGCGCGCCCCACGTCTGCGCGTTCCGCATGGCGGCGAGCAAGTTTGATCGCCTGCGGATCAATATCCGATCCGACAAAATCCAATTTACGGGAACGGCACTCGGTATCCCGTGCCTCTTCCAACGCGAGCGCATACGCGTTTTGATCGAAAAAACGCCAATTTTGATAATCGAACGACCGATTGATTCCGCTCGCGATATTTTGCGCAATCAGCGCGCCCTCGATCACGAGCGTCCCCGAACCGCAAAACGGATCGACAAACGGCCGCGCGTGGTAAAAGTCGCTTAACAGCAAAAGGGACGCGGCAAGCGTTTCTTTTAGAGGAGCACGACCGACGAGATCGCGATATCCGCGTTTATGCAGCCCTGCTCCCGACGTATTGAGATAGAGCCGAACAACGTCCTTTAAGATAGAAAACTCCACCGTAAAACGTGCGCCCGTTTCGGGGAAATCCGTCCGCCGATACGCGCGCGAAAGACGCTTTAAAATCGCTTTTTTCACCACGGACTGACAAGCGGATAAGGCGAATAATTTACTTTTCACGCTCTTACCGTCCACCAAAATCTGCGCGTCGGGCGGCAAAAAAGTTTCCCATTCGATCTCCGCAACGCCGTCGAACAGTTGATCGAAGGTTTCCGCCTTAAAACTTCCCACACCGATATAAACGCGGTCCGCCGTCCTCAAAAACATATTGCAGCGCGCAACCAACAAGTCATCTCCCTGGAACGTGATCGCTCCCGAAAGCGCGCGCGGTTCTTCTACGCCGAGCCGAACGAGTTCGCGTTTCGTCACGCTTTCCACGCCGGACGCAGCCGTAACCGTAATTTCGTAATTCATAGTTTTATTATAGCGAATTTCCGACAAAAACACAAGCGGAAACAATAAAAATTCCGCTACAACCTTCTTCTGTAAAAACGCGAAAAAATCCGACGCGTATTGCGTCGGATTCAAAACGGATTCGATTTCCGAACCCGTTATTTTTCCCTTATACGTTCTTAAAACGCCTCTGCGGTTAAGACAACAGATTGCAAATCAGATCCGCCGCCTCGGTGGGCTTCTCGACAGGCAAGCCCTCGATCAACTTCGCCTGCACCAACAACACCTTTGCGTAAGATTTTAATTTCTCCGAATCCTCTACGTAAAGGGTTTTCAACTTTTCGTAAATGGGGTGATTGCGGTTGATTTCCAAGACCTTTTCCGCCTTGACACCGCCCGTCCCGTTGGGCATTTTATTGAGCACTTTCTCCATTTCGATGGAAACCTGCCCTTCGCTGGTCAAGCAAACGGGGTGCGTTTTCAAACGCGCACTCGCACGGACTTCTTTTACTTCATCCGCCAACGCTTCCTTTAAGAACGTCATCAATTCCCGATCGCTCTCCTCGGCGGCAGGTTCTTCCAAACCGGTATCGCCCGAAACCGAACGGAATTCTTTCTCTTCGTATTTTTCCAAAATCTTGATTGCAAATTCGTCCACGTCGTCCGTAAAGCAAAGAATATCGTACCCTGCCTCCAAGACTTTTTCGCTCTGCGGCAACGCTCTGATCGCATCCGCTGTGTTGCCCGTCGCATAGTAGATGTACTTTTGATCTTCTTTCATCGCGGCGACGTATTCGGCAAGGCTCAGCATTTTATCCTCTTTCGCGGAACGGAACAAAATCAAATCTTGCAACACGTCCTTATGCGTGCCCCAATCCGAATATAAGCCGTATTTCAGTTGCAAGCCGAACGCTTCGTAAAACTTCTCGTAATGCTCGCGATCTTCTTTCAACATATCGAGCAAATCGTTTTTGATCTTCTTTTCCAAATTATTGCGAATAAGTTTGAGTTGACGGTCGTGCTGAACGGTTTCACGCGACACGTTCAACGTCAACTCGCTATCCACTAACCCCTTGACGAAACTGAAATAATCGGGGAGCAGATCTTCGCAACGCTCCATGATCAAAACGCCGTTCGTATACAAGCGCAATCCCTTTTCGTAATTTTTGGTATAGTAATTATACGGCGCGTGCGCGGGGACGAACAACAGCGTTTTATAATCCACAGCCCCTTCCGCGCTCGCGTGCAGAACGCGAAGCGGCGCGTCGTAATCGTAAAACATATCTTGATAGAATTTATCGTATTCTTCCTTTTGGATTTCGCTCTTCTGCTTTTTCCAAAGGGGAACCATGGAGTTGACCGTTTCGATCGTTTCGGTAACGGTGGGTTCTTCTCCCTCTTTTTCGGCAGGCGTGGTCTTTTTTACCGGCATTTTAATGGGGTAGCGAATATAATCGGAATACTTCTTAATCAAACTCTTGATGAAATACTCGTCCAAATAACTGTCGAAATTTTCCTCTTCGGTATTCGCCTTGATATAGAGTTTAACGATCGTACCGCGATCGGCTTTTCCCGCCTCTTGCACGTCGTAGCCGTCCGTTCCGTTGCTCGTCCAAAGATTCGCTTGCTCCGTTCCGTACGCCTTACTCAAAACCTCGACTTTGCTCGCGACCATGAACGCGGAGTAAAAGCCGACGCCGAACTGACCGATCACGTCAACGTCCGTCGCGTCTTTGTGCTCTTCTTTGAACGCCAACGAGCCGCTCTTTGCGATCGTTCCTAAATTTTCTTCGAGTTCGGCGCACGTCATGCCGATTCCGTTATCCGATACCGTAAGCGTACGCGCTTCCTTGTCGATCGTCACGTCGATGGAAAAATCGCCGCGATCCAAGCCGCTCAATCCGCCCGTCAACCCCTTGTAATACAGTTTATCAATGGCGTCGCTTGCGTTGGAGAGCAATTCTCTCAGAAAAATCTCCTTATGCGTATAAATGGAATTGATCACCATGTCCAATACGCGTTTTGATTCCGTCTTAAACTTTTTCATAATTTTCTCCTTCTGGCACTTGTTTTTATAAAGTGTTAGCACTCTTTTTGTTTGATTGCCAATATTTTAACGCGAATCGAAAAATTTGTCAAGAATTTTTCGGGGGATTTCAAAAGAAAATAAAAAAACGACGAAAAGTCGTTTTTCAACGGTTAAGAACCAGCAATTTATTCCGTTTTTCTCCGATTCGGACGGCGGAATACGCCCCGTGACGAATCGAAAACGAATTACAGCACGAAAAGGGAAGTTTCAAAAGCCACACCATCGCCGTGGCGATCGCGTTATAGTGCGCGACGATCAACGCGTCCTCACCCTTCGCGATGATATCCGAAAGAGCAGCCCCGACGCGCGCGTAAAGGGCTTCAAATCGCTCGCCCTGCGGCGGCGCGTTGACCGACCAGTCTTCCAAAAACGCGCGGAACGACGGATCGTTTGCGATCATGTCGTCCATACTGCGGTTTTCAAACGCGCCCAAAAACTGCTCGTTCAATCGTTCGTCGCATACAACCGGCAAACCTTTCCCGGCTACGCAGATCTCCGCCGTACGACGGGCGCGCCGAAGACGTGACGCGTAGCAAGCGGAAAAGCGCACCTCTTTCAATTTTTCCGCCGTTTCCCAAGCCTGCTCCTCTCCTAACAGAGAGAGCGGCGTATCCGTATGACCGGTCGCAATGCGCATGCGATTCGCTTCCGATTCTCCGTGTCGAACAAAATACAATATCATTTCTCATTCTCCGAAATTAAAAATCAATGAGATTATATCATACTTCGACGGCATTTGCAAGCCGAACGCCCAAAAAGAAGCGAATACGGTTTTCTTGCGACAAGCGAGCACGTTTTTATCGAACGACTCGTTTAATCTTGCGCGACGGGCTTAATTTCGGCACTCGCCGTCGTTTTTGCGGCGTACCCGTTGTAAATGGTCACCACGTCGACGAACACCCGATTCACGCCCTTTTCAAGCGCGTCCTCAAAAATATTCCGATTCGCGTCGTAAACCGAAGTTTGAAAATGCTCGTCCTCGCCCAACTTCGGAAGCGTAACGCCGATATAGGTATCCTTTTCCGATTCTCCCTCGACGCGCGTTCCCTCGCCCGTAGCGTCGTCTATCCGAAAGAGATATCCGCCCCAATATTTGTTTTTCGCCTGTTTGGACGTCCCCTTTACCAACAAAACGCGCTCCGCGCCGTCCATATAATAAAACACGGTGATCACGTCGTTTTTGATCTTCTGCGCGGCGGCTTGCACCGTTTCTTCGTCCGACGAAAGAATATCCGTATAAATTTCGGCGTACTCTTCCGCCGTCGTAAATTCGGTTTCCGCAAAGGTAACGCCCTCCGCCAACTTAAAATCGGCGTAAACCATTGCGCCGCCCTCTACGCGAACGGTCAAATCGGTCGCGGCAAGCGCGACTCCCGTCACCGTAAACTTCGCCGTCTTGGAAACGTCGCCCTCTTTATACGAAACGGTCACATCCTGCTCGCCCTTGGAAACAATCTTCGGCGTAATCATATCCGTCGTTACGGCAAGTTCTTTTTCCGAACCGTCCGTATACAAAAGCGTCAGCTTCGCCCCTGCGACGTCGATCGCCTCGTTGATGTAATAAACGACCTTGGTCGACTGTTCCTTTAAGGAAATATTCTTTAACGCTACCCGTTCTTCCGGCTGCCCGTTACACGCAATCGCGCCAAACGCGAGTATTGCGACAAAAAAGAGAAGCAATCCTTCTTTTATTTTTTTCATACAATTCACCTTCCTTTCCGTCAGTATCGGCAACTTTTCTCCTTTTATGCAAAAAGCACGCCGCATTTCGCCGAACGCGAAAAACAGCGTGCCTTTCTATTCAAACTTTTATGAACGATTCTTATTTTTTCAATACCGTTTCGATCATCGCGGCGGCGTCGTCCAACCAATTCCCCTCGAAAAGTTCGATCAAGCCCTTATCGCAAAGCGACGCGAGATCGGGTGTAATAGGAATTTGCGCCAAAACGGGGAGCGCATATTTTTCCGCCGTTTCCACCGTCTTTCCCTTGCCGTAAAGATAAATCTTTTCCTGACAGCACGGGCAAGCGACGTAACTCATGTTTTCCACCAATCCGAGAATGGGAATATTCATCAACTTCGCCATCTTTACCGCCTTTTCCACGACGTCGGACACCAATTCTTGCGGCGACGTCACCATGATGATCCCGTCCACGGGCAAACTCTGCAATACCGTAAGCGGAACGTCCCCCGTTCCCGGCGGCATATCGACGAACATATAATCCACGTCCGTCCAAACGACGTCCGTCCAAAACTGCGTAACGACGCCCCCTAAAATCGGTCCGCGCCAAACAACCGGCTCGGTGGAATCTTCCAAGAAATAATTGATCGAAACCGTTTCGATCCCCGTCTTGGTATCCAACGGCTGAATCCCTGCTTCCGTACCGCTCACCTTTTTCCCGGAAAGTCCGAACATCTTCGGAACGGACGGCCCGGTAATATCCGCGTCCATAACCGCGGTTTGATGTCCTCTTCTCTGCATCAAAACGG
>CAYXWN010000005.1:0-17410 GCA_964468815.1 uncultured Clostridia bacterium | reverse complement strand
TTACCCACGCCGCCCTTGCCGCTCATAACGGCAATGATTTTCCGTACCGTAGACGCCGCGTTCGGCGCTTTAATCAAACTTTCGCTTTTTTCTCCGCAATTTTCGTTGCAAGAAGAACAATCATGCGTACAACCCATATTGATTTTATAACCTCCTTTATTCCAAGCCTCTTGCTTTTCTCTTTAATCTCTGCTCGGTATCCAGCGTCTTTTTGCGAATCCGAATGTTCTTCGGCGTGACTTCGAGCAACTCGTCGTCCCCCAAGAACTCCATCGCCTCTTCCAAACTCATGACCTTGGGCGTTTCCAAACGCAACGCGTCGTCCGAACCGGAAGCGCGCATATTCGTCATGTGTTTTTTCTTGCAGACGTTGACCGAAATATCCTCCGCCTTGGGCGAAACGCCGACGACCATTCCCTCGTAAACGGGCGTTCCCGGGGAAATAAAGAGTTGCCCTCTGCCCTGTGCGTTGAACAATCCGTACGTAACCGCTTCTCCCGTTTCAAAGGCAACCAACGAACCGGTTGCGCGCCGATCAATGTCCCCCTTGTACGGTTGATATTCCATAAAAATCGTATTAAACACGCCCTCGCCGCGCGTATCCGTCAAGAACTGACTCTTATAACCGAACAACCCGCGCGCCGGAACGGCAAATTCCAACCGAATACGGCTGCCGACCGTTTCCATTTGCAAAAGTTCACCCTTGCGCGTGCCCATACTCGAAAAGACCGTTCCCGTCTTATCTTCGGGGACGTCTACCACCAAACGTTCGATCGGTTCGTACCGCACGCCGTCTATTTCTTTATACAAAACCTTGGGCGCACCGACTTGAAACTCGTATCCGCCGCGGCGCATGGTTTCGATTAAAATGGAAAGGTGCATTTCCCCTCTGCCGCAAACGCGGAACGCGTCCGCCGAATCGGTTTCCTCTACGCGGAGAGAAACGTCCTTTAACGTTTCGCGGAACAGCCGATCTCTGAGATGGCGCGTCGTGACGAACTTTCCTTCCTTGCCTGCAAACGGACTGTCGTTGACCGAAAAAGTCATCTCGACCGTCGGCTCGGAAATCTTGACGAACGGAACGGGTTCGGGGGTAGCGGGATCACAAACGGTATCGCCGATGGACAACCCCTCTAAGCCCGAAAAACAAACGATATCGCCGGCAATCGCGCGTTCGACGGGAACGCGGTTCAACCCGTCGATTTGATAGAGGGAAACCAACTTTCCGCTCTTCAACATTCCGTCAACGTTATAATTCGTAACAGCAACGTCTTGATTGACGCACGCCGTACCGCGCTCGATTCTGCCGATTCCGATTCTGCCCACGTATTCGTTATAGTCGATAGACGACGCCAAAATCTGCAACGGACCGTTCGGATCGACTTCCTGCGGCT
Organism: uncultured Clostridia bacterium; assembly: GCA_964468815.1. Lineage (GTDB taxonomy): Bacteria > Bacillota > Clostridia > Christensenellales > Borkfalkiaceae > UMGS621. The sequence continues at coordinate 16,016 of CAYXWN010000005.1, read as the reverse complement.
CAAAATGCTCCACGATCGTATCGAAAAGAGGCTTCAAATCCGTCCCCTCTTTGTGGAAATCCAAGGTCGCCGTGCCTTGTCTGCCCGAACAGTAAACGACGGGACTCATCAACTGCTCGTCCGTCGCGTTGAGGTCTAATAAAAGTCCCAAAATTTCATCCTGAACCTCTTCGAGACGAGCGTCCGGGCGATCGATCTTGTTTACGACGATAATGAGTTTATGTCCCAATTCCAACGCCTTTTGCACAACGAAGCGCGTCTGGGGCATCGGTCCTTCGCAAGCGTCCACCAAAACGAGAACGCCGTTTACCATTTTCAGTACGCGCTCCACCTCGCCTCCGAAGTCGGCGTGTCCCGGCGTATCGACGATATTGATCTTTACGTCCTTATAATAGACGGACGTATTCTTTGCCAAAATGGTAATGCCGCGTTCGCGTTCCAAATCGTTACTGTCCATAACGCGATCGGCTACCTGCTGATTTTCTCTGAAAATTCCACCCTGCTTCAACAGTTCGTTGACGAGGGTTGTTTTGCCGTGATCGACGTGCGCGATGATCGCCACGTTCCGTAAATCATTCCGAATCAAATTTATTTCTCCTAAATTAAGCGATTATTTTCCGCAGGCATAGGAAAGCAGTGCGATCACCGTCTTCCCGTCCTTGATTTCGCCCGTTTCTATCATTTTAAGGGCTTCCGCCACGGGAAGCCAAAAGGCGGAGAGGTCTTCTCCTGCATCCGGATGCGCGACGCCCTCCTTTAATCCGTCCGCCGTAAAAATATAGAGTTTTTCGTTCGTATATCCAGGCGTCGGATAGATCGTGTACAACAACCGAACCGAGTCCGCGACGTATCCCGTTTCTTCGGACAGTTCGCGCGCGGCGGTAACGGAAATATCTTCGCCCTCTTCTACCTTGCCGGCAGGGATCTCGATCACTTCTTCCCCGTAAACGTAGCGGTATTGACGAACCAACAAAACCCGTTCGTCCTTTACGCAGAAAATCGCGCAACCGCCGCGATGTTCCACCACCTCTCGCACGGTGTTTCTGTCGTTTGCAACTACGTCGTCCCGTCTGAGATTCAAAATTTTGCCGCGATAAATATAATTTTTACAAACCGTCCGTTCCATTACAAAATAGTTCCCTTTTTCAGCAATTCTCTCATTTCGTCCGTTCTTAAATGAAGCGCCGGATAGGCAAGCGCAACGAATTGATAGCAGACGAAAGCGTAACGGATTTTCTCCTTATCCGAACTTTCGACCGCCTGCACGTACGCATCGAATACCAATTTGATATCCGCAAGCACTTCCGGTTGGAGGGAAGAAGTCATCAACCGCGCGCGATCCGAACGGATCAATTCGCGCACCTTGTGCAAAAGTCCCTCGTCCACGATGCGGTTCTCTTCCAACTTGCGAGCCACCACCACGCGCTCCTGCATCACGCGAAGTTCGTCCAGCGGCTCTCTCAACCGCCCCTCGATAACGCCGTCCGCCAAAAGTTTCATTGCGTGGACGAACGGGCGAATCATTTGATTGATCCACAGCGTGTAGCCGTCCATGTAATCGCCGCCCTCGCAAAAATATTCTTGCAAAAATTCCATCAAGCCGATTTTTTTCGCGTCGATATCCAACAACACGCGAAACACGAGCGCAATGATATCGCGCGCGCTTTCGGGCAGAATAAATTCCCCCTTGTTTTCGCTCCCGTAATAAGAAGAAACGAAATATTGATTGACCGCCGCCTCATAATCGAAGTGGAACAAACTGTTCTCGATAATTCCCGAAAGCAATTCGGACGCGGCGATCGCCTTTAACAAGCCGACGATCTTGATATCCGCCAGAATATATTTGGAATGAAACAGATCCTCCGCACGTTCCAAAAAGACGTTTAACTCTTCTCGCTTCGTCATAAGATCCTCCGTTTTACCGATATTTTTATTTATTATACCATAAACTGCGGCAATAACCATCGTTTTTGAGAAAAGTTTTATAAAAATTTAGCGATTTTTCTTTACAAAATCCAAATTTGTGTTATAATGAAATATACAAAAGAAAAGGATACGGTCTTATGCAGGTAAAAGGGGACGCTACGTTAAACAAATTAATCATTCTGTTCGTCTTCGATAAAATGGAAGTTCCCCTATCGGAGAACACCCTGCTCGATATGTGTTGCTCTTCCAACAATTGGATCGCATACATGGACTGTCAGCCGGTCATCGCGCAACTTTTAGATCACGGTTTTATCTGCGATATCGCGGTAAGCGGCGATCCCATGTACGCCATCACGCCGGACGGCAGAGTCTGCCTCGCGAATTTCTTCGTGAAAATCCCAGCTTCCACGAGAGAAGAAATTTCCGTTTTCATCAAGCAGAACCGTTTGAAATACCGCAGAAAGCAAGAATGCGTCGCGGACTATTACATGAATAAGGACGGCACTTATACCGTATACTTGAAAATCATCGAACCCGTGCAGCCCCTTTTGGAATTGAAATTCGTCGTGCCCAACCGGCAAACCGCGAAGAACATTTATAAAAAATGGGAAGAAAAGGCTGCTAACGTCTATTCTTTGATTTACGATAATTTGGTTGATTAAAGGAGGTACACACCATTGAATACTTATAATACGAAAGGAACTTGTTCAAGACAGATTTTGTTCGACATCACGGAGGACAATACGATTAAGAACGTGAAATTCATCGGGGGATGTTCCGGAAATTTACAGGCTGTCGCTCGTCTTGTAGACGGCAAGGATATCGATTACGTGATCAAAACGCTTTCCGGGATCCGTTGCCGCGCGAACACCTCTTGCGGAGATCAACTCGCTCAAGCGTTGATTCAATACAAAGAAAAAAATAATCGGGCGGACTAGTCCATACCCGAACAAAAAACGATTAACGTAAAATCTATTTGAGCGCAATTTGCGCTCTTTTTTATTGTCCAAAAACGCGTTATTCTTTCGGCAGAACGCCGAACGGCTTAATACGCACGGCTTTTGCCTGAATATTCACCGCGTATCCGTTCCCCTGCTTTGCGATATAAAGCGACGGTCGCCCCTTTAACTCAAAATAATCCCACAACAGTTCCTCTAAGTCGGAAACGATTAACTCGTCGAAATTGCTCCCCACCGAAAGGCGGTCTGATTCGATAACGGTTTTCAGCCGCATCAACTCTTGGTTTTGCTTTTTCTTACTCATACGCTCTTTTTCAAACTCCTCCTGATACTGCCGAAAAATCCCGAATATTTTTTCGTGACGTCGTATAATTTGCGCGTTCCCCTCATCACGTTCTGCGCGAGCAATTTATACGCCTGTCCGGACGCCGTTCTCGCGGAGATTCCGTAGCCGCTCGAAAGAAAAACCGCGTCTTCCTCGGGCAAAACGCCGATCAAGGGCGTTTTTAAGATCGCCTCTACGTCTTGTGCGGAAAGAGATTCTCCCGAAAGTTCCAAATCGCCGCGCGCGCGATTAACGACAAGTCCCACCCGATCCAACCGATAACTGGCGAGAATCCCGACCACTTTGTCCGCGTCGCGCAAACTGGAAAGCGTGGGCGTCGTCACGACGATCGCCTCGTCCGCCACCGAAACCGCGCGGTGAAATCCCACGTCGATCCCGGCAGGACAATCCAAAAGAATAAAATCAAAGGACGCATTCAACTTTTCCATAATCAACTTGACGTTCTGCCCCGTCACGTTCGCGGACGCGTTCAGACTGTTGGACGGCAACACGTAGAGATTTTTACGGGACATATCTTGTACGAGTGCCTGTCGAACACGGCAACGCCCCTCCAAAACGTCCGAAATATCGTAAACGACTTTGTTTTCCACGCCCATAACGACGTCTAAATTATTCAGACCGAAGTCGATATCCGCCAAGACGACGCGCGCCCCCGACCGCGCAAGAGCGATTCCCAAATTCGCGGTGAGCGTCGTTTTCCCAACGCCGCCTTTTCCGGACGTCACGACGATTTTTCGCGCCATACCGTTTCCCTCCTTTGGTTTTATTTTAAATGAAAAAAGCCGCAGAATTACGGGTGATTTTGCGTAATCCTGCGGTATTTTGACGATTTTTTCTTTTTTATTTGTGCGACGGGATTTCTCCCTCGGTCTTCAAATGCGCATACCCTTGCTGCCGCAACGCCTCGTAAACCGCCACACAAACGGAATTAGAGAGGTTTAAAGAGCGAGATTCGTCGATCATGGGGATTCGGACGCACTGCTCGTAACGCGCTTGCAAAAGCGATTCGGAAAGTCCTTTCGTTTCCTTGCCGAACACCAAAAAATCCCCCTCGCGATAAGCGACGTCCGAATGAACGTGCTTTGCCTTGGTGGAAAAAAACCAAAAGCGATGCTCGCCGCCGTATTGCGCCAACACCTCGTCAAAGGAATCGTGATAATGAATCTCCGTCAAGTGCCAATAATCCAAACCGGCACGTTTCAAATACTTGTCCGACACCTCGAATCCGAGAGGCCGCACCAAATGCAAAACCGAACCGGTCGCCGCGCAAGTGCGGACGATATTGCCCGTATTTTGGGGAATTTCCGGCTCAACCAACACAATGTGAAACATAATTTATAACCGCTCCTTATATCTGCCCCGTCGCCGACAGCCGACGAGGTGGTAATCCTTTTGTAACGTCAATCGCGTGCACGCGACCGACCGACTGCCCGCAAAGGCGATTTCTCCCTTAATATCGGCAATTTCCGCATATTTTGCCGCAATCAACGCGATGGGTACGCCCTCCGCAAAAGCCGTCGCACGCAACATAACCTCGCTCATGCGATCGCGCGCCTTTAAGACGGAAACGATCAACTCGCTGTCGCAAAGTGCAAGCACGTGCGCCGCCGACGGAAAATAGAGATCGTCGCCGACGAGAACGCCGATTCTCCCCTTTGACGTATCGTAAACGCGAAGATTTCCGCCCGCCGAAAATTCGCTGTCGTCCGTCGAATAGACGGAATCGGACACGCCGAGAATCCGCCCCCTGTCCGCGACGACCGCGGAATGGCGGTAAACACCGTACGTATCCGTATCGCACCCGGAGATCACGACGCCGCCGATTTCTCCGGAAAGCCCTGCGACGTCCCGAAAATATTCGGTATTCCCTGCAAGTTCGCGCTTGTAGCTCACCAATCCCAACCCCGAAAAGCCGAACAAAAGGACGTCCGGCACTTCCCGCCCGAAATCCTCTTGCCAATATCGGTTAAGGCTTTTTTCCGTCACAAAGCAAACGTTCACCCAAACTCCCCCGTTTTCTATTCTTTCATTATATTCCCTATATTGTATTAAGAATACGGGCGGAATGTGAAGAAAACAGTTCGTCCAAAAGCATTTTGATTTCGGCAGTGCTCTCCGCGAACATGAATTTCTGCTTCAACGGCTTGACGCCGTGAAAGGGTTTTAAGTAATGCGGAATCATTTTTCGAAAATTGACCGCGACGTAACGGTCGTCGAATTTTTCGCACAGCAAATCGAGATGCCGACAAATTAACGCCTTTAAATCGACGTCCGAACGTTTCCCCGAAAGTTCCTCAAAAATCCACGGGCGATCCAACGCGCCGCGCGCCACCATCACGCCGTCCGCGCCCGTCCGCTCCATCATGAGCGACGCGTCCGCTTCGCTAAAAATGCCGCCGTTCGCTATGACGGGAATTTTGACCGCGTTCTTCGCGGCGGCGATCTCCTCGTAATTAGGCTCGCCCGAATAATAATCTTCGCGTACTCTGCCGTGCACGGTAAGTAATTTTACACCAGCGCTCTCCGCCATACGCGCAAATTCGGCGGTTACGTATTCGCCTTTCTTTAACCCGACGCGCGTTTTGACCGTAATATTCTTTCCGGACTTCACGCATGCGGATAAAATCCCCTCCGCCTTTTTGAGGTCGTTCAATAGCGCGCACCCCTCGCCGTTTTTATAAAGTTTGGGAACGGGACACCCCATGTTGACGTCGATCACGTCGAACGGCGCAAGCGCTTCGCTTTCGCAAGCGGCGCGCATTACGCCCCGATCCTCTCCGAAGATCTGTACCGCTTTTACCTTTTCGGACGGGTGCGTATAAAGAAGCGCGCGCGTATTCTCGCTACCGTACAAAAGCCCTTTACAACTCACCATTTCGGTATAGGTCACCGCCGCGCCGAACTCCGCGCAAATGCCGCGGAACGCAAAATCGGTGTAGCCTGCCAAGGGTGCGAGAAAGACGTTGCTTTCCGCAACGACGCCTCCTCCGAAATCAATGCTTTTTCGCTTCATCGTAGTAACCGTTCAATTCCGCTGCTCCGAGGGAGTCCATCGTCTTTCCGTCTTGCTCGATCAAGCGACACGTTTCCGAAAACCGCGCGACGAATTTTTCCGTACTCACAGCGAGCGCTTCCTCCGACTGCACGTTGGAAAAACGCGCTAAATTGACGATCGAAAAAAGGAGATCGCCGAGTTCTTCCTTTTCCGCGGCGTAATCGCCGTTCGCCGCAGCTTCCCTCCATTCGTTCAGTTCTTCGACGATTTTATCAATCACTTGCTCGCGATTTTCAAAATCGAACCCGAATTTCGCCGCACGCTTCTGCACCTTTTGCGCCCGAAGCAACGCAGGAAAGGGTTTCGGCACGTCCGCAACCGATTGCGCGGGGGACGTATGCCCTTTTTCTTTGTATTTATTGCGATCCCAATTGACGAGAGCCTCTTCCGCACCGTCCGCGCCGTCGTTGCCGAACACGTGCGTATGACGGGTAATCAACTTGCGGCAAATTTCGTTGAGCATTTCTTGATTGGTAAACTCTCCCGATTCTTCCCCCAAAACGGCGTGAAACGCCGCCTGCAACAGCACGTCGCCCGTTTCCTCGCGCATCTTTTCGGGACTTTTCAGTTGAATGGCGTCCACAAGTTCGTAACTTTCCTCAATCAAATTAAGCGAGAGCGATTCGTGCGTCTGAACCTTGTCCCACGGACAGCCGTTTTCCGAACGCAAATACCGAACGAGCTCCACCAAATCGTCGTACGAATAATTTTCCTTTTGCAACAAATTCCGAACGGAAGTCGGCAACGAAACAGACATAATCTTTCCTCACGCTCCCTTTCCCGAACAAATCCCGTCAAAGCCCCGATCCGTTCGGCACGTTGACCGACGAAACGCCGTCCGCAGAAAGAGATTCCTTTTTCTTAAATTCTATTAAAGTATACATCAAATTCAAAATTACCGCAACCAAATAACAGGCATTTGCCGCGATTGTCGCACCGTAAATTCCCAACGACGGAAGCGGAAGCAATATCCCGTTCAACGCGATTTTGACGATTACGCCTACGCCGGTCGTCCAAACGGGCGTTTTTGCACGTCCCGTTCCGATCAATACGGAATTCGTGGTCTGTAATAAAGAAAGCGTAACGACGGAAAGCGACGACGCCCTCAACAACCCGACGGCAAGCGCGCGATCGGCTTCCGTCAAGCGAGAAAAGAGCACACCGATGATCGGATCGGCGGCAAAAAAGGCAACCAACGCCGCCGGTACGCTCAATAACAACGTCAATAAAATCGCCGCACGCGCGTTTTTTTCGTTTTTCCCTGCCCGTTCTCCCGAAATATACGGGACCGCCGCCACGGCAACGCCGTAACAAATAGCCACGGGCAGATTGACGACGGATAAAACGCTCCCCGTATACAGTCCGTACAACGCGGTCGCACGGTCGGTGTAAGAACGCATCAAATTTAAAATAAGAAAACTGTCCGCCGTCTGCGAAAGGGGAATTAAAATCCCGGCAAACGCCACGGGGACGGAGAGGGAAAGAACCGTTCCTACGTCCGTCAAAAAACGGGAACGGTCAAACGATACTTTTTCCTTTTTTCTGCGTTCCACCCGATAAAGGAGCGCAAGATAAACCGCCGCCACCCCCTCGCTGAGCGTCACGGCAAACGCCGCCCCTGCCGCCGCAGACGGAAGATCGGGCAAGCGCAACCGAACGAACAACAATCCGACGAGTTTCACGATCTGCTCCGCCACTTGCGACGAGGCTGTGGGCATCATACGGGATTCCCCCTGAAAATATCCCCGATAACAAGAAAGCACGGAAACCAAGAACACCGACGGCGACAACGCGCGATAGGCATCCGCTGCAAGCACATTCCCCTGCGCACGCGCCAACCGTTTGGAAAAACAAAACAGTACGACGCTCCCCGTCGCCCCCAACAACACCAACAGCCGAAAGGACGCTTGCAAAAGGCGAACACCCTCTTCTGTTTTTCCTTCGGCGCGACGTTCCGCAACCAACTTGGAAAGCGCGGAAGGCACGCCAACGGACGAAAAATCCAACAAAATACAATATACGGGAAAAATCATTTGATACAATCCCATTCCCTCTCCGCCTAACAAATTGGTGAGCGGAATCCGATAAAAAGCACCGATCAACTTGGCGAGAAAACTCCCTGCCGCAATCAAGAGCGCGCCCCGAAAAAGTCCGTTCTTCTTCATATGTAACCGCGCCGAAACGCCGATAAAAGACGCTTCGCGCGCCGTATTTTAGGAAAATTGACGGGAAAGAAAATTCGCCCCCACTTGCACGAGCCGAACGTCTTGCGCGGTAACCTCTCGTTCGGAGGACAAAAGCGCGATTCCGCCCAAAAGATCTCCTTCCGACACGACGGGAACAAGAATTTCCCCCGTAAAATCAATTCCCTCGCCGCGCAAAAGCGAAATAACCGTTCCTCCGTCCGACGAATTGACCGACAAACTCTTCCGTTCGCGAATCGCGCGTTCCGCTTCGTCCGAAATGCTTTTGCCGATCCACTCCTTATATTTTCCGCCGGCGACGCACAAAATGACGTCCGTATCGAATACAGCGCAAACGCACTCCGTCACTTCCGCCACGCTCTCCGCAAAGGTCGCCGCAAAATCTCCCATGGACTGCACGGGCGAATACTTCCGCAATAACAACTCGTCCCGATCGGTAAAAATTTCCAGCGGATCGCCCACTTTGATGCGAAGCGTCTTTCTGATTTCTTTCGGAATCACCACTCTCCCCAATTCGTCGATTCTCCTTACCATTCCCGTTTCTTTCATACCGTACTCCTTTTTCTCCTCAGCAGTATGTGAAAAAAAACGCGGCTTATACCAAATGACGCCTCGAATCTAAAAAAAGAATCCCCCCTCTTCTCCAAAATTCGACAAAGAACTCTTTTTTGATTGGGCGCACGCCCAAACAAAGCGAGCCCGCGAAAATCTCGCGCACTTTTTCTTTCCTTATGATTGACAAACCGTAAGCAAAAGGTTACAATAGAATTATTGATCGAAAAGGAGAACGGATATGGACAAAAAAGTAAGAGATCTCATTAACGAACAAATCAACAAAGAATTTTATTCGGCGTACCTTTATCTTGATTTTTCCAATTTCTTCTATGACGAAGGTTTGGACGGCTTCGGAAATTGGTACAAAATACAGGCGCAAGAAGAACGCGACCATGCGACGCTGATGTTGCAATATTTACAAAACAACGGCGAAAAGGTAGTTTTGGAAGCAATCGCAAAGCCGGAAAACACCGCCAAAACCGCAATGGAAATTCTGCAAACAGGCGCAAAACACGAACGCTACGTCACCTCTCTTATCAACACGATTTACGGCGCGGCATATGAAAATAAGGATTTCAGAACCATGCAGTTTTTGGATTGGTTCGTAAAAGAACAAGGCGAAGAAGAGAAGAATGCGGACGATCTGATCAAAAAATTCGAATTATTCGGCAGCGACGCAAAAGGGCTTTATATGTTAGACAACGAACTTGCCGCTCGCGTATATACAGCCCCCTCTTTGGTGCTTTAATCGAACAGAACGTTACGTTATGATTTTTATTTCAAAAACGGCGCGACAGTCTAAATGCTGTCGCGCCGTTTTCCGTTTCTTAAACTTGATTATTTTTTCACAAGCATACTTTCTTTGCCGAAATTCAAGCCTTCTTTTTCTTTGGCAAAGGAAGTTCTTCGTACACGGCAAGCACTAATTGCGTTAAAAACGACTTGTCGTCAACGTTGTCAACCAACAACATCTTTTTCGCGCCCTCGTAGGGCGACTCGTAAACCGCGTCCGGCATTAAGGCGACGGCAGACGGAACGGGCTTTACCAGCAACCGATCGTCGCAGATCTCGCAAACGATTTTTCCGCGATAATAAATAAGATACTCACCCATCATCGCGCGATACGTGATTCCGTCCAAATCGGATAACTGCTCTAATATAAAATCCAAATATTTTTTCCTCGAAGCCATACGCTCGCCGATTCCATTTTCGTTTTTTCTATTCTATCACAAAATCTCGCTTTTTTCAATCGGTTTCGCCTTATTTTTCAAACCGTTTTATAAAAGCGCCGTTTCCCGTTCGGTAAAATGAAAAAGCCGCGGTGTTCCGCGGCTTTTTTCTAATCCGATTAGATTTCGGAGAAATATTTAATGGTTCTGACCATCTGGCTGGTATAGGAGTTTTCGTTATCGTACCAAGAAACGACCTGTACCTGCGTGGTATCCGTTTCGGGCATATATTTTACCATCGTCTGCGTTGCGTCGAACAAAGAGCCGTAGGTAATGCCGATAATGTCGGAAGAAACGAGGGGTTCTTCGGTATAACCGAAAGACGCGGAAGCCGCCGCTTTCATACCTGCGTTGATCTGTTCCTTCGTTACGTTGCCCTTGCAAACCGCTACCAAAATCGTGGTAGAACCGGTAGGAACGGGTACGCGCTGCGCAGAACCGATCAATTTGCCGTTCAATTCGGGAATGACGAGACCGATCGCTTTCGCCGCACCCGTGCTGTTCGGAACGATATTGACCGCAGCCGCTCTTGCACGTCTTAAATCGCCCTTTCTGTGCGGTCCGTCCAAAACCATCTGATCGCCCGTGTAAGCGTGAATGGTGGACATGATGCCGCTTTCGATGGGAGCGATCTGATTGAGCGTATTCGCCATGGGAGCAAGGCAGTTCGTGGTGCAGGAAGCCGCCGAAATAATCTTGTCTTCCTTCGTGAGCGTCTTTTCGTTAACGCTGTAAACGATAGTGGGAAGATCGTTGCCCGCGGGAGCGGAAATAACAACTTTCTTCGCACCTGCTTCCAAGTGAGCGGAAGCCTTTTCTTTGGACGTATAGAAGCCCGTACATTCGAGAACGACGTCTACGTCGTGCTTTGCCCAAGGAATGTTCTTCGCGTCCTTTTCCGCATAAATGACGATCTCTTTTCCGTCTACGACGATGGAATTTTCCTTCGCCTCAACCTTATCCGCGAGAGCGTATCTGCCCTGCGAAGAATCGTACTTTAAAAGATGCGCCAGCATTTTTGCGTCCGTCAAGTCGTTGATTGCAACGATTTCGTAGCCCTCGGCGCCGAACATTTGTCTGAACGCCAATCTGCCGATGCGGCCGAATCCGTTGATACCGACCTTAGTTACCTTTGCCATAATATATCCTCCGTTTTGATTTTTCTTTTTTATCCTTACTTATTATATCGTTTCGTCCTTTTCAAGTCAAATCTTTTTGAAAGGAAGAAGCGAAATTACTTTAAATTTTCGGGGTTTAAGCCCTTTAATTCGTCAATTACGAATAAACCGTCCTTGCGGATCAGCACGTCGTCGAACCAAATCTCGCCGCCGCCGTATTCGGGCGTCATGATCAACACCAAATCCCAATGGATCGCGGAGACGTTTCCGTTGTAACAATCGTCATAGCAAGCACCCGGCGTAAAATGGATCGAACCGGCGATCTTCTCGTCGAACAGAATATCCCCCATCGGTTGGTTGATGAAAGGATTCACGCCGATCGCAAATTCCCCGACGTAACGAGCCCCCTCGTCCGTGTTGAAAATATCGTTGATTTTGTCCGGATAATTACCCGTCGCGTCCACGATCTTGCCGTCCTTAAAGGTCAATTTCACGTTCTCGTATTTCACGCCGCCCGTAATCGAGGGAGCGTTGTAAGTGATAACGCCGTTTACCGAATCTCTGACGGGCGCGGAATACACCTCGCCGTCCGGGATATTCATCGTGCCCGCACACTTTTGACTGCCGATCCCCTTGATCGAAAAGGACAAATCCGTCCCCGGCGCGACCAACCGAACGCGATCCGTCCGATTCATCAACGCGGCGAGCGCGTCCATCGCGCGATCCATTTTGGAATAATCCAACGTGCAAACGTCGAAATAGAAATTCTCAAACGCCTCGGTGGACATATCCGCCAACTGCGCCATCGAGGGGTTGGGATAACGGAGCACAACCCACTTCGTCTTTTTTACGCGGATTTCGTGATGAACGGGGTGCGAATAATATTGCGCGTCCATTTGTCTGTTAAATGCCGGAACGTCCGAAAGTTCGCTGGTGTTTTCACCGCCGCGAACGCCGATGTACGCGTCCATATCGTTCATGCGGTAAGCGGCGTATTTCGCGCGGAGTTTGCACTCTTCTTCGCCCGCGCCCATTAAAATTTCACGCTGAACGCGATTGTTCACCATTTCGACGAACGGATAACCGCCCACGCGGTAAACTTCTTTTACAAGTTCGGTCACGAGCATATAATCGATATCGAACGCTTCGATTAAAACTTTTTCGCCCTTTTGCACCTTGACCGAATAATTGACTAACAACTTTGCCAATCTTTCAATTCTGGGATCTTTCATGATTTTTTCCTTCTTTTCGTTTATTCTGCGGAACGCTCCGCAATTCGTTCCCTATAATGATAACACTCTTTGAATAAAATTGCAAAGATTTTTCTTTGATTTTTCTCAAAGAAAGTATTTGCAATTCCGTAAAATTATGTTATAATAGAAATGCAAAATCCGTTTTTGCGGTTTTTGTGCGGATCGGTCGGGAAAATCGCTTTTTCACACCTTAACGGAAAAAGAAAAATCCGTCCGTCGTTATCAAATTCAATCAAATTTCGGAGGTCTTTTATGCCACTGGTCACAACCAAAAAAATGTTTGAACAAAGTTATCAAAACGGTTATGCGATCGGCGCTTTTAACGTCAACGATATGGAAATTATCCAGGGAATCGTAAACGCAGGCGTCGCGCAAAACGCTCCCCTCATCTTACAGGTTTCCGCAGGCGCGAGAAAATACGCCGATCCCGTATACCTCAAAAAATTGGTAGACGCGGCGGCTGAAACCTCCGGGCTTCCCATTGCCCTTCATTTGGATCACGGCGATTCTTTCGACCTCTGCAAGAGTTGTATCGAAAACGGATTCACTTCCGTCATGATCGACGCTTCCAAATACGCGTTAGACGAAAATATCCGCATCACGCGCGAAGTCGTCAATTACGCGCACGATCACGGCGTCGTAGTCGAAGCAGAACTCGGCAAACTCGCAGGGATCGAAGACGCGGTTAAGGTCAGCGCGAAAGACGCACAGTTCACCGATCCGGACGAAGTTTACGAATTTGCAACCAAAACGGGAATTGATTCTCTCGCAATCGCAATCGGAACAAGCCACGGCGCATATAAATTCAAGCCCGGCATGAAACCGCAACTCCGCTTCGATATTTTGGAAGAGGTCGCGAAACGGCTTCCCGGCTTCCCCATCGTATTGCACGGCGCGTCTTCCGTTCCGCAAGATCTCGTCAAGGTCATCAACAGCTACGGCGGACAAATGCCGGACGCAATCGGAATCCCCGAAGAAATGCTTCGTCAGGCAGCCAAAATGGCAGTCTGTAAAATCAACATTGATTCCGACTTGCGCGTAGCGTGCACGGCGGCAATCCGCAAGCATTTCAGCGAAGAGCCCTCGCATTTCGATCCCCGTCAATATTTGGGCGACGCGCGCTTGGCGATTCAGAAAATGGTCGAACACAAGTTGGTCAACGTCCTCGGGTGCGCAGGCAAAGCCGACGAATGTAGATAACGTTCCGTCTTAAACGAACGTCTTAAAAAAGATTAAAGCAAAAGGATAACGCGTTTTGATATGCACTTCCCAAAGTTTCTCTCATCTTTGGGGGCATATTGATTTCGTTATCCTTTTTTCTTGTCTAAAAAAACACGCGCCGATCCGCTCAAGCGAACGTAGGCGCGCGCATTATCAAATTCTTAGTTGTCGTGAGAAGAAAGCCTTAACGACGAACGGCTTTTTTCACGCGTTTATTGCCTTGCAATCGGGTTTTATCAAGTTTCTTTCTTAAAAAACAAAAGCAAACCGATTCTCCGATGATCGCCGCCTCAGCAAAAAAACAAGTTTCTTTGCTGAGGCGGCATTTTTACTTATTCGATTTCAATTCCCCTCGGAAGTTTTCTCGTCTGATCTTCTTTGGGAACAATGAGATTCAAAACGCCGTTTTCATATTTTGCTTTGATTTGACTTTCATCGACATCGCCGACGTAAAAACTACGCTTTGCCGAAAAACTGCGTTCCCGACGGATATAGTTCTTCTTTTCTCCGTCGTCGTTCTTTTCGCTCTTGTTGGCGGCAATGGTCAAATAGCCGTCCGATAACGATACGTTGATATCGCTCTTGTTGAATCCGGGCATTTCGATTTCCATTTCGTAATTGCTTTCGTTCTCCTTGATATCCGTCTTCATAACCGAATCGCAATGATCGTAAGCAGGTCTGAACCAATCGTTGAAGGCGTCCTCAAAAATGCTGAACGGACTGACCTCTCTGTTGTTTCTGTGTGTAATTTCGTATTTCATAATCTGATTCTCCTTTTGATTTTTTTCAACGCAAGTTTTAGCACTCAATTATCTTAACTGTTAGCACTCTCTTTCGTTGTTTGCTAATATTATAGCACGTTATTTTTCAATGTCAAGTATTTTTTGCAATTTTTTTAAAAATATTTTTCAACCGATTTCTTTTATACGGTAAAAACGGTTACCGAATCAACACGCAACCGCTTCTCACCAACGTAATAAATATTTTTTATAAAAACGGGTTTTAATCGTAAAATTCATCGCCATAGGCAAATGATACAGTGAGGCACAATATGGTTAATATACTCGTGGTAGAAGATAATATCGATATTAGGGAAATGTTTTGTCAGGCGTTGAATGATAACGGCTATCAAAGTTACGGCGCGGCGGACGGCGAAAAAGCGCTTACCGTGCTCGATAAGATAGCCGTAGATTTAATCATCGCCGATATTATGATGCCGAAGATGGACGGATATTGAGTGTCGTATTGCTTTTAATCGCAAGCCTTATCCCTGCGAAAATAGCCGCGAAAAAAGAACCCGCCGTCGCGCTCCGCACGGAATAATTTGGATATATTTATATCGAATATAAAAATGCTCGGTTGTGCGCCTTGGCACATAGACAAACAAGAACTTGGAGGATAAATCCAAGTTCTTGTTTTTTGACCGCTTGAAAGTGCAATTACCTATAAATTTTTATTTTTCTAAAAAAACTATGTCCATTGCAGTTTTGGCTTAGCCTTCTGTTTTTTCGCTCTTAGCAATCGTTTTTTGCAATTTATTTGCAAAAAACATACTAAACAGATAAAATTAGATGTATTTCCCTTTTTTAGCATGGAAATTTAGAACAACTAACCCTAAATTTGTTGTTTCCAACAACATTTCCGTAAATTTTTCAGATAGAAAAAAGACTTGCCATTACGACAAGTCTTAATGAAAAGCAGCAACGACCTAGTCTTCCGTGCGGTCGCCCGCAAAGTACCTTCGGCGCAGGTGAGCTTAACTTCTGTGTTCGGGATGAGAACAGGTGGATCCTCACCGCCATCGTCACTGCTATGGTATATATTCGAGGTCTCCCTCGTATATATCTCTTTCTTTCAAGTTTTCCTTTCGGTAACCTGACAACTGCATAGAATCTCTGACTCTTTCTTTTCCTGTACTTCTTCTTGGCTCAGCTCTTTTAAGTCCGCATAAGTTTCTTTGTATTTAATTCGCTCTTCTTTCTCATTTCTGAGATCAAGCCCTCGACCTATTAGTATCGGTCAGCTTACACATTACTGCGTTTACACCTCCGACCTATCAACCTCATTGTCTTTGAGGGGTCTTACTAACTTACGTTATGGGATATCTTATCTTGAGGCGAGTTTCACGCTTAGATGCTTTCAGCGTTTAT
>CAYXWN010000004.1:0-68625 GCA_964468815.1 uncultured Clostridia bacterium | reverse complement strand
AACAGGAGATTTTATGGCGAACCAATACGTGCGCAAGGCGAAAAAGGCGGTGAAAAAGACGCATCCCGCCACGCTGTTGATTGCGCTGTTATTTTTAATTTTAGGTTTGTGCGGCGGCGGATTTGCCGCGTACGCCCTTTCAAAGGGCGATTCTTTCGCGTTAAAGGGCGAAACGAACGTCACGCTGACGTTGGGTGAATCTTATACGGAAGAGGGTTTTACCGCCGTTTCTTTCGGTCGGGATATCTCCGATCGGGTGGTGGTGGACGATTCTGCGGTGGATTTGACCGCTCCGGGCGAATATTACATTTTGTATCGCGTCGAGGACGATTTTAAGTACGGCGGTTATCAACTCGTTCGTTACGTTACGGTGACGGAGGTGGAAAATGGCTAAGAAAAAGCAAGCGTATTCTGCCGGAAAAACCGCGTTATGGAGTATCGCGTCCTTGGTTTTAGGCATCGTGATCGGTTTTCTCGCCGTCGCCTATTATTTCTTTCCGCAAGGGAAAGGAGAAAAGGTCGTTATCGTTAACGGGGAGTTGCAAATTCATTTTATGGAATTGGGCAATAAGTACACGGGCGACAGCATTTATATCAAGGCAGGCGAAACGGATATTTTGATCGACGCAGGCTCGCGCACGAGCAGTGCGAAAACGATTTCTTCGTACGTCAATCAATTTTGTACGGACGGAACGTTGGAATACGTCATCGTTACGCACGGCGATCGGGATCATATCGCCGGGTTTGCCGGGGATAAAACCAATCCGAGCCTCTTTACCATGTATGAGTGCGAAACCATTATCGACTTTCCGTTGACCAATCAAACGAGCGAAACGTATCAAAATTACGTCAAATCGCGCGACGCCGAAGTGGCGGAGGGAGCAACGCATTATAACGCGTTGCAATGTTATCGGGAAACGGACGGCGCGAAGAGAATTTATACGCTTTCGGACGGAATCGAAATGGAGATTCTCTACAATTATTTTTACGAGAATAAGTCGTCTGACGAGAATAACTATTCGGTTTGTGTTTTGATCCGTCAAGGGAGTTATCATTACCTTTTGACGGGCGATTTGGAAGAGGAAGGTGAGGAACGTCTTGTCGAGTATAACGATCTTCCCGAAGTAGAACTTTTCAAGGCGGGGCATCACGGTTCAAAAACCTCTTCAAACGATTGTCTGCTTTCCGTGATTAAGCCGAAGATCGTCTGCGTTTGCTGTTGTGCCGGACATAACGAATATCGCGCGAAGCCGGAAAACGTTTTCCCCACGCAAGCGATGATCGACCGCGTATCGGTGTATACCGAGCGCGTTTACGTCACTACGCTGTATAACGAGGCGACCGAATCGTACGGTTCGATGAACGGGAACATCGTCGTAACGGGCGGAAAAAGCGGCGTTACGGTCAATTGTTCCAATAACAATACGATCTTAAAAGAAACAGAATGGTTCAAAGCCAACCGCATAATGCCTTCGGCATGGGCGGCATAATTGAAAAAATCAAACGTAAAATAAAAAAGATAACGGTTATCGGGATTCGGGCAACGAATCGAATGAGCCGTTATCTTTTTTTATAATCGTTATTTATTGCAGAATGTGAAAGTGGTGAAGCCAAATGGTTTCGGGCGTCAGATAGGTGTATTTCGCCTCACAATCGTTACATACGAGTTCGTCTTCCTTTTCGACGAGATCGTTACAGCCGCATACCAAGCAATAGCGACGGTAAATTTCCCGATCGGCGGGAAAGGTTAAAACCGTGCAGTTTGCGATCGCTTCCAAGTCTTTAAGGGAATTGAGGTTGTTCGGAATCACACAAGCCGCGTTGTCGCTGTACGGAGTAGGGCAAAGGCTTACGTAAAATTGAACGCCGCGTTCGGGTACGAGGTCGTAGTCGGTCACTAACTTGATTTTAGAAATTTTTTCTTGATTGACCGTTTTCGGGCGGACGGTAAGGGTAATTTCCTCGTCTTCCGCGCGTAACTCCACCGTGAACAATTCGTTTTGCACCACCGTCGGCGGAATGAGATAGAAGCCTTGCACGAAGCGAATCGTTCCGTCCCGAACGAGCGTAAAGCCTGCGTTAATATAAGCCTTTAACAATCCGGAAAAGATAAATAGGGAATAGGCGTTCGCGCGTTGCTTTTCGTTCAGCGTGAAAATTCCCGAATTTGCTTCGTCCAAATACGTCCAAAGTTTGGCGCAGCGGCGATAGTCCTCGTGATGGGTTAAAAGGTTGGTCATTTCCAACGATCCGTTGACCGGCGGAAATTGAGACATCGTTTTATAAAACGGGCTGTTACGGAATACGTTCAGACGCGCTTTTAAGCGATATAATTCAGAGTATTGATCGAACGCCCGTTCGGGGCTTTGATGGAAAATGTCCTTTTCCATAATTTTCATCCAATCCAGTTTATTGAGGTTGGAAATCTGAAAATACGCCTCGTAGAGAGAGGGGATTCCGTCTTTTGCGTTCTTCATCGGCACGCTTAAAAAGCGGACGGTTTTATCAATTAACGATTTCACCATGCGGTTTTCGTACGTGTTGTAATCGTCCTCCCGTTCAACCGCATAGACGTATTCGGGAAGAACGTCGTTGTTTTTTTTCTTCCAAACGCGCCCGTCCTGTACGGTTTCTTGGATTCCTCTAGGGGAAAGTTCGCTTGCGCGTTCGGCACGCACGACAGTTGTTTCCGTCTTTAAGATAATGTACGGATCGCGGAGAATATTCGCGATGTTTCCGAGCGTCGAACGGATCTGCGCGATCGCGCCTTCTCCGCCTTCCGATTGCGGCGTGGCAATATAAAGGGGAATCGCGCCCGATTGCAGATCGGCAATCAATACGGATATCTTGCGTTCTTTTTCCCGAAATTGCCGATAAAATCGTTCCAGAGAGAGATTCATAACAATCTTCTTTTCATTTTAGCGATGGTTGCGAGGGTATTGGAAAATTCTTCCTTTCCGTACTCTGCAATCACGTATTTTTCAAGGCGAACGAGGTTTTGTTTGAGATTTTCTTCAAAGCGTCCCTCTAATTTTCTTAAAACCTTACGCGCGAACATGACGTCGAGCGCCTTTTCCGCCGTCCCTCCGCACGAAACGAATACGGGCACGAATACCTGAATTTGATTCATGATACGGTTTCCGAAATTCACGTCGAACGTATCGAGCATGAAATCCGCCAACTTGGAAAATTTTTGATAAATCTGCTTGGACATGGGCGTTTTGATTACGGATTCTTCAAACAGCGAAACTAACGTTTCTTTATTGAGGCGAATCTGCGGCTCTTTGCGTACGACGTTGACCGCTTCTTTGCGTTCGGAGAAGTCGATCACCACAGCACGATCGTACACCTTATCCGTAATGGTATAAGTAGAATCGTCCTTGTTTGCCGTTCCGATAAACCAAGTGTTGTAGGGAATCCGAATCGCACAGTCCACGAGTTTTTCGGGCAACTTCCCTTGCGTGGAAGAGGGCATCAAATCTATGATCCATTGCTTACCGTCCATTTCGAGAATGGAAAGGAAATCCGCAAAGTAATATTCCACGCGGGAGAGGTTCATTTCGTCCAAAACCATCATGTTGATGGTATCGTATTCGTAATTGGCACGGTAAATCGCGCGTAAGAAGGGGGTTTCCTTAAATTTTCCGGCGAAATCGTTGTAATAACCGAGGATATCGCTGCGGTCTTTCCAAGAAGCTTGAACGGACGTAAAGCACGTGTGGCTGTTGGTGTATTCCGCAAAGTATTTGGGAAGAGAGGTTTTACCCGTACCCGAAAGCCCTTCGAGAATCAAAAAGCGCGAGCAAGCAAGTCCTGCCAAAAAGGAACGAATCGTGTCCATATGATAGAACATATCGTTGGATTCGAGATAGCGGTTAAAGCCCTCCGCCAACGCTTTCAGATTTAAATTTTCGTCCATAGCCGGCGCTTTATAGGGGATTGCCTCGTATTCGCCGTCAATGGCGAGAAGATCGGGGAAAAACACGTGATCCGCGCCGTAAGAATCCGAACCGGACGGAACGACGCCGCCCGTCATCGCGGCTACGTTCGCCATGGCAAGTTCGCGTTCTTGCCGCCGAATTTCTTCACGTTCTTTTTCTGCCTCTTCCTTGATCATCGCCCCCTTGATTCCGCCGCCGTCTTTCAGCGTAAAGAAAATCACGCGGACGATATAATCTACAATATAGGCGAATGCGGTAATCCCTGCGAGAATCCCGAACGCGACGAAGAAATTAGTTGCGTCGATATCGAAAATGCCCGATTCGGGGGAGAATACGTAGATGAGAACGGTAATGATAAAGAAGAGGAAAAAACTCGTTGCGATGGAAAAGCCCCACATGGCGAGTTTATTTTTCTGCGTCGCTTCCATTTTATCCGACTGATAGGTCACCATGGCGAGCATAATGATCCAATGCACGACGAAAAAGGCAATGAGGATAATTAAAATTCTCCAACTTGCCGGTTGGACGACGAATGCTCTCGTAAAATGTAATATCATCAAAAACAATGCGGCGATTGCGATAAACGAGACTGATTTGACCGCCGTTTTTAATAATTTCATATCTATTTTCTTCATTTTATACCTCGTAAACGAAATCCAATGGTAATATCCATTTTAGCGAAAAACGACGAATAAGTCAATAGAATCACCCTATTATTTTTTTGTGATCAAATATTCGCCGAAGAGTACCGTTCTGTCAACTCCGTAAGTTGCGCGATTACTTCTTTCCGAAGAGAGAGCGGAGACAGAACTTCTATGCCCTTTCCGAATCCGAGAATTTTGGCGATTAAGCCCTTTCCGACGGGCAACCGCGCTTCCGCTCGGATTCCGTTTTCCGTTTCGCGCACGTTTTCGATTCCCAGCCATTCTTCCACGTCGCTCAATACGCTGCGATCGACCGCAAACACCGCGTTTACGCAGTCCGATTCTTTGTACCAAGAGGTAAACAACGGGGGAATTTCGGACGGATCTCGTCGCTGAAATTGCTCGGCGTTTATTTTTGCCGTGGCGATTCGACCGATCTTAAAGAGACGGAATTGATTTCTCAATCGGCAGAACGCAAGCACGTACCAAAGCCCTTGCTTGTAAACGAGCGCGTGCGGTTCGACTATTCTGAGAGTAATCGCTCCGTTGCGGTCGTGATATTCGATTTCCACGGTATTACAACCTCCGATCGCCTCTTCCAATGCGGCGATCTTGCCGCGGTATTCGGCGGAATCTCCCCAAGGGGACGCGTCGATGATCAACCGATCGCTCTTTAATTGCAGTTCCGCGCTGCCGCGTTCCGCGCTCTTGATCTTATTCAGTGCGCTGTCTAACGGTTTTGCGCCGACTTCGCGACGGAATGCCTCCAACGCGTCGATGATCATGCGGTATTCTTCCGGTGTAAAGCAAGCCGCGCTCAGGCGGTAAGAATCCACGATCGAATAACCGCCCTCTTTTCCGCGTCTGGAATAGAGAGGGACGCCTGCTTGTTCCAACGTTTCCATATAGCGGAAAATCGTTCTGCGCGTGACGTTGTATTTTCGGGCGAGAGCGGTGGTGGAAACGCTGCGCTTGGCGGTCAGTTCAAAAAAAATTTGAAGCAGTATTTCATATTTCATGGCTTGTCCTCATATTTCTATCATAGTATATTTCCGAAAAAATTGCAAGAGTTTAAGAAAAGTTTTTTAATTGTGACAGACATTTGTCATAATTATTGGATATGATAGAGTGGAAAGGAGAAGAAAAAGATGATTGATTGGATGATTCGTACGTTTTTCGAGAAAAAGGACACGTCTGCACAAGCATACGCATCGGAACGCGATATGCAAACGGAGAAAACGCTTATAAAAAAGCCCTCGGCAAAAACCGAGGGGCGAATCCCCGTAGGGGCTTGTTCGGAACAGTTCGACGTATTGTCGTTGTTCGCGGATTGCGAGGGGTTGAATACGTATGAGCGCAAGCGCGCGAAAGCGGAGCGTCTGCTCAGAGAACGCGCTGTCGTCAACGCTTAGCGTAATCGGCGAGGATCTTGGTGATTTGGCGGCTTGCGTCGCGAACGGGTGTTTCCGCTAAGCGGAGGCGAAAATGAAACCGATCGGCATAGCACGCCGCGACCGCGCTTTCCAACGATTCTGGCGTTAAATTTTCTTGCGGAAGAAGGGTGACAAGACCTTTTTGGGCGTAGTATTTCGCGTTTTCCACTTGGTCGCCGCGACTGTTTCCTTTTGGCAAGGGGATCAGTACGGCAGGAATTTTCAGCGCGAGAAGTTCCGCGATCGTGTTTGCGCCGGCACGGGAAACCGCAACGTCCGTAATGGCAAATACGTCCGCCATGTCGTTCGTAAATTCGATTTGGCAATAGTGTTCGGAAGAAAGTTGTGCGTTCGCGTTTCCCTTTCCCGTCAAATGGAGAATATCGAATTGCGTTAGCAATTTGGGAAGAGCGGCGCGCAGAGCGGCATTGACGGCGGTACTGCCCTGACTTCCGCCGATAACCGACAAAACGGGTTTATCCCCCGAAAATCCGCAGCGTGCGAGCGCGCGTTCTCTCTCTCCGGTCAAAAGGGTTTTGCGAACAGGTGAGCCGACGTAGCGTCCGTTTTTTAAGGACAACGCGGTTTCGGGAAAACTTGTCAGCGTTAATAACGTATATCGCGCCGCCATGCGGTTGGCAAGCCCTACAGAAAAGTCGCTCTCGTGCGCGATAACGGGAATATTTAACCGATGAGCGGCAAGCACGACGGGAAACGCCGCGTATCCGCCCTTGGAAAAGACGATGGCAGGATCGAGTTCCTTTAAGATTTCCTTACATTCGCGGTAGCCCTTATATACGCGAAAGGGAAGAACGCAATTCTTGACTGTAAATTTTCGCACGAGTTTTGCCGCGGTTACGCCGTAATAGGGAATCTTTTCTTGTTCGACGATTGTTTTTTCGATTCCGTTTTTCGTTCCGATATAACAGATTCGGTCAAAGTTGTTTTTCAGATAGGGGAGAAGCGCGACGTTGGGAATACAGTGCCCCGCCGTGCCGCCTCCCGTCAATACGATTGTACGCATACCTTATTTATATGCAAAACGGACGGAAAAATTCACCGTCCGTTTTTCGCTCTTTCGGGATCGCAATTCGCCGCTTTATATAACATTATATATAATAGCAAGGAATCTTTCATAAAAATATCGGTAGGGAAAGCACGTTCGTATCGGTAAGCGGTTCTGTTCGATTGCATAAAAAAGTGCGGAAGCCGATTGCTTCCGCACTTGATTTTAAGAATTATTCCGTTTTATCCGATTCGCTTTCCGTAGCAGGCGTTTCTTCTGTTGCGCTTTCCGCGACGGGTGTTTCGGAAACGCTGTCGTCAAAGTCTTCCAAAACTTCGCCGTACTGATATTCTTCGGTTTCGGTTTCCGTTTCGGGTTCTTCCGTCGTGGTTTCTTCCGGAACTTCCTTTACGACTTTCGCGCTCTTCTTTTGCGAAATGGTTTCCTGCGTCTTGTTTCTGCTCTTGACGTTGTAGTGCGCCTTGGCGTCGTTTTGGTTCTTTTGACGCTTAATGCGAACTCTCTTGACGATCAACGCGATGATCGCTACAACCAACGCAACCGCGAGAATGAGAGAGGAGAGGGAGATCCACAACGTGGATTGATCGACGTCTTGGCAACCCGAACCCGTTTCTTCTTCGCTGTCGTCGCTGTCCGAAGGAATGGTGGATGCGGAGCGGTTCAACGTGTCGTTTCTCGTGAAGAGATAGAGGTGACCGTCAACGACGTCTGTCGTTTGCGCCCAAACGACGTCCGTTCTGGGCTTGAAGTACGCTTCGTCGTGATCTTTCAAGTATTTTTCGTTATACTCTTTTTCCTCGTCGGTCAAGACTGTGGTGTGCTTTTTGAAGTTCGTGTCTTCGATATAACCTTCGTTATTCGCCGTATCCAACGCGGAAGTAAATGCGCTTTCGCTGCTGGACGAGATTGAATAATTGTCGAAGAATACGTAACCCTTGCTTTCGACCATGTTGTCGCGAGAGCCGTTCCACAACTCGACGCGGTATTGGATCGCGTCTTTTCCGGCGGAGAGGTAAATGCTTACGGTTGCCCAACCGTCGGAATCCATCATGTCCGCTTTTACGGCAACGGCAAGTGCGCGATCCGCATTGTCGTATTGCGTGAGAACTTTCGTGCGGTTTTCCGAATCAATCGCCGTATCGACGACGTAAACGTATGCGGTTGCGTCGCCCGTAACCTTAACGCGAACGGTGATAACCGTAAAGGAATCTTTGCTCAACGTGCTGTTGTCCGAAAGATATCCGTAAGAGCCTGCGGTTTGATTGTAAATCATTAAAGGCTGTAACTTGTCGTCCGTATCGAAGCAATCCTTGATTCCGACGAAATCGGTGTAATTATCTAAATATTTGGTATTGATGATACCTGCGTTTGCGTTTTTGTTGACGGAAGAAGCAGGTGCGTTCTCGTCGGTGTCGACGTATACGCTGCCGCCGGTCACGCCGATGAATCCGTCGGGTGCTGCTGGACGTGTCGTTTCTACGCCCTCGTTGCTGGGGGCGATGGTCATTTTATAAGAGGGCTCGTCCTCGCTGTCGCTGTAATCTTCGGTATAACTTGCGTACAACGCGTAGGAGAATACGGTCGAACTGTCCGTCGCGCCGCTAATCATGGAATAAAGATGATCTTGCGCGGTGTATTCTTTGTAATCCTTTTCGTCGACAGAGGGGATCGTACCCGTCGCTTCCAAGAAGTTTGCAAGCGTTACCGTGCCGAGTGCGAAGAGGTTTTTATTGGTTTCGTTTGCGTCGGTCGGTCCGAGATTCAAAATGAGTTCGCACGTTCTGTCGCCTTCGACGAAGTTGTTCTTCAATACGACGGTGTAACGTTTCCAACCGCGGAACGCGTCGTAATTATCGTCGTCCGGGGTAAGGGATTCGTCCACCTTTTCGGTAACGACGGAACTTAAAACGGTATTCGTTACGTTATTCGCGCCCGTGTTGCCGTCCTCGTCGATCACGTAGAAAGAAAGTCCCGTCGTGTCGAACGCAAGTTCGGTTTTCAGATAGAAACTGATTACGTGATAACTGTTCGGAGCGACGGAGATTTTTCCGAGGCTGACTTCGTAGCTGGCGTACTCCGCATAGATTTGAACGGCTTTCGCGCTCGCGTCCATAAAGGAGAGGTCGTTGTAATTTTCAACGAGAGATTGAACCGTTCCGACGGTTACCTTGGACTTGTTGTCCGTATCGTATCTTCCGCCCGAAACGCCCTGAGGAGAAACGACGTAAGCGCCGTTCGCCGTTACGTTTGCGTTTTGGAAGAAGAACGCGGTATTCATGTCGTAACCGAAAGTCGTCTTATCTCCTGCGGAAACGGCAAGCGTATCCGAAGAGGATTGCGATTCGGGAGAGATCGCGGAAACGGTTGCGTCCGCCGTAGCGGCGAGGTACGCTTCCTCGGTGATTTCTTCGTAAACCACGTCGTCGAAATAAGCCGTGCCTTCAACGTTGTTTTCCACGTTGGAAGTACCCGATCCGAAACCGAGTCCGAGCACAACCTTTAAGGTCGCCGTCGCGAAATCGTTCCCTTTCACGTAAACGGAATATTGCGTCCATTCCGCGTTGCGGATTCCTTTAATTTGGTATTCCGCCTGCGTAACGCCCGCGAGGGTGTTTACGATGCGAATATTCGCGCCGTACTCGTCCGAATCGGCGAGGTTGGTGTTGATATTTTGCGTCTTAACCCAAACGGAGAGTTTGCCGTAAGCGTTTTTGTCCAACGTGAGCGAAGTGGTGCTCGTGAATTTCTGCGCCGTGCCGTAGCCGGGGAAAGAATCCACGTAGTTGTTGATCATGAGGATCTTGGTTTCGCCGTCTTCGCCGTGCGTCTCGTTGACGCCCGGATTACCGAAAGCGGTTTTCAAAGCGCTCTTAACGTCGGCGTCCGAGGGGTTTTCACCCAATGCTTCAACGGCGTCTGCGTAATTGCGTTTGAGGTATTTCACGAAATCGGTATCGGCGTAAAGATTGTCGAACCAAGTGTCGAAGTCGTCCGTATCGACGATGCCGGAGTTAACTGCGGATGAAGACGCGTTGTCCGTCGCTTTCGTCCAGCTGATGCTCGTATAAATGGGGAAGCTGGTCGGCTTGGAGTCTGCCGTCTTGAATTCGAAGTTACCGTTTGCAATGGTCTGTTCGTCCGTTTCGCTTTTCGTGTAAGTCGTTTTGTCCTCTTTCGGTTCTTCGCTGTTACACGCAAGACCGAACGCCATCACGAAGCACAATAAAAGCGCAGTGATCAGAGAGAAGATTGCCTTAAAGCCGGCTCGTTTTGTCTGTTTTGTTCCTGTCATAGTTCACCTTTTTATAAGTTTTTTGAAACATGTAAAGATAGTATATAATATTTAAGGGGAAAAAGCAATTTATTCGAGCGGTTTTTTCCCGATTTTTGCGAAAAAAATTCGATACTTTTCGTAAAATTGCAAAAACTTAAATGATATGAACGGAAAAAAAGGAAATTTACTGATGCTTGCGTCGGGTGCTTTCGTCGGGCTCGTCAACGGAATTTTCGGCGGGGGCGGCGGAATGTTGGTTGTTCCTCTGTTGGTTTCTCTGCTGAAAAAGAATCCGAAAGTCGCGCACGCGACGGCGATCGCCGTTATTCTGCCGATTTCTTTGATGAGCGGAATCCTATACGTGATTTTCGGAAATTTCGATTGCAAGGTCGGAATCCCAGTAACGGCAGGCGTGCTGGCAGGCGGCGTCGTAGGGGCTTTTTTGCTGAAAAAGTTGCCGCCCAAATGGGTGGTCGTGATTTTCGCAATCGTGATGGCGGCTGCCGGAGCGAAGATGTTGTTCTTTTGAGAACGGAAAGAGCGTTTGACGGAGAGGTGATAAAATGGAGTATCTTTGGTACGCGATCGCCGGAGTGTTCGGCGGAATACTCGGCGGCATGGGCATGGGCGGCGGAACGGTTTTGATTCCGCTGTTGAGTATTTTTTACGCGGTGGAGCAGCATACGGCGCAAGCGGTGAATCTCATTGCTTTTTTGCCGATGGCGGTGGTCGCGATCATCATTCATTGCAAAAACGGATTGATCGAATTTAAGGGATTACTGTATTTAATCGTGCCGGCGGTTTTGCTTAGCGCGGGGGGAAGTTTCGTCGCTTCCTTTATCGAGGGCGATTTGCTGAAACGGCTGTTCGGGGGCTTTCTGATCGCACTTTCCGCATTTCAAGTCGTAACGGGCTTAAAGCGAACGAAAAACGCGGACGAAGAGAAAAACGAAAAAATTTGATTGTGCAAAATGCCCAAACGTAAAATGTTGAATTTTTTTGTGAAAAATGAAAAACGTTATCTTTGTTTTGTAAATTCTTCCGATTATTTATTTCATTTTTAAGAAAAACCCCCCCTTTTAAAAAGGTTTTTGAGGGGGTGTTTTTATGTTAAAAAAAAGTTTACAAAAATTTGCACAAAAATTGGAAAAAGGTATTCACAAACACAATATCTTGTGGTATAATTTAAGAAAAAATCAATTTAAAAGGTGAGGAAGTTGGAAAAAATAGCAATTATTGATCTCGGGTCTAATACGGCGAGACTCTTGATTATTCAAATATTGGAAGACGGTCATTTTATCGTCCTTGACCAGTTGAAAGAGATGCCGCGTCTTGGCGAGGGAATGGAGCGCGACGGATTTTTGAAGCCCGCGCGGATTCAGGAAACCATTCGTACTTTGAAGATGTTCCGCAAACTTTGCGATTCGTACGGTATCGAGAAAACCATCGCGGTTGCGACGGCGGCGGTTCGCCATGCGAAAAATCAACGCAGCTTTTTGGACGAGGTTGCCGCGACTTGCGGAATTAAATTTCGCGTATTGAGCGCGGAAGAAGAGGCGATGTACGTCTACAAGGGCGTTATCAACACGATGGATATTCCCAAGGGGTTGATTTTGGAGATCGGCGGCGGCAGCACGAAGATCGTCTATTACAACCGCAGAAATCTGTTGGCGCACGAAACGTTGCCGTTCGGTTCGATCACGTTGACCGAACTGTTTGCGAACGACGGGTTAACGACGGAGGAACAGGCGCAAAAGGTGGAAGAGTTTTTCACCGAGCAACTTTCGCAAATTCCTTGGTTAAAGACCGTCGATCCCGAAGTACAGTTAATCGGCGTCGGCGGTTCTTTCCGTAACATTTGCCGTATTTCCAAGATTATGAGAAAATATCCCGTTCGCATGATCCACAATTACGTGGTACACGATGCGGATTTCAATCATACTTATAATTTGTTAAAGAGTTTGGATCTGGATAAAAAGAAGAAGATTCGCGGAATTTCTTCGGGCAGAGCGGATATTTTGCCGAGCGCGCTTGCGGCGATCAACGCGTTCAAGAAGTACATGGAATTGGGTAATATCGTCATCAGCGCGGCAGGCGTTCGTACGGGCTTGATCTTTAATTACGCCGTTCCGGGAACGGTGGATAAGCCGATCACGGACGTGTTGGGATTCTCGCTCAATACGTTGACGCAGTTCTTCCAATGCAACAAGGCACATACCGATCAAGTGGTGAATTTGTCCGTTCAGTTGTTCAAACAATTGAGAGTGTTGCACAAGTTCCCTCGTCAGCATTTGAAAATTTTGAAAGTTGCGGCGACGTTGCACGACGTCGGCACGCGCGTTCGCTATTACGGATATGAAAACAACAGCGGTTACGTAATTTTGAATTCGGAAATCAACGGGTTATCCCATCGCGATCTCGTTTTGGCGTCCTTTGTCGCGGCGAACAACAGTTTAGAGGACGTGAATCTCGCCGAGTGGCAGAAATACAAGGATCTCGTCACGGACGAAGATTTAGAGGCGGTACGCAAAATGGGCACGATGTTGCGGATTGCGGACGCTTTGGATCGGAGTATGGCCGGCGTTGTTAAGGGAATCAATTGCGATATCTTGGGCGATTCGGTCATCATGAAGACCGAGGTCGAGGGCGACGCCGCTCTTGAAATCAATTCCGCGCTCAATATCGGCGGCGATTTCAGAAAGGTATTCAAGAAGAATCTTGAAATATTATAAGGAAACGCGGTAACGCGGCGTCTTTCGGTAAATGACAGAATTGATATTGGCGAGTCAATCGCCGAGACGAAGAGATTTGCTTACCCGTATGGGGTGTCCGTTCAGACAGATCCCGTCCGAAATCGAAGAGGTGGTCGATCCCTCTCTTTCGCCCGACCGTTTGGTGGTTTCGCTTGCGCGACAAAAGGCGGAGGACGTGTATCAAAAGCACGGCGGCACGGTTTTGGGCATCGATACCGTCGTATGTTTTAACGGAAGGATTTTCGGCAAGCCCCGTTCGGAGGCGGAAGCGGCGGAAATGCTCGCAACGCTTTCGGGGAACGTTCACGACGTTTGGACCGGGTATTGCTTGTTAGGGGCAGGAGAGCCTGTTTTCGAGGCGGTCCGTTCCGCGGTGAAGTTTCGCAAACTGACGGCGGAGGAGATCGCTTCTTATATCGCTACGGGCGCACCGATGGATAAGGCGGGGGCTTACGGCGTACAAGATCCGGATACGCCCGTGGAGGGCGTCACGGGAAGTTTGACGAACGTCATGGGACTTCCGACGGAACGCTTGAAAAAGGTGTTTGAGGAGAAACGCTTATGGGAGTAAAAATTGCAGTCGATTTAGGCTCTGCTACGACTAAGATATATCGCTTGGGCGGCGGCGTCCAACTTGCCGAACCGAGCGTCGTCGCGTTGAGTGCGGACGCGGACGGGCAAATCCGCGCGATCGGAACGGACGCAAAGCGCATCATCGGGAAAACCGCGGACAATACGCGCATCAGTTTCCCCGTATTCGAGGGAGAGGTTGTCAACGAGAAGTTGGCGACCGCCATGCTCTCTTATTTTTTGAAAAAGATTCAGTACAAACCGGGAATCGGCGGCGGCAGCGCGTTGGTCAGCGTTCCGTGCGGAATGGACGTGGCGATGCTGAAAAAATACGAGCGCGTTTTGGATCGTTGCGGAATCGTGGACGTGGACTTTGTGGAATCGCCCGTGCTTTGCGCGTTGGGACAGAACGTTCCGATTAACGAATCCAATCCGTGCTTCGTCATTGATATCGGCGGCGGCGTCACGAATATCGCCGCGCTTTCTTTGGGCGGCGTCATCGCCGGAATTTCGATTAACGTCGGCGGCAATCTGTTAGACAGCGCGTTAATAGATTACATTGCGGAAAATTTCGGACTTCAAGTGGGACTTTTGACTGCGGAACGCACGAAAAAGCAGATCGGCAGTCTGTTTCAAAACGACCGCTTGACGACCGTCGTCAACGGGCGTGACGTAGATACGGGCAAACCCCGTTCGCTTTCTCTTACCGCAAACGATATTTACGATCCGATCAAACTTTTTTACGACAAAATCGCGGAATACGCGTTTGCCGTTATCGCAAAACTTCCGGCAGAGGTCGCGGCTGATATCCGTCACGCAGGGATCTATCTTGCAGGCGGCGGAGCAGAGATCGTCGGGTTAGAGGATTATTACGGAAAAGTTTTCAATATGCAGATGAATATTCCGTCAGAGCCGGATATGTCCGTTATGTTGGGAGCGGGAGCGGCTTTGGGCAACGAGTCGCTTTTACGCGCGATTCGGTTAAAAGAAAATTAAAAAAATTTTTCGGGCTTTCCGCAGGGGGGAAGCCCCTTTTTTGTTTGGTAAAACATAACGAAATTTTAGTAATCTATAAAATTCCGTTATGTATTAAAATTGCTTGACGAATGAGTGGTAAACTTGTAAAATAGATATGTAAAGTAAATGTAACGAAAGCGTAAATTATAGGTAAATTTACGAGAGAGGAATCTATGGGTAATAATTTATACGAGAATATCTTTTTCGTACTGGGCGGACTTGCGTTGTTGATGTACGGCATGAAGATTATGGGGGCGAATCTTGAAAATGCCGCCGGCAGCAAGATGAAGACCTTGTTGGGTAAGATGACGGTCAATCGGTTTGCCGGGGTTGGTGTCGGAACGCTCACGACAGCGATCATTCAGAGTTCCGCCGCAACGACGGTTATATTAGTCGGTTTCGTCAACATCGGCATGATGGATTTATTCCAAGCGACTTCGGTTATCATGGGCGCGAATATCGGTACGACGATTACCGCGCAAATCGTTTCGTTAAACAGCGTCGGTGCGGTTAACGTTACCGCGATCGTTGCATTTATCGCGGCAATCGGAATGATCATGGCGATTTTCTTGAAAGGAGATAAGATTAACTGTATCGGGCATATTTTGGTCGGATTGGGTTTAATCTTTATCGGCTTGGAAATCATGAGCGTTTCTCTGAAAGCCATTATTTATGAGGAAAACGGCAAGGATCTCGTTCCGTTTTTCGACGTTTTGTTCCGTCAGACGGCGAAGAGTTCGTTAATGCCGTTGATCGCAATGTTGATCGGATTGATTATGACGGCTTTGATTCAAAGTTCGTCCGCAATGACGGCGATTATGATTTCGTTCGGAACGGCATTGCCGTTTGAAATGTCCATTTTTATTATTCTCGGATCGAATATCGGAACGTGCGTCACGGCTCTGCTTTCGAGTATCGGTACGTCTACCAACGCGAAGCGGACGGCAGTCATTCATCTTTTGTTCAACTGTTTCGGTGCGTTGTTGTTTTTAGCGCCGCTTTGGATTTGGCAGAATCAGATTACCGATTTCGTGTCGGTAATCAGCGGCGGAAACATTGCCCGTATGGTTGCTAACTTTCATACGATTTTCAAAGTCGTAATGGTGATCGTGTTCTTGCCGTTTATTAATTGGTTGATTAAAATTGCTACAAAGATCGTACCAGACAAAAAGGTTCGTGAGGACGAGAAAAAGCAACGTGCTCTGTTAGACGAGCGTTTGCTCGAATCGCCTCCTCTCGCCGTTTCTCAAGTGAAAACTGTTATCGTGGAAATGGCGAATCTTGCGTATACGAATATGAATCTCGCTTCTGAGATTTTGTTGGACAGAAAATTTGAGAATACCGAAACGGTCAAGAAAAACGAAGAAAAACTCAACTTTATGAACCGCACGATCACCGCGTTTTTAACCAAGACGTTGGCGGTGCAACTTTCCGGGAAAGACGAACGCACGATCGCGACCTATTATCACGTCGTCAGCGATTTGGAACGGATCGGCGATTATTCCGAAAACGTAATGGAATACGCCTATAAAATGAAAGACGGCGAGTTGGAATTTTCCGCGGACGCGGCAGGCGAGTTGAGGGACGTTTTGAATCGTTTGAACCGCTTGTTTGAACTTACGATGAAGGCGTTCGCCGAACTGGACGAAAGCGTTCTTCCTCAAGCGGACGACGTAGAAGAAAGCGTCGACGAAGCGCAAAGGGTATTGGAAGATCGCCATATCGAGCGCGTCAAAGCGGGGATTTGTACGGCTTCCGTCGGCTCTGTTTACTTGCAGACGTTGAGCGATTACGAGCGAATCGGCGACCACATGACGAACGTCGCGTTTTCCATTCAAGGAATTTAAGGCAGAAAACGAGAACGCTTCGATGGATTGACTCCATTCGAGGCGTTTTTTTATGTAAAAGGAAATCCGCGGCTACGTCGGTGTTTGCAAAAAATTTAACATCGAGTAGAATAATTTGTATATTAAAACCGAAAACCGGCTGGAAAGAACGGGAAAAATCGACCGTTCTTTTTGTTTTTTTGTGAAAAAAATCAGTGTTTTTTATAGTCGTAATAAGATTGTTTAAGTTTTGCTTTTCGTTGAATTGTTTTTACAAAAAAGATTTGATAAATCAACAAAAAATTTTTCAAAAGGTATTGACAGACAGAAAATTTTATGATATTATATAGATACAAAGGTTTGCTACACGAGTAGCAGAACAAAAAAGTAGCAATGTGCGATCGAAAAAACAGGGGCTTTTGCGGAAAGAATTTTTCAAAAAAGATGGATTTTTTGCTTCGGTTTGGACGGACTTGAAGGGAAAAATCCGATCGCACGACGCTACGGAAAACGGTTGGAAAAATCGTGAAAAACGTTTGTCAAATGCCGATCGGGTGACGACGATTTTGAAGCGAGAACGTTCTTATTTATATTTTGTTATGTATAAGAAAAACAGCCGTTATAAGCCGAAAAGTACGTTTTATTTGTATCGTTCGGTGTAATGAAAAGAAAATTATAACGAAGTCGCTGAACGCATCGTTCAAAATCCATCGGCTTTGTTGAAAAGGGAAAAAATGAATCAAGCAAAACTATTTTTGAAACCTTTGGCGTTTATTATAGCGCTACTCATGTGTCTTTCTTGCTTTGCCTTCGTTGGCTGCGGCGGCGGATCGCATGGCAATGAAGATTGGGGAGAGCCCGTAACACCCGGCGATGACCCTGTGGTTCAACAACCCGTAACCATTCGCGTTATGCACTATTGGCCGGAATGTGCGGAAGCGTTTGATGAAATCGCGACCAACTTTACCAAGGAAAATCCCTCTATCAAGGTTGAGTATTCTACGACTGATTACAACAACATGATGAGTGCGATCAACGCCGCTTGGATGGGCGGCACGATGCCCGACGTTTTCTCGTATTGGTCTCACCAAATGCGTGAAATTTTGATCGAAGGCGAAGAGTTTATGGCTGCGGATTTGTCCGATCAATTCATTAACGATGAAGAATTTATGTCTATTTTCAAGAACGAAAAGGCATGGCAGTTAGGTAAAATCGGCGACGGATATTATAATATTCCCTTCCGTGCGACCGGATTCGTTATTTATTATAATAAAACGGTATTTAAAGAATATGGTTGGGAACAACCGGAAACGTTAGAAGATTTTGAACAACTTCTTTCCAATATTCTTGCTGCGGATTTGGGCGTTGCACCCCTCAAAGTGTACGGAACGAACGGAACGTTTATGTTTATGTGGAGAGCATTGTTTGCATATTACGACGTGCTTTCCGGAATGTATACAGATCCGAACTATCTTACGGGCAGATTGACGCAAGATGAAACGGATTGGGAAGCGTACGCCGCGACGATGGAAAAATTAAGAAATTGGACCAGAAAGGGCGTATTCGGCGATTCTCCGATCGCAGGCGGTGAAGACGCTAGTGAAAAGGGCTTTATCGACGGAAACTATTTAATGGTAATGTGCAATAACAATTTGCTCAACGAAATCACCGATCAAGCGGATTTCGAGGTTGGCGTTATGACTTTACCCGCACCCGCGGTTTTCAATACGATCGACGGATATAAGAGTACCTACGGTTATTCTTACGGCGGATACGACGGATGGTGTATTTCCAGTTCTAGCACGAAAAAGGCTGCGGCTAAAAAATTCGTTGAATATTTGCTGAGCGATTCCGCGCAACAGATTTTCAGTGACAGCACGCTTTCGATTATGGCGAACAAGAACGTTGTCTACGAAAACAAGGTACAGCAAGAAATGGTTGAAACGATGACGTTTACAGCGTTGTACGATTTCGTACCCGATTATAACGCTACGTCTAAGTTGAATGCGACCGGCGATAACATTTCGTACTACGCTTCGGGGGACAACTCGAAGGGAACTGCACTCGATATCGTAAAAGAGAGATATACGCAGTTAGGCGCGGCTTTAAAGAATTTAATGTATAATAATCCCGCTAAAAAGGTTATTGAAAGCACCTATACGCGCAATACCGCCAATATAGAGGCATATAAAGCGTGGTGTCTTGCAGAAATGCCGACGGCAAACGGTTAAAGAAAGAGAGGACTCGATGTTAAATACGAAGGCTTTCAATAGGCAACGGACGATTTACGGATGGGTTATGTCCATTCCTGCGATCGTCAGCGTGCTCTGTTTAATTGCATATCCGATTGTGTTTTCGTTTTTTTTGAGTTTTACGGGAATACGCGGTACCGTTACCAATTTGAAATGGAATAGTTTTCAAAATTACGTGTGGCTGTTTTCGGAATATGCAGGCGATTTTTGGAACGGAATTTGGGTTGCCGGGAAATTTTCCTTTATTTCTACCCTTCTCCAAACGGTTTTAGGCTTTTTCCTTGCATATCTGTTGTATTCCATGGGAAAACGCTTACAATCGGTGTACAGAGTTTTGTTGTACATTCCGTGCGTTTTACCGAGTACGGTCGTTGCCGTCATGTGGCGTTTTATCTATGAATACGACGTCGGTTTGCTTGCAAAAATTTGGGGATTACTCGGCTGGGAGCAGGTTCTTTGGCTGAACGATCCGAATATTGCGTTTTGGTCTATCATTATCGCAAACACGTGGCGTTTTGTAGGCGTTACCATGGTTTTATACTTCGTTAATATGAACGCCGTTTCCAAAGAGGTTTTGGAAGGAGCAACCATAGACGGGGCAAACCGCTGGACGATTTTGTGGCGTTTTATTTTTCCGTTGACGATTTCGGCAACCAAAATGAATTTGGTCCTTTCGTTTGTCGGCGGAATGAAATCTTTCGATATGTTCTTTATGTTGGAAGGCGGTACTATGCCGGAAACAAGACCGGTCGGTTTGATTATCTATAACTATGCGTTTAAAATGAACCGCATGGGGTGGGCAATCGTAATGTCCTTTATGTTATCGATTATTTTAGGAGCGTTTACGGTGGTTACGAACAAGTTAATGGCAAAGGTGGAAAGTATTTATGAGTGAGAAAGAAGCGAGCCTTACAAGACAAAAACGCATCGATCTGATCGTTAATATTATCCTCGGAATCATTATAACGCTTATTACAATCGCTATTTTATATCCGCTATTGTTCGTTTTGAGTACGTCGTTCAAAACGCGTGGGGAATTCATAAAATCTCCTTTTTCCCTTTCTTTCGCCCACCCCGAAAATTATTCGGACGCGTGGGTGAAAGGAGGGTTTTCCACCAACGTAATCAACAGCTTTACCGTATCGGCGGCAGCGGTCGTGGTCCAAACTTTTACCACGGCGCTCACGATCTTTGCGATCGGCGTGTTGAAGTACAAGGGATCGGCGATTATATTCTACATGCTGTTGTTTACGATGTTTATCAGCGGCGAAGTAACGACAATCCCGTTGTTTTTGATGATGCGCGAACTCGGATTGATCGATTCGCTGTGGGCGTTGTTATTGCCGGCGATGATTGCGATTTCTGGTACGGGAGTGTTTTTAGGCGTTACTTACGTAAAAAATATTCCGAACGATTTGCATGAGGCGGCAAGTTTGGACGGGGCGACGGTGTGGCAAATTTTCTTCCATATCGATTTCGTTTTGATCAAACCCGTACTGTCGTACGTAGCGATTACGACCTTTACTTCTTATTGGAATGATTTCTTTTGGCCTTTTATTGTGTTGCCGACCAACGCAAAGGCGCAAACGTTACCGCTTGCACTAATTAATTTTCAGGCGCAAAACGGTTCGATGTACGGCGTTTTGTGTGCAGGACTCGTCATCATGTGTATTCCGATCTTGCTGATCTATTCGTTCTTCTCGAAATACTTTTTGAACGGCGTAGCGGCAGGCGCGGTAAAAGGGTAAAATCGAATAAAAACAGGAGGGGAAAACTTGAAAACTGCAAAAACTTATCAATCAATCAGAGGATTTTTGTTATTATTGTTTTCATTCGTGTTGTTTTGCGCGGCGGTTGGCTTGATCGGGTGCAATAACGGAGAGGGCGGCGAGGTAACCGAGCAACCGTCGGACGAATTGGTTAACGAAAATCTTATAACGGAAGAAATTTTTCACGATCAAGGCGACGTGTATCTTTCTACTTTTGAACCGACGGATCAAGAGGACGTTACCGTGCGGTTACGCGTTCGCCGCGGAAACGTGACGAACGTGACCGTTGAGTGGACGACCGACCTTGACAAGGTTAGCGGCGACGGAATCGAATGGAAGAGCGCGCCTCTTACCTTTGAAAAGGCTGACGTAAACAAGTATTACGATTATTATAAGGGAGTGATTCCCGCGCAGCCTTCGGCATATCGCTATCACTTCGTTGTGTCGAACAACAAGCAAACGGCGTTTTACGCAGGCAGAGATATCGAACTTACGACAAAGGATTCTAGTGGGAATTATATCAATCCGTTTAACGGATTCAGCAAGGATTTCCTCTTGCAGGTTAATTTTTCCACACCCGATTGGTCTAAGGGCGCGTTGTGGTATTCCGCTATGCCGGACAGTTTTTACAATTCCGATCCGACGGGGGATAAATACGGCGGCGCGATTTCGCAGACTCCGTGGGGAACGGTTCATTCCGGCGGTTTGGGATATTTCGGCGGCGATATGCAAGGATTGTACGATCAAATTGATTATTTGAAAGAACTTAATTGTACGGCGCTCTTTATCAATCCCGTATGGCTTGCCAATCATAACGCAGGCTACGGATTTTTCGACGGCACGTTGCTTGACTCTACTTTCGGTAACGAGCAAATGCTGAAAAAACTGACCGAAGAATTGCATAACAACAATATGCGGCTGATGTTCGACGGCGTATTCAATTATTTCGTAGGAAATTCCAAATACGTAAATTCTTCCAACCTTTGGCCCACCGAGGGAAGAGGTTCGGAAAATGATTATTACAGTGTATTCATGCGCGATACGCAAGGTAATTTGCAGACGAACCAATTCGGATACGTGGTAGACTTTGCAAGCGAGGAAGCGCAAAAGTTGATTTATTCTACACCCGATTCCATCATGCAATATTACGTGACCGAATGTGGGGTAGACGGGTGGCGTTTGGACTCTGCTATTTTATTCGTTGCATCCGATGGCAGAACGGGTACGCAGATGATTCAAGATATGCGTAAGTATATGAAAGAAGTCGCTCCCGATTCGTTACTTTGCTTGGAAAATGCAAACGAAGCAGGTATGTATACCAATTATGCGGCGGATACCTATTGGAATCAACGGTTCTTAAAAGCGGTAGAAGCGTTTATGGACGGAAAAATCAACAAATCCACGTTGAATTTGCTTTCTTCCAATCTGTACGAAGCCGTGTTGGGACTTCCGCGTTCGGTAGCGCATTCCAGTTATAATATGCTGACCAATCACGACTGTTCCCGTATTTTGGAATTGATGGACGGTGACGTTCAAAAAGCGCAGTCGTTGTATTTAATGGTAATGACGTACATGGGCTCTCCCACTATTTTCTACGGGGAAGAAACCGGCACGCTGGACGTGAACCGCTTCTTTGTTGGAATGAATTGGGATAGAAGCACCTATAATTACGATATTTTTAACATGATCAAATCGTTGGGACAGTTCCGTAGCGAAAACGAAGGAGTGTTCAAGTACGGCACGCTTCGCGCTTTGGGTGTAGACGAAGAAAATCTCTTGTTAAAATATCAACGTGCGTATCAAGGAACGTCCATTTTGACGATCTTAAACCCCAACGGCGACGTATGTCAGGGCTTAGAACTTGACGTTCACACGATGGAAGTGAAAAACGGCGAGAAGATTTACGATTATCTTTCGGGAAATTCTTATACCGTGCAAGACGGAAAAATTACGATCGACGTAATGCCGTACGGCGCGTTGCTTACCAATAAAGCGTCCAACGCTTGGGCAGGGAAATGGCAAGTAAACGGAGAGGGCGGCGTAATCCGTCAGACGAACGTAGACGAGTTGACGGTAGAGGGAAGCGGCTCGTTCGCAACCTTGCCGATCTATAACAATGCAAGACTTTCGCTTGTCGCGGAAGGGAACGTATTGGCGGCGTTGCGCGCAGGCAAGAAAGCGGACGCGGCGTATTACGGCGCGGAGATCGGCGGAACGCAGTTAGTAGTGAAGGCGCGCGAGAGTGCCGGCGGTACGGAAAAAACGGTGGCTACGTTGACGATAAAAGCAGGACAGAAGATCGAACTTGTAAGAAGTAACGATAATCTCTTCTACGTGACGTTAGACGGAACAAAACAAGCGAACAGCGAATGTTACGTGGAAATGTCGTACGAGGGAGTCGCTGCAATCGGCGGCGTGAACGGTGAGGGAAAGGCGAAAAACGTCGTACTCACGATGAACGCGGAAGAAAATCAACGCAGCACGCAGTTCGATAAAGCGACCGATTCGATGACGTTCTATGCGGGAGAAGCAGAAAAAGCGAGCATCGCGAACGGCAAGTTGAAACTTGCGGCAAGCGAAACGGGCGTATTTGCCTTAACGCATGCGCAAATGCGCGACTTTACGGTAAAAGCGCAGATGAGCGGTTCTCCCAAGCAAGTCGGTGATTTGATGGGCGTTGTTGTCTATCAATCGGCAAATAATTACGTGTTTGCAGGCAGAGCCTATTTAGACGGAAGCGTGAAACTCGTTTTGGGACAATCCGTGAACGGACAAGTTACGATATTTGCCGAAGAGACAGACGTAAGCGGCGATATCGTGATACAGCTGGAAAGACTCGGCGCTTATTGGACGGCGAGATATAAAACGCCCGAACAAGAATCCTTTACTTTGTTGGCAGAGGGCTTGTGCGCGAACTTTTCGGATATGAACGCAGGTGTGTTCAATTTGGGGACGGGTGAAGCAACGTTTGAATATTATTGCTTCGGCGACGCGGTAAACGACGGACACAGTTTGTCTGCACATGCAGGATACGGTAACGTCAACCGTTGGTCGGGGCAGTCCGGCTCGTATTCGGTTGTGGCGTATCGGACGGAAGGCGGCACTTGGGAAATGGTGCAGGGAGGCTTCTTGCAGAGTGACGAAACGGCGGCAACAACGACGTTGAAAAACACGCAAGGCTCTTTTAAGGGGTTCAGAGCAGACTATTCGGTCGTGATTTATAAAGCAGGACAGGGCGGCAACGTTGCTTTGCGGTTCGGCGGAGATTATTCTCTGCGCTTCGAACAAAGCGGAAAGATCGAATTGCTGAACGGAACGAAATCCTTAGGAAGCCATACCGTGCAGAACGTAACCGAACAACCTTTGCGTATCATTGCGGTTATGACCGATAGCGGCAGACTGTCCGTTTACGTAGGGACGGAAATGGAATTGATCTTCCACACGGTGCTCACCGATTATCAAGTCGGCGCGGTTTATATCGAGGGAAGTAAGGCTTCTTATAAAATCGCGGATATGCAGTTCCAAAGTTATACGGCTTCTCATAATCTTGCATACGCGACGGAGTTCGTGGCAACGTTGAAGATTACCACGATTCAACAGACGAATATTTTGAACAGAGCGGAACTCGGGTTTGCGTTCGGCGGTTCGTCTAACGGCGGTGTAAAGGACGCATACTTTGCAGGGATTAGTTCCCGTCAAGAAGCGTACATTTCGTACAACGGAGAAAAACTTGCTAGCGTAAATCTTGGATCTGCCTACAAAAACGTTACCGTATACTTGACTTTGGTCGTGCAGGACGGAACGATAAAACTGTTCGTCGATCAAGCGAACGACGGCACGTTCTCGGCAAATCCCGTCGTGGAATATGATACGAAGTGTGCTTGCGGCGGCTTAGTAAGCGTATACGGCGTAAACGGCAGATTTGAACATTCCGATTTTAACGTGTACGGAATGAGAGAAAGCGAAAACTATGAATCGACCGCGGTTTATCAAAACCGTAAATTCGCTTAATGCGAAAAGGGGAAAACGCGATGTTTTATAAAGCGAAAAACTTATTATTGATTGTATGCTCGGTTTGCGTATTTTTGTGCGCGAGTTTATGCGTGATCGGTTGCGGCGGAACACAGACGGACGATGCCGTATCCCTTGTAGACGAGCCGATCGTTACGGGTGAAATATTCCACGATATCGGGGACGTGTACGTTTCGCATATCGAACCGAAAGATACCGATACCGTTACAATGCGGTTACGTGTTCGTCGTAAAAACGCGACGGAAGTAACCTTGCGTTACACAACGGATTTGAGCAAGGCGAGTGCGGAAGAATGTGCTTGGAACGACGTTCCCATGGAATTCGACTATGCGGACGTAAACGGCTACTACGATTATTATAAATGCGAAGTCCCTCCGCAAAGTACCTCGTACCGTTACCACTTCGTTGTGAAAAACAACGTAGGCTCTGTTTGTTACAATATGCAGCAGAGCAAGGAGAGCGAAACGGGGTTTCCCGAAACTCTCTCTCATGATTTTTTGTCGCAAATCAACTTCTCCACACCCGATTGGTCTAAGGGCGCGTTGTGGTATTCCGCCATGCCGGATAGTTTTTTCAACGGAGAAACGTTCTCGGATAAGTACGGCGGAGGAATCACTCAAGACGTTTGGGGGCTCACGCACACCGGCGGCTTGGATTATTTCGGCGGAGACTTGAAGGGATTGTACGAAAAAATCGATTTTTTCAATGAGTTGAACATAGACGGGGTTTACATCAATCCCATTTGGCTTGCAAATCACAATGCCGGATACGGCGCGTTCGATCTCACGAATTTGGATTCTACGTTCGGAAGCGAAGAAATGTTGCGTATCTTAACGGACGAATTGCACGCGAACGATATGAAATTCATGATGGACGGCGTGTTTGCGTTTTTGGTAACCAATTCCATTTACGTAAACGGGGGAAACACTTGGTTTACCGAAAATGCCGAAAATCTCTCTTCTCCGTATTATTCGGTATTTGCGCGCGATCAAAACGGGAAAATTCAGTCCAATCAGTTCGGCCCGATTATTGATTTGGGAAAGGCAACTTCGCAACGTTTAGTTTACTCTTCTCCCGATTCGGTCATGCAGTATTATTTGACGGAATTCGGCTTGGACGGTTGGCGTTTGGATTCCTCCGTTCTGTTCGGAGGAACGAATACCAACGGAACGAAGGTTATTCAGGATATGCGTAAGTATATGAAAGAGGTTGCGCCCGATTCCTTGCTGTGTATTGAAAACGCGTCGGCCTCTACCATGTACACTGATTATGCGGCGGATACCTATTGGAGTCAAGAATTTTTAGCAGGCGTTCGCAGATTTGCGTCGGCGCAAGTTTCCGCGGACACCTTGGCTAGTTTGGAAGAAAATTGCTTTAACACGGTAGCGACGTTGCCGCGCGCAACGGGATTGTCGCTTTACACGATTTCCGCAGACCATGATACGATGCGTTTACTTGACGAAAACGCAGCCAACGGAAATGTAAGCAAGGCGACGTCCGTTCATCTGTTATTGATGACGTATATGGGCGCACCCTCCCTTTTCTACGGGGAGGAAATCGGAATGACAAGTCGGTACGACCATTCCTTTTTCGAGTCCATGAATTGGGACAGAACGACTTGGAACTACGATATTTTTAACTTATATAAAGCACTCGGACAATTTCGTGCAGAGAATAAAGATTTATTTAAGTACGGAATCATTCGCAAACTGGGTGTAGACGAAACGAATCTTTTATTAAAATACCAGCGTTCGTATCAAGGAACGTCCATTTTGACGATCTTAAATCCAACGGGGAACGTCTGCAAGGGCTTAGAACTTGACGTTCACACGATGGAAGTGAAAAACGGCGAGAAGATTTACGATTATCTTTCGGGAAATTCTTATACCGTGCAAGACGGAAAAATTACGATCGACGTAATGCCGTACGGCGCGTTGCTTACCAATAAAGCGTCCAACGCTTGGGCAGGGAAATGGCAAGTAAACGGAGAGGGCGGCGTAATCCGTCAGACGAACGTAGACGAGTTGACGGTAGAGGGAAGCGGCTCGTTCGCAACCTTGCCGATCTATAACAATGCAAGACTTTCGCTTGTCGCGGAAGGGAACGTATTGGCGGCGTTGCGCGCAGGCAAGAAAGCGGACGCGGCGTATTACGGCGCGGAGATCGGCGGAACGCAGTTAGTAGTGAAGGCGCGCGAGAGTGCCGGCGGTACGGAAAAAACGGTGGCTACGTTGACGATAAAAGCAGGACAGAAGATCGAACTTGTAAGAAGTAACGATAATCTCTTCTACGTGACGTTAGACGGAACAAAACAAGCGAACAGCGAATGTTACGTGGAAATGTCGTACGAGGGAGTCGCTGCAATCGGCGGCGTGAACGGTGAGGGAAAGGCGAAAAACGTCGTACTCACGATGAACGCGGAAGAAAATCAACGCAGCACGCAGTTCGATAAAGCGACCGATTCGATGACGTTCTATGCGGGAGAAGCAGAAAAAGCGAGCATCGCGAACGGCAAGTTGAAACTTGCGGCAAGCGAAACGGGCGTATTTGCCTTAACGCATGCGCAAATGCGCGACTTTACGGTAAAAGCGCAGATGAGCGGTTCTCCCAAGCAAGTCGGTGATTTGATGGGCGTTGTTGTCTATCAAACGGCAAACAGTTATTTGTTTGCAGGCAGAGCCTATTTGGACGGCGGCGTAAAACTTGCGTTCGGCTTAGTGGAAAACGGATCGTTGATGTTGAACGGTTCTCTTCCCGACGTAAGCGGTGAACTTGTATTCCAAATCGAACGTACGGGCGCGAATTGGGTAGCACGGTATAAGACCGTAAACGGTTCGTTCCAAACGTTAGGCAGCCATTTGATTGCAAACTTTTCGGATATGAACGCCGGTGTATGCAACGTGGGGAAAGGCGAGGCGACGTTTGAATATTATTGCTTTGGCGATGCGGTAAACGACGGACACAGTTTGTCGGCGCACGCAGGGCAGGGCGTTCTCTCGCTCAATAATATTAATTTCGGCGAATACGGTGTAGTCGGCTATTCGGTTTCGGGCGGTAATTGGAAGATGACCAACGGCGGATTGTTGCAAAGTGACGCAAATGCGGAAACGGCAACGTTGCGCGCAGGGCAGACATTTACTTATTTCCGTTCGGACTATATGGTACAGTTTGTAAAATCGTCGGCGGATTCGTATGCGGCGTTCGTGTTCGGCGGTTCTGAGAACAACTCGGTACGCCTCTATCCGAACGGAAAACTTGCACTTTATCAAAACGGAAGCGCGGTAAAAGAATATACGATTCCCGATTACGATAAAGAAAAGGATACCCGAATCTTCGTACAATATACGGATAGCAAGGTGTTAACCGTTTCGATCGGCGGACTTGCCGAAACGGTTATTACGGTTTCTGGTTTTACCGCGACGAGCGGAGCACCTCGTTGGCAAACGCATAAAGCGGCGATCCGCTTATGCAATTATCAATGTCAAAGTT
The DNA here is from genome assembly GCA_964468815.1 of uncultured Clostridia bacterium. GTDB lineage: Bacteria > Bacillota > Clostridia > Christensenellales > Borkfalkiaceae > UMGS621. Next base: position 40,598 of record CAYXWN010000004.1, on the reverse strand, counting down.
ATTCGGACGATTATCCCGTATACGGCGGAGTGAGCGTTTCGTCCGGGGAGATCTATAATCCCAATTCGGAAATGTACGTTCTTTCAAACGGCGTTACCGATTGCTTGGTTTCTTTCAAAGTGTCGCAATTCCAGCGCAGTCAACCGAGTTCGGATATTTACTTTGCATTCGTGTTCGGCGGTTCGGTCGGTTACGGCGAAAATTGCGACGGTATCATGAAAATCGGTATGACGCTCTCTAAGGAGTTGTTTGTGGAAATAGACGGGGAAATCGTTGCTTCACATAAACTTTCGAGCGAGTTTGCGGTAGGTAAAATGTATTTGACGGTAGCGGTACAAAACAAGACCGTTCGCGTATTTGCAAACGCGTCTGCCCGTCCCGATTTGAGCGGTAAGCCCGTTCTCACGTATACGGATACCATTGCGCGCGGCGGTGCGTTCGCGTTTGAAGCGGTCAATGCACGTACGAGAATCAGCGACGTGTTCGTGTACGGACTTGGCGCAGAGGAAAAAATAGAAAACGTTTCGATTTAACGGAGTGCAGCATGAAAAAGTTGCCCGGGTTTCTTACGGCAATTGCAATTTGCGTAGTGGCGTGTATCGCCTTTTCGGTTTCGGGAGTGTGCGTTATGTTTGCGGAAAAGCGTTCTTTTCCGCCCGCAGGGGTATACTTTGCCGATCACGAACATTCTCTTTCCTTTTCCGAAAAGGCGTACAACCCCTACTTCACCTTGCAAGTATACGAGGTGAAAGGCGGACTGTCCTTTCTGGCGAGCAAGGAAATGTATTTGCGCGATCAAGACGGAAAGCCGTATTCTTTAAAAGATATGAGTTTGCAGGTGATCTTTTCTGATTTTTATTTTGCAAGTTATCGTATCGTTTGCGTGTTGGACCGAAATGACTTTACCGAATACACAGCAACACTCACGCAAGCCGTTCTGGTTTTATCGGACGGAACGGAGAAAAGTTTTCCGATCGGTCGGGTTTATCTCGATCTTACCGTCGGGGACGATGACGACGTGCTGTCTTATTCGGGGTATACGCAAAACGCCTCCGAACTGAACAGTTACAACGTAAAAATCATCAACAACGGAGAGACGGACGTATTCATTACGGGATTGTCCGTTCAACTCCAAGGAATGGAGCAAAGTACGGGATATTACGATGCCGATTACGTTTACGGAGAATGGAACGACGAAGTGATTTTGCGCGCGGGGGAAGAAATTACGCTGAATTGTACGTTTACCGGACGGGAAGCGTTTCGCGCAGAACCTTTTTGCGAATTGAAACCGACGGTTTATTACCGAATCGGACGGAAAGAAAAGAGAAGCACCGTGAACGGCAAGTCAACCTACTTCGCGCTGTTGGATCGCGAAGAAATAAAAAGTTATTTATGGGGGATCTATGAAAAATATTCTGTTTGATCCCGACTTGCGTATAAGGAAAACGTCCTTTCAGATTGCGACTTTTTATATGTTGCTCATCGGGTTTCTCTATTCGTTGGTAATTGCAAAATTTGCGAGCGAATTGTGGTCGGTGATTTTGCTGTACGGCTTACAACCGTTTGTCGTGTTTGCGATTCCGACGGTAGTGCTGGTGCACACCGAGAAAAAATATTCTGGGACGGAATCGACGTATAGAGATTCGCCTGCGCCGATAGAGAAAAAACAATTCGTTTTCGTAATCTTACTCGCAATGACTGCGTGGTTGTTGTATACCTATTTATCGTACACGGTTGCAGGCTTTCGCTCTGCGATCACGGGAGGAATTTCTCTTTCCATGCCCGTTCGACCGAGTGCGTGGCAACTTGTTTTATCCTTATTGGTAAACGGCGTGATCGTTACCCTTTTACGGGAATACGTATTTCGCTATCTTGGGAAAATCGCATACGGTAATTCCTTTGTCGGATATTTATTGCCTTGCGTTTTATCCGCGCTCGTGTGTTACGACTCTTCCATCTTTTTGCGATTGTTGCTGCTTGGCGTAGTTGCAAGTTTGATTTACGCGGCGACCGATCGAGCGGTGTTTCCCTTTCTCTTTGCAGTTATCTTTGAATGTCTGCAAGTAATTATTCCCTCGTATTGGGTGTTGCCTCTGTCTGCGTACGGGGTAACGTCGAGGGAAACCGCGCTTTTATGCGCCCTGTTTTGCGGTGCGGTGACGTTTGCGTCGCTTGCCTGCGCAATTCTGTTATTCAAGCCGCTTCGCGTTAAGTTTGCAAAAGAAGAACCGCGCTTGGATCGAAATTCGATTCTTACGTACGTTCTTTGTATTGTGACATTTATCGCGTTGGCGGTATGGAATAAATTCATCTGAAATTTTTTAGGAGGGGTTAAAATGAAAAAAATTTTAATCATGATGTTGACCTTTGCACTCGTCGTTACGACGGCACTGGCAGTCTGTCCTGCATTTGCGGCGGATTCGACTGTCGAATCCGAAATCCAAAATCTTTTGGATTTCGGAAAGACCAATTATGGGAATCATACGTACAACGCCGAAACCGGTACGCTGAAAATGGCAGGCGACGACGTTCGTTTGTATTTCCAAACACTTCTGCCCATCGCGGCGGATACGCAGTTGGAGTTTACCGACGGCTCTACGAAGGGGGTAGATGAAGTTACCTTCGTGGCTGAGGTAACCGTAAAGCCTGCTGCGGTCGCTACGTGGCAAGTACCTTTCTTGATCTTCGCGCAAGACGGAGACGTAGCATATGAGTTGCATGACCGTAACGGAGTCGGCAGCGTATATGCGTTTGCGAGAGAAGGGGATCTGGATAAGGGAACGGTAAAAGAGTTTGGCGGAAACAATGCTCCTATCGCGGTCGGCGATTCTTATACCATTCATATGGAATATAAGGCAAAGACCGTTTCCGTTAAGATTCTCGTAAACGGTACGACGACGCGTCTTGACGTATCGAACGTTCAAATCGATTTGCCGGACGGCTACACGCCCGTGTTCGGACTTGGCGACAGAAAGATCAAAGATGCTGAATTCAGTAACATGCGCTTCTACGTTAAAGAGGGCGTTGTGGTAATTCCCGAACCCGAATACACCAACCTTTTGAATTTCGGTGCAACCGATTGGGGAAAGAACTTCTATGACGCAGAAACGGGCGAGGTCATGCTGTACGGTGACGATTCCCGCGTATACATTCCCACCGTTGTCAGCAGCGTAACGGACGGTAAGGTTCGTTTTGCAGACGGTAGTGAGAAGGCTGTCAACGAATTGACCTTCGGTATGGAAGCGACGATTACCCCGGGAACGACGGGATCTTGGACTGTTCCGTTCCTCGTCTTTGCAAAGAACGGAATTGATACGTATGAGTTCCATTTCCGCGCAGGTATGTCCGGCGGTGCGGGAACGTGCTATTTGTTCCAACGTTGCGATGAAGTAGGTAACTACACAGAAGTAATTTGTCACGAACTTCCCGTTTCCGGAACGGCATTCCCCGCAGGCGGTTCGTATAAAGTAAAAGTCGAATACAGCGGCAAAAAAGTAAGCGCGAAATTGACCGTTGACGGTAAAGTATGGGCTTCCGTTGTCGATAAGGAAATTTTACCCGACGAATACGTCCCCGTATTCTCCTTCGGTGACAGAACCAACGGCGAAACGGTTATCAGCAATATGAAATGGTATATCGTTTCGGATACGGAGGTTGCGAATTACGCGTCCGGTTTGACGGTTACGACCGCTCCTGCAAACGTGAGTTACGGCGAAGAATTGAGCGGCGGTTCTTTTGAACTTACGTATATGGACGGAACGACGGAAACGTTGACGCTCGCGGATTTAACCGTAAACGGATTTGACAAAAACACGGTTGGCAAGCAAACGGTATCCGTAACGAAGACGGTATTGAATCAGAACGTTACGGCGACCTTTGAAGTAGAGGTTGCGGACGTAGAGTCCTACGAAGTAAGCGTAACCAAGGCGGAATACGAGTATAACGAGGATTTCGATCTTTCCACGATCAAGGTGGTTAAAAAGTACGCAAGCGGAAAAGAGAGCGAGAACGTTAGCGTATCCGCGGCAGACTTTACGGTTTCCGATTACGACAAAGCGACGTCCGGCGAGCAGACCGTAAAAATTACCTATAACGGCAATGAGTACACCGTAAAGGTAATCGTTGCGGAAAAGCCGGGTTGCGGTTCTTCGTTAGACGCTTCGTTTGCGGTTGGCGCAATCGTTCTTTTGGTGGCGGCAGCGTTCGTTTTCGGAAAAAAGCGCGCTAGATAATAAAAACAATTAAATAAATCTTAGGAAGACGGAGGCAAGGGCAAAAGGCCTTGCCTCTGTTTTATAAAACGGATGATCTCCGACGTTCGGTGAAAAACCGAACGTCGGAGAGAATACCGAAAAAGAAAATTTTTAGCAAAAAAATTTTTTATAAAGCGAAGTAAAATCGGTTATTTTTTCGTAAGTGCTTTGTAAAATAAAAGGAACGGGCGGTTTTTCAAATCGTTAAAGTTTTTATAGCTATAACGATATTTAAGATAATGAAAAAATATTTTCAAAATTATTGACAAAATATTGATAATTATGATACGATATCACTACCCGAGTAGTGTGAAACGGAATCAAAAAACGGCAGAAAAAGAAAGTAGACGATATAGTTTGTGGGGAAAGGAAGTATGCGCATATCCAGAAAAGATATAGCAAAAATAGCCGGAGTGTCGGAGCAAACGGTTTCTTATATCTTAAACAATAGCAGAAAGTTTTCCGATGAGGTGACGCAAAGAGTATTGTCCGTGGTCGAGCAATACGGATATAAGCCCGACATGATTGCAAAGAGTATGACGAAAAAGAAAACGTACACGGTTGCAATCTTAGTTAACGACGTATCCAACCCGATTTTCGGCGAAATATTCCACGGGTTTCAAGAAAGCGCGTCGCAGGCAGGCTATGCCGTGTATTTTGCGGACGCGATGAACGGCTTCCGCAATCAAGTTGCCGATCTTATTTCACGGAGAATTGACGGCGTGTATATTTCGCTTATCAATTCCGACGTAGTATCGAACGTTATCGACAAATTTACGAAAAACGGAATAAAGGTCGTGACGGGTAACAAATTCGATAATTTTAAATTGGGATACGGCTGTGTCGAAATCGACATGGCACAAGGTATGCGCAAACTGATCGCTTATTTAAAATCGGTCGGGCATACCGATATTGCGTATCTTTCCGGGTTGAGGGAAGATACGGTAGACTTACGGTATAAGGCGTTTAAGGACGAATACAGGAATCTTATGGGCAAGGAAGGTACGGTGATCGATAACGAATATCCGTATGACACTTCCGTTCAAACAGGTATGCAACTTACGGCGAAGTTGATAGAGAGCGGTTGTAAAGCCACTGCAATCATTACGACGAACGACTTAATGGCGTACGGTGCGTTAAGCGAGTTGCAAAAACGCGGAATCCGCGTTCCCGAAGACGTTTCGGTCGTCGGCTTTGATGATATATTGTATTCTAATTTCGTAAGTCCCGCGCTGACTACCGTAACTTATGATAAAAACGCATACGGGCGAAAGGTTTTCGATATCCTTTCGCACAGTATTGAAAATAACGTAATAGGAACGTTTGAAAAATACGAAACGGAAATCGTGATTCGTAAATCGGTTGCGTCGCCGAAATAAACGACCGCAAATAGCAATAAAGGTGCAAAATGAAAGAAATTACGAGAAAGAATAAGGTTTTTTGGTCTTGGAACGGCGAGATGAAAGAGCCTGAAATACGATTACAGATTTGTGATTTTGCAAAAAGGGGCATAGGCGGCTTTTTTATCCATGCAAGAGCGGGATTAAAACTTTCTTATATGAGCGAGGAATGGTTTTCCGCCATCGCGGTTGCCATAGACGAGGCAAAAAAGCAGAATCTCGAAGTGTGGCTTTACGATGAAAACGGTTGGCCGAGCGGCTTCGGCGGCGGTGCCGTCTTAAATCACGGCACTTGGGCGTTACAGAAAGAAGGCGCCTTTTGTGAAGAAGAAAAAGACGTCTGCGGCGAGTTTATTGCGAAATACGAAAAGGTTCGCGGCGGCTATCAAATAACCGAAAAAGACAACGCCGATCTGTATTGCTTTGCGAAAGTAAACGCAAATTACGTCGATTTACTCAACGATAAGGTTGTGGATTTATTTATCGAAAGCACGCACGAACGGTACAAAGAGCGGTTCGGTGCGTATTTCGGAACGGTGATTCGCGGCATCTTTACGGATGAGCCGCAACTTGCGTTCCGTACGGCGTGGAGTCCTCGCTTGGAAGAACGCTACAATGCCGTTTACGGGAATTTACGCGCGGATTTATGGCTTTTGAGAGAGGATACCGCCAAAGGTCGGAAATTCCGTTCGCATTTTTACGAACTTTACGCGAAATTATTTGCCGAGAGTTTTACGGATAAATTAAACCGGTGGTGCAGAGAAAACAATCTTCTTTTGACCGGGCATTTCGGCGGAGAGGACGGCATCAGCACGCAGTATCAACTGAGCGGAAACGTTGCCAATCATTATCGTTATATGGATTATCCGGGCATTGATTTTTTGGGCAGAAGATTGACTTCGCCCGTGCTCTTAAAGCAAATCGGTTCGGTAAAACGGCAGGTCGGCTATAAAAACGTGTTGAGCGAAACGTTTGGGTGTTGCGGTTGGAATACTTCCTTTTCGCAATACGCGTGGATTTGGGGATATCAAGCGGCGTACGGCGTCAATACGGCGTGTTTGCACTTGTCCGCGTATACGATCAGCGGAATCAGAAAGCGCGATTATCCTGCGTTTTTCTCCTACCAATCGCCTTGGTGGAATTATGCGGACGTACTCTTTCAATGGATGGAAAACGTCAACGGGGCGGTATCGCAGGGGAAGCCCTTTGCGGACGTCGCGATTCTTTCTCCGATCACCGCTTGTTTTAAGGGTGTTGCCGGCTGTTCGCAAAACGGCAGAATTTCTACCTTTTACAGGCAGTTGATAGAGAATTTAGAGGACGCTCAAATTCCTTTCGACGTGTTGGACGAGTGGATGTTGGAAGAAAAGGGCAAGGTAAAGGACGGTGCGCTGAACGTCGGAAGAATGAATTATCGCTATTTAATTTTGCCGGACGGCGCAGAGCCTTCGCAAAACGCGTTGCGCAAGATCAAAAAGTTTGCGCAGGGCGGCGGCATCGTATTGGTCGGAAACGAACAATCGTTGACGGGAACGCAGGGAAAGGCGTTGTCGTCGGTATTAAAGGAAAGCGGTAGATTCTACGAATATTTTAACAGCGCGAAAAAACTGGAAAAGATTTTCGAGTATTACGGTTACCGTCGTCCCGTTGCATTGTACGGCAAGGACGAAATATTGGTAAAAAGTTGTAAAATACACGTTTCGGAGGACGCAGATCGTTTATACGTTTTCATTTGCAATACGTCCGTATGCGACGAAAAACGCTTTGTTTTAACGTTCAATCGCCGCGGTTCTGTTTATCGGGTGAATTTGTCGAGCGGAAAAAAATATTTGCAAGAGGCGGTTGCTTCGCCTTGCCGCACGTATACCGAGCAGACGTTGAAACCGATGGAAAGCGCGTATTTTATCCTCGATAAGAAAAACGACACGAATCGCATTCGGCGTAAGGTCGAAAAGAAATTGCTCCATTCCGAGCAATTTCGCGTGTGCGATCAAAACGCGATCACGTTGGATTATGCGGACTGCATCGTAGACGGGGAAAAAGTGTTCGAGAACGCGCCCGTGCAGCGCATACAAGAGTATTTATACGGAAAGTCTGCGGAAATTACCAAGGATATCGCCGTTGAGGTGGTGTTCGGCGTTCAGTGCGACGAAGTGCCGGAAACAGCCGAACTTTTCTTGGAAAGGGGGCATTTTTCGGACGTAAGCGTAAACGGCGCGCTCGTAACCTTAAACGACGACCGTTGGTGGATCGACAAGAGCATTATCGGGAGCGATATAAAGAATTTGCTCGTGAAAGGGTGGAACAAGATTGGCGTCGTCGGCACGTTAAAGGCGGCGAAAACGTTGATCGACGTCGAAAATTCGTTCGAGTGCGTCCGAAACGTGTTCAGTTACCCCTTGGAAATCGAAAATTGCTATGTTCGCGGCAAGTTCGGCGTAAAAAGCGCGCCGATTCAAAATCATTCCGGCTATTACAAGACGGCAGGCAATTTCGCGATCACGAGGGAACGACCGTTGACGACCGATTGCGATATCACCGATTGCGGATATCCTTTTTATCGCGGTGAAATCGTGGCGGAATACGAGGCGGAATTAACGAAAGACTGTAATTATTACGTTGAGTCGGAGCGTTCGCACGCCGTACTGTTGCGGATTTTTGTAAACGGCGTATTTTGCGGTTCGATCGGCGACGGGGCGGCTTCTCTCGAAATAACCGATTTCGTAAAGGAAGGAAGAAATAAAATTACGGTCGTCGCCGTGTCCGGAAACAGAAACTTGCTCGGACCGCACCATCATATTCGGGGCGAGCAGAATTTCGTCGGACTCAGTACGTTCGTCGGGAAGCGCGGATACGAGGATAACGTCGTACGTACGGATGCGCCCGAATGTACGTACGTGGACGATTATCATTTCGTCCCGTTTGCGATCGGCGACGTGTATTTAACAAAAGAACGGATAGAAAAAGAAGAATTTTAACTTTCTTAAATCATTAAAAAAGGAGATTGCGGCTCGTTGAAACGTCCGCAATCATGCCTTTTATGGGGCAATTGCTTCCATTCTGAAAAACAAGAATTTGTCAAAGGAGAAAAAGGGCGGAAAAACGTGATTTTTCCGCAAGAGAAACGGCATGAAAGAGTATATAAAAGCGGTAAGCGGTTATATCCGAGAGAACGCACCGAAAATGTTAAAGCCGACGGACGGCGTATTCAACCATCCATTTTTAGATCCCGGTGCGATGTACGCCAACAATTTATGGGATTGGGATTCTTATTGGAGCGCAAAGGCTCTTTTGGAATATTGTGAATATTATAAAAATTCTCCCGATTTCGATTACGATAAAATGAGAGAAAAAATAATCGTTCACATAAAGGGAAATATCTTAAATTTCTTTGATCAACAACTTGACGACGGATTTATTCCGATGACCGTTACGGCGACCGGATTGATGTCTTCTCTTTTAAAAGACGAGCATTTGGCAGGGAAAAAGGTGAATCAACACAAGCCTTTTTTGTGTAGAGGAACGCTCAACGCCAGCAAGGCGGTAAACGATTTTTCGTGGTTTGACGCGACGCCCTTAAAAAAATATCTCGCATATTACGACAAGTATCAATTTGACGAGAAGAGCGGACTTTATTTTTGGCGGAACGACGTCATGATCGGCGTAGATAATAATCCCACCGTGTTCGGATTCCCCGAAGATTGTTGCGCGGACGTCTATTTAAATTGCTTTTTATATTCCGAATTTTGCGCAATGCACGAAATTTTAGAATCGCGCGGCGAAAGCGATGTTTATTATCTGGGGAAAGCCGAAAACTTGAAGTCGGCGATCCGTTCGGAATTATACGATGCGCGCGACGACTTGTACTATTCGGCATATCTGGATATCAAAACGCGTAAAACAGAGAATTTTCACCACGGGCTTGGTGTTTTTTGGAAGAGTATTCCGATAAAGATTCGGTTTTGGGGTTGCTTTTTGCCGATTATGTGCGGAATCGCCACGGCGGAAGAGGGAAAAGCGATTTTGAAAAAGCATTATCTCGACAAGAACGTGTCGTGCCAATACGGCGTGCGTACGCTCGCAAAAGACGAAAAAATGTATTGCTTAGAGGAATCGAGCAATCCATCTAATTGGCTCGGTGCGGTTTGGATCATCGCGAATTATTGCGTATGGAAATCCTTAAAGGCGGCGAACATGAAAAAAGAGGCGCGCGATCTCGCGAAAAAGACGGTAAAGTTATTGGGGCAAGACGTGTTGGAGAATAACAACATGAGCGAGTCGTACAATCCCGAAACGGGCAAGCCCACGATGGAGGGAAGTTTTTTGAATTGGAATGTGCTTGTCATCGAAATGATGCGCGACCTGTCCGAATAAAAGGATTCATGTTTGAACGGGGATAGTGAATCGTTACACCCCCTTTACGTAACGGAAAACGGCGCGAAAGCGAGAGAGTAAAAAATTTGAGAAAGGAAAGACCGGCTTCGGACGAATTTGCCCGAAAGTCGGCTTTTTTTTGAGAAAAATATTTTTATTTTTTTAACGGTTTTAAGTCCGTATTTGTTTATAGCGGTCAGTATTTTTTCCTAAAAATGGAAAAATAATTTCAAAAAGTTTATATAGAGCAATTTTTGATTTTTCGTGTGGATTGTTTTTATGCGGAAGTAGCGTTAAAATAAAGGTAGACTGTTAAACGATATATGATAAGCGTGAAAAAGTCGCTTTCGGCGGCGTTCGTCGCCGCGTATAAGAAGAAATAATACGATAAAAAGGAGTTAAGATGAGCCGATTGATGAAAGTATGGATCGTTATCCTTGCATTTTGCGCAATTGCTTGCCTGGGCGCGTGTAACGAGAATACCGAGCCGAAAAAAGATCCCGTACCGGATGACGAAATCGTCAAAGAGAAGTGCGGACACGACTTTAAAGAAGATACGGAATATTCGATCCTTCCGACGTGTTCGAGAATCGGAGAAAAAAAGTTCGTCTGCAAGAAATGCGGAAAGACGAAGCGAGAAATACTCGCAAAACTTCCGCACGCCGAGGTCGAGTTGTTGGACGAATCCGAGGGGGATTGCACGCATCAAGGCTATCGAGTTTACGCTTGCTTGGAGTGCGGTGAAAATTACGCGATTTATACCGAAGCGAAAGGGCATACCCCGAACGGAACGGGGACGGTTCATGCCGTCGAATGTTTGGCGGACAGCTATACCGAGTACGAGTGCAAGGTTTGCCACGAGCGTTATCACGCGGATTGGCAGGTAAAGACAGGGCACGTTTACGGCGAAATCGTTGAGTCGGTAGAGGAAAATTGTTCGCATATCGGTTATACGGTAAGAATTTGCGGCAATTGCGGCGATCGGTTAATCGAAAAGACGGCGAATAAATTAAGCCATGATTTTTCATCGGGCAACGCCTGTAAGAATTGCGGCGTTGGGAAAGAGGCTGTTTGGGTGACTTACGGCGGCAGTCTTGACGCAGTGGAGTACGAGGGCGGAACGTATACCGTCAACAGCGAAACGGACGGCAAAATTTTGCATATCGAAGCGGAAGCCGTTCGCAATTTCGTCGAAAACGGTTGCAATAAAATCACAGTCGCATTTGATAAAAAGGAAAATCAAGAAACCGCGTTTAACGCTCAATTTAACGGAGTGAATAACGAGAGCAATATCGGATTTCAGTTTTCTATCGCACTTACGGAAGAGATGAAAACGGATGGTGTGGATATCACGATGTATTATCACACGCGCGGTTGGGCGATGGACGTCGACAAAGACGCAACGGACGGATTCAAATTTTCGGTAACCGGCGTAAAGGCGTTTGACGAATCCAAAAAAGAAAGTTGGTTTTTCTGCGATAATATGAACGTTTCTTATGATCGGGAGAGGAATACTTGGACTTTTACGCCGAATCAAGATACGGCTATGGTCGGGTTTCACCATCCGTGTTTTTCGTCCGATCTGATTGCAAAGTATAAGGCGGAGGGGAAAACAAAATTGATTTTGACGATCGGCACGGTAGATCGGGAACAAGCGGCGATTCAATTCACGATTCCCAATGTTCCGCGGCGAACATCGGCGGCGTTTTCCCAGAGACTACGACGGTGGAAATTGACTTGAATCAATTGCCGAAGAATGATTCTTTCGGCGTTGACGGATATTTTGCGATGCGGTGTTACGTAAATGCCGAAGTAAAAGGCTTGACGATTACCGTTTCCGCATCGTAACGAGGGGATCGATATGAAAAAAGTTCTGAAAAGAGAAACGGTCGGAAGAAAGACAATGAGGGCATTGTTTATTTTGTCCTTTACGATTATCCCGGTTGCGTTTTTCCTGCTCTTTTACGTTTACGTCAATTTGGATTCGTTCGTCATGGCGTTTCAAAAGCCGAACGACGCGCAAACGGGGTTGGTATTTACGCTGGATAACTTTGAATATATCTTTAAGTTATTGAAGAACGGATCTGCTTTCCCCGAATGGGATTTAAGAGTGGCGTTCGGGAATACGATGAAAACCTTTTTGGTGCAAATGATCATGTATCCGATCGGGTTGATGGTTTCTTACTTTATTTATAAAAAGATATGGGGCTATAAAGCTTGGCGGGTTATTTTCTATTTGCCGACGATTATTTCCCCGGTCGTCGTAAGTTTTTTCTTTCAAGAGTTGATGTCGCCGACCAGCAGTTTTTTTCCCGAAATCTTATATCAAATAACGGGGACGGAGGGGATCGTGCAGAATCCGTTGGAAAACCCGGATTTTGCCAATAGCATGGTGTTGTTGAATTTGATCTGGCTGGCGTTTCCGGGAAATTTGATCGTGTGGGCGGCACGTTTTCCCGTATTCCCGATTCGGTCATCGAATCGGCGCGGATAGACGGCGTGAATTGGGTTAGAGAATTGGTTCAAATCATATTGCCGTTGGTGTGGCCGACGTTCGTTTTGACGATCACGACGTCCATCGCCGGAATTTTCGCGGCAACGGGAAACGTGTTCTTGCTGACGGGCGGCTTGAACGGAACGCAAACCGTTTCCAATTGGCTGTATATGAGGGTGCAACAGGCAAATAACCCGTTAAGCAACGATTACTTGTATCAAGCGTCCGCTTTGGGGTTGATTTTGACGGCGATTTCCTGCGTGTTGGCTGTTTTGGTACGAAAGGTATTGAATAGTCGTGTAGAAGAAATACAGTATTGAGGTGTACCGATGAAAAATAAACTGTTTGCAAGAAGAACGCCGAGTGAAACGATCGTCCGTTTGATCGTGTTTTGCGTCTTTGCCGTATTTGCTTTTACCTACGTATATCTTATTTTTTGGTGTTTTATTTCCGGCTTACGCACGCATCAAGCGATCGGCGAAAATGCGTTCGGATTCGGAACGCTGAATTTTAGAAACTATATCCAATTATAAAATTTGTATTAAGCGGCGTTTTGTTATTGACATGTGGGATTTTTTGTGTTACCATTAATTAGATTTAAACAAATTTTTATGGACTGAAAGCAATAAAAATAGAAAAGTTTTTTCATATTCATGTGTTTAGCCGTGAACAAAAGGGAACAGTAAATGGCATTATCACTGACAATCGGCGGACTTACTTGCTTGTGCATGATTTTAGGCGTGTTGTTTTTTCCGCAGATAAAGATTAAAAAGTTAAAAATCGATTCGTATTGGGTAATTGTTTTGATCGGGGCGATCGTAATGATTGCCTCCGGCGGCGTAGATTTTCAGTATTTGTGCGCCGAACTCGTAAAGGATTCGTCTATCAACCCGATAAAAATCCTCGTCTTATTCATTACGATGACGATTTTATCCGTATTTTTAGACGAGGTCGGCTTTTTTAGTTACCTTGCGAGTAGAACGTTGAACCTTGCAAAAAACAGCCAAATGAAGTTGTTTGTTTGGTTGTACGTTATCGTATCCGTGCTTACGGTATTTACTTCAAACGATATTATCGTATTGACGTTTACGCCGTTTATCTGTTATTTTGCAAAAAACGCAAAGATAAGCGCGTTGCCGTATTTGATCGTAGAGTTTGTCGCGGCGAATACGATGAGCATGACGTTTATTATCGGAAATCCTACCAATATTTACATAGCGACTTCTTACGGGGTTGGTTTTTTGGAATATTTTAAGGTCATGTTTTTGCCGTCGCTGGCATCGACGATCGTGTCTTTTTTCGTATTGTATTTGATCTTCCGCAAGGAATTAAAAAAGCCTGCGGAGGGAACGTGCGAACTTGTTCCGATCAAGAATAAGGCGTATCTCGTTATCGGCGTAATTCATCTTGCAATATGTACCATCGTGCTTGCAATCGGTTCGTATATAGGGCTTGAAATGTGGTTGGTTTCATTGATTGCCGCATTGAGTCTTGTTTTGATCATTCTTTGCATTTGTTTGTTTAAAAGACAAAAGCCGATCGAAGTGGGGCGTACCTTAAAGCGCGCACCGTGGCAGTTAGTTCCTTTCGTATTGTCTATGTTTACGATTATTCTTTCGTTGCAAAGCGTCGGCGTTACGGAGGCAATTTCCAATGTGTTGGGCAGCGATAACGTTGTGTTGAAATACGGAGTTCTTTCGTTTTTGTCCGCGAACGTCATCAACAATATTCCCATGAGTGTATTCTTTTGTCCCGTTATTGCGCCGCTTACGGGAACGACGCAAATGCAAGCGATCTATGCGACGATTGTCGGTTCTAATTTGGGTGCTTGTTTAACGCCGATCGGCGCGCTTGCCGGGATTATGTGGTCGTCGATGCTGAAAGAGCATCAAGTGAAATTTTCTTATTTTGACTTTGTAAAATATGGTGCGGCGGTTTCGATTCCGTCGCTGGCGGTCAATCTTTGCGTGTTGGCATTAATCGTTTAGAATAATATTCCCCTTAAAAACGCATCGTAGCTTCATTACGATGCGTTTTTTGCTAGAAAAATCGAGAAGCGATTTGTTGCGATAAAGAATATAAAATCGAAGATAATTATTTAAATGTGGCTGTACGTGTTCCTGAATTTTTTCGGGGACATGTTGTTTTCTTTCTTAAAAAGTTTGTAAAAATAATTGAGATTATCAAAGCCGCTGTCTAAAATAATATCGATGATCGGTAAACTGCTGTTGATCAACATGTTCGCTGCGTAAGAAAGCCGTTGTTTATTGATAAATTCCGAAACGGTAGTGTTTAAGTATTTTTTCATACACTTAATTAAATGTGATTTGCTTTTGGGGCAAAGTTCGTATATGCGTTCCGCCCCGACCGAAAAATTTTCAAATTTCTTCATTTGATAGCACAAATGCTCAAACCATTCGGGGTATTTGTTATATTCTTCTTCTTTTTTTAAGAAATACGTGACGAATAAATCGAAGAGTTGTCTTCTTGTTTCCAATTTTAAATCGTTATCGTTTTTCCAATTTACGTAATTTAACTTGGATAAATTTTTAACGCACCGCTGTTTTTGGTTGCCGGAAAGTTCCACGTAAGGCGGCAGTGCGGGGGAGAGCATTGTTTGCGAAAAATCGGGGATACTAATGTAATTCAGCAACGCAGAAAGGGTGTTTTTTGAAAAGTTGACGTTGATCCAACGGTACGGTTGCGTTGTTTTTATGAAATAATGAACGTCCTCTGCACGAATAAACATTAACGTTCCTTCTCGCAGCGTTTGATTGACGCCGTTGACGCAGTGCTTTGCCGTTCCTGACGTGATTAAAAAGATTTCGTAAAACGCATGCGTGTGCGGTTGTACGGATTCTTGCTCGCTGTCCAAATAGCGATAGCCGCATTCCGCTTTTCTGTTAAAACCTTCGTCTTCCGTTACCATAACAATATTCATAACAATTCCCTCCGTCGTTAGTATCATAACATATTTTTTCTTACGATGTCAAAGCAAAAATGATTATATAGTACAATATTTTGCTTTCATAGTGGTAGAAAGTGAAATCTTTTTGCGTTATAATAAAATTATCATAAAATATGATGAAACTATCAAAAAAATGAAAGTTGTGTAACAATGGAGAAAAAATGGAACGGAAAGAGAAAGACACGTTGGCGTATATCGTAGAGAATATGCCGTTGGCAATTAAAAGGGGAGAATTCATAGAGAAGCCCTATACCGTGCCTTGTATCGGAGAGGGATTTATAAATTTCTATTATTGGGACACGTATTTTACCAATTTAGGACTGTTGGAAATCAATCCCGAGCAGGCGAAGAATAATTTGGACGTAATGCGTTTCTTTGTGAAAAAGTATGGTTTTGTTCCCAATGCCGACCATCTTCTCGATCGCAGTCAGCCGCCCCTTTTCACGCGCGGTGTATACGACTATTATCAATCTACGGGCGACGTGGAAGAAGTGAAAGAATGTTATCCCTTTATGCTAATTGAGTACAATTTTTGGCAGACGAAGCGAGCGACGCCGATCGGATTGAATCGTTATTACAGCGAATTAGAGGGTGATGATTGTCGGAATTTTTACCGAGGCGTTTTAGAAGGGCGGTTGCAAAGACCGGTGCAAGAAGGGGTAGACGAAGTTTCGGAAGGAAAGCACCTGCTTGCCATTGCGGAAAGCGGTTGGGACTTTAATCCGCGCTATAAAACCGATTACAGCGAGTTTGCGTGCGCCGATTTTGCGGCGGTAGATTTGAATAGCATTTTATACGACGTAGAAAAGAAGATCGCATATTTTTCGCAGTTGTTGGGTGAAGAAAAGAATCGCGTAATTTTTGAAGAGGCGGCGGCAACGCGCAAAGCGGCAATGCAGAAATATATGCGCGGCGAAAACGGAATTTACCTCGATTACAATTACGTTACCGAGGCGCGGTCGGAGGTGTTAAGCGTTGCTTCCGTATTGCCTTATGCGTTAGGTATTGCGGACGATCGGGAAAGTTTGTCACTCATTATGGATCGGCTGCAAGCAAAATACGGTGTTTTGACCTGTGAAAAGCGTGCGAATCACACCGGGGAGTATCAATGGGACTATCCGAATATGTGGCCGCCGATGGTATACTTTGTTTTGAATGCGCTTGTGAACGTCGGAATGACGGAAAAGGCGGCGGAAATCGCGTCGTCTTACAGGACGATGGTGGACGAATGTCTGGAAAAAACGGGGCATTTGTGGGAAAAGTACAATGCGATCGACGGAACGCCTGCGGTGAATAACGAATACGATACGCCGCCGATGATGGGGTGGACGGCAGGCTTGTATATTTACAGTAAAAACTTTTTGAAGAACCCTGCAAACACAGCCGAGTAAACAACTTCGGGCGTGTGAGAACGGGTGACGAAAATAAAAAACGGAAGGAGAAAAATTATGAAAAAGAAATCGGCATTAAGCCTTATCTTGGCAATCGGAATGGCGCTCGGAATGGTGTTGTCCGCGACGGCTTGCGGCGGAACGGGATTGCGTTCGGATATTTCCTATCTGTACGTATTCAACTACGACGGCGGCGTCGGCAGAGAGTGGTTGGACAATATTGCGGCTAAGTTTCAAGAGGAATATGCGGATTATTCGTTTGAAGAGGGAAAAAAGGGCGTTATCGTAGAGGTCACGCCGGGGGAAAGCAATCTTTCTACCTTGGGAACGGATAAGTATAATGTTATTTTTACCGAGCAAGTATTGTATAACGACTTTATTTCGCAAGGGTTGCTTTTGGATATTTCCGACGTAGTAGACGGCAGTTTTTCCGCGACGTCCGGCATTACGGATAGTAGAACGATTGAAGAAAAAATGAGTCAAACGCAACGTGACGCGATTACGGCGATGGACGGAAAATATTACGTCATTCCGCATTACGAGGTGTATACGGGCTTGACGTACGACGTGGATTTGTTCTATAAAAACGTGTTGTTCTTTAAGGCCGGCGGCGGTTGGACGGACATTGACGCGGAGAAGTCGGTCGGGCCGGACGGCGTGAGGGGAACGTCCGACGACGGTTTGCCTTCTTCGTACGAGGAGTTTTATAAGTTGATGGACAGAATGGTAAACGTCGCCATGGTCGTGCCGTTTATCTGGACGGGCGAATTTACGAACTATACCAACGACCTTCTTGCAGGGCTTTGGGCGGCGTGCGCGGGGAAAAACGAATTTGAACTGAACGTCAATTTCGACAGTTCGAAGACGGGTACGCAGGCGACCGTTATCAATCGCTTTGACGAAAAAGGAAACCCCGTAGAGGAAAAGATCGACGTTACGCCCGAAACCGGCTATATGATGAGTCGTCAAGCGTCGAAATATTACGCCTATGCCTTTTTAGAAAAGTTGCTTTCCTCGTCCTCGTATTATTCTACGGAAATCACCGAAGTGCTTTCTCACCTCGGCGCGCAGGAAGAGTTTATTTACAGTTCTCTTGAAAACGACGCACCCATCGCGATGCTGATCGACGGAAGTTATTGGTATAACGAGGCAAAAGATATTTTCAGACGTTCGGAGAACACTTATAAAGAAAAGGCGAAAGATCGGAACTTTGCTTGGATGCCGTTGCCCACTCAATATTCGGGCAGCGTGAAAGAAGGCGAGGGCAAAAAGAATGCCTTGTTAGAGATTCTTTCCTCCTATTCGTTTATCAACGCAAACATCAAAGATAAACCCGAAATCGTAAAGATGGCGAAGATGTTCTTGCAGTATTGCTATACGGAAGAAGCGTTGGTCGATTTCTCCGTAACGACGGGGATTCCCAAGGCGCTTAATTACACCGTTCCCGAGGAAAAACTTGCGCAACTTCCCAGATATCAACAGAGTTTATTTAATGTGAAAGCCGAATCGGATATCATTTATCCCTATTCGGACAACAAAATTTTCATGGTCGGACAAGCAAACTTCAAGTTCGATCAAGGCTCTTTGATTTGGGGCTCGACGGTAAACGGCACACCCTATCTTAACGCCTATTACGCCATGAACCGCGGCGTTAGCGCAAAGGATTATTTCATGGGCGCATGGACGACCGAAAATGATTGGAATGATGCTTATTCCGTTTATTTCAATGCGAAATAAAATAGAGAAACCGAATAGGGCATTACTTTTAGAGAGGATAACGCATGGCTCGTAAAGCGGAGAAAAATAAGAAGGTAGGCGAAAAAGGAAGGATCTTGTTTTATTCTTTGATTCTTGCTTTTCCCTTGCTTCAATTTGCAATTTTTTATATCGGCGTTAACATGAACTCGTTCGTGCTTGCTTTCGAGAAGTATGACTTTTTCAACGGTAAGTACGATTGGGCGGGGCTTAGTAACTTTCAAAGCGTTCTTGCAAATATCGGCGGTGGCGAAAAGTTTTTGGGCACGGCGTTCAAAAATTCCATATTGCTGTTTGCAATCAGTACGGTTATAGGGTGTACGCTTGCGTTGCTGTTTTCGTACTACGTTTATAAAAAGCAATACGGTTCGAAACTGTTTAAGTTGATTTTATTCATGCCTTTCGTTATTTCCAGCATCGCCATGGTGCTCGTGTATAAATACTTTGTGGAAAGTGCCATTCCGGCTTTGTGGGAAACGCTGTTCTCAAAGGAGATTCGAGGGCTTTTATCCAATCCCGATACGAAGTTCGGCACGATATTGTTTTTTACCGTGTGGACGGGTTTCGGGGTGCAGACGTTGATATACAGCGGCTCTATGAGCGGAATCTCCGATTCCGTCGTAGAGGCGGCGTCGTTGGACGGAATTTCGCAGTTTAAGGAATTTATCTATATTTCCGTTCCGATGATTTTTCCGACGATTTCGGTATTCTTGGTATCGAGCGTAGCGGGAATTTTCGTCAACCAAATGAACATATTTAATTTCTACGGCTTATCGCCGGGGGATTACAACGTTTATACGGTAGGGTATTATTTATACCGTCAAATGGCGCTCCCGGAAACGTCTGTCGGGGATTATCCTTATTATGCGGCGTTCGGCTTGGTTCTTACGTTAATCACCGCGCCCGTAACCCTCTTGTTCAAATGGGTGTTGAACAAGTGTGGTCCGAACGTGGATTAAGGAGGGGAGAATATGAAAAATCCGAAAAAATTAAGAGCGTTTTTGAATCCGCTCATGATTATTCTCTTCATCGTTTTGGTGCTGTATACGATATCGATGTTGTATCCGTTACTTTGGGGCGCGTTGACTTCTTTAAAATCCATAGACGAATTTCGCAGCAACAAATTGGGCTTTCCGCAAGATTGGGCGTTTTCGAACTTTGCGACGGTCATGCAAAACTTTATCGTTGACGGCGTACGAGACGGACGCACGTTTGAACAGAACGTTTGGCAGATGATTGTCAATACGTTGTTGTACGTAATCGGTTCGGCGTTTGTCGCAACGTTCATTCCGTGTATCGTGGCGTACGTGACGGCGAAATTCCGTTACAAAATGAGTAAGGTTATTTACGCGGTCGTGTTGATTACGATGATGATTCCGATCGTCGGATCGTACCCGGCGGAAATTGATATGCTGCGCAAACTCAACCTTTATAACACGATGTACGGTGCGTGGTTGCAAAAGGCGAATTTTTTGGGAATGTACTTTCTGGTATTCCATGCGACGTTTATCCGTCTTTCGGACGACTTTTCCGAGGCGGCGAAGATAGACGGCGCTTCCGAATGGACGGTTATGGTACGGATTATTTTTCCACTTGTCAAAAACGTGTTCTTTACGATATTCTTGATCAAGTTTATCGAGTTTTGGAACGATTATCAAACGCCGCTTTTGTATATTCCGGCATACCCCACGTTGTCGTACGGCTTGCATCAATTGACGAATAAGTCTATCAACGGCTTATCGTACGTGCCGATGCGCATGGCAGGGTGCATTATCGTGATCATTCCGATCTTGATATTGTTTTTGATCTTTCAAGAGCGTTTAATGTCGAACGTTTCGATGGGCGGCTTAAAAGAATAAGGAGAAATTATGGGAAAAAGGATAGATAGAAAAAGATTATTGCTTGCGTTGATCGCTTGCGTCTTATTTGCGGCGTGCGGAGTCGGGTTCGGCTTAGCGCAGACCGTAAGCAAGGTTGCTGCGGACGTCGTCGTGCAAGACGCGATGATTCGCGAGGAGTATGCGATCGGACAACGCTTTACCATTCCGAAGGCAAAGTTATCGGACGGCAAGCAGACGGTGGATTCCGAATACGGCTATCTCGTATTCCCGAACGGCAAGGCTACCGATCTTTCTCCGGTAACGCTTGACCAAGAGGGAAAGTACAGACTGATTTACAACGGAACGATCGACGGAAAAGCGGTTTCCGCGGAAATCGGCTTTTCGGTAAGAAAGCAGATTTATTCGGTCGGGAGCGAAAAATCATCCGCGAAATACGGCTCGCACGATTTAGTGCAAAGCCGCGAGGGGATTGTGATCAAACTTGAAAACAAGGACGTGTTTCAATACAATCGCATTATTGATTTGTCGGACAACACGGCGAACGACGTATTGATCCGCTTCTTCGTAGTACCGACGACGATCGGTTCTCCGGACGTCGGCAGAATCAAGGTTCGCTTTACGGATATTTACGATGAAAGTAACTACGTAACCTTGAATTTTAAAAATCACTCCAATCAAGGTACTTGGGCAGATCCGCAAACCTATATTTCGGCAGGGGCGGCGGATCAACCGGACAGCGGTTGGGAAAATTATCCGGGGAATTTCTCTCTTCATCAAGGGGACGATTTCGGTTTCCCCGTGTGGTTTTCCATGACGGGCACGCCTTCCGGGTATAAAAAACTCGGAGAAGAATTTATAACGCTGTATTACGACAATGCGGAAAAGCAGATTTTTACCGCAGGACAGATTTTTTCGGGCAGCAATATGGTCGTAGATTTAGACGACGCCGAGTATTTCGATTCTCCTTGGAAGGGCTTCACGACGGGCGAAGTTCGCATGACCGTATTCGGAGAAAATTATCAAGCGTCTGCTTTGAATTTGGTCATTACGGAGATCGACGGGCAAAAGCCGGCAAGGGATCTTGCCGATCACGAACCGCCCATGATTGCTGTCGATACGTCTGGTTATGAAAAGAACGCGCTTCCCTACGCGTTGGTCGGAAAGGAGTACCTCGTTTTTGCGGGAACGGCGTTTGATAAATACGACGGCGATTGTGCGGTCGTAACGAGCGTGTATTACAATTACGGGACGGAAAAGCAAACGGTTTGCGACGTAAAAGACGGCGTGTTTACGCCTAAGCGTGCCGGCACGTATACTCTTGTTTATACCGCGACGGACCTTTGCGGAAACAAATCCGTCGAGAAACTTACGGTCAACGCCGTTGCGGAGAGCGGACTTTCCGTCGTGCTGAAAGGGGCGGTGACCGAGGGCGCGACGGGCGAATCGGTGCGGTTGTTGGAATCTGTCAACGTGAGCAATCCGTCCGGCAACGTGACTTATACCGTTTCTGCCGTTGACGGGGAGAATTCCTACGAGGTGGATGCCAAGACGTTTTTATTCCGTCCGACGAAAGACGGGGAATATAAAATCATCGTTCGGGCGACCGACTACGTAAAGACGGTGGAAAAGTTATTTACGTTTATCGCGTGGAACAACGATACCCCGTATATCTATGACGAAGTAACGCTTCCGCATTATTTTATCAAGGGCGCAAGTTATACGTTGCCGACCTTGTGCGGTTATGATTTCTCGTCCGGAACGGGCGAGCGCAAGACGGCGGAAATTTTCATTCGTGAAAACGGCGGTGCGGAAAAGGCTGTTCCTTCCGTATACGTCCCGTCCGCGGAAGGAACGGTAACCGTCGGTTACCGTCTGGAAGTTAACGGCAAGAGGGCGGAAAAGACGTACAGCGTTCCCGTGATCGACGTAGGCTACGGCGGAACGGTTGGATTGGAAAAGTATTTCGTCGCGAAAAGCGGTTCGCTGCAAACAGAGGCGACCGAGGGATACGTCACGTTAAAAACGACGAAAAACACAAACGTGGAGTTCATCAACACGGTGCAAGTAAAATCGTTTACGTTTACTTTTAACGTAAACGCCGAAAAGAACAACTTCAACGCGATCAACGTGTATCTCACCGATACGCAGGACGGCGCGAAGCAAGTAAAATTTACGTACGCCAAACAAGAGAACGGTTCTAGGTACAGCATAAACGACGGAACGGTCCGTACGATCGGCGCGACGTTCTTTGGCGGAAAGGATAACTTTATGTTAAACTTCGACGCTTCTACCAACGTCGCGAACGCAAGCGCGTCGGTCGGGGTAAAGGTAACAACCTTTACGGACGGAAGCGCATTTACGGGATTTACGAACAATACGGCGTATCTCACGGTGGAATTTGTCGGCGTTTCGGGCGAATCCGAGTTGTTTGTCTATAATATCAACAGACAGAGTTTTACCGATTTCACGCGCGATAATCGGCCGCCGCAGATCGTCGTATCCCCGTTGATCGGCGACAGAACGAAAGACGAAATTCTCACGTTCGGCGGTGCTTTGGCGGCGGACGTGTTGGATTCTCGCTGTGAATTTTCGTTTAGCATAACCGATCCGAACGGTAATTACGTGCGCGCGGAAAACGGCGTGTTGTTAAACGGCACGGATAACGATCCGACGGCGACGTACGATGTAAAACTGACGGTATACGGCGATTATACGATAACGTATCGGGCGACCGATTCGCACAATAACCCGACGGATTATACGTACGGTATCAGCGTTTTAGACAACGTTGCGCCGACGGTAGAGATTCTCTCGCCGAAAACGAGCGCGAAAAGAGGGGAAACGGTAAAGATTGCTTCTTTGAGCGTCAAGGATAACGTCACGGAAACCTCGTCCGTATTCATTTGCGTAGAAGGACCGGATTTCGTGCACGTAACCGTGGAAAACAACGGTTTTAAGGCAGATAAGGCAGGCGTTTACAAGATCAGTTACATGGTCAGCGACGAGGCAGGCAATTACACGTTCGCTTCGTATACCGTAACCGTGAAATAAGGAGGCAAACATGAAAAAACGCAATATATTATTGGTAATTCTGCTTTCTTTTACGATTGCGCTTTCCGCATGCGTTTCGTCCGACACCCCGAACGTTGACGACGGAAATAACGATTCTTCCGTAACGGTAACCGACGCGTATATCGTAAAGAACGGAACGACGGATTATCGGGTTTTGATTCCCGAAAACGCTTCCGCGCTTCTCTTGAACGCCGCAGGCGAGTTTACGACGTTCTTTTGCGAGGCGACTTCGATTGAATTAAAGACGGTAACCGACGCGGAGGTGACGGAAAACGGAAAATATTTTTCCATCGGCAAAACCGCGTTGTTGAAAAACAGCGGCATCACCTATGACGAGAAAAAACTCGGCTCTGACGGCTTTCAAATCACCACAGAGGGCGATGACATGTATCTGTACGGCGCGACCGATTACGGCTCGTTGTACGCCGTATACGAAACGCTCGGGTATTTGTTCGATTTTGAATATTTCTATAAAGATACCTATCGTCTGAATAAAGGCGTTTCCGATCTGCACTTTTACGAAATGGCTGTAACGGAAATCCCCGATATTCCGTACAGAGCGGCAGGGTACGGCTCGGTTGCGAACGATATGTATGAATCCTACCGTATGCGGCAAAGACCGTATTATGAGTGGTTTATGTATATCGGGACAGTCTTTCACAACTCTTTTTCGTACGTGAATACCGATCCGAATTACAACACGCAATGGGTTTCGGACGGCGGCAATCAACTTTGCTATACGGCGCACGGAGATAAAGAGCAATACGAATTGATGCTCAACGCCGCTTGCAATCGACTGCAAGAAGGGTTAAAGGAATATCCGGACAAAAACGTCGTTACTTTTTCCATCGAAGATAACAGCATGTTCTGCGCGTGCTCCGCTTGTTCTAAGGTCGTCGAAGAATACGGCGCGAATTCGGCGGCGGTGATTCTCTTCTTGAACGATCTGAACGCGAAAATTCGCGCTTGGATGAAGACGGAAGACGGCGCACCCTACGCGCGCGATCTCGATCTTGTATTTTTTGCTTACACTTCTACGCAAATTCCGCCTACGGTATATAACGAAAAGACGGGTAAGTACGAGATGAAGAACGGTTTAAAGATCGACGAAGGTATTTCTTTACTGTTAGCACCCGTAAACAGCGATTTTACGCGTAGTTTCTTCGACGAAGGCAACAGTTCGTTCTACGATATGTCCAAGGCGTGGGGTGACGTAACGGAAAGTATGTATTTCTGGATATACAGCACCAACTTTTACGATTATCTCGTTCCGTTCGATTCTTTCGAGGGAATGCAGGATAACTACAAATTTGCCGTAGAATTAGATGCGAAATGGTTGTTCGACCAAGCGCAATGGAACGAAAACGGATTCAGTACCGGCTGGCACAATTTGAAATCGTATCTCAACGCGAAACTGGCGTGGGATTGCGATGAAAATCTCAGCGAACTCGTAGACGATTTCTTCGAGACGTATTTCGGGGCGGCAGCACCCGAAATGCGGCAGATATTCGATTCCTATCGCACGCTTTCCGCGTACAACAAGGAATACAACGGGTTCGGCGGTATTCGTTCGTGCTTTACGGAGATCTTAAAAGAGAAGTTTTGGCCGAAGAATATTTTGAAACAGTGGATCGAAATTTACGACCTTGCTTTGGCGAAGATCGAGAAACTGAAAACTTCCGATCCGACGGCGTATGATTTATATTATAAGCATATCGCAGGCGAGCGGTTGTCAACGTATTATATGTTTGTCGAACTTTACACCTACAATACCGATCCCACTGTTTTGCAAGAATATAAAGAACAGTTTAAGGCGGATGCCGAGGCAATCGGATTGACCAAGGCGTCGGAAAATACTTTAAGCGTCATAAAGTCGCTCTACAATAAATGGGGCGTATGATATGAAAAAACAAAAAGGAGAATGAATGATGAAAAAGAAAACCAGTTACTTAATCGTACTCGTGTTGGCGTTTCTCTTTGCTATTACAGGCGCGGCTTGTAACGGAAACGAGGACGACGGCAATAAGCCGACGCCTGAACAGCCGAAAGCGGAGTATCGCATTGACGGAGCGGAAGACGTTTCCCTCGGTTATACGGTGACGGAATACGATTTTTTACAAAACGTGACGGGCACTAAGGACGGAGCGGCGGAAGAGGTTACCGCAGATACGACGAGCGTCGTGTTCGGAACGGCGGGAACGTATACCGTTAAGTATACGTGCGGCGATGCGGAAGAAACGATTACCGTAAAAATTTACGGCTTGCCTACGTTTGTCGGCGAGGCGCGTTACGAAGCGGTGTACAGCGAGAATTTGGATATCCTCGCAGAGATCGAGGCAAAGGATTCCTTTGGCGAAAGTTTGGAAGTAACCACCAACAGCGATTTCGATAAGGACGATCTTGGCAGAATCAAATACGGCGAGCATACCGTTCGTTACTATGCGACGGACGTACTCGGTCAGACCAACACGTTTGACAGAACGTACGTCGTTACCAAGCCCGACGGTTTGGATTTTTCCGATATCGTCGTAACGGCGGAAAGTCCCAAGGCAGAAGTTGCGATCGACGAAAAAACGCTGAGCAGCATTAGTTATAAAGGCAACCTCTTAGACGTAAGCGAATATACGGTAAAGGGCGGCGTACTTTCCTTATCGGCGTTCGTCATGAAGAACGGCGTCGGCACGTATGATTTCGATCTTACGTTCCAAGAGGGGTACACGACGGTTTCCGTAGAAGTGCAACTTTCGCGGAAAGATTATTACGGCAGAGCCATTCAGGGGGCTGAAATGGCAAGTTTGTTCGAGCCGAATCTCGCGGAAGGCGAAATTGTAAACTCGGTTACTTGGGCAGAAGAAGAAAACGCGTTCCTTTTCACGAATAACGCCACCGAGGAAGACGATAGCAGAGCGTTTACGCTGAATGCGGATTATTTCCGCGGCATTGTGGAAAATACGGGCGCAAGCGGCATGAAGTTTAAGTTTAAACTCGCCGACGAAAGCGCGCAATTTTTCACCGGCTTTTGGCCCGATTGGTGGGATTCGACCTTTGCTACTATGAAGGGCTTTGGCTATAATGCCGAGTATCAAGAATATGAATTTTCGTTCGATATCATTCCGAACGACGAGAGCGGAAATTTAAAAACACTCTTGATTTTGCCCACCAAAGGCAACGTGTATATTAAAGACGTAGAACTTGTTTTCCCTGTCGAAAAACCCGATTATGAGGTGGCGAAGAGATTTGACCTTGACGGCTATACCAACGTTCCTTCTTCCATTGATCTTGACCGGTGCGGTGGCGTTGCTGCCGATCGTTATACGGCGATGAAAGCGTCCGACGACGGCGTACCGACGGGTGCAACCAGCGATGTGTTAAAGGTCAGCGCGATTGCGCTTTGGCATGGTAACGCGTTCACGTTCGGAGAAAGTTATAGCGGAACGATTACCGAAGATATGCAATTGACGCTTCGCGTTTATATCGAAGACACTACGCTTACCGTTGTAGAGTGGTGGTTGTACAGCACTGCATATACGGGTGCGGCAGGTGACGCTTGTGCGAATAAAGTCAACGTTTTAACCAATCAATGGTATAATATCGAAGTTAACGTCGCGCCTTATTTGGTGGACGGAAAACTGACGGGAATCAAATTTGTAACTTTTACGGCATTGACCGATGCCGTCGTGTATTTCGACGAGGTTGTTCTGAGCAAGATTAAGGGTTCGCCTGCTCCCGTAGATGCGGATACCCCCGAACCGCCCGCAGATCCTGTGGCAACGGAGATTGACGTAACTTCAAAAATCGGTATGGGATATAATCCGGCGCAGGGAAGCGATTTTTCGTTAGTACAAATCGGGTTCGGCGGAACGAACATTCTTCCGACGGGCGCAACGGGTGCGTATTACCATAATGAAGTAAAGGGAGAAATGGATTTTGTCAAGTACGTCTATATTAACGGCGTTAGCATTTACGATATCGTCAATGCGGAAAGTCCCAAGTATACGACGGAATCTTTCCCGATGAGTATGGGCGGCGTATTTAATCCTATCTCGGTACACAACGACGGTCAACATTTGAATATTTTCATTTTAAACGAATATATTCAAACGCTCGGTGATTTTACGGTAACGGTGAAAACCGCGTCGTGGATGAATACGGACGGGAAAACGGTTAAGATTTCTTCTGAAATCAACTATCAATTAAAAGATGGATCGCTTGTTAAGGTAGCGGAATAACAAAAAGATAGGCTTCGCTCGTTTTCGGGCGAAGCCGAATATAAGGAAACATAACATGAAAAAACGTTTTTGGGTATTGATTGCGGCAATGTTGTCCGTCGTCGTGTGTTGCTTTGCTGCGTGTAACGACGGCTCTCAGCCGCAAAATCCCGTAGAGGAACAGCCGAAGTTGTCATTTGCCGAGAGCGTCGTCACGCTTGAACGCTACAAAACGCTCACGCTTTCGCCCGAAACGTCCGAAACGGGCGTGATTCGCTGGGCTTCCTCGAACGAAAGCCGCGCGACGGTTTCGCAAAGCGGCGAAGTCTTGGCAAAGGCGGCAGGCGTGGTGACGATTACCGCAACGCTCGGAGAGGACAGCGCGACTTGTACGGTTCGAGTGATCGACAGCGGTTATATTCCGACCGTCCGAGTCGTTCTCCCGGAGGACGGCTTAGTGCTTGCCGAGGGCGACGAATATACGCTTGCGCCCACCGTGCTTTACGACGGAGAAGCCTATACCGACGGGACGTTTGCGTACGCGGCGGAGGGGAACGTAACCGTTTCCGAAAACGGCGTCGTTACGGCAGGAACCGCCGGGAGCGGTCGCGTAAAGATCGTGGCGTCTTGGCGCGGTGCGGAAGAAAAAACGCTTACGGCGTATATCGATGTAACCGTGCTTGCGATTTAGCGCTCCGCCGAGCGGCGTATTGCGATAAAAGAATATTTTACGTGAATCTAGACGCGCTGTCCTTCCAAAACGGAAGTATGGCGCGTTTTTTCTTATAAGAAAAATAAATTCGACCGTAAAATGCGCCGATAGGCGTGACAAATATCGGACGGTATGATATAATAATACCGAATTTCAAACTCGTTAAAAGGGAAACTGTTATGAAAAAGATATTTGCCGTTTTGCTTGCGTGCTTACTTTTGTTCGCGTGCGGTTGTTCGCCCGAACCTGACGATAAAAAGAATGAAGGAGAAAATTTTGATCCGATGTTAGAAGAAGTTTTTGAAAAGGACTCGGAAGCGCCGTCCGTTCTTTCGGGAAAAGATCTGCTCAACGCAAAGCGCGTGAAGTGGCTGGGCAGACATTATTACGACAATCTTGCCGAGGGCGTGTTTTTCAGTCAGTCGGCGAGCGGATTCGAGGTGAAGTTTTACGGAACGCGACTTACGGTGCAATTATCGCATACGAACGTGATGTGCGGAAGCAATTATTTGGCGGTTGCGATTGACAGCGCGTATAAAATAGAGGATCTTAAAACGGTAAGCATAACGCAAGATACCGAAACGTTGACGCTTGCGGAAAATCTCGAAGAGGGAAACCACGTCGTAAAGGTTTACAAAAAGGACGAATCCGTTTGCGGTAAATTATATTTACAATCGCTTGAAACGGATGGTTATATCTATAAAAGATCGGACGTAAAGAACTTAAAAATAGAAGTATTCGGCGATTCGATCACTTGCGGCTACGGCGTCGATTCCATGTTAGAGCCGAACGAAGCGTTTGACGCGTCTACCGAGGACGTCTGCGATACGTACGCGTTTTTAACGGCAAAGGCGTTGAACGCCGATTTATCCGTCTTGGCGTCGAGTGGTTGGGGAATGTGCCGCGGCTTGTCGCCGGACAGCGCGATTCCGCAATGGTTCAAAAAGGCGGACGTTCAGTCGCAAACGGAATGGAACGTCGCGGCGGACGCTCCCGATATCGTGTTGATCAGTTTGGGGGCAAACGATAATACGTATATCAACGAGGGCGCGACCGCAGAGGAAAAGGAAAAACGCCTTGCGGATTATAAACGGGCGTACGTAAACTTTGTTTCCGAATTGATCGAAGTTTACCCCGAAGCAAGCATCGTATGTTGTTACGGTTTCTTAAACGAAATCGGCGTTTACGAGTCTATCGAAAACGTGGTAAAGGGCTTTCAAGCAAGCGGAGCAAAGGTTTACGGCGTGAGAGTCCGTGCGGCAACGAGTTTCTTGCCGCTTGCGTTACACGGGCATCCGAGTAAGGCGGCGCACCGTTCCGCTGCGCAGACCATACTTTCGTTTTTAGAAGAAAACGGCATTGCGAATCGCGTATGCGATATCGTCCCTGCCGAAAAAACGGCGGAATAAAAGAGTATTTTTTAGCGATAAAAGCGGTTACGTCCGAGCGGCGTAGCCGCTTTAACATTTTATTAACAAATATTTTACGTCTTAAAAACATAAGATTTGCGTTTCGGAAACATTGATTTTGTATAGTATAAGGGTAAACGGAACAAAAAGGAGATTTTATGAACGCGATTGAAATAAAAGGACTTTCAAAGAGTTTTCGCGGTATGTACGCCGTAAACGGCTTGAACATGACCGTTCCCGTCGGCAGTATTTACGGCTTTATCGGGGAGAACGGATCGGGAAAATCCACGACGGAAAAACTCATTTGCGGACACCTTGTGCCCGACTGCGGAGAAATTAAGTTGTTTGGCAGAGATTATACGGATGCCGGCGTACGGGTACGCGTGGGCGCGTTGATCGAAAACGCAGGGTGTTTTCCTAATTCTAGCGTATACCAAAACTTAATGATGCAGGCGATCAATTTGGGGCTTGAAAACAGAGAAGAAGAAATCGACCGCGTGCTGAAAATCGTTCGCATGGAAGAGAGTAAAACGCTCAAATTCAAGAGTTGTTCGCTCGGCATGAAACAGCGGATCGGCATCGCTATGGCTCTTTTGGGTACTCCCGCGCTGCTCATATTGGACGAGCCGATTAACGGGCTGGATACGGACGGTATGCGGATCATGCGAGAAATTCTCGCGGAAATCACACAATCTTACGGCTGTACCGTTTTGATTTCGTCGCATATTTTGGGCGAACTCGAAAAGATTGCCACCCATTACGGGATCATTCGGCAGGGAAAAATGATTGCGGAACTCTCCGCAAAAGAAATGGAAAGCCGCGCGCGTGTGTTTACCTCTCTTAAAACGGCGGATATGCGCGGCGCGTTTAAGGCGTTGGAAGAAAAATACGCGACCGTTCGTATGGAAGAAGACTGCATCCGCGTTTACGACGCGGACGTTTCCGAAGAAATCGTGGAATACCTCATTCAAAAAGGGTTTGTGGTTAACGAAATCAAAAAGAACAAAATCGGTTTGGAAGAATACTATATCGAACTTATAAGCCGAAAGGAGAACGAATAAGATGGAAAAATCAAGAGAACCGACGTTTGAATCGCCCTCTTTTAAGCAACGGATCAAGGGAATGCTCGGCGTTGACTTTTACCGTTTATTCCATACGCCTCTATTTTATATTTTCTTGGGGATTGCCGCAATTATTCCGGCAATGCTGATCGCGATGACGGGAATGAGCGGTCCGAACGGAGAGGTAAGCCAACCGTTATTCACCAACGTTTGGCAAGCAATCGCCGCCGATACGCCGATTTACGGCTTTGAGGGGATTGATAAGTACGCCAACATGAATATGGTTTTCATTTTCGGCGGCATTATGGTTTCTATTTTTATCGGACACGATTATAAAAGCGGCTACGTAAAGCAACTGTTCACGACGCATCCTAAAAAAGAAGATTATATGCTCTCTAAAACGCTTGTTTGCGCATTTGCCATGGCGTGCATGTGCGTCGCTTATTTGTTCGGCAGTATCGCCGCCGGGATTTTTACGCAAACGTCTTTTGCCGTCAACGTAGGAAACTTGCTTTGCGCGATCGTCGGGAAAACGGTTATGAGTTTAGGCTGGGCGAGCCTTTACACGTTCTTAAACGTGATTTTTAGAAAATATTTCGGCGTATCCATCGCGTCGTCGTTCTTTTTCGGAACGGGCGTTTTGGTGATCGGAATCGGCTCTATCGTAGGGAATGCGCCCGTCCTCAACGTGTTTTTATACGGCTCGTCCGTATTTGCGTGCTTAACGAGCAATCTTTTTACGATCGTCAACTGCATCGTCGTATCGCTTGCCTGGACGGGAATTTATATCGTATTCGGCTCGTATCTTTTAAGCAAAAGCGACGTGTATTAAGGAGAATTGTCATGAATGCAATCGAAATCAAAAATTTAACCAAGAATTTCGGCGAAAAACAAGCCCTGCAAGGCTTAAACATGACTGTCCCCGTCGGCAGTATTTACGGCTTTATCGGGGAGAACGGATCGGGAAAATCCACGACGGAAAAAATTATTTGTGGACTCATTCATGCGAGCGGCGGAAGCGTAAGTCTTTTCGGAAGAGACGGTACGGACGCAGACGTACGGGCAAAGGTGGGCGTTTTGATCGAAGCCCCCGGGTGTTTTCCGAACATGACCGTCTGGAACAACCTGAAATTACAAGCGGACAATTTAAGCATAGAAAATTCGGACGACGAAATCAGAAAAATATTAAAACTCGTTCGCATGGAGGGCGCCGCCGGGAATCGGTATAAAAATTGTTCGCTCGGCATGAAACAGCGGATCGGCATCGCGATGGCGCTTTTGGGAAATCCCGATCTCCTCATATTGGACGAGCCGATTAACGGCTTGGACGCGGACGGTATGCGCATTATGAGAGAAGTTTTTACGTCCTTGGCGCAAAAGGGAGTAACGCTTGTAATATCCTCGCATATTTTGGGCGAATTGGAAAAGGTCGCCACCCATTACGGCATTGTTCGCGGCGGTAAAATGATTGCCGAAATGACCGCGCAAGAGTTGGAAGACAGTTGTCGAACGTTCGTTGCGATCGGAGCAAGCAAAATGGAAGAGGCGAAAACGCTTTTGAAAAAGAAATATTTGCGCGTGGAAGAGGACGAAAGCGGATATCTCCGTGTTTATGATCAAGTTTCGCCCGAAGAAATCGTTTCCTATCTTTACGCGGAGGGCGTTTTGGTAAACGAGATCAGAACGGACAAAATCGGTTTAGAGGAATATTATATTGACCTTATGAAGAGCAAAGGAGCAAGATAAAATGGAAAAGACGTTTGAACGGAATTCTTTTACAAAAAGATTGAAAAGCATGTTAAAGGTCGATACGAGAAGATTATTCGTCAGTCCTTTCTTTTATATCATGGTCGGAATCGCCCTTGTCGTGCCTATTTTAATTCTCGTCATGACGACGATGATGGACGGCACGGTCTCCTCGAATCCGCAAACGGGGCAAGAAACGGTAATAAAGGGCTTTGATTACGTTTGGCAGATTCTCGGCTCGTTAAACGCTGCCGGTGGAGCTCAGCAAACGGGAACGAGCATGGATTTGGTGTCTATGTGCAATATCAATATGATGTATTTTGCGATCGCCGTTCTCGTATGCGTTTTCGTTTGCGACGATTTCAGAAGCGGCTACGCAAAAAATCTTTTTACCGTCCGTTCCAAAAAGACGGATTACGTTATTTCCAAAACCATCGTAGGTTCGATCGGGGGCGGAATCATGATCGTTGCGTTCGTGTTGGGTTCGGTTATCGGCGGAGGCGTGTCGGGGCTTTCGTTTGAAATGACGGGTTTTAACGCGTTCAATTTGGTTTGTTCGGTTCTTTCCAAGGTCTTGCTCGTTCCGATTTTCGTTTCCGTGTTCTTGACGATGAGTGTGATCGGAAAACAAAGATCGTGGCTTGCGATCTGTCTTTCGCTCGGCGTGGAAATGTTTTTGTTTATGGTGATATCCGTCGCGAGTCCGCTGAACGCAAGCATGATTCACGTGATCTTGTGTTTCGTCGGCAGTATCGGGTTTTCGGTCGGCATGGGCGCGATCAGCAACGTGATTTTAACGAAAACGAGTTTGGTATAAGAAAATTAAAAAGGGAAAGCCCTCGGCGTTTTGATACGCCGAGGGCTTTTGGGGGAGAGTAAACGCGGCGGAAAGCCGCGTTTTTTGGCGATTAATACATGCCGCCCATACCGCCTTGCGGCATTTGCGGTGCTTCCGGCTTGGGAATATCCGCCACGATGCTTTCCGTCGTAAGGAATACCGAAGCGACGGAAGCCGCGTTTTCAAGCGCGGAACGCGTAACCTTGGTCGGGTCGATAATACCGCTTTCCACCATATCGGTGTATTCGTTGGTCAGCGCGTTGAAGCCGAAATTCTTGTCGTTTGCTTTGAGTACCTCGTTGAGGATAACCGCGCCGTCCAAACCTGCGTTCTTCGCGATCTGTCTGAGCGGTTCTTCCACTGCACGCAAAATAATATTCGCGCCCGTCTTTTCGTCGCCGTGCAACGTGTTAACGAGTTCCTTGATTGCGGGAATGGTTGCGATCAACGCAATGCCGCCTCCGGGAACGATACCTTCTTGAACGGCAGCCTTGGTTGCGTTCAACGCGTCCTCGATGCGGAGTTTCTTTTCTTTCATTTCAACTTCGGTCGCCGCACCTACGTTGATGACCGCTACGCCACCTGCGAGTTTCGCGAGGCGTTCTTGTAATTTTTCTTTATCGTAATCGGAAGTCGTTTCGGCGATTTGAGCCTTGATAGACTGCTTTCTCGCTTCGATTTCCGCCGGATCGCCTGCACCGTTGATAATGGTCGTGTTGTCCTTGTCGACTTTGACGGAGCCGGCTCTTCCGAGCATATCCATGGTAAAGTCTTTGAATTCGTAACCCATGTCGGAAGAGATTACCGTGCCGCCGGTCAAAATGGCGATATCTTCGAGCATTGCCTTTCTTCTGTCGCCGAAGCCGGGGGCTTTTACCGCAACGCAGTTGAATACGCCCTTCAATTTATTGACGACGAGTGCCGCAAGCGCATCGCCCTCAACGTCTTCCGCGATGATCAACAAGCGCATACCTTGTTGTGCAATGGGTTCGATAACGGGGAGAATTTCCTGAATCGAGGAAATTTTCTTATCCGTGATAAGAATAGCGGGGGAGTCGAGCACCGCTTGCATTTTGTCGGTATCCGTAACCATGTAGGCGGAAGCGTATCCGCGATCGAACTGCATTCCCTCTACGGTGGTCAATTCGGTCTTCATGGTCTTGCTTTCTTCGATGGTGATAACGCCGTCTTTTCCGACCGTTTCCATTGCGTCCGCAACCAACTGACCGACTTCTTCGTCGCCGGCGGAAATGGACGCAACTTGTGCGATCGCCGTCTTGCTTTCCACGGACTTAGAGTTCTTTTTCAACTCTTCTACCGCAACTTCGACCGCCTTTTTGATACCGCTTTTCACGATGATGGGGTTTGCGCCGGCCGCAACGTTCTTCAAGCCTTCGCGAATCATCGCCTGTGCCAAAACGACTGCCGTCGTCGTACCGTCGCCTGCGACGTCGTTCGTCTTGGTCGAAACTTCCTTGACGAGTTGCGCGCCCATATTTTCAAACGCGTCCTCTAACTCTACTTCCTTAGCAATGGTAACGCCGTCGTTCGTAATGAGGGGAGCGCCGTATTTCTTTTCGAGAACGACGTTTCTTCCTTTTGGTCCTAACGTAATTTTAACCGTATCCGCGAGCGCGTTTACGCCGGCTTCCAAAGCCTTTCTCGCGTCTTCTCCGTACTTAAATTGTTTTGCCATAAAATATTCCTCCTTTTATTCTACGACCGCCAAAATATCGCTTTGACGGATGATGGTGAATTCCTTTCCGTCTACTTTAAATTCGCTTCCTGCGTATTTCGAGTAGAGAACGGTTTCACCGACTTTTACCTGCATAACGACTTCCTTCCCGTCGATTACGCCTCCGGGGCCGACCGCAACAACTTTTGCAGTCTGTTGTTTTTCCTGTGCGGAAGAGGGGAGAATGAATCCCGACTTCGTGGTTTCTTGCGCTTCGCAAGCTTCTACCACAACCTTGTCGAATAAAGGTCTGATATTCATAACTTCGTTTGCCTCCTTGCAATTGATTCCTAATAGTGTTAGCACTCTTTTTATTCAAGTGCTAATTCTATTATAGTCATTAAAATAAAATTGTCAAATGATTTGAAAGAAAAAAAATCGAAAATTTTGTCAAATAAAAAAATAAATTGTTTGCAAATTCCGTCGCCGTATGTTATGATAGTAAAAAGGAATTAAGAGGGTGTTTATGATGGATAAATGGGATCGTCGTTTTATGGAACTTGCGGAAACGGTTGCAGGGTGGTCTAGTTGTTATCAAGAGAACCGCCATATCGGCGCGGTGATCGTCAAGGATAAGAGAATCATGACGACGGGGTATAACGGCGCGCCCGTCGGCGTTTCTACGTGCGTCGATCGGCAAAATTGTTTAAGACGGGAAAAGAACATTCCGTCCGGTACTTGTCAAGAGGTTTGTTATGCGGTGCACGCAGAGCAGAACGCTATTATACAGGCGGCGAGGTTGGGCGTCAGCGTGGACGGGGCGACGCTTTATTGTACTCACCAGCCGTGCGTGATTTGCGCGCGCATGATCATTAACGCAGGGATTCGCCGCGTCGTCTATCGGTACGGCTATCCGGACGATTTTTCGTTGCGGTTGTTTGCGGAAGCCGGGCTTATCATTGAGAAATACGAAGAAGAAAACGAATAAAGGAAAGAGGCGCACCGTTCGGTGCGCCTCTTTCGGACAATGAAGCGTAAGATTCGAGAGGTTTTTAGGCTTCTTATTTGCAGCCGCACCCCGTGTTAAAGAAACCGCCTCCGCCGTTTTTGCAGAAGCAGCAGATCAGCGCGAGGGCGATCGGCAATGCGTAACAACTGTTCAAAATTCCGTTCAGGCAGCCGCTTTTGCAAACGCAGAGAACGAGAAGGAGCAAAATCCAAAGATTGCAGTTGTTCTGGTCAAAACAAAATCCATTCATAATAGTACCTCCGGTTTTTCTTTCCACTTTCGCCGATATGTAAAAATTTTATTTGGCGAAGTATCTCATACTTTATTGTAAGCGGTTTTTTTGAAAAATGTTACTGTCCCTTACAAACAGTTGATAAAAATGAAATTTTATGTTAAAATTTGAATTGCAGATACCCTTAGGGGATTTGACGTTACAACGGAACAGAGTTTGTTTTTTTACAACAGATATTCTATTCGGAAATTTGATTGGAGGCAAAAATGGAACAAACACAAAACAACACAGGTAAAGAGAAAAAGCCCTTTTTCACCGCACGGAATATTACTTGGTTCGCCGTTTTATTGGCGCTGGTCGTATTGTTGCAATGCTTTGCAGGTTCGATCACGATCGGCACGACGAGTTTTAGTTTGGTTTTAATTCCCATCGTATTGGGCGGAATTTTATTAGGACCGCGTGTCGGCGCTTTGTTGGGCTCCGTATTCGGGGTGATCACGTTACTTTACGGCATATTCGGTACGGATTTGTTTACGGCAACGCTCTTTCAAAACGGTCCGCTCGCTACTTCCTTGATTTGTTTGGGGAAGGGAACGATCGCCGGGCTTGGGGCGGCTCTTTCGTATCGCTTGCTCGCGCGGAAGAATGGGTACGTTGCCGTGTTCGTCGCGGCAGCCGTCGCGCCCGTTCTCAATACGGGGCTGTTTATTTTAGGCGCGTTGACGATGTTGAGCGACGTGTTGGCGATTAATTTCGTAGAGGCAGGCTCAACCGTGATTTATTTTTTGGTGATCGGTTGTGCCGGGACCAATTTTCTCGTAGAATTTGCGATCAATTTGATTTGTGCGCCGGCATTATACACCGTGATCAACGCGATAGATTGACACTATCGTTAAGAAAGGAGAAAAAATATGCTTTTAACGATTGATATCGGCAATACGAATATTAAATACGGCGTCTTTGACGGCGACGAACTGAAAGCGAGTTTCCGCGTTTCTTCCCGCATGACCAAAACGGCGGACGAATACGGAGTCGTTTTGTTGAATTTGTTAAGCAGTAAGAATATTGCGAGAGAATCCGTCGAGGGGATCATCGTTTCTTCGGTGATTCCGTCGCTGAATTATACAATCGCGCATATGTGCGAGTATTTTTTCGGAAAAACGCCGATCATGATCGGACCGGGGGTAAAGACGGGACTTAATATCAAGGCGGAAAATCCGCGCGAGGTCGGAGCGGATATTATCGTCAACAGTGTGGCCGCGTTTCGCAAGTACGGCGGACCGGTTGTTTTAATTGATTTCGGCACGGCGACGACGTTTGACGTCATCACCGCAAAGCAAGAACTTGTCGGGTGCATTATCGCTCCGGGGATCAAAACCGCGCTTGAAAGTTTGGTGCACGGGACGGCGCAACTTCCTATGATCGAACTCGGCGTTCCGAAGAGCGTGTTGGGGAAGAATACGGAATCCGCCATGCAAGCCGGCATTATATTCGGCTTTGCCGGGTTGGTAGAAAATATCATTGCGAAAATCAAACGGGAGTTGAGGGTAGATTCTCTCACGGTAATCGCTACGGGCGGCATGGGAGAAATTATCGCGCGCGAGGTTTCTTGCATTACGAAATTCGATCGGACTTTGACCTTGGAAGGCTTGAAAATGATTTACAACTTAAATAAACCGGAGGATCACCAATGAAAAAAGTCGGAGTAGCCATTTTAGGACTTGGCGTCGTCGGAAGCGGAACGTATCGGATTCTGACCGACAATCGCGCGTTTTACCAAAAAACGCAGCAGTTGGATATTGCGGTGGAGAGTGTGTTGGAACGCAATCCGGCGCGCGCGGAGGCATTGGGAATCCCTCTGCAAGCAGTCGCCGGGAGTATCGAAGAGGTTGTTACCAATCCAAACGTCGATATCGTAATCGAGGTGATCGGCGGCATAGAACTTGCGCGCTCGTTCGTATTAAAGGCGCTTCGCAGCGGAAAGTCCGTCGTTACGTCCAACAAAGAGTTGGTTTGTAAATATTGGTACGAATTGGAAGAGGAAGCGCGGAATATGAACGTCGGGCTTTATTTCGAGGCGAGTTGCGTCGGCGGCGTTCCGATCATTCGTACGCTTTTAGACGGAACGCAAGCAAACAAAATTTCTTCCATTACCGGGATTATCAACGGTACGACCAATTATATTTTGACGAAAATGGCTTCCGACGGCAGTTCTTATCAAGACGTGCTGAAAGAGGCGCAGTCGCTCGGTTATGCGGAGGCAGATCCGACGGCGGACGTCGAGGGATTTGACGCCGCGTATAAACTTTCGATTTTATCTTCGCTCGCGTTCAATACGAAAATCCCGTTGGAAAAGATTCACCGTACCGGGATCACGTCCGTAACGCAAGAGGATATTTATTACGGGAAAAAACTCGGATATACGATCAAACTTTTGGGAATCGGAAAACAGACGGATAAAGGAATCGAGGTGCGCGTACAGCCTGCTTTGGTGAGCAATAAAAACCCGTTGGCGGCTGTTTCGGATGCCTTTAACGCGGTCAAACTCGTCGGCGAATCGGTTGGCGATATTATGTTGTACGGCAGAGGAGCAGGCGCGCTTCCGACGGGCAGCGCTATCGTGAGCGACGTTATTTACGCCGCAAAACATTCGGATATTTCGTATTCCACTTTTGAAAACACAAAGGAAGCGGATAAAGCGACCAAATTTTCTTCTGATTTTTTGAGTAAATTTTTTATCCGCATGAAAGTAAAAGACCAAAACGGCGTTTTAGCAAAGATTTGCGGTATCATAGGCAAAAACGACATCGGAATGCATTTAGTAGAGCAATTCAGTTCGGAATGCGGCGTTGCGATTTTGGTACTGATCACGCACGAAACGCGCGAATCGCAAATTCAAAAGGCGTTATTGAAATTCAACGAATTGGAAGAAGTGTTGGGCATCGAGAGCGTTTTGAAAGTAGAAGAATAATCAAAAGAATAATCAATATAAAAAAGAGAACCCGAACGGCTAAAACTGAAGTGAACCCAAAAGTTTAGACAAAATAAAATATTAAATTGCTTGTGACTGAGCTCGGTATTGAACAGGGCTCATTCCTTTTAGTTTAAGAGAGATTCTCTCATAGTTGTAGTAATGTATGTATTCTTCTAACTTTTCAATGAATCCCCGAGGGGATTCAAATTTTTCGCCGTAATACATTTCAACTTTCAACCTGCCAAAGAAATTTTCCATAATACCATTGTCCATACAGTTTCCTTTCCGAGACATGCTTTGTGTAATGTTATGCTTGGCAAGAAGTCTTTGGTATTCTGCGTGTTGGTACTGCCAACCTTGATCAGAGTGAAATAATGGTCGTGCATCAGTAGGAAGCTTTTCAAACAATCCGTTCAACATATCTCTAACCTGCTGCAAGTTAGGACTTGTTGAAATGGAATAAGAGATTATTTCACGATTGAACATATCGAGCACGGACGAAAAATAGATTTTCTCATCACCGATTTTAAACTCTGTAACGTCTGTTGTTAGTTTTTCAAATGGCTTATCTGCATGAAAATCTCTATGTAGCAGATTATCTGCGACTTTACCAACTTCACCTTTGTAGGAGTGGTACTTGCCATTTTTACTCTGTTTTCCACGCAAATGAAGTGATTTCATCAGTTTTAACACGGTTTTGTGGTTAATTAGATAACCTTTTGCCTTTAGTTCAGAGCAAATACGTCTGTAGCCGTATCTTCCCTTGTGAGTATTGTAGATTTCTATTATATCTTGCTTTTCGCTTTCGTATTTGTCCTTATCTTTCTGCTTCAAGTAGTAATAATACGTACTCCTCGCTATCCCGGAAAGCTCTAACAAATC
Source organism: uncultured Clostridia bacterium (assembly GCA_964468815.1). Classification (GTDB taxonomy): domain Bacteria; phylum Bacillota; class Clostridia; order Christensenellales; family Borkfalkiaceae; genus UMGS621. The sequence goes on along the minus strand of CAYXWN010000004.1, from coordinate 304 downwards.
TTTAAGCGGATACTTTTGCCTTAGTTCAGCAATTATGAACGCTTTTTGCCGTTCTTTTGCTCTTCCGCAAGAACTAAGGCACTCAGTTTTTTTAAGTATTCTATCTCCATTTTGAGTCTTTGGTTTTTGGCTATGAGATCTTCTTCAACCTTTCGATCGAGTTTAGGGGGACGCCCTTTGTTCGAACCGCTTGCTTTGCAAACTCTGCCTCGTCTTTCTTTCATCAGACCTTCGGCTCCTTCTTCTAAAAATATGCGTTCCCACCGTTTTACTATGTTTTTGTAGTTTTCTTCTTGCCCTTGAT
>CAYXWN010000003.1:0-75780 GCA_964468815.1 uncultured Clostridia bacterium | reverse complement strand
TTGACTATACCTTAATTTTTTAGGGAAATAAATCCCTTATTTGCACCTTCTTTCCCGACGCTTTTTTCACGCCGCGACCGAATATTCAAAGCGGCTGTTTCTTTTATACGATTTTGTCCGTATCCTCTTTCTTTAATTTTGCAACGGCGTCTTCCGCGGAGAAAGCGCCGAGATCACCCTCTTTTCTGCTTCTGAGCGAAACCGTTCCGCTCTCCGCTTCCTTATCCCCTATGACGAACATATACGGGACTTTTTGCAACTGCGCCTCGCGGATCTTATAACCGATCTTCTCGTTTCTGTAATCGACTTCGCCGCGCAAGCCAACCGCGGTCAACGATTCGAGAAGTTTCGCCGCGTAATCGTTCGCACGGTCGGTTACGGGAAGAATTTTAACCTGAACGGGCGCGATCCAAAGCGGGAACGCCCCTGCATATTTTTCAATCAACATAGCGAGCGTACGCTCGTAGCAACCGATCGAACTGCGGTGAATGACGAACGGGACTTTCTTTTCGCCGTTCTCGTCGATATAACTCATGCCGAACCGTTCGCCTGCCGCGAAGTCCAACTGCAACGTGATGATGGTATCTTCTTTTCCGTAAACGTTCTTCGCCTGCACGTCTAACTTCGGACCGTAGAACGCCGCCTCGTCGTCCGCTTCGACGTAATCAATCCCGATATCGTCCAAGATCTCTTTCATGCGCTTTTGGGTAGATTCCCACGCCGCGTCGTTGTCGATGTATTTTTCCTTATTCTTGCCGCGCTTGGAGAAGCGGTACGTAACGTCGTTCTCCATGCCCAAGCATTTTAACAAATACGTCGAAAGGTCAAGACAACGCTTAAATTCGTCCTCGATTTGATCGGGGCGGCAAACAATGTGGCCGTCGGACAGCGTAAATTGACGAACGCGGATCAAACCGTGCATTTCCCCGGACGCTTCCTTACGGAACAGCGGAGCGGTTTCCGCATAACGGCAAGGCAGATCGCGATAACTCTTTAAGCCGCTCTTATAAATAAAATATTGGAACGGGCACGTCATCGGGCGAAGCGCGAGCACGTCCGGATCGTCCTCGTCGCCGATAATGAACATTTTATCGCGGTAGTGATCCCAATGTCCCGAAATTTTATAGAGGTCGCTCTTCGCCATGCAAGGCGTACGGGTAAGCATAAAGCCGCGACGCTCTTCTTCGTCCTCTACAAAGCGAATCAACGTCTGCATGATCTTCGCGCCCTTGGGAGCGAGCAAGGGCAAGCCTTGTCCGACGACTTCTTCCGTCGTAAAAATGCCGAGTTCTCTGCCGAGTTTATTGTGGTCGCGCTTTTTGGATTCTTCCACCATGGCGAGATACTCTTCCAATTGCGACTTCTTTTCAAACGCCGTGCCGTAAATACGGGTAAGCATCTTGTTTTTCTCGTTTCCGCGCCAATAAGCACCCGTCACCGACGTAAGGCGGAACGCCTTGATCTTACCGGTGGACGGAAGATGCGGTCCGCGACAGAAATCGACGAACGCGCCCTGCTTATAAAAAGAAAGCGTCTCTTGATTGTCCAATTCGGTAATCATTTCCACTTTGTAAGGCTCGTCGAAATTCCGCATCAACTTGATCGCCTCTTTTTTGGGAAGCGTAAACCGCTCGATGGGAAGATCGCCCTTGATGATATTCGCCATTTCCGCTTCGATCTTCACGAGATCGTCGCGCGTAATGGGCGTCTTAAATTCGATATCGTAATAAAAACCGTTTTCCACGACCGGACCGATCGCGAGTTTGCAAGTCGGATAAATGGTCTTGACCGCCTGCGCCAAAACGTGGGCGCACGTATGACGGTAAACGTCCAACCCTTCCCGATCCTTCAAGGTCACGATTTCCAGCGTATCCCCCTCGTTTAAGACCGCCGACAAATCGACGAGCGTTCCGTTGATCTTCGCGCAAATCGCGTTGCGGAAAAGTCCCTCGCTGATGGTTTTCGCGGCGTCCGCCGCAGTTGCGTTTTCGGATACGGCAAGCACGCTACCGTCCTTTAATTTAATTTCCATAACCTCTGCCTCCTGACAAATTACAATAAAAAAAGTCCTTAGATTGCTCTAAGGACGAAAAATTTTCCGTGGTTCCACCTTAATTGCCGTAAAAACGACCTCTCTTTTTCCCTATCCGACGGGACGCCGCGGCGCATAAGGGTGGTTTCGCCGACGACAATCCCGTTACGGAGATTTCAGCTGCCTCCGCTCTCTGGAAACGTTCCTGTTCGCTACTTGTCCCGAATGTTTCGCCATTCGTTTGTATTGTTATTTTATCGCGGAAAAACGCTTTTGTCAACTCTTTTCAAGAAGAAAAATACCCTTTGCTCAAAATAATTTTGTCGCCGAAATATTCTTTCAGGTAAAATTCGTCCAATTCGGGAATTTTCCCGGCAAGTTCCACTTCGCCGCAACCGCTCAAAATAATTTCCTTGATAATTTTCCCCTCTTCCTTACCGCCCAAAAGATCCGTCCGCATCAAATGGCGATAATGCGAATCGTACACGTTGTTTCCCTCGACTAGCACGCGCTGCTTTTTATCCTCTAACAGATAGACGATAAATTCTCTCAACTGCGAATTGATAAAGTAATCGGGCATATACGAACAAATCTCTTCCCATTTTTGCTTTAAGTGTTTTAATCGAAAATGATACAACCCGTCGATCGCGATTTCCCGTTCGGCGCGAATCTTGCGAGAAACGTAACGCTTGTCTTCTTCTAAATCCGCGGCGATCAACGAGGCGATCAATATCTCGTTTTCCAGTTCGGAAAGTCCGGACGGCTTGATTTTTTTCGCAAAAAAATCGTATTTATAACTGACGCTCACAACGTCGGATATCTTATCGTCAATCTCCCCTTTCACGACCTCCGCGTAAAAAGCAGGTATTTCCACCGTCAACTCCGCGCGGTCGCCGTCCGTCCGTTCAAACCGATTACACCCCGTTTGCGCGAACAAATCGCTCAGCGTATCCACGAGATAGGAAAGCGTTTCCCGTTCGCATGCCGCGTCCGATATATTCAATCTTATCATACGGTTTTAGTTTATGCCGATCCGCGCGGTTTTATTTACCTTTCCGAAAGTATTTTTACGGGTAATTCTGTAAATCGCTTTATAGACCTCGGACAACACGACGACAGACGATGCGAGCGCGATCACCTTTCCCCAAGAAGCGAGCGAAAGAGGCGCGCCTCCGAACAAGCCGCTTCCGAACTGCACGATGAAAACGTGCAGCAAAAAGGTCAACCCGAACGCGATCGGCATCCAACGATTTCGCGAAAATCCGAAAAAGATACTGCGTTTTCCCAACTCGCGACTGTTAAACGCGTTGAACAGTTGAAATAAGACGAACAACGTAAAGAGCGCGGTAGACGTTTCCGCGGTCGGGACGTTGAGGAAATTAAACGCGAGTTGCAACAGAAAGACCGCCGCGATATAACCGCCGTGAATCAAAATACGGAGCAACATTTTTACCGTGACGATGCTTTCAGAACGCGGAACGGGCTTGCCGTTCATCAAAGAAACGTCCATCGCCTCTAAGCCCAACGTCAACGCAGGCGGTCCGTCCATGATGAGATTGATCCACAATAACTGCAACGTATTAAAGGGCGCGGAATAGCCGAATAGGAGGGAAACGATAATTACCGCGACCGCAGACACGTTAACGGAAAGTTGAAACATGATAAAGCGTTGTAAATTGCGGTAGACGTTCCGCCCGAAACAAATCGCCTTGACGACGGTGGAAAAAGAATCGTCCAACAAAACCACGTCACTCGCCTCTTTTGTAATTTCCGCCCCCGTGACACCCATCGCGATACCGACGTCCGCATGGCGGATCGCAGGGGCGTCGTTGATTCCGTCCCCCGTAACGGCGACCACCTCGCCGCTTTCCTTTAACGCCTTTACGATCGCAAGTTTCGTCGCAGGCGTACTGCGCGCGACGACGCGCACGCGCTTTAACAGACGTTTTAATTCTTCGGCGGAAAGCCCGTCCAAATCGGGCGCGGAAACCACTTCGGACTCCGAATCAATCAAATTCAATTCGCGTGCAATGGCGGCGGCGGTCAAAAAATGGTCGCCCGTCAACATCTTCACCTCGATCCCTGCGTGTTTGCAAAGACGGACGGCTTCCTTTACGTCCTTTCGGACGGGATCGGAAATCGTCACGAATCCGTCGAACACCATTTTTTCCCCGTTCGGTTGGTCGGAGTGAGCAAACGCGATGACGCGCCGCGCGCGCTTTTGCTGCGCTCCGATTTTCGACAATACGGCGCGGCGTTGCTCTGCGGTCAGAGAAGTTCGCGCCAAAATCACGTCTGGTGCGCCTTTCAAAAGCAACCGTTCCCCCTTCTCGGTCATAATCGTCGTTTCCATATATTTGCGCTCGGACGAAAAAGGCAACGCGTGCGTGATCGGGTAACGTTTTTTCGCGCGTTCGTAATAGCCTTTATCCGCCTTTTCCAACGCGGCGAGCAATGCGCATTCGGTCGCGTTGCCGCAATATTCCGTCTTTTTACCGCGCACGATCTCAGCCGTCCCGTTCAGCGCGAAATTCTGCTTAATCATCTCGCGCGTGACCTTTTCGGGAAGTTGACAATATTCCCCGATACAAACGCTTTCCACCGTCATGCGGTTTTCGGTCAACGTTCCCGTTTTATCCGAACAGATCACCGAAACGCACCCTGCCGTTTCGGTTGCAACGAGTTTGCGAATCAACGCGTTTTCGCGCGCGAGTTTGATCATATTGAGCGCGAGGGAAACCGCCACAATGGTCGGAAGCCCCTCCGGCACAGCCGCAACGACGAGGACGATCGAACGGATAAAAACGTCCTCCACACTCTCGAATGAAAGACTTTGCGACAATGCAAGGCGCACGACGGAAAGGATAAAGACGATTACCGCGGCGACCGCCCCGACGGCGGTGATGATCTTCCCCAGCCGCGCAAGTTTTTGCTGTAACGGGGAATTTCCCTCCGCTTTTTTGGAAAGTTCCCCCGCAATATTTCCCATTTCCGTTCCGTTTCCCACCGCCGTAACCGCCATTACCGCGCTACCTTGCTCGGCGAACGTGCCGGCATACACCATGTTTTTACGTTCCGCCAACGGCGTAGAAGCGTTTAACACCAAGTTCGCGTCCTTTTCAGACGGAACGCTTTCCCCTGTCAGAGCGGATTCGTCCGCGCGAAAGGACGACGAGGAAAGCAACCGCCCGTCTGCGACGATTTTATCGCCGCTCTCGATGAAAACGACGTCCCCCACGCAAAGTTCCTCTTGCGCGACGTATTCGATTTTCCCCTCGCGCAAGGTTTTGATCCGCACGTTCCCGTACATACGCGAAAGCAGGCGAAACGCACGCTCGCTACTCCCCTCCATGATTAAGGAAATCGTCACGGACAGCACGATGGAAAACAAAATTCCGACACATTCGATAAAATCGCCCTCGCCGCTTTTTAAAAACTTCCCGAAATTCACGCCGAACGTGACGATTAAACTGAATACCAAAATCAAGAGCATGGGTTCGGTCAAACTCGCGAAGATTCGGGAAAGCAAGCCTTTTTTCTTCTTTTTTTCTAACGCGTTTCTTCCGTACCGTTTCAAATTTTGCATGCGTGCGGCGACAGTCAATCCCTCGCGTTCGCTCGTATGAAGCGCCTTTAATACGGCGGCTTTCTCCAAAGAATGATACATAATTTTCCCTCGCACTTAAATTTATGCGGACAAGTTTGCCTTTATGAGTTTACAAACACCGACGTTTGTGCTAAAATAGAGTAAAATCATCAGAGAGGGTTTTTTATGGAAAACAATATTTTGAAGGTAAACATCGAGGGATACGAAGCGGAACTTCCCATTCTTCCTCTGCCCAGCGGCGTAAAAATCGCATTTTTCAATTTGCACGGAAACACAAATCTGACCGAACATTGCGGAAAGGCTCTCGCGCCCCATCTCGCCGATTGCGACGTGTTGATTACCGCCGAAAGCAAAGGGTTACAATTAACGCACGTGGTCGCACGCGAATTAAATATGCCCTATTACGCAGTCGCGCGTAAATCCAAAAAACTCTATATGCAAGACGGAATCGACGTTACGATGAAAGCGTCCATCACCACCGGTACAATTCAAAAACTGTATCTTTCCAAGCATGACGTCGATCTTTTAAAAGATAAAAAAGTAGGCATTGTAGACGACGTTCTTTCGACGGGCGCAAGTCTTGAAGGTTTGGAGGAAATCGTCAACAAAGCAGGCGGAATCGTTCATAAAAAGGCGTTCGTTTTAGCGGAGGGCGATGCGGAATTCAGAAAAGACGTTATTTATCTCGCAACCATTCCGATCATGTAAAATCTGCTTTTAATACAATACAAACAGGCGTTTTTACGTCTCCCCTTTTGAAAGAAACAGCCGTCTGACGTCGGCTGTTTTTCGTTAAAAACGAAGTTCTTTTTTCATCGGCGAACGCAAGGAAAAAGAAATGAAAAAAAGTTTGTTTTTTTGCGATTTCGGATAGTTTTTCTTTCGCGCATATTGACAAATGTGCCGCAATATATTACAATAAAATTAAACAATACGTAACGGAGGTAACTGTTTCTATGCCAATCGGAGTTATTTTTGCAATCATCGCCGTCGTCGCGCTCGTCTTGATCTTTGCGTTCGGCGGATATCTGAAAGCGCCGCCCGATACCGCTTACATCATTTCGGGACTTGGGAAAAAGCGCATTTTAATCGGAAAAGCAGGCTGGCATTTTCTCTTTTTTGAACGGGTGGATAAACTCTCTCTTCGCGTCATGCAGGTAGACGTCAAGACGTCCGAAGCCGTCCCTACCAACGAATTTATCAACGTAAACGTAGACGGCGTTGCGAATATCAAGATCTCTTCTAACCCCGATTTGATCAGTCGCGCGGCGGAAGCGCTCCTCGGCAAGCGGCAAGACGAACTTATCAGTCTTGTCACACAGGTTCTGGAAGGCAATATGCGTGAAATCGTCGGTTCGGTCGGATTGAAAGAAATGGTTCAAGACCGTCAAGGCGTCGCAAAGAAAATTACCGAAAACGTCGTCCCCGATATGGAGAAACTCGGAATCGAAGTCGTCAACTTCAATATTCAGAACTTCAAGGACAATGCCGGTACAATCGAAAACATGGGTATCGACAACGTGGAGCAAATCCGCAAGAACGCGCAAATCGCAAAAGCAAACGCGCAGAGAGATATTTCGATCGCTACTTCCCACGCGCAAGAAGAGGCGAACGCCGTCAAGGTAGAAACCGAAAAGAAGATCGCCGAACAAAACGCAGAACTCTCCGTTCAGCGTGCGGAAATGCAGATTAAAGCGGACACCAAGAAAGCGGAAGCGGACGCGGCATATTCCATTCAGCAGGAAAATCAAAGAAAGACCATTGAAATTACGCGCGCCGACGCGGATATCGCGCGTAAGGAAAAGGAATCCGAACTTGCGGAAAAGGAAATCGCCCTCAAAGAAAAGCAACTCGACGCGGAAATTCGCAAGCAAGCGGACGCGATGAATTACAAGGTGGAAAAGGAAGCGGAAGCGGAATTGATCAAGCGTCAAAAGGAAGCGGAAGCCGCCAAGTACGCGAGGGAACAAGAAGCGGAAGCGAAAAAATACGAGGCATTGCAGATCGCGGAAGCGAAAAAAGCGGAAGCGGAAGCGTTGCGCTACGCAATGGAGCAAGAAGCGGAAGGAATCCGCGCGAAAGGACTTGCGGAAGCGGAAGCCATCGAAAAGAAAGCGGAAGCGCAAAAGAAGATGGGCGAAGCGTCCGTTCTCGAAATGTATTTGAACGCGCTGCCGGAAGTCGTCAAAAACGCCTCTGCTCCGCTTGCGCAAACGGATAAGATCGTAATGTACGGCGACGGAAACGCCACAAAAGTGGTAAAGGACGTAATGAACAGCGCGAACCAAATCATGGAAGGCATGAAAGAATCCACCGGGATTGATCTCGGCGCACTCCTTTTAGGCGCGGTCGGAGGAAAACTCGCCGCGGCGACCGAGGATAAAAAGGAAGATTAACCTTTTTATTCGAAAAAAATCGGCGCAACAAGCGTCGTCGGCCAGCAACATTGTTCGTTTAATAAAAAAAGCGCACGGCTTTCGTCAAAAACGATGGAAACCGTGCGCTTTATTCATTCTTGTTTATTATTCTTTTATGACGGGAATCCCGTACTTTTCCAAAAAGACCTCACCCAATTCGCTGTAAGCGGCAAAGAACCGCTTGGAATCTTTGATATCGGGGTATTTCACGTCCTGCAATTCCGCTTTCGTCGGCTTTGCTCCCTTATTGAAAAACAAATAAGAAGTCTGCCCGTCTACCGTGCCGATGCGGATATCCAGCGAATCGTACGAAAACCGCTGCGTTTTCCGAAACGCACGCTTGCAAACGACTTCCGTTTCGGTCAAGATCACGCAATCGAACATTCCCTTATTGACGGTCGCCGTGATGAGCGAATAACCGCAAATCAAAAGAGAAAGGATCGCAATCAACACAAACGTCCATGCCTGTTCGGGCTGAAACAAAGCAAGCATACCCGCGACGATCGCAAGCAAAAACGCAAGCACGGAACGCAACACGACCATCCACATGCTTTCATACGGCTTCTGCGAACTCAAACGTATTTTCATAAAAACTCCTTCGGCGACGCATTGCGATAGACGGTAAACCGCAAGCGATACTCCCCGTCCTCAACAAAATCGGACGTCGAAACGCACGACCATTCGGGACGCAAATCTAAATTTTCGTAAAAAACCGTCGCGTCGCCGTCCGCCTCTACCTTCGTGACAAGTACTTCCGAACAATAGGGCAACATCGTACGATAAAACATGCCGCCGCCGATCACGTACACGTCGTCCGACTCGTACGCACTTAAAATCTCCTTTAATTCCGCAAGGCTGTCCGCCACGATACAGTCTTCGCGTTTTTCGCCGCCCGGCCACAGCACGATATTCGTGCGGTTTTTAAGGGGCTTTCCGCCGGGGAAAGAAAGAAGCGTGTTGCTTCCCATAACGACGACTTTCCCAAGCGTTTTTTCTCTGAAATATTTCATATCCGTCGGGAGATGAAACAACAAATCGTTGTTTTTGCCGATTCCCCAACGATTGTCCACTGCGACGATCGCTTTCATCAGATCGCTACCTCCAACTTCCCTTCCATCTTGGTAAACTCGTAATTTTCAAGCGCGAAATCGTTCACCGTAAAATCGTAAAAATTCTTGACGGACGGATTGACGATCAATTTCGGCGCGGCGTATTGCGGATTTTCCATGAGCTTTTTCAGAACGGGAATATGGCGGTCGTAAATGTGTGCGTCCGCAATTACGTGAACAAGTTCCCCTGCCTTTAATCCCGAAACCTGCGCAAGCATAATCAACAGAACGGAATACTGCACGACGTTCCAATTGTTCGCGACCACAACGTCGTTAGAGCGTTGGTTGAGAATCCCGTTCAGCGTATTCCCCGAAACGTTAAACGTCATGGAATACGCGCACGGATAGAGATTCATTTCGTGGAGATCCTCGAAATTATAGAGATTGGTCATAATGCGGCGAGAGGACGGATTGTGTTTCAAATCGTACAGAACGCGATCCACTTGATCGAATTCCCCCTCTTTATATTGATGTTTGATCGCAAGTTGATATCCGTACGCCTTTCCGATCGAACCCGTTTCGTCCGCCCACGAATCCCAAATATGACTGTTCAAATCGTGGATATTGTTGGACTTTTTCTGCCAAATCCACAAAATCTCGTCGATTGCGGACTTAAACGCCGTGCGGCGAATGGTTAAAATGGGAAACTCCTTTTGCAAATCGTACCGATTGACGATGCAAAATTTCTTGACGGTATGCGCGGGCGTCCCGTCCTCCCAATGCGGACGAACGGGTAAATCCGTATCCCAAAATCCGTTGTTTAAAATTTCATTGCAGTTTTCGATGAAAACGCGGTCGGCGTAACTCATTTCCGCTCCTCCTTTTTCATAAAACAATTTTCATAAAACAATTCGCGCGGCGCGCGGCTGTTTTTTCTTCCCGATTATATTCTCTTATAAAAATTCGCGTTAAAACGCGTCCTTGCGGATATTTTTCCAACGGTGTGCGATAAACCGCATAGAGATTCCGCGCGGCACGACCTTCATAACGCCGTATAAAAACCGATTAAAGAATCCGGGAACACAGATCGCCCGATTCTTTTTTACCGCTTTTAAACTCTTCTCTACGACGAACTCGGGCGACTTTGCGGAAAGTTTGCCCCAAACGCCCTGTCCCTCGATGTCTTTTACGATATCCGGTCTGGTATAAACGCCGCCTGGCAAAACGGCGGTCACGTTGACGTTCTTCCCCTTTAATTCCAGCCGCAACGCAGTGAAAAAGGACGTAAGCATACCTTTTGTCGCCGAATACAGCGCAAAGTACGGCATGGGCGTAACGCCGCTCATCGAACTGACCGCAACCACCTCGCAACGCTCCGCACGCAATTGCAACAAGCGATAAGCGAGATCGACGGTCGCTTCCCCGTTCACGCGAATCTGAAACAACAGTTTTTCCCTCGTATACTCCAAGACGGGTTTTTGCGTATCTACGCCGGCGACCAACAAAATACGGGAAAAGCGCAAACCGCGTTCTTCCGCAAACGCAACCATCGCGTCGCGCGCGGCGGCGTCCGTCAGATCGCAAGGGTAAATTTCGATCGCGATCGACGGGTTTAAGGCAGAGAGTTCCGCCTTTAACGCGAGCAATTTATCGCCGTTTCTGCCCGTTAAAAAAAGATGATCTCCGTTTTTGGCGCACGTTACGGCAAAGGCTTTCCCGATTCCGCCCGTCGCACCCGAAAGAAAAGTCACGTTCATATAATTATGATACCATAAAAAAAACGCTTTGTAAAGTCGTAGACTTCCAAAAAACGCCTGCGAAAACGGTTTTTTATTTGCAAGTTCTTTTCCAAATATGATATACTATGAAAAAAGGAGAGAATCAAAGATGGAACAAACTACCGAACGGAAAATTAAATTTATCGGAATCTTAAACTTAATCGGCGCAGGCGTTTGCCTTTTGTTGCTCGTCGGCATTTTCGCAGCGTTTTACGGCGGCGCGATTCAATTTGAGGGAGGCGATTCCGGCGAAGGCTTGGGCTTTGCCGTTTCGGCAGTGCTTCTTTTGGTGCTGTTTATGCTGTCGTTCGTCCCGAGTTGCTTGATCGATCTCGTTTGGCAAACGGTTTTCGGCATCATGCTCTTAAAAAGAGCGAACGCGGAGCAAGCGGACGTTCCCCCGAAATGGACGAGCGTTTTATCGTTGATTTTTAAGATTATATCCGTGCCTTGCTTTTTGTTTTGTGCGGTCGTCGTCTTTTCGCTTTTACGATACGGCGCGTTTATATTGGGCGTCGCGCTCGCCGCGATAACCGTTCTGTCGCTGATTTACCTCTTCGTCCTTTACGGATTCGAGGTGCGCGCGCGGCGGACGGACTGACGTTATTTCGCGCTTACGACTTTTGCGGAAACGCCGTCCAACATTCCCATTTTTCCGGACAAACTGCTGATTTCGGACTGCGGTGCGTCCAACACGACGGATAAAACGGACAATCCGCGCTCCCGATAAGGGATTCCCATTCTTCCGACGATGCGTTCCCTGTATTCGTGCAAAAGCGCGTTGACCGTTTCCACCGATTCGTAATTTTTGACAATGATCGCCAAAACGGCGATTTTTGTTTCTTCCATAAGTTTTCCCTCGCGTTTTTATTTGAACGGCGTTTCCTTACGCCGTTTTCTTTTACAAAATTCTCAAAGCGTTTTTGAAAGCGCGACGAACGAAAGCTTTGCAAACGTGCCGCTTTCCGTAAAATACGGCGTTTCAAAACGCTTTTCTTTTGTATTATATCACGAAACGCGAAAAATTCAAAGGTAAAAGTCCTCTTTTTTGACGTCATGCTTTAATTTTTCAATCGCCTTTTTCTCAATTCGGGATACGTAAGAGCGAGAAATCTTCATCAACGCCGCCACCTCGCGTTGCGGATAACTTCTTCCGCCCTTTAAGCCGTACCGCAAACAGATGATCTGAAACTCCCGTTCGGTCAAGACGGATTTTATCAATTCGGTAAACTTTTCGTTTTGAATGGTTTTCTCCACCTTTTGAAACACCGCGTCGTCCTTTTCGCACAAAAGGTCGATGAGCATCAACTCGTTTCCGTCTTTATCCGTCCCGACGACCTCGGACAGCGACACGTTGTTCTTGAACTTCTTATTCGCGCGGAGCAACATGAGAATTTCGTTTTCGATACACTTTGCCGTATAAGTGGCAAGTTGCGTTCCCTTGCTCGCCTCGTACGTATTGACGGCTTTAATCAAGCCGATTGATCCGACGGACAACAGATCGTCCGTTTCCGCTGCTCCGGCGTACTTTTTCGCCACGTGCGCGACGAGGCGGAGATTGTGTTCGATCAACTTTTCCCGTGCGGAATCGTCCCCCGCTTTTGCCGCGGCGAGATATTTTTTCTCTTCTTCCGCGGAAAGCGGCTTCGGAAAACTCGCCCCCGAACGAATACTCGAACAGAAAAATACGATCTTAGATAAAATAAATAAAAGCGAATCCCAAAACATATCCTTTCTCCTCTCTCATTAAGGTATGCGTTTCTTCTCCCGAATAGGCATGAGAGCATGTCCGAAACCGTTGCGTTTTTGTCTGAAATATGCTATTATCTTAACGAAACAAGGAAAAAAATCATGAGTGTACTCGAAATTAAAAACTTATCGCACCGCTACGACGACAAGGTTCTCTTTCACAATGCGGATCTGCAAATCAACAACGGCGAGCACGTCGGAATCGTCGGCTTGAACGGCGCCGGAAAATCTACCTTCATTAACATTTTGGCAGGAGAGGTTCTGCAAGACGAGGGCGAAGTACGGTGGCAAAACGGAATTAAAAAGTCCTACCTCGACCAACACGCCGAACTCGATAAAACGCTGACCGTTATGGAATATCTGAAATCTTCCTTTACCGATCTGTTCGCGATGAACGACCGAATGGAATCCCTTTACGCCGAAATGGGAAACGTATCCGATCCGAACAAACTGGACGAGATGATTCGCAAGGCGACGAATTTGACCGACCGTTTAACGGACGCCGGTTTTTTTGAGTTGGAAGCGAATATCAAGCGTATTGCGAACGGACTCGGCGTCATGAATTTCGGCTACGACACCGTAATCGGAACGCTTTCGGGCGGACAACGCGCAAAGCTCATGCTCGCGAAACTTCTGTTAGACGCACCGGACGTGATGATGCTGGACGAACCGACGAACTTTTTGGACATCGAACACATCGCTTGGCTTACCGACTTCTTGAACGCTTCCCCCAAAACCGTGTTGGTCATCTCGCACGACGCAGACTTTTTGGATCGCGTTTGCCGCTTTACCGTCAATATCGAAAACGGACAAATCAAAAAATACGCCGCGAATTATTCGGGATTTCTATCGCAACGCGAGCAAAACGCAAAGCAATACGAGAACGATTATAACCGTCAGCAACGGGAAATCGAAAAAATAGAAGATTACATCGCGCGCAATAAAGTACGCGCGGCGACCGCAGGCATGGCGAACGCACGGAAAAAACAACTCGCCAAAATTCAGGTTCTACAAAAGCCGACCGTCATTCACGACGCCGTGTTTACCTTTCCTTGCGAGGAATTGAACACTAAGGAATTACTCGTCGTCGAAGGGGGCACGATCGGGTACGGGAAGCCCCTCTTGCCGCCCTTTTCCTTTCAACTTGGCGGAACGGATAAAATATGGATTCGCGGCACGAACGGAGTCGGAAAAACGACGTTGATCAAAACCCTTCTCCGAAAAATTCCTTCGCTCGGCGGCAGTTTCCGCTTTCACCCGGCGATCCGAATCGGCTACCTCGAACAAGAACTCGATTTCGCGGACGCGGAATTTAACGCGATGGCGTATTATAACCGCTTTTATCCGCGCGAAGGCACAAAAGAAACGCGCAACGCACTCGCAAAAGTCGGATTAAAAGGCGATTTGGCGACTAACCCCGTATGCGAACTTTCGGGCGGCGAACAAGTGCGGTTAAAACTCTGCGTATTGATGCAACAGACGACGAACCTTCTGATTCTGGACGAACCTACCAACCATTTGGACGTACGAGCAAAGGACGCGTTAAAAAAAGCCTTGCTCGATTACGCAGGCGGTTTGATTTTAGTAACGCACGAAAAGCCCTTTGCGGAAGGATTATGCAACGTCGTTTTGGACGTAAAAGAGTCGTAACTTAAAAAAACGCGGCAACCGCCGTAAATACAAAACACGAAAACAAAACGAAACTCATAAAGAAAAGCCGCGCGGCGATTCGTACAAAAAAACGAAACACCGCGCGGCTTTTGCGCATCCCGTTACGAGCGGATCTGCTCGTACTTTCTTCTGGTCGCCTCTCCGCCGCGCAAATGGCGTTCGGAAAGATTGAACGCAAGCACCTTATGCACGTCGCGCGCAAGGCGTTCGTCCAATTCGACGAGACGTTCGGTCAAATCTTTATGTACGGTGGACTTAGACAGATGAAACACCTTTGCCGCACCCCGTACCGTGCCGCCCGTTTCGAGTAGCCAATTCGCCTCCTCGTAAATCCGATTTTTCATATATTCACGCAAAACACTTCCCCCATGCAGATACTCTATGAGAGAACGTGTCGAATTATGTCAAAAAAATCCGTTTATCCCTTATCGCTCTGAAAAAAACGTCCTTTTTCTCTTGAACGCGCAGATGGAATTTCTTCCGCACGCCTTTGCGTTCTGCGTTTCACGACGATCGCCCCCGTTACAAGACTCAGCGTAATAATATACGACCAAAGCAAAAACACGATCAATGCGGCGAGACTTCCGTAAAGCACGTTATACGAATGAAAATAGCGGATATAAACGAGAAAAGCAAGCGTTCCGACCAACGTGATTCCCAACGAAACCGCCGCCCCTGTCGCCCGATTTGCAAACGTGACGCGCACGGGGCTGATAAACGTTTGTAACAAAAAAACGATCACGTAAATGACCGAAAACGCGACTACGTACAGCGCGACCTTGACGAGTACCGCCCAAAACCCCGTCAAGACGAAATACCGCACGATAAAACGGTTGAGGAAGAGCAAAAACGCACTCAGAAAAAACACCGTCAACAATAAAAACAGCAACAGAAAGGAAAGCAGTTTGCGAACGACTCCGCTCTTTCCGCGCTTTGCTCCGTACAAAAGTTCGCCGTCTTTGAGCATATGCGAAAAGAGGGACGAGCCCGACCAAAAAACGGTCAAAACGAATAACACCGTCGCGCCGCGGGAGGCTTGACTCGCAACGTCGATGATTTCCAGCACGAGTCCGCGAAACTCCTCCGGAATACGGGACGCCAATTCGATCGAAACGTCCACGCCGAACACGCCGAACGCCGTCACCAAGAGAAAGAAAATCGGCACGACCGCAAGCAACAAAAAGAACACCCACGCCCCGGCGATCGTCGTCGCGTGGCAAGCCGAAAACTCCCGAAAAAAATTCCTTCCCTTTTCATACGTCTTTTTCCACATACCGACAGTATTCCGAACTTTTCGGAAATTATGAAAAAAACGAACGATTTTCCCCGTTCGCGCGGCGAGCGCGGTATCTTCCGACCACATAAAAGAAAGCACGCTATTTCCGTTCAAAACGGATATAACGTGCTTCGATTCATAAAAACAAAAAACTCTACTGAAACCGAACCTTATTGATCTCCAACCCGAAATCATACCCCAACAGTTTTGCCGCAGCCGTGCACATGTTCATGCGATTCAGATAGATCTTAAAATAATCTACCACCTCGCACACGGCGGTGTCGATGGTAACCTCTAATACGATTCGCTTATTTTCTTCGTCCACCGTAATAAAAGAACTTTCGGCGGCGAGATTCACGCGGTCGTGAATATCCTCGACGTTGTACTTATCCTCGATGGATTTTTTTACGCGGCTCTTGTGAACGTCGCTTTTATCCGCAATGATGAGTGCTGCGGACACCGCGCTGACCGGTACGCCGAACTGCTCGTCGTGATTGCCGATCGCCATCATGATTTCGGCGGCGTCGCGATAATCCATACCGCGTTCGGTCAAAAGCCGATACGCCAAAATCGCACCCGACTGCGCGTGATCAATTCGCGAAACGGAATTGCCGATATCGTGCAAATACCCGGCGATCTCCGCCGCGTTGACCGTTTGCTCGTCGTACCCCAACTTTCTCAACAATTCCCCGGCGCGCTTTGCAACGATGCTTACGTGCCGAATGGAATGTTCGGTATACCCAAGCCGTTCGATCTGTTCTTCCGAAACACTGATGATCGCAGTAATTTCGCGGTCGTTCTTCAAGTCCTTCAACGTCATGCTATAATTCCCGTACGGAAATCTGCGTATAGATTTCCTCGTATTTGTCCTTATAAAATAAGTTCGTTCCGCTCGTGGTGATCGCAGCCGTTCCCGCCGCGACGCCGTGCCGCAAAACTTCGGCAAGCGGTGCGTTTTTGATGATCTGCATACAAGCGGACGCGATCATGCTGTCCCCTGCGCCCACCGTCGAGTTAATGGCGACGTTCGCGCTCTTGCAGTAATACCGTTCCTTTCCGTTCGTCAAGATCGCGCCCTCCGATCCCAACGAAACAAGGACGTTCTGCGCGCCCTCCGCCAACATTTCTTCCGCGGCGGCAAGGATTTCTTCATGCGTAAAAAGCGATCTGTGCGTAAAATTTTCCAACTCTTTCAAATTGGGCTTTACCATAAAGGGACGATAGGCGAGCGCGTACCGCAGATTCTGCGATTCGGTATCCACCACCGTTTTGACCTGCGGCGGAATACAAGCCATCAACTTCCCGTAATAATCGGGAGAAACGCCTTTCGGCAAACTTCCGCTTACGACGGCGATCTCCGCCGTCTGCGCGCGCTTGCGCACCAAGGAAAGGAGTTCTTCTTGCTGTTCGAAAAGAACCTCGTCTCCGCGATCGTTGATCTCGGTCAACATGGATTTTTTATCAATGATCTTATAATTCACGCGAACGCTTCCGGCGTTCCGAACAAATTCGTGACGAACGCCTTCTTTTTCCAACGCGAGTTCAAACATCTTGCCGTTGGCTTCAAACATAAACCCCGTCGCCAAGGCGTCACCCCCTAAACGGGCGACGCCGATTGCGACGTTCAATGCCTTTCCCGAATACGTTTCTACTTTATTGCTGATGCGATTGAGCATTCCGACGTTCAGATCGTCCACCTCGATCGTACAGTCCATACTCGGATTCGGGCAGACTGCCAATATCATTTCTATTATACCTCTTTTTTCGCGATTTTAAGCCTGTGCGGCTTTCGCTTCTTTAATTATTTTTTCCTGAGCGGCGTACGGCACTTCTTCATAGCGCAAGAAATCCATTTCGAACCGACCTCTTCCCTGCGTCATACTGCGCAGATCAGTCGCGTATTTGAACATTTCCGCCAACGGAACTTCGGCGTTGATCACTTGCTTGCCGTCTACCGAATCCATACCGAGGATTCTGCCGCGACGCTTGTTCATATCTCCCAAGATATCCCCCATGTAACTTTCGGGAACGACCACGCGCACCAAATAGATGGGTTCTAACAGAACGGGGTTCGCCTTGCGGCACGCCTCGTCGTAAGCAAGTTTCGCCGCGGATACGAACGCAACTTCTTTGGAGTCGACGGGGTGATACTTGCCGTCAAATAGCGTACATTTCAAATCCACCATCGGATATCCTGCCAAAACGCCTTTTGCGATCGCTTCTCTCAATCCCTTTTCGACAGCAGGGATAAACTGACGAGGAACAGCGCCGCCGACAACCGCGTCGACAAACTCGAATTTTCCGTCCGCAGCACCCGGTTCGAACCGTACGTTAACCACGCCGTACTGTCCCGCGCCGCCCGACTGCTTTTTATGCTTTCCTTCCGCTTCCACTCTGCCGCGAATGGTTTCACGATACGCGATCTTGGGATCTCTCAACACGACTTCGCAACCGAATTTCGCCTTTAATTTCTTGGAAAGCACTTCAAGTTGCGTTTCGCCCTGTCCGCGAATCACCATTTCGCCCGTTTCGGAATCCTTTTCCACCTTAAAGGAGCAATCTTCTTCCGCGAGGCGGTTCAAGCCTTGGAATATCTTATCTTCTTCCCCTTGCTTCGCCGCGTAAATCGCGAGCGTTAATACGGGCTTCGGGAAAGAAATGGGGGCAAATTTCACTTTCGCGGACTCGTCGCAAAGCGTGTCGCCGGTATTCGTCGCGTTCAATTTGTTGACCGCACCGATATCGCCTGCCGCAAGTTCGTCCACGGCGTCTTGCTTCTTGCCGCGTAAAACATAAAGTTGGTTGATCCGCTCCCGTTCTCCCGTCGTCGCATTGTATACGGTCATGCCGCTTTTCAGTTTGCCGCGAAATACGCGCAAAATATTTAACTTTCCGACGAACGGATCGACCACCGTTTTGAATACCTGTGCGGCAAACGCGCCGTCCGCATCGCATACGATTTCGACGGGCTCGCCGTCAACATTTTCCGCCACCGTCGGCTTTTTGTCCGCCGGAGACGGGAGCAACGCGACGATTTCGTTCATCAAATTGATAACGCCCATGTTCTGCAACGCAGAGCCGCCCATAACGGGAACGGTTTCGCCGTTCTTGACGCCGACCTTGATTCCCTCGATAATTTCGTCGTTCGACAGCGTGCCTTCGCTGAAATATTTATCCAACAGTTCGTCGCTGGATTCCGCCGCCGCTTCGATCAAGCCGTTCTTAATCGCGCGAACCTGCCCCACAAGTTCTGCCGGTACGGGGATCTCGTTTCTTCCGCCCTTGGTAAAGAGGTACGCCTTAGAGGAAATAATGCTGACGTATCCTTGCATTTTGTTCCCCTCCATGATCGGCGTGTGCATGGTTGCGATCTTTCTGCCGAACATCTTTCGGAATGCATCCATCGTAGCGACGTAATTCGCGTTTTCCTTGTCGATTCCGTTAATAAAGATAATCAACGGCAACGAATGGCGTTCACAATACCCGACCATTTTCTCCGCGCCGACGCTGACCGATCCGGACGCGTCCGCAACGAGAACCGCCGCGTCTACCGCGCGCATCGCCTCTTCCGCTTCGCCCTCGAAATCCGCAAACCCCGGAACGTCTATTATATTGATCTTTACCCCTTCCCACGTAGCGTATGCGGTAGAGAGAGAAATCGAAATACCGCGCGCAATTTCTTGCTCGTCGTAATCCATAACGGTCGTACCGTCCGCCGCTTTTCCCAAGCGGTCGATCGTCTTTCCGTTAAAAAGCATCGCTTCGGCAAGAGAAGTTTTCCCTTCGCCGCTGTGCCCGATGATTGCAATGTTTCTGATGTCCTTTGCTGAAATGCCCATAGTTTTTATTCCTTCCTTATCTTGATTGGCTTTTTGCCATCATTTATATTATAGCGGAAGAAAACGGTTATTTCAATAGGTTTTTAAAAATTTTTTAGATAAATTCGTAAAAAATTTTAAAAATAGTGTAAAAACCGACTCTTTTTCCCTTTTCTCACCGCCAGAATTTCTTCCGAACGGGAAAAATGAAAAAAATTCCTCTCAAAAAGTCACAAAACCAAACAAATCTCGCACGTTCCCGATCGAACGCGCATTGACGAATAATGAAAAAACACGCGCTCTCTTTTCCTTGCAAACCTTTTCCAAAGGAAAAGCCTCCTGCGAAAAACGATCGCAAAAGGCTTTTTGTGGTATCTGTTTTTTGATTATTTTCAATATTGCGAGAAGTCCTTTAATTCGCACCCCTTAAATTGCAGTTCCACCTCTCGCGGCGCGCGACAGGTCGTCCATACCTTGCCGTCCGCCTTTTCGTGGTGTACTTCCACTACGCCGTAGGGCGTTGGAAATTTCGCCTTTACGTAATTTAATTTTCCCAAATGCGGCTGAATAGTCATCTTTGCGCAGCCGGGTGCGGTCACCTCGAATCCGGCAACACATTCGCTCAAAAAGCCAATCGGTCCGGAAGCCCAACCGTGACAGAAGGAATGACGGAACCCGATATAGCAATATTTGCCGTAATCGCCGTGGATATCTATTTTATTGCGCTTGGGAAGTTCCGTAATCTTGGTTGCGTTCTTCGTCCAATCAATATCGAAATCTTCCCAGAACGTCGTCGCCCCCATGGCGAGCATTCCGCCGTAATACTCCCGTAACAGTTCCACGCTCTCGTTTTCTCCGCCGCAACCGACCATCGCTTTCAGAATGTAATAAATCATAAACGTCGAAAATCCCTTGACGCCGCCGTTCGTCAAAAAGGCGAGGGCGTCCCGATTATAATCGCCGTAAGCAATACACTCGAACGCCTTTACTTGTTTTTTATCCAAAACGGGATAACGTTTCAAATCCAATTTTGCAATGATCTTGGAGGGCAAATCGCTCTTCTCTCCCAAGAACGACAAAATCTTCTCCGCCTTTTCCGCGGCGATCCGATTGAGCGCGCGTACGCCCGGAATTTCATCCGGTTGCTCGTGCGTCGGCCAATCCAACAGATAGTCTTTATAGAGAATTTCTCCGTCCGCGCCGATATTTTCGTCCAACTGACGAAGCAATCCGAGCAGATATTCTTTCTGCGCCGAAAGGTAATCCATACAGCCGGTACGCATATAGTAATCGTGCAAAATGATGATCCACCACATCGAATACGTGGGAATATGATTCATCCAAGCAGGCAGCGGCGTCTGACGCTTGATAAAATCAAGCGACCGCTCGATGGGTTCGAACCGCCCGTAAAGCGTGGAAAGAGAAAGCATTTCGGGATGAATATCCCCGATCCATACCAAACGATCACGCTTGATTCCGTCCCAAACCATGCCGTTCTGCACGCAGAGATCTACCGTGTAGGAGGCTACCTTGAAAATTTTATTCAACGTCTGATCGTCGCACTCGAAACTCCCCTTTTTGGGCATTTTCAGCATTTCCGAATAGGCGATGACGCTCTTTAATACGACGCTCTTTTCGCCGACGTTATCCAACTTTACGAAGCGAAACCCCGTATTGCCGTATTCCATATCCGAATAACTCGGAGCACAAATTACCCGATCGCGCACAGCGTGATTATTCGTAGCGTTCTTTTCTCCCAAATTCGCCATACATTCGGAAACGGATTCCCCGAAGCGCAAACGCAAAAAGCAGTCGTCACCGCCGGCAAAGGTGATGACGCGAACACCTCCTTGCAATTCCTTTCCGAAATCCAAAATCAACGAACCGCCGCCCGCTAACACGCAAACGCTCGGCTCGTAAAAACCGATCTGCATATCCTTTTCAACCTTTAATTCTTGCGCACCCGTGACGCCGCCGTAAGTTTTTACGATTTTGGTCGGATAAATATATTTTTTTACCATTTTCATAAACAGAAATACTCCTCTCTTTTCGTTTAATAATATTTTATTATATCCCTCCGAGATTGTCAAATCTTTCCGAAACAATTCGGAAAAAAACGCCTTTTTTCACATTCCGCACGAAAAAATCATATTTTATCAGTAGAGGCGCGCAGCCTTTGCAAGGCGAAAAACAGCGTCTTTTCAATTTTACGTTTGGAGGTATCATGTCAGAATATTGTCATCCTTTCGGTTGCCGTTGCAACCGTTGTCAAAATAACCGTCCGCCCGTTTTCGTCGTCGGTGCGAGAGGTCCAATTGGTCCGCAAGGTCCGACCGGTCCGCAAGGTGTTCAAGGATTGCAAGGCGAGCAAGGCGTTACCGGCCCGACGGGCGCGACAGGCGCGACGGGTGCTACCGGTCCGCAAGGTGTTCAAGGATTGCAAGGCGTTACCGGTCCGACGGGTGCGACGGGCGCAAGCGGAACGGGCGACGGACTTTACGCAGAGGCGGTAAACGGCGACGTGACCGCGGAAACCGTCATTTCCCTCACCCAATCGACGGCAACGCCAGAAACAACGATGAACGTATCGGGAAACGTTATAACCGTACCGGCAGGCACGTACTTGATTTCTTATTCCGTCACCGCCCGTCTGCCGTCGGCAAACGACGTATTATCCGTTTCTCTTTTGGAAAACGGAACGGCAATCGACACGGAAAGCACGGACGTTTCAATCGCAGCCAACCCGGCTAACGTATCGGGAACGATTCTCCGCACGACAACCGCCGCCACCGAATTTTCTTTGGAAAACACCTCATCCGTCACCGCGACGATCGCCGAAGGCGGAATTACACTCTTAAAAATAGTTTAATAAAAAAAAGGCTGCGTATCCTCTCTTTCAACCAATTTGAAAGGGCGTTCGCAGTCTCTTTTCCTAATCTTTTTTATCGCAACTTGTTTTTTACGAGCGGGGCGGGGCGTTGCCCCGCCCCGTTACAAGGTATCGCCCTATGCGTTAAGCCCAACAAGAACGCAAAGGGGAAACGGGCAAAACGGCTAACCCGCCTTGCTTTTGCGCCGTTTTCCGCCTTTGTTTTTTCTCTTTTGGGGCAGTTTTTCGCATTAGTTCGAAAATGTCTATTTGTTCGTATGTTATGTGCGCAACATCTTTTTCCCAGTCTATAACGTCATCAAATAAAACATACTTTAACACGAAATCTTGCATTTCGCTTGCTATGTCTTTTTTGTCTATTGCTTTATAGATATATTCGGGTATATTTCTACTGTAAACAATACGTTCGCCCGTCTTTTGAATATATTTCAAAAGATAGGCAAGCGTATTACCTTTTCGTAATTCGCCTTGCGTTATTTCCTTAAAGTCGTTGCGCCCGAATTTTTCCGCAAAAAAACTATTTTCAATAGTTTTTTGCATTTTGTGTTGTTTTGTGCTATAATCTTGCTTTTCCGTCAAGTCGCCTATCATTTCACCCACAGGCACATATAAAAGTGCGTGAAAATGTAAACGCCCCGTTTCGGGTGCTCTTTCAAATACGCCCATATATCGCCAACCCCTACGGGTATGAAAATTGCATAAGCACTTACGCAATTTTTTGCGGAAGTCTTCTTCATTTAGCATTTTATCGCTATATGTTATAGTGATAAAATGCGTCCAAGCATTCAAGTAGGCTTTACGCTTAAACCTTTTTTTGCGTTGGTACAAATTAAACGCTTTGCGTTTTATTTGCTCTTTTATGAAAATTTCCGTTTCTTCGTCATTTTCAAAAAAGGGGCATAAATTATCAAATAAAAAACTTTTTGTTTCTTTCTCATTTTTACCGTCCTTTATCGCCGTTGCGTAAAGGCTGTCAAAAATTTCTTGCACTTCTTCTTTTGCTTTTTTCTTTGGCACTCTTTGGGGTATGTATGGTGTTGCAATATAATGCCCGCCATCGTTATATACTTTACACAATATTTTTTTTGGTTCGTCAAAAAAAGGTATTTTGAAATTGCCGGGGAGTTGTTCAAGTGTGGGGCGTTTTGCGGTTATAAACATAGCGTTCCTTTTTAGCGTTTACTTGCGTTCCGTCAATAGTTTTCTCGGCATAAACCGCTACGCTATTTATTCCAATTGCCTATTGACAAAACGCATTTTATACCGTCTTTTCGGGTTGCTTTTCGTTAGTCGTATGCTACGATATAAAACCGTAAACTTACTTTTTACGTTTTTTATTTTTTCTTTTGCCTTCTGCAATCTAAAAAGATAAACCTTTTATTTTCTCTTTTTGCCTTGCCGTTATAAAGGCTATTTGCCGTTTTACGCCGTCGCCGTTCCGTTTCCGTTTTCTCTTATTTTATACTTAAAAGCCTTTCGCTAAATTCTTGCGAATTTCGTTTCAATTTTCGCATATAGTTATTTTTTAATGATTGTGCGCCGTTTATCGTTATGCCCATTATTGCGCCGATTTCCCGTGCCGTTAAATCCGTATAGTAAAAATATTCAAATGCTTGTTTTTCTCTTTCGGTCATATAACTTTGCGCAAGTTTATATATTTCGTCTGTATATCGTTTGGTCGGCTCGAGTTCTTCTATAATGTCATACGGCGCAACAATTGTTTCGCCTAATGTTTCAGGCTCTCCGCCGTGCCGTTTCTCTCGGCTTATAGGCTCGTCAAGTATTGTTAATATTTCAGTGTTACCTTGCCTTACTTGGTGATAAACTCTTTCACCGCCCCAACGGACATATACGGCTATATCACTGATAGAGCGTATAAACCTTACCGCATTTTCAAAATTAAACTTTTGAAAATACAATAAACACTCTTGTGTTATGTCTTCAAATAGATTGTTGCGCAATCTATTTTTGCGACAATAGGACTTTGCAACCATTTTTATAAACTCATAATTTTGCAAATAGTATTTGAAGATTATTTCGTTATCACCTTTTTTTATTTTTTCTATGTCTTCAACTGTCGGCAAACTCGGTTTCATAATGTTTACCCCCGTTTGTATCACTTGAAATTATCTTTATTTCGGGTTTTGTGTATGGCTTTTTCATTGCCTTTTACCGTCCTTTGCTTTCTTTTCTTCTTCCGCTTTCGCTTGTGCGTTTAACACGTTCAAAAGCATTGCAAGCAATGATTTGTCGCTATCTCGTTGCGGTTTTATTCCGCAGTCGTAAACTATGCCGAACTCGTCCACGTTTTGCGCTTTGTAGGTAGTGTATGTATTCTTATTGCCGTAACTGTCCGTTATTTGCTCTTGTCCTATAATTAGTTCGGCTTTGTCTTGCACGTCAAAAACTATGTCTAATGGCTCGTATCCGCCAATGTCTTTTGGCACGAAATCAACTTTGACTTCACGCCCCCTTACATTGCCCCTTACCATATACGCCCAATACTTTTTGCCGTCCTTTCCGTCAAAACTCTCTCTAATTAAAGTTAAATTTTTCATTGTCTTTTACCGTCCTTTTTTATTTTTCGTTTTTTTTCTTTTCTTGTTTTATTTCGCCCACCCCGTGCGGTTTATAGCCTTTTGGCTACCGTTTCACTTAAACCGCTTTGCGTGGGCTTTTTTGTCTTCTTCGTAATAGTCGTTGTCTTCGTCAAAATTTGCCGTAAAGCCTATTGCTTGTATATCTCTTTGCGGTATCTCTCTACGCCTTAAAGAAATACACCCCGAACGATTTTCAATCGTTATAACGTCTACTTCTTTATTGCTTAAAAACACCGTTACGCCATATCGCAACAACTTTTCGTCGTCATTTTGTCTTGCCGTGGTCCGTCGCTTTTTCTTCATTTCGCCTTTTACCGTCCTTTATAGTCTTTTTGACTATCTAAAAATTAAAATTTTTTGTAGTCATTACGACTACATATATTATTATAGTGGTCACTTTGACTATCGTCAAGTCATTTTGACTATTTTATGTTAAAATTATTATTACAAGCAAACATTTTTTAGGAGTGCAAATAAAAAATGAAAACTCTAAAACAACTTATGAACGAAGAAAACAAAAACCTCATAGAAATTTTTAAAGAAATTTTTAGCGATAAATTAAAATCGATTAGAGCAGAAAAAAACTACTCACAAAAAACCGTCGCTAAAAAACTCGGCGTGCCAATTAGCACATACGCAAACTGGGAACAAGGAAGAAGAGAACCAAGCATATATGACCTTTTTAATTTAATGTGGGTTTACGATATAGACGCTAACGAATTATTTAACATTGATAATCTAATATAACAAAAAGGCGATTCCGCAACCTTGTTGCCGATTCGCCTTTTTTCTTTCTCTTAAATTTTCGGGTTAAATCGCTTTGCTTCTTCTTTTTCAAAGTCCGTCAAAACGTGTTGATATATACCCGCAGTCGTTACGCTACTTTTATGCCCGAGCCACTTTTGAACCGTGTTCAAACTTATTCCGCTTTCTAAACACCTTGTAGCAAATGTATGCCTTAAATCGTGTATACGGAACTCAAAGCCGTTTTTCTCTCGTATCTTGTCAAAATTCCATTGTATCGCCCTTTGCGTATACGGAAAAATATATTCGCTTGTTTGCGGTAATTCTTTTAGAATTTCCGCTATTTGTGGAAATAGGGGTATATATCTTTCAGCACTTTCGGTTTTTGTTCCACGAATAAAAATTCGCTTTTGCTCGTTGTCAACATCCGTCCATTTTATCGCTAAAATTTCCGAACACCGACAACCCGAAAGAAGATAAAAGAGCCACAACGGGCGGTACTTATTATCTTTGCTTATTGCTTTAACAAATTCCGTTTGCTCGTTTTTCGTTAGGGCTTTGCCTTTTTGTCTAACGTGTTTTACAAAATCTAATTTTTCGGCGGGGTTTTCGCTTAATATGTCAAACTGATAGGCACGCTTAAACACCGCACGAAAAATACTATACACGACTTGTCGCATATAACTATACGGGACTTTATCTATCGCAATAAGCATTTCGCTTGCTTTGATTTCGTCAAGTCGCTTATTTTCTATATTAGGCTTAATATAGTTATTTACGCCACTTGCTAAAATTTTTAAACTTTTTGCCGTTATTTTCGGGGCTTTCGTTTCCGTAAGCCATAAATCTAAATACTCGTAAAACATAGGAATATCACGGGCGGGCTTTTTCCCGTCCTTTAATATTCCTATTATACTTTCAAGATTGCTTTCAATTCGTTCAAATCGCCTTTCAAATTCCTTTTCTTTTACCGTTTTTGTCATTTCTTTTTACCGTCCTTTTACTCTTTGAGAGCATTCGGCGATACCTTGTAATATACGAGGATTCGAATCAACACCCCGATCTTGTGCGACGCAATCTTCAAATCGCGACTATCCGTCACATTGATATCATAATAAGAGCGTTCCCACGGATACCAACTTCCGCCGCATCGTCCGCAAAATCGCAAAACGAGCAACCAAACCATTTTCTCATTCAGCCATCGGCAGTCAATGCCCTCTCTGCCGTAAATAGTCCTTTATTTGCGTCATTTCCTCTCAAAACGTGGGAAATTGCAATAAATTCAAGCCGAGAGTTTCGTCTGTCTCGCGCGTTGCCGTAATCGGAAAAACCGTAACGTAAAGTTCCGCCGTCGCGGAAATGCGCGCTTCGGTTAAATGTCCGCCGAGTACCGTCAAATCCGCTCCGCCGACCGCAATGTGAAAATGATAATACCGCACCCCGTCTTTTAAAGAGACGTTTCCGACTAACGAGGTGATTTCCCGTTCGCCGAACAATTCTTGCGAACGGTATTCGCGCGTTTCGACTTGGTAAATTCCTACCTTGCAATAATCGACTGCGCCGATTCCGACAACAGACGCAGAATCAACATGCTCTTTTTCGCAAACCGCGGCGACCGAAGAAAGAATTTCTTCTCCGCGATTCAAACGAACGATCAAAAAATTTCCGTTTCTTGCATATTCCATAATTTACCCCCTTTCCGAAAGATAACGAACGATCTCGCCGGCCATCATCAGTCCGGCAACCGACGGCACGAACGCAATGCTGCCGGGGGTACGCCCGAACGCCGAAACCCGCGGTTCTTCCTTAGAATAAACTACGCGAAGCCCTTTTACGCCGCGCGCTTTCAACTCTCTTCTCATCACACGAGCAAGCGGACAAACGGACGTGCTGTAAATATCCGCTGCCTCAAATCGCGACGGATCGAGTTTATTCCCCGTCC
Organism: uncultured Clostridia bacterium; assembly: GCA_964468815.1. Taxonomy (GTDB): domain Bacteria; phylum Bacillota; class Clostridia; order Christensenellales; family Borkfalkiaceae; genus UMGS621. The sequence goes on along the minus strand of CAYXWN010000003.1, from coordinate 48,207 downwards.
CCATGGCGGAAATCAAATAAAAGCCTTCCCGTTCGGCGCGAACGGCAAGTTCGATTTTTGCCGTCACGGTGTCGATTGCATCCGCTACGGCGTCATACTCCGAAAGGTGAAATTCTTCCGCATTTTCGGGCAAATAAAACGTCGGATACGCGAGAACGTTACATACAGGATTGATATCCGCAATCCGCTCGCGCATCACGTCAACCTTGTTTTTTCCTATCGTCGAGCGAAGAGCGACGAGTTGACGGTTGCAGTTGCTCTCCTCCACGGTATCGGCATCGATCAGTACAAGCGTTCCGACTCCGCAACGCGCAAGCGACTCCGCAACGTAACTTCCAACGCCGCCCAAGCCGAATACGGCGACCTTTGCGCGCTTTAATTTAGCAAAGGCATCTTCCCCGATAAGGGAAATCGTACGTGAAAAATCCATCTTGTTATAACAACGTAATCCCTTCTTTTTTCGCCGCAGCTTCCTCTGCCTCGCTCCATACGGAAGCCTGCACCTCGCCGATATGACGTTTTTTTAAGAAAAACATACAAAGACGGGACTGACCGATTCCGCCGCCGACCGTAAGCGGCAAACGACCTTCTAAAACGTCTTTACAATAAGGATTTTCAAGTTTATCGAGTTCTTTTTTGTATTTCAACTGTTTCACCAACGAATCCGCATTGACGCGAATCCCCATCGAAGAGATTTCAAGTGCGCAATCAAGCGGTTCGTGCCATAGCAAAATATCGCCGTTTAACTTCCAATCGTCATAGTCGGCGGCTCTGCCGTCGTGCGGCTTTTTATCCGAAAGCGGCCAACCGATTTGATAAACGAATACCGCGCGATACGTCTTGACGAAAGCGTTTTCGCGCTCGCGCGGAGAAAGCGCGGGATACGTCTTTTCCAACTCCTTTGTGGAGACAAAGGTAATTTCTTTGGGTAAATCGAACGTCAACGACGGGTATTGCTTCGTCACCTGCGCAGCAATGCGCTTGATCGCCGAATAGACCGCGCGAACAACCGTCTTTAAGTAGGTATAATTGCGTTGTTTGGGTTCAATGATCTTCTCCCAATCCCATTGATCGACGTAATAAGAATGAAGCGCATCGGCGGTTTCGTCCCGACGTATCGCGTTCATATCCGTATAAAGCCCAGTCCCTGCCGAAAATCCGTAGCGAACCAACGCGTTTCGTTTCCATTTTGCGAGCGATTGCACGATTTCAAGTTCTCCGTCTATACCGTTCGCTGCAAATGCGACCGGGCGTTCGACGCCGTTTAAGGTGTCGTTTAACCCCGTTTCGGGATGCACGAACAACGGCGCGGAAACGCGCGTTAATTTTAACTGTTTCGCAAGTTCCTTTTCAAAGCCGTCCTTGATCGCCTTGATTGCAACTTCGGTTTCCAATAAAGTCAAACTCATTTCGATTCCTCTCTAACGTTCATTTTATAATATTCTTTTAACATGTGTTTCAATACGCCGATCTCTTCCGCCATTTTTTTGCCGGTATCCGTATCGCGTACCAAAATACGCGGTTCGTACGTCTGTAACGTGCGACTGCGAGAATGAAGATCCTCTAAACTGTCGATATATTCCTTTGCCGACGTAAACGGCGCATGACTGACGAGAAACAGCCCCTGCGAATTACTGATCAGCGTGTAACCGCCGATCCCCGTCTTGGAATGATACGCCTTTGCCAAACCGCCGTCAATGGTAATATGTTTTCCGTTCGCGCTTTCGGGGGCTTCGCCGTCTTTTACCTTGACGGGCATATGTCCGTTTACGATATGTGAAAATTTTCCGCCCGTTCCGAACTCGTTCAACACTCTCTCGCAATAAGCCTCTTCCTTGACGAACGTATAGTAGGGATTTTTTGTTTCCGTCGTCTTGGGATCGCCGAAATGTTTTTCATACGTAATCATGCGATCTCTTCCGTATACGGGAGAATTTTTGCCACACCAAAGATACCACATATAGTCCACGTCGTAAGGCGTGCGCTTCCGATAGGCGTCCCGTACCAAACGGTCCAATCGATCGTAAAGAGCCTTACCCGAATAACGCGTATCCCCCACGCTGACGAAAGTAAACGAACCGTCCTCGTTTGTCGGAACACACCCGTGCATCAAAAGATTGCCGTTGTATACGAGATACATGCTCCCCTTTTCCAGCAAAAAACGAATGTGCGATTGTAACTTTGCAGAATGAATAAATTCCTCTTGCAAAAAATGCACGATCGCTTGCTCTTCATCGGTTAAAACGGTTTCCGGATAAAGCGCTCGATCCGCCATATCGAACTCCGGGTGCGCCGCAATTAGAGCGTTTTCCAATTTTAACTGAATGACCGTAATCGCCTTGTTGATCTTCGCGAGATTCTCGTTTTTATCAAAGGGAACAGAGGTATCGTAGGTGTCGTCAATCCGAAAAGTTTTACACGGATCGTTTTCGTAACGTTTTTCGGCATATGTGCTTAACGGGCGCAAATTGATGCCGTAACGACTCTCTAAAATTTGCAAATTCCGATACGTACAGTTGATGCGAATAATATTCGCAATGCAAGCGACGTTTCCGCAAGCCGCTCCGATCCATAACAGGTCGTGATTTCCCCATTGAATATCCAGAGAATGATACCGCATTAGGCGGTCGACAATGACGTCCGCGCCGTCACCTCGATCGAAAATATCGCCGATAATATGCAAATGATCGATCGCAAGTCGCTGAATCAATTCACACATGGCAATCACGAAAGAATCGGCGTCGTTCAACTCAATAATGGAAGAAATAATATTATCGTAATAATTTTGCTTATTGATGGACTGATGCGACATATTGATCAATTCATCAATCACGTACATATAATCGCGCGGCAACGCTTTCCGAACCTTACTGCGCGTATATTTGGACGCAACCACTTTCAAAACCTCGATCAACTTCAAAAGCGTTTGTCGATACCATTCGTCCATATCCTTTTCTTGTCGTTTCACGACGGTCAGACGCTCTTCCGGATAATAAATAAGAGCGGCAAGATCGTCCTTTTGACGGGAAGTAAGCACGTAATCGAAAATCGTTTCGATCTTAGTGCGAATTACCCCGGAAGCGTTTTTCAGAATATGCAAAAACGTATCCGCTTCTCCATGCAGATCGCTTAAAAAATGTTCCGTCCCCTTAGGAAGATTCAAAATCGCTTGTAGATTAATAATTTCAGTCATCGCGGCTTTCGGCGAACGAAAGGAGCGCGCCAACAATTCGTAATATTCCTGCGGAATCTCCATATTTAACCTCCCGATTTGTTATTATTATAATATAACGGCGCAAAAATGTCAAAGAAGTTACGGAAGCCGCGAAAAAAGGTTTTCTCTCCTTACCCTATAATTAAACTTTATAAATGAAATAAAAACGATTTGTTCGATAACCTTGAAATAAAAACGATTTGTTCGATAACCTTTATATTTTAGATTTCCCGATACGTCGTTTATAAAAAAAGTGAATCGTCAAACCAAGCGCAATCCTCGATTTAACAATTCACGAACGAAAAGACGACTCTTACTGCCATTTTTCAAGTTCGGGAAGTTTAACGATCATTTCTTTGTACTTCGTTTTGGCTTTTTTCATCACTGTTTTGGATTCAAGTTTCTCCAAGCCTAACATGTTCGGGAAGTTTAACGATCATTTCTTTGTACTTCGTTTTGGCTTTTTTCATCACTGTTTTGGATTCAAGTTTCTCCAAGCCTAACATGATCGCAAGATTATCTCGAAAGGATTTTTCAAATAGTATCCTCATTCCAAAGGGCATTCCCGAATACTTCATATTTGTAGCCTCACTTAATTAAAATATCGTTATAAGCGTTACTATCCCCGCCGAAATCGCCGCAACGACGGCAAACAGCGGAATTCCACGTAAAAACGAACCGACGTGCTTTTTCGGGGTTTGATACGACTCTTTTTCAGGCAAAAACGAAAAACGGATACGCTTGGTGTTTCGCCACCACAAAAGGGCAATCACAAGTAAGTCAAACAAGCCCAGCCCTTCACCTAAAAGCAAAAAGTAGACAAACGTCGACAAATAATCCGTTAATCCGAGAACACTTTTCAGCGCAACGCCGAGCACGGAAAAGACGACCGTAAATAAAAGTAAATTTCCTAAAAGTATCGACCAAACGGACTTTTCTTTTCGCAGATACTGCGCAATCGACTGTTCGTTTTTGACAACACGTTGCACCTCGTCGGGGTAAGAGCGTAGTCCGAACAAATTCTTTTTGTCCGTACCCGTACCAAGGAAGCAACAAAACCAATACAACAGATAAAAAGCAACCGCAACAATTATTTTCATATCCACCTCACCAAAGGAGCAACATTAAACCGCTGCTTAAAAAGCATGCACGCACCGCAAACGGAATAACGGGCAAGCACACCTTTACGTGAAACCATTTTTGACGGTATTCCTTTTCCATATGCTCCGTGCCGGGCAAACGAATCCGTTTGATATTTGCAAACAATACCCAATCCAAAAAGAAAGTATCGAATGCAAAAATACAAAAAATGTACACCGCCGTAAATAATACGCCTTGCCAAAAAGCGGTTGCGCCTGCCAAATGTAGCATCAACGCAAACAAGAAAAGAAAGACGATTACGGCTATGAGTTTCTTAATAATCATAAACCTCGTCAATTTCGCCTTGGTTGCGTGCTTTTGTTGCGAACGGTAGTATTCCGCTTGAATTTCGGTCGGATAGTCACTTATAAACGTCAAAGGGCTTATCAACAACATTCCGAACACCAACGATCCGAAACAAATCAACATTACGGCAATTTCAATTAAAATTATAGGTATATTCATTTACGTGTTCCTCCTAAATCTGTTTTCGTCTACTTATTCCGAATATCATTTCAAAGTTTCGCTCCAATCGTCGTATATAGCATATTGTTTCCCCATTTCAATATCTTTGACGGTTTTTATCGTTTATCCGTGCGTTTTTAGGAAACCACGGCAAGCAACGGTTAACTTTTTTGCAATACGACACATATTCCGCACCGAATTTTTCTTTTAACCACTTTTCTTCCGTGCATATCATAAGTACAGTCATATAGATGTAGTATAATACGGGCAGACTAAGCAAACACAGGTTTGTGAAAAACAGCAGTATTCCCGTGAAAACAAACAAAAACACCGAGTAAATGGGATTTCTTACCACCGCATAGATACCTGTAGTTTTCAACTTGCCGCTCTCAATGTCTTTATCCACTTTCCCGATTACAACGGCAAAAAGCCACATTACGATACCCGAAGCAATAAGTATGACGCCAAGGACGTAAAACACGATCTTTAAGGAGAGATGGGCTATTTATCCCATAGAGAGTATTCCGAAGCAATCGAGAACAATTCCTACCACCGTTATTACGGCGCAGACGATCACATATAGCGGTCCTACCCCGAATGAAGGCAGGATTTTTTTATTAACATCTTTTTCTTTTTTCATATTACACCGCCTTTACTTTTTGTTTCAGTTGTGTAGACCTTTATACTTTCCAACCGACGGCAAGCTCGCGCGATTCAACGAAGCGACGATAAATTCCGCTTTGCTCGATAAGCTGTTCGTGCGTACCACTTTGAACGATCTTGCCGCCGTCTACCACCAAAATGTTATCCGCGTGTCGAACGGTTTTCAGCCTGTGCGCTATCATAATAATCGTTTTCTCTTTGGTCAGCGCCTCAATGGCGGTGGTCAGCTCCTGCTCGCTTTCGGGATCTACATTCGCCGTCGCCTCGTCCAGAATGATGATAGGCGCGTTCTTCATTATAGCTCTTGCTATGGAAATACGCTGTTTTTCGCCCCCGAAAGGCTTGCTCCGCCTTCTCCGATCACCGTTTCGTAGCCATCGGGAAGTGCTGTTATAAAATCGTGACAGCAAGCTTTTTTCGCGGCTTCAATCACTTTTTCCATAGACGCGTCGGGCTGACCGAAGCGGATATTATTGGCGATGGTATCTTGAAAGAGATAAACGTTTTGGAACACGAAACTGAAATTCCGCATAAGACTGTCCATACAGTATTCCTTTACGTTATGACCGCCTAATTTTATATTGCCTTTATCGACATCCCAAAACCTTGCAATTAAATGGCATAGCGTTGTTTTTCCACCACCCGAAGGTCCGACAATTGCAGTCGTCGTTTTTTCGGGAATATGCACGGAAACGCCGTCTATGATTTTTCGCTCGTCATAGGAAAATTCCACGTTTCCCACGTCGATATCGTAATTTGAAGGATTGATATCCCGTCCGTCGGTATCCATTGTCGGCATGGTAAGCACGGATTGCGCCTTGCTTACGCACAGATCTACGTTTTTAAGCATAGCGGAATAACTACCTGCGCTATCAAGTGCGCCGAATAAAATAAACGCGGATATTATCATAACCACGGCGTTGAGAAGCTCCATAGTGCCACCAAGGTAAAACACGACGGACGTCGCCGCAACCGCCGTCGAGCAACTGCCCATAAACGGGTCAAGTATGATGTCGTGCGGTTTTGTGTGTTGCTTGACGATACGCATTAAAAGCGGTATCGGCTTTTGGTTTTGATGTATTTGCTCTGCTCCCGTAACACGGGGAAAAGCCCACACATCGTCGTATCGGGGCACATCGGGGGTAAACGGTGCCCGACCTTTATTTGCGTAAATAATAAACTCGTAACGTTTGCCGTATTGCGCGCCCAAGTCGCCCGCCGTGTGATTGCCTTTGTCCCACACAATGATGTTTTTAATCGTAAAGCGCGTTTCGACTTGCTGTTTGAAAAAATCGACTTTATCGGAATTGCAAAACATATAAAGCGGGGGTATTGTCTTTCATAACGTCGTAAAGCAACGGTATCAAGTCGACAATGAGTTGCAGGTTGTCGTCGTTCGCAATCGGCTTGCAAAATTTGTCTTGCTTATTTTGACGGTGGCGAGTTTGGTAGTTGATAAGGTACGGCGGGTCGGTAATGACGCAATCAGCGAGCCCCCCCGTAACATATCACGCAACCCGACAAGACAATCGACGTTGTAAATGTTGTTGCGTTCGATTATCATTTGCCGCCGCCATTGTCGGACGTTTCGGGCGCGGGTGCGATATGGTCGGCCCCTTTCGCAAGGTCGCCCCCGATTACGACGGGTTGTGCCGCGTCCGACGCGGGGGTGATATTTCCGACAAAACAGTTTTCGTTTTCAAAGAAGGTCAATTTTTCGCCGCCGTTCGACGGTATGTATTTTTTGAAGTTGACGGCGTATTCGATATTTGACGTGTGCTTGCAGTCGCCGCCCGAATACACGCAATTTGTTTTCGAGCAATGCGTGTCCTCGCCGTTGCACAAATAAAGTACGGTCGGTGTCGTCGGCTTGTCTTTGCGTTCGTGTGCAGGTATCGGCATACATCACCTTCGACACGGGTTGCGATGTTGCCCCGCAAAAGGACATGTCGCGAAGTGTGATACGTAACCTTTACCGTCGACAATAGGGGTAAGCCCGCCGCCCTGCGTCGGTTTAATTATCGTGCCTTTGATAACCTTGCCCGACTCGGTAACGATTGTGGCATTGCCCTTGATATTGTCTTGATAGTCGACCGCGTCCGCGTCGCCATTGTCCCTTAAATGCCTAAAATTCAAGCAGTTTATCATTGTTTGCCTCCGTTCGGTATCGGGTCGACCAAACCAAGCCGTGTTGTGTTTTCTCTTTTGATTTTTACGACGTGCGACTTTTTGAAGTGCAGTTCGCCGCGCGGGTCGCGGTCAAGGTAATACCCGATAATTTCCGTGTTTGGTGCGTCGGAGTTTTGTGTGTAGGTTGCGAGCGTGTCTTTGTGTAATTCGCCGACATCGGAGTCACCGTCCCAAAATTCGATACGTACGCGTTGCCCGACAAATTCGTTAAGTTTTGCGCTTTCGTGCTTTTGCAACGGTGCCGACGATATTGCGTCAGCCGCCGCCCGTGCCGCCGCCTTTTTTGTGTCCAACATTCGGCGCGGTACAACAAGGTTGAAGTAGCAGTCGTTGCAACACTTGCCAAAATTTTCGACGGGGCGGGGTTGTTTCCGTGCCCCGTGAATTCCTTGCCGCAAATACAGCATTTTGTCAATTTCATTTGCTTTGCCTCCGTTCGGTAAAAAACTTTGCGATTTCCGCAACCTTTTTGTCGGTCAAGCGCGGTAATTGTTTACCCGACCCGCAGCATTTGTGACATATACTGTCGTCAACAAGCGTAAACGCGACCAACCGTGCGTAACTGCCCGACCCGCAGCAACGGGCGCAAGGCTCGCCAAAATGCTTGCGAATATTTAAGCGGGCAATCGTTACAACGTCGTGTACCGCTTTTAACTTTGCCCCGTCCTTTTCCAAAATGTCGGGGAATACTGCCAAAACCGCCTTGCGGTCGGTGCTGTCGAGTCTGTCGTATGCTTGCCGCCATAAAAACTGTTTCACGTCGTCGTCGATGTAAACCGCTTTTTCGGGGTAAGTGTTCGCACCTTGCTCCGATATTCCGTGATATGCTTTGCACGTCATTTTGCCGCTTTCGTCGTAATATTCGACGGTGTGAAAATCACACACGGGCAAGTTTGCGGGCGGCTCGTAAGTCGTGAGTTTGATTTTCATAATTTCGCCCCCTCCAACAATTCGGGGTTGTCGTAGATGTTGCCGACGACTTCGTATTGCCTTTTGTAATTGTCGTACCCGTCTCCGAGCGTGCCCGTGAATTCGCTTTGTTGTTTGTCGATGTAGCGCATTGCGCAAAATGCCGTATGTTCGCCGCTGTACACAACGTACCGCGTGTACTTTCCGTCAATCTTTACAATGTCGCCCTCGTAAATGTTTTTGCCGTTCCTATCGGTCAAGCACGTGAATTCGTCGACGGTGTCGGGGTGTACTTCGACCCAATCAAAACCGCCGTCAATGTCGGTTGCAAGCATAATGCACGGTGTGTCGTTGCGATAGAATAAATCGCCTTCAACAAACGTGCCATAATCAAGCCGTTTGCCCCTGTAAATATGTTGCCTGTTCATTGCGCGCCTCCGTCTTTGATTTTCATTAAAACGACATCGACGACCGCGTCAATGACGGGCGCGAATATATCGGCAAGCGGTGCAATTAAAGCGCAACAAACGTCGACGGCGATGTCTTTGCGTGTTTGCTCGTCGGTCGCGTTTGCCGCGTCCGTTTCGGGTTGACCGTAAAGCGTAAGTATCGCGTTGTCGCGGTCTGAAAGTGGCAAGCCGAGTGTTTGCTTTGCCGCAATTCGTTTTAATTCGTCTTTGATGTTTTCGGTTTGGTTGTTGTTCATAGTGAGCCTCCTATGGTTTTGGGGTTAGTTGCTTTCTTTTGCGATGTAGTCGTTAATAGCCGCCCTCAAAACATCGCTAAACTTCAAGTCTTTGCGGGCGGCAATTTTTACCAACTGCTCTTGCGCGGGTTTTCCGATTTGCGCACTTATAGTCACACGCTCGGTTTTGGTTTCCTTGCTTTTGTTTGCCATGTTGCACCTCCTGTAAAAGTAACCCACCGGCTAAGCCGGTGGGTCTTCATTTTCGGACGTAGCCCTTGTTTACTAGCCCGAGTGCTCAGCACTCATTTGTCGACCTGGCAGTCATTGCGATTGTTACTTGCTACCCTTAAAAGGGTCATCAGGATAATCTATACTTAATTGCATATTCTCTTTATCCTGTTTTAGTTGATTCTGTATATACTTTTTTATTGCTTCGGTATTTTTTCCTGTCGTATCTACATAATATCCTCTGCACCAAAACTCCCTGCATCTGTATTGAAATTTTGCAGAACCACACTTTTGATATATCATCAAACTACTTTTGCCTTTCAGATATCCCATGAATCCAGACACACTCATCTTGGGCGGTATCATTACAAGCAAATGCACATGATCTATCGCCATTTCTCCTTCTATTATTTCTACACCTTTCCATCGACATAATTCTTTTATTGTTTCCATTATTTCTCGTCTATGCTGTTCGTAGAATATTTTTCTTCTATACTTCGGTGCAAAAACTATGTGATACTTGCAATTCCAAGTTGTATGTGCTAATTATCCTTGGGGATTTTTATTTTCCCCAAGTTAATTTTGCTTTTATTCTTGCGGTATATCCACCGCGCCTATCAGTTTATAAACTATCCTTATGTCATGCACACGTTTACCGTCTATTCTCTCAGGCTTACCGACGTATATAAAGAACAGCGTAATTGATATACGACGTTATCGCTTAAATAGGGAAAGTCGATATTATTTTCTTTATCATCGGGGCGTTGTTCGTGTTGCCCGATATTTTCTTGATACCATTTATTTTTTATTATCTTACAACAGACAACAGTTTTTCTCAATTTTTCGCCGTTTTTCGACATTTTTCGCAAAACTACTCAAAAAAACGCCTCTCAAAAACTGCAATCGCTCCGCAAAAACGACTACCTTGCCGTCGAGTTCACGAATTTTTGGTTGCTTCTCCACAATAACTGCGCCTTGAAAAATAGATCTAAGCAATTTGCTTGTACTTCTCCCCCGTAGAGCGAGCACGTTGTGTTCGCTCTACGGGGGAGATTTTAGTACGTGATTCAAAGTTATAATAACACTTTCCTTTTATAACGAACCACTCTCTCCAAGCACGCATAAAAAATGCATGCTTGGAGAGTGATGAAGTATGTGAATGTACAATTTCATTTATAAATGAAATATTCTTTAAGAGGGCGCATTTCATGCGCCCCAAAAGAAAGGGTAGAAAGATTAAGTGGTTATCAATAGAATAAATTCTTTCTAAAAAGGCATAACTACGCCTAAAAGTAGTTCACTTTTTATGACGAGTCCCCAACACGCATAAATGCGTGTTGGGGACTCGTGGAAAGGTAGGATTTTTAGTTTTGCACTATGTGACAAGGGAAAAATGAAAGACTATCAATATAATAAATGCTCTTTTGGAGCGCATTTCATGAGCTCCAAAAGAGCAAGATGGTATTTCCTCTTAAATAAGAAAATAGATTTTTATAATTCATATTAACCTACAAAATGCCCCTTGTCGTAGCCCACTAATGTGGGCTACGACAAGGGGAGAGAAAAACAGATTGAAAATAAAAAAGTTAACAGTAAAAATAGGTTAAAAGAAAAGAATACTTGACCGCAGTTTCACTCGCTATAAAAAAAAAGGCAAAAATTAATAATAATTCGGATACGGGTTTAAGAAAGTGAGGCTTTCTTACGAAAACTTAATTTTCTTTGAGCAAGTCTAGCGCGAGTGCGGTAGAAAGTGTTGCCGGCAGAAAATTTAGAAGTTTCTTTATGAAAACTTAATTTTCTTTGAGCAAGTCTAACGCAAGTGCGGTAGAAAGTGTTGCCAACAGAAAAGTTAAAAGTTTCTTATCGAAAACTTAATTTTCTTTAAGCATTAAGGTTTGTAATAAAAAAACAATAATTTCTTCTCTTTCAAGCATTAAGGTTCGTGATGAGAAAAAACGATAGCCTCCGGCGGGGGAGCCGAAGGCTATCGTTTAATCATCCGTTTGATTAGCGCGATCCTATTATTTATTAGTTTACTAACCTTAGAATGTTCTTATTTAAAATCTCAGTTCTTGCAAATGCGAGAGCGTTTGCACGGGCACTCTATCCTCTGTCCCCTTTTCTTATTAGAAAATTTAGAAGTTTCTTTATGAAAACTTAATTTCTTTCATGATCCGAGTCATGGGAATGATTCGGATACGGGTTTAAGAAAGTGAAGTTTTCTTACGGAAAACTGAATTTTCTTTGAAAAGGCGGAGTGCCGATTTGGAGATTCCCCCATTTGAGGTATTCATAATTCCGATAAAAGAATCGTGAAGTTTTGGTTAGGCTTCTTTGAAAGAAATTACGGTCTGTTCAAAGAAACGTTTTGTTAAGTCGGGAAATTTTACGGCTCGCGCCGCCGAGGCAACACCCCGACAGCGCGTTCCGTTTCTTTTCCCTTAAAAGTTCGTTTCGGGAAAGGGTCAATCAAGATTCTTGTTCGGAACGATGAAACGCCCTTTCTTATTAAAGCAAACTTTTTTTATTTTGCAACTCGTTATTCAGCAGCGATGCTAGCAAAAACTACCGTGCCTAAAGTGAAAAACTCCGTTAACAAGTCATATCCGTTTACGCCCGAAGGAACTGCGAACACGTAAACGGTCGTTTCACCATCGGTGTAGGTGTAAGCGTAAGCCTCTTTCGCGTTGTTGTAAGCCTCTTCGGCAGAATCTTTTTCTTCTGCCGCATCAAGAGTATTTATCTGGCAAATAGTATGATATTCGGACGCTGCATGAATCACATCGGGATCACTGCTTGCATTCGCTTCGTTAAGATCCACAAGCGCTGCTTCTTCTGCTTGCCGAGCAGCGGTTAACGCAGCAGTCTTTGCATCGAAATCCGCTTTCAAGTCCAACAAGGTCTTGGTCGCGGTTCTAACTTCGTTCTGTAAATCGAGCGCTTGTTCGCGAATGCGCGCTGCTTGCTTTTCAGTCTTTAACGAACCGTCGCCGTCTTTCAACATATCGTATGCTTCTCTTAACGCTTCCGCTTTGGTCTCCGCAGAAGTTTCAGCGGTGAGCTCGCCATAGGAGGCGAGCCACGCTTCTACTAACGTTTTGTCAGCTTTGTCGTTCTTTACAGCATCGATCTTCGCTTGAACCGCAGTGTTGTTTGCAACAGTGTAAGCGTAGTTTGTATCCAAGAGCGCAACGTTCGTGTCGATCGCGTTGATCATTTCCTCATCGGTCAAGATCATTCTGGAAATAATCGCAGCAACCGTCTTGGGATCTTCGATATGGCAATCGTTCTTCAACGCTTCCTTAATCGCAGCCTGCTTCGCTTCTCTTTCTTCACTCGTAAGAGCCTTGTATTCAGCCGGAGTGGTCGTCACGGTCAAGCCGCTCGGGATCACTTCGAAGTACGCGGTGTTCATACTCGTGATAGCGGAGATCAATTCGTCGATTTCTCTGCAAAGGTTTTCAACAGCCGTTCTGTTAGCAGCGATTGCGGTATCCTTCGTCCAGTCATAGTTGTAAGCCTTTTCGGTTGCAGTATGAACGGTGGTCTTAAGTGCATCGCATGCTTCCTTGAACTTCGTCAATGCCTTGTTGTAATCGTTTTCGTAAACGTAACCATCGATCGTGGAGATAGTGGTCTTAACGTTTGCAACGGTGTAGACGGAAATTACATTCGCGATTGCAACCTGCATTTCGTCGATCTTCGCATAAGCGTTCGTCAAATCGGTGTCCGCCTTGGTGATCGCATCAGCAAGTTTTGCTTCGCCGTAGTTGTAATCCGCAATACCCTTAATGTTGTTGAAGTATGCAAGGTTCGCTTGGATTTCAACAACCTCGTCACAGATTGCCTGCAAGCCCTTCGTCTCATCGTTGGTCCACTTGTCAAGGTCAGCACCGCTCGTTACCGTGAAGTACGTGCTGGTGTTGGGCTTGCTATGGAACTCTTCGAGCGTCGCATTGAACGTATCGAGCAATTCAACCATTTGTGCCGCATATGCGTCGGGGATCGCAACGAGTGCACGTGCCGCCGCGTAAGCAGAGGTGTAAGTCGTATTGAGAACCTTCGTGCCTGCGGTCGGGAATCCAGCCGTAGCAGCAGCCTCATTGATTCTCGATTCCATAGCCGCACTCAAATCATCATCTTCCTTCGCATACTGATCAAGGATCTTGAACCAAGTATTGATGGTGGACGCAATCGGAGCAACCATTTCAGCATTGTTCTTATCCTCATCGGTAAGCTTGGAGTAGTTCGCAACGTAGAGAGCAATCATGTTGATCGCGTCGTTGGTCATCTTCTCTTTCGCGATTCTGAGGTATTCCGATCTCAACTCTTCGCTGAGGTAGTAGTATGCAAGCGGCGCTTCCGCGATCAACGCTTCATAAGCGTCAACGCAAGCCTGGCCGGCAGCAGCATTTGCAACCTTAGAAGCAAGGTCTTTCGCGAGGATTAAGCCGTGACCGACGTAATCGGACATCCAAGTTTCAATCAACGCATAGGTGTGAATCGTCGGGACGGAGATACCGTCTTCCGCTTCTTCATCCGCCGTGATGTTGCCAAGAAGTGCCAGATAGTCAGCGTATACGTTCGCATACGTAGCATCTAAGTATTCCGTCTTAATCGTTTGACCATCGACAAGCGCATACGCCGTTGCGAGTTCGGTTGCCAACGAGTCAGCCGCTTCGAGGGAAGCCGCACCGTTGTACAACGCAACCGTAAAGTCATACGTGGTCCGGATGGAATCAATATAGTCTTTCACAAGTTTCGCGATCGCTTCGTCATCAAATGCCGGAGTGAACGCTCCACCTTCGATCGTGCCGAAGATATTGTTCGCATATTCGTCAATAAATTCTTTCACTTTCTCAATAAAGGCTGCAACAGACGCATACTGTTCGTCATCACTTTCCATATCCGCATTGAGAACGTCGAGCAATTTCGCCGTGATCTGTCCTGCAATCGCAACATCTCCTTCGACACTCCCAAAAGCAAACACACTATAGCAGGACAAAATACCGTACATAGCAGCATCAGTTACAATCGTTTCACTAACAGAATCAAAGTAGACACCGACGATATAGTACAACGCGAATTCGTCGGAGGCGGAAATTTCCAAAATCTCCTCAAAGAAGCCTTCGCCGAAGGATTCATACTTCGGTGCGGTAACCGCATCTTCGCCCTCACCCGTGGTAACGGTGTAAGCGTCGAAACTATGGTTTGCAACCGCAGTGAGGAACTTCAACGCCGCTTGATAATCGGTATCGAAGTGCTGTTCAACCACCTTCGCAGCCGCATTGTTTTCAACCGTTACGTAGTCGGAAGCGATTCTGCCGTAGTCGGCATTTAAGATCAATTCCTTGTACGTATTGTAAGCAGCCATTGCCGCATAACGATTTTCAGCAGTGGTCGTCATCGGTTTCGCAAAAGAAGCAACGTCGTCACTGGTGATATTCAAACCTGCGTACTCGCGAATCAACTTGATATCGTCGAATACCTTCTTCGCCGTTGCGAGGTAGTTGGTAATCATCTTAGCAGCCGTTTCAGCCGTGTACGTTCCGTTATACAACTTAGCGTTCGGCGTCTTCGGCGTTTCCGCTAACCAAGGATTCACCACAGCCTGAACATAAACGTCATAAGCATCAACGATATTGACATTGGTCAATGACGCGTAAGTATAGTAGACATTATACGGCAAATCGATCACATAGAGCTTAGCGAAATTGGTAAGCGCATTATAAGTATTATCCAAATTGGTCTTGAACGCGGTACGTTCAGACGTGAACACACCTGCGACACCACCGAAGTTTACTTCATTGACTAACAAATTGATGAAATTAGAAGCATTCGTATACTCTGTTTCATAATTGTTAATCATAAGCGCGTACTTACCGGTGTCAGCCGTCGTGATGGTTGCCGCGAAATAATCGGCAGCAACAACGTTTTCTAACAACGTGTTATATACAGCCTTAACGCTCTGAGCGGTTTCAGTACCGACTACGGCAGCGATACGGTCATCATAAACTTCGTCACCAGCTACATAGTCATGGTTAGTCTTCGAGCCGTAGGTGTAAACGTTCTTCGCAGAAGCCAATACAGCCTCAGCCGTATCGAGATAAGCGGCTTTCAGTTCAGCCCAATAGAGTTTCTGAACAGCCGTAGCATCTTCAGCAGGTGCGGTGGGAACAGTTACAGAACCCAAAGCGGTTAAAACAGTCGCAAGAGTAGCATCCGCAACGGAACCGTCGAGTTTACCGACAAGAGCCGTATAGAACGGATAGAACGCAGCAACTTGCGGAGCGTGTTCTTCAACGTACTTCCATGCTCTGGAATCAGCGTCGTGAATTTTCGCCGTATACAATGCGGTAATATACGCATTGTAGGTCGTAGCCGTTTCCCCCTCGGGGATTACAGCGGCAACGAATCTAGCAATGAATTCGTTTGCATAACTTTCGCTGTTCAACAAGTCAACGATATCTTGCGCTTTCGCACCGTCCAACCACTTATCGTCCGAATTGCCTCTTTCACCCTTCATGTAATATTGATACAATCCGAGTGCTTCATACTTGTCTGCGATGTCTTGCAAACTCGTTTTTCTTTCAGCCAAGTACTTGTCGATTAAGATCAGTACGCTTTCTTCGTTTACCGTGAAATTTTGACCGCCAACGCAAAGTGTTTTATCTTCTTCGGCAACTTCGCTGCCGGCAACGTAATGCTCTGCGATTAAATCAACAACCGCTTCGATCTCAAAGATCTTCGCATAAGCGGCGGTCACAAGAACGTCTTCGGGTTGTTCCTCAGCAGGCGTCACAGCCGTCGCGACAACAGCGTCTTCGTCGGGAGCTTCTTCGATCACGTCAGCAAAGTAAACCTTGATTTCTACCTCTGCCAAAAGCTCAAGCGCTTCCTCGCTCAACTCTTCATACTGCGCTTTGAGTCCGGCAATCGTAGATTTGCTGGAAATGGTGATACCATCGGTTCTGCGCGCCATATAGAACGCTTCTACCGCTTCGGCGAATTCGTCCATAGCGGTATAGTCGTCGATGATCTTCTCGCAATTTGCTTCGAATTCAGCCACGATTGCCTCGATTTCTTCAACCGTATCGGCAAACAAAATCTTAACAAACGCAACTTCACGCTCTTTGGAGATCGCAAGTTGAACGTCCGTCTTGCTTGCATGCGCGTAGGACTCAACCTGTCCGGCAAGTTCTTTTTCGTAATATACGATAATGTCGGAAGCAGCTTCTACCTTCGCGTTTTTGATAAGCTCGTTCGCATCAGCCAAATCTTCTAAGATTTCCGCTTTCGCAGTTGCGATTTCTTCTACCGAAGTCGCAGCGTCAATCGCGCTCAAATCATAGGTCAACAAACCCTTTTCGTAAACGGCGCTTAAAATCTCGATCTTCGCAGCCAATTTCGCATCAGCGAGTGCCGCGTCAGCGTTAGCATCATTGAGGTTAGCCTCGATTTCATCTTCAAGATCCGCAATCGCGCTTTCAAGATCGGCGATCTTGCCTTCCGCAGCGGTAACACGACCGGTTAAGGAGTCAAGAGCCGCATCCAGCGTATTGATCTGGTTCTGCAACGCAATATCTTTCTCATTTAAAGCAGCGATCGCGTTTGCATTCGCCGTGATTTGCCCCTGCAAATCGTTGATCTTACCGTTCAACTCATTCTTTAAAGCGGTGTCGGCACCTTCCAACTGCGTCTTTAAGTTCGTAATCGCAGTGTTCGCAGCGTCGATGTTTGCCTGCAAAGCAGCCTTTTCGCTCGCGATTTTCTGAGTTAAAGCGGTGTTGATGTCGTTAACCGTCGCTGTTAAGTCTTCCACCAAATCCTTTACCTCTTTAATCGACGAAGCGGCATCCGCTTTGGTTTGGAGGGTTGCGAGTTTATCGGTCAAACCGCCGATATCCGCGATCTCCAAATCCGCGATCGTCTTATCCAACGCGGTTTTCGCGTCGTTGATCGCTTTCGTCAATTCGGTCTTCTGGCTCGCCAACGCTTGCGTCAACGCATCGGTCTTCTCGGTTAAAGAAGCTTTCAACGCGTTTAACTCGCTGTTGTCGATTACGTTTACGTATACGGTTATCTTCGTATCGCCGTACGTGATATCCGCTGCCGTTAAACCTTGTGCAACGCCCTTTACTTCTTTCGTGCCGGTCGTCCACGTGGCTATCGTCTCGTTTTTAATCTCAACCGTGACGTCAGCCAACACGACCCCCTCTTCGGCAGAAAAAAGTTCAGCCGTTTGTCCGACTTCGACGTTCACGGTACTGCCCGAAATCTTCGGCGTGCTATCACAAGCAACCACGAAGGACATCGAGAAGCACAATGCTACCGCCAAAATCAACGTCAGTAACTTGTTTCTCATTAATAGGACCTCCTATAAAATTTACTGGTTTATTTCTTGAAAAGTGCTCGTCTGCCCTTTCCTCTCCCTCCCCTCTTATCGCGAAAAGGGTAGAAACCGCCCGAGAGCCTTCTCATAGATATGTTCATTATACTATGCCAAATCAAAAAAGTCAACGACTATTTTAATACTTTATTTCATAAATTATGGATTTGTGCAAAATTTCTAATCCCCTCCCCCCTCGCACTCCCCTTTTCTCCCCCCGTTTCGATTCCTTATATCGTTTTGATTTAGGTTTATCTCGCTTATGTGACCGCGAACATCGTGCGCAGACTCATAAGCGGGATAGCGCGAGCGTGGGGCGAGTGTGAGATATAACGGTTTTGATTGTTATAATATAAGGTTTGCAGATATTAAGGTTTAAATTGTTATAGCACGCGAGCGTGAATGGAATATGGTTTTAGATTATCACACTACTTCTCTCGCTCTCTGTGCGAGAGAAGTAGTAAAGAAAAGCAAGCGCGAGCGAAACGAATATTCTTATCGCACAAGGCGAAGGAAGTAAGGTTTAGGATTATTTACTTATGAGACCGCACGCAACGCGTGCGGTCTCATAAGAGAGATAGGGCGAGCGCGAGCGTGGCGCGAGTGTGAAGTATAACGATTTTGATTGTTATTATATAAGGTTTGGAGATATTAAGGTTTAATTTGTTATAGCACGCGAGCGTGAATGGAATATGGTTTGGGATTATTATAACCGCGCGCGGAATGCGTGCGCGCGTGAGAACGCGCGCTTTTCAAGGTTTTAAATTGTTATAGTCCGCGCGCGTAGGGACGAATATGGTTTGGGATTATTATAACCGCGCGCGGAATGTGTGCGCGCGTGGGAACGCGCACTTTTCAAGGTTTTAAATTGTTTTAGTCCGCGCGCGTAGGGACGAATATGGTTTGGGATTATTATAACCGCGCGCGGAATGTGTGCGCGCGTGGGAACGCGCACTTTTCAAGGTTTTAAATTGTTATAGTCCGCGCGCATGGAACGAATATGGTTCGGGATTATTATAAGGGGTGAATTATTATAGTTCGCGCGTGGGGACGAATGTTTCAATCGCAGCCACCCAGGCTAACGTATCGGGAACAATTCTCCGCACGACAACCGCCGCCACCGAATTTTCTTTGGAAAATACCTCATCCGTCACCGCGACGATCGCCGAAGGCGGAATTACACTCTTAAAAATAGTTTAATAAAAAAAAGGCTGCGTATCCTCTCTTTCAACCAATTTGAAAGGGCGTTCGCAGTCTCTTTTCCTAATCTTTTTTATCGCAACTTGTTTTTTACATCGTTAAATACGTTTTATTGTTGAGAAACGTGCTTCACGGTTAACTTTACCCGATCTGAAATTTTCACTTTTCCCACACCGAAAACAGACGTATTTAAAGTATCTTTGAACGGCTTCGTCCAATATTCCGAAACAGATCGGATTCCGTTTGCCATTCCTAAAACAGAACCGACGGTCGCCCCGTTGCAATCGGTATCGAATCCGGTTTCAACCGCCAAACAAATAGACGTTCCGTAATCTCCGCCGCCATACAGCAACGACGCAACGACAATCATTGCGTTAGGAATTGCATGACACCAACCATGCGCCGAATACTCGTCATATTTATCGTGAATCATATCAAAGCACTTTTTCTGCGAAACACCACCCCGAAACGCATCCAATACGGAGATAATTTCTTTATACAATCGCGAAGTATACGGAATCTGCGCAATGCCGCCGCGAATGATTTGTTCAACGTTGTCGGTAACGGCGGCAACCGCGATCATTGCCGCAACAAACATTTCTCCGTATATTCCGTTTTTAATATGGGAAACCGAGGCGTCGCGCCAAGCCATTTCGGCGGCAAGTTCGGGATTTCCCGGATTAATATATCCAAAATAGTCCCCCCTAATCTGCGCACCGATCCACTCGCGATACGGGTTTTTATAAACGGCGGATTCCGGCGGATAAAAGCCGTTGACAAAATTACAATAAGCCACTCGCTCCGCCGTACAATAAGCATCTTTTCCTTGATATTTCAACCACGCTTGCGCCACGTCAAACGGAGTAAAATCCCTTCCGTATTGTTCGATTATTTCTTGCGCAAGGATCACGTAATTCGTATCGTCGTCAATCGGCATTCCGTCAATTTCATCGGCATAACATCTTCCGACAAACCCGAAACTGTATTTCTCGACAATTTCTTTCGTAATATCGCTTCGGTAAATATATCGGCGCATCGGATAATTATCGGTTTCCTTCAAAAAGGGAACGAGTTCGTTCGTGCGAATCCCTTCTACCGTTTTTCCGAGCATACAGCCGCAAATTCGCCCAACCCAAGCACCGTGTATTTTTTCTTCAAGCGCAATCTTCGTCATCGGAAAAACCATTTCAAAATTTTTCCGCAATTCTCTGATTTGCTCAAGATTAGACGGCTCTATATACGGATAATCGCTCTTGCTTTTGGCAGACGCTACGATTTCGAACAAGACGTCGCCCAGTTTTGCTTTTATTTCGCTTTTCGGTAATCGCGAAACCGCAAAAAACAAATCTTTATATGGTTCTACGGCAAGCCCTTCGTCAATCGCTTGCTGATATTCAACCTGCAAATTCGACGAATAAAATTCCCAATCGTGGATATTGTGATATTGCGGTTTTATTGCGAGCATTTTATTCATTTCTTCAACGACGCGATTTTCGCGCCCCAAAACCAACGCGTCAAGCGATACGTCAAAATATTTAGAAAGCAACACGATTTTCTCTAAATTAGGCGTAGAAAGTCCGCTCTCCCATTTTTGAATGGATTGTTGCGAAACCCCTAATAATTCCGAAAGTTGCACCTGCGTCAAATTTGCGTCATTTCTTAATTTTGCAATGATACGACCAATTTCCATATTTT
Organism: uncultured Clostridia bacterium; assembly: GCA_964468815.1. Taxonomy (GTDB): domain Bacteria; phylum Bacillota; class Clostridia; order Christensenellales; family Borkfalkiaceae; genus UMGS621. The sequence continues at coordinate 27,423 of CAYXWN010000003.1, read as the reverse complement.
CCCCTTCCTGTATATTTTTATCTGTATAACGACAACTCGCCGCGGCTCGATTCGTCATCGTTTTTCGTCCGGAAAACGTCTATTGAATAAACGGCTTGCAAAAATAAATTCGGCATCGCTTGCTCTCCCGTTATTTAAAACGTTCGCAAATCCGCGCAAGCCAATCTACTCACTTGTATTATATAATGACAAAGAAAAAATGACAAGCAAGTTAAATTGTTTTTTCTACAACCGACGGTTGTTGATAAAGTTTTATCGTTTTGCAAACGACAAACGGATCGTTGACAAATCTGTAAACAATCGAAAACGCGAGATCGCAACCGACAACCGCGGCGCATTTTTAGGAATAATTGCAACGATCCTCTTGTTCTTGCCCCGTTCTAACGATTGCTTTGCAAGCGTGAAACCGCGCGCTTCTTTTTCTGATCTCGGCTCGCGAAAAATGCTCCGACTTGATTTTTCAAAAAAACACCCTGTTCTTCTTACGAAAAACAAGGTGCGGTCTGTTTTCAGATTGAAAATTTTTAGAAAAAGAGTCGTGCACGCTTTTAGAAAAGCGCGTCTTTTACCAAATTTGATTGTACAGTTCGATGACCTCTTGCTCGGTCGGAACGCGAGGATTGGTTGCGGTACATGCATCTTTTAACGCGGCTTTCGCCATGATCGCGACCTTTTCGTCGTACTCCTCTTTCGTGATCTTCGCCGCTTGCGAAACCGAAACGGGCATATTCATCTCTTTCAGCATGAATTCGATCCAGTTCACCAACGCACGGACGGTCGTAATCGTATTGAAATTCTGCAACCCCAAAATACGGGCGACGTGTACGTACTTCTTTACGCAAGACGGATAATCTTTCCGCGATTTACTGTGGCGGTCGATTCCGCTGTTGTATTCGATAATTTTCGGCAACAAAATCGCATTCGCTCTTCCGTGCGGAATATGAAAATTACTCCCCAATTGGTGCGCCATGCCGTGATTCAAGCCCAAAGAAGCCGAATTGAACGCAAGCCCTGCCAAGCAAGACGCGATGTGCATTTTGCGGCGCGCGTGACCGTCGTTGGAATCGTAATAAGAACGCAGTAAAAACGTACCGCAGATTTCAATCGACTTTTCAGCGAGAGCCGCGGAAAATTCGTTGTTGTTTAAGGAAACGTACGCCTCGATCGCGTGTGTGAGAACGTCCATTCCCGTATCTGCCGTAACGGCAGGCGGAACGGATTTTACAAGTTCCTCGTCCAAAATCGCTTCATCCGGCAACAAGTCCTCGGAAACCAACGGATATTTTACGCCGCGCTCCCGATCGGTCACGACGGAAAACGCCGTTACTTCGCTGCCCGTTCCGCTAGTCGTCGGAATCGCGATCAGCGCGGGACGGTAAGATTCATCCATCTTTTCTGCGAATTTGCGAATCGCCTTAGAAAGATCGATTGCAGAACCGCCGCCGACGGCGATCATACACTGCGGACGTTGCTTTAAAATTTCGGAAACGCCAGCGATCACCTTTTCCAACGGAGGATCGGGAATGACGTCCGAATATACGGTAAACTCAATGCCCGAACGCTTTAAGCGATCGGTTACGATTTCCACCAAACCGCTCGTCACGACGAACGGATCGGTTACGACGATCGCCTTTTTGTAAGGAATATCTTTCAGGCGATCCAGCGCGTTTTCACCAAAATAAATTTTTGTCTTTACGTCAAATCTCTTCATGCCATGCCTCGAAACAAAAACCAAGAAAAACCAAGTGTTTCTGCCTTTAATCTATTTGAGTATACCACAACAACCGAAAAAATGCAACTTAAAACAACAACTTTCACGATTTTTTTCGACAAAGTTACAACCAAGTAAATTGAGAGAAAAAGATTTTGTTTTTAACGATTTAAACACAAACTTTTCAACAGCGACGACTTCAAAACAATCGCTTTATAAAAAAATCATTCCGTCAGTTTTTCTAATTGCTCCTTTACGACCTTGACGTGCAATTCTTCGTCTAAACGAATCCTCGAAATCACCGCGCCGACAGCCTCGTCGGAAAGCCGATCCAACATCTGCGTATAAGCGTCGATCGCGGCAAGTTCCCCCGTAATATCGTCCATCAACATACGTTGCGGCGTTCGGCTGTAACAAATCGCGGAAGTGTTGTAAAAATTACACATGCGAGGCGGATTCTCCGTAAAGATCGGCTGCACACCGAGTTCCAACAGCAAACTCCCCAAGAGATCGAGGTGTTTCATTTCACAGATCGCAATGCCGATCATGACGTCCGCGGCTTCGCTCATTCCCTCTTTTTCAAAATAAAAGGAATGAAAAACGTACTGCAAAACCGTATTTAATTCCCCGTGTATTCCTGCATAAGCAGGCGAAATAATCGCCGCGCTTCTATAATCCTCCCCGATTCCGCTTATTTTGGGATAAGGAAGGGACAATCTGATTTCCGTCGGCATCGCGTTCCCCCTTTCGGTTTTATTTTATCCTATGAAAACAAACTGCGATTTGGTGCAAAAATAATTTTTAAAAACACGAACATTTGTTTGACTTTTAAAAAAAGCCGTGCTAAAATAAGAACACAAACGACAGGAGGGACGCACGATGATCGACGAAACACGGCTGAAAATATTGACGGATTCCGCAAAATACGACGTATCTTGTTCCTCCTCCGGTTCTAACCGAAGCAACCGAACGGGCGGTACGGGCAATGCAAGTTATGCCGGGATCTGCCACTCGTTCACGGCGGACGGGCGGTGCATTTCCCTTCTGAAAATATTATTAAGCAACAAATGCTCTTACAATTGTCTGTACTGCGTCAACCGCGCCTCGAACGACGTTCCGCGCGCATCCGCAACGCCGGACGAAATTTGCGAACTCGTAATGCACTTTTACAAGCGCAATTATATCGAAGGGTTGTTTCTCTCCTCTGCCGTCGAAAAAAGTGCGGATTACACAATGGAACGCCTGTTGGAAACGGTGATAAAATTGCGCACGACGTACCGCTTTAACGGGTACATTCACTTAAAAGGGATTCCCCACGCCGATCGTCTGCTCGTACAGCGCGCCGGCAATTATGCGGATCGAATGTCCTTTAACGTAGAACTCCCGTCCGAACAGAGTTTAAAACTACTTGCGCCGCAAAAAAGTGCGGACAGTATTTTCGTTCCCATGAAAATGCTCTCAAAAAACGTGCTTGCCCTGACAGACGGAGCACGGCGGCGACAATCCTTTTTACCGGCAGGACAAACGACGCAAATGATCGTCGGCGCGTCCCCCGAAACGGACGGACAAATTTTAAGACTTACGCAATGGTTTTACAACGTTCCGAAATTAAAGCGCGTATATTATTCTTCTTACGTGCCGACGAATTTCACGACATCCTATCTTCCCGCGCGTCCGACCGGGTTATTGCGCGAACACCGCCTATATCAAGCGGATTGGTTGTTGCGATTCTACGGTTTTACGGCGGACGAAATCGTAGACGAACGCGGAAATCTCGATCCGTCGCTCGACCCGAAATGCGGTTGGGCGTTGCGCCACCTAGACGAATTTCCGCTGGAAGTCAACACCGCGCCCGTCGAACGGCTGGTACGCGTTCCCGGCATCGGGATTCGCGGAGCGAACCGTATTCGCGAAGCGCGCAAATACACCAAACTTACCTTTGACGACTTAAAGCGAATGCGGATCGTCTTAAAACGCGCCGTTTCTTTTATTACGGCAAACGGCAAATTTTACGGGACGGAAAACCCCGACCGCATCAGACAAACGCTTCTCGTCGCGGACACGCGCGAGAATGCCGAACAGTTGTCCTTATTTTCCTCACCCGAAATCAACACCAGCGTACTCACGGGAGAATTATGATTTATCAATGTACAGACACGGCGGAAAGTTTTTTCTCCGCGGTTTTCGACGCTTACAAACGGCATGAAACGCCCGAAAAAATTATCTTTACCGACTACCAACAAGATTTATTGACCGAGGTGTTTTCAGTCGTGCCCGATCAGGAAAAGGCGCAACGCGTCAAAATCGCCTACTTAAAATACGGCGGCGTAAACGCGCTCAACGAACTCGACCGCGCGTTACGTAGTTGCGAGGAAGACAAAATGACGGCGGCGTTCCGCTACGTTAAGCGCACGATCGACCAAAAGACGGACGTTTCGGGGCAACTTGGCAATGCAGACGTGTTTCGATTTCAAGATATCGTCGCGCGCGTACAACGCGAACGACACCGTTTTACCGGATTTCTCCGTTTTATCGAAACCCGATCGGGCGTGTATTACGCACATTACGAGCCGGATAACGATATTACGGAACTGATCGCGCCCCACTTTAAGGCGAGGCTCGGTACGCAACCCTTTATCATACACGACGAAAAACGCAACAAGCTCGCGCTCTATAACGGGAAAGCCCTTTTTTATACCACCACGCACCAACCGCCGACTTTGATTCTGTCCGAGGACGAAACAACGTTGCAATCCCTTTGGCGTACTTACTTTCAAAACGTCGCCGTCAAGGAACGCAAAAACACGCGGTTGCAAGACAATTTTCTCCCCCGTCGCTATCGCAAGCATATAGTCGAATTTAAAGCAAGACCGTGACGAGTTCTATTCGCTCACTCTGCGACCGAACGTTCTTCGGTCGGTAATTCTCAATAAAAAGATTCGGCACGCAAAAGCGTGCCGAATCTTTTTATTGAGGGGAAATAATATAATTCAATATAACAGAAAATTTCTATCACTCTAAAACAGCAATAATAAAAAACAAGAAGAAATACCCCCAAAACCTATATAAAAACTCAAAACCTAACACCCCAAACTTCGCTATACTCTCACTCTCTTCCATACGACCGCACGCAAGCGTGCGGTCGTGAAAAACAACTCAAATCTTTATTCACTTACTTCATTGTGTACGGTAAGAATGGTTTGCTTCGCTCGTACTTGCTCTGCTTTACTTATCCCCTCGCACAACATGTGAGAGAATAAGTGCAATAATCTAAAATCTTGGTGAGTTTTTCCCTTTCCCCCGAAGCTAAAATAATAAAGCTCTAAAGAAAACCAAAGCATCGACGAATAATACGATTTAGCGCAACAGAAAAATTTCCACCACTCTAAAACAGTAATAGTTACTCAATTAAGGCAAAAATATCCGCTGGAAATTCTATTAAAAATCTCAAAGGTAAAACGCAGTACATATTATTACAACGAAAAGAAGTGCAGCGTAGATAAATACGCAGTTGAAAAAGAAGAGATAATAAAACTTTTCAATCATCATAAGCAAAGATACGGATATCGTAGAATAACAGATGAACTGAAATCAAAAGGTTACATTATAAACCATAAAACGGTATTAAAGCTAATGAAAAGACTTAATCTGAAAGGGAAACGGTGTAAAAACGAAAAGTATCATTCTTATAAAGGCGAAGTCGGAAAAGTTGCAAAAAATCTCTTACAAAGAGATTTCACAGCAGAGAAACCTTTTGAGAAACTGACAACGGACGTAACGCAATTTAACGTTTGTGGAGAAAAAGTTTACTTATCCCCTACGTTAGATCTGTACAACCGAGAAATCATTTCCTATTCTATTTCGTTAAGTCCAAACTTGGAGTAAATACGAGAAATGTTGAGTGGGGTGTTTGAGAAGCTTCCCGAAAATGCAAGACCTTTATTTCATTCGGATCAAGGTTGGCAATACCAACACGCAGAATATCAAAGGCTGTTGAAAGAACATAACATAACGCAAAGTATGTCGCGAAAAGGCAACTGTATGGATAACGGAGCAATGGAAAACTTTTTCGGACGGTTAAAGGTAGAAATGTTTTACGGGGAAAAATTTGAAAGCGTTAACGCTTTCATTGAAAGGCTACACGAATATATTTACTATTACAACAACGAGAGAATATCTCGTAAATTAAAAGGAATGAGTCCCGTACAATACAGAACTCATTCACAAGCAATTTAATTAAATTTTTTGTCCAACTTTTGGGGTTCACTTCAGGCTTGCAGAGCGGTTTTGTTTACTTTATTTACGCAAGATATTGCTTGATTCCCGGAATACCGGTGAATTTTTCGGCGACGTCGCCGTCAACCCGAACCAACGTCGGCGCTTGCATGACGCCGTATTGCTTTGCCATTTCGGGATTTTCTTCCGCATAGACGACCTCGTACACCACGTTTGCGTCGTTTAAGAGTTTTTCCGCAACTTTGCAGTTCGGGCAAGTCTTTGTCTTAAAGAGAATCCGTTTCCCAGGCGCACTCTTAACCGCGCCGCGTTCGATCGCCGTATTTTCGGTATTGCAAGCACCGGTGTACTCGGCGTTCCCGGCAACGTTATAAACCTTACGTTCCTTAAATTCTTGCGTCTTTCCGTCGTTCCAATTCTGAACGGGGCGATAATATCCCGTGATACGGCTGTAAACTTCCGTCTTTTCGTGGCAGTAGGGGCATTCGTAAATCTCTCCTGCAATATAACCGTGCTTTTTGCACACCGAATAGGTGGGCGAAAGGGTATAATACGGGAGCGTGTAGTGCTCCGCAATCTTGCGGACGAGATTCGCCGCTGCCTTCCAATCGGGAAGTTTTTCTCCCAAAAACGCGTGGAATACCGTTCCTGACGTATAAAGCGGTTGCAATCTGTCTTGAATATCCAACGCGGAGAAAATGTCCTCGGTGTAGCCGACGGGCAAGTGCGAACTGTTCGTGTAATACGGCGTGCCGTCCTGACCGGCGGTAATGATATTCGGATAATGCTTTTTGTCGTGCTTTGCAAGACGGTAAGCAGTCGATTCCGCAGGCGTCGCTTCGAGGTTATAAAGATCGCCGTACTGTTCCTGATAGTCGGAAAGACGGGTTCTCATATGATTCAATACGTCCTCGGAGAATTTCTGTGCGCGCTCGTCCGTCAAATCGCACGCGATCCACTTCGCGTTGAGGCAAGCCTCGTTCATACCGACCAAGCCGATCGTCGAGAAGTGATTTTCAAACGTTCCGAGATAACGCTTGGTGTAAGGATACAATCCCTCGTTCAAGAGTTTGGTGATAACCTCGCGCTTAACTTTCAACGAACGCGCGGAAATATCCATCATGCGATCCAAACGCTTGTAAAAATCTTCTTCGTTCTCCGCGAGATACGCGATCCGCGGAATATTGATGGTAACTACGCCGACAGACCCCGTCGATTCGCCGCTTCCGAAGAAGCCGCCCGACTTTTTACGCAGTTCTCTCAAATCGAGACGCAGACGGCAACACATGGAACGAACGTCGGACGGTTCCATATCGCTGTTGATGTAGTTGGAGAAATAGGGCGTTCCGTACTTGGAAGTCATTTCGAAAAGCAAGCGATTGTTCTCGGTTTCCGACCAATCGAAATCGCGCGTAATGGAATAGGTGGGAATGGGATATTGGAATCCTCTGCCGTTCGCGTCGCCCTCGATCATGATCTCGATGAACGCCTTGTTCACCATATCCATTTCCGCTTTACAGTCTTTATACTTAAAGTCCATCTCCTTGCCGCCGACGATCGCCTGTTGCTCGCCGATATCGGCAGGAACGGTCCAATCCAGCGTAATGTTGGAAAACGGTGCTTGCGTTCCCCAACGGCTGGGCGTATTGACGCCGTAGATAAAGGACTCGATACACTTTTTCACTTGATCGTAAGAAAGATGATCGACCTTAACGAAGGGCGCGAGATAGGTGTCGAAAGACGAGAACGCCTGTGCACCTGCCCATTCGTTCTGCATAATACCCAAGAAGTTCACCATTTGATTGCAGAGCGTCGCAAGATGCTTTGCCGGCGCGGACGTAATCTTGCCCGTAACACCGCCCAAGCCCTCTTGGATCAACTGTTTCAACGACCACCCTGCACAATATCCGGTCAACATGGAAAGATCGTGCAAGTGAATATCCGCATTGCGGTGCGCGTTCGCGATCTCTTCGTCGTAGATCTCGGAAAGCCAATAGTTCGCCGTGATCGCGCTGGAGTTGGATAAGATTAAGCCCCCGACCGAATACGTGACGGTGGAATTTTCCTTAACGCGCCAATCGTTTACTTTTACGTAATTGTCGACGATCTCTTTATAATCGAGAACGGTGGATTTTAAGTTACGAATCTTTTCACGCTGTTTCCGATAAATAATATAGGATTTCGCAACGTCGCCGTAACCGGTGTCGGACAACACCGCTTCCACGCTGTCCTGAATATCTTCGACGGCGACCTTGCCGTCCTTTACTTTCGGCTCGAAGTGCGACGTCACTTTGAGCGCCAAAAGGTCGATAATATCTCTGTTGTACTGACGGCTGACCGAATCGAACGCTTTTTCGATCGCGTCTGCAATTTTCTTTAAATTAAAGTCTACTGTTTTTCCGTCTCTCTTTACTACTAAATACATAAATCATTTCCTCCGTTTTTGTTTTGCTCTCCTATTATAATACAAAAAAAAGAGGTTGTCAACCTCTTTACACAACATATTGTGGTTATTTTTAAAGAAAAAACACAAGATATTGTTACTCACCCCGAATTCGAGCAGGAATTGCATACCTTTGCGCAATTTCCGAAAAGACACGCGTGCTTTCTTCGTCCAACGCGCTGAGCCCCGTTCCGATCAAATCGCCCGAATCACGGAAAGTCTGCAAAAAATAACGTTTCGCACCCTTGATCCACTCCCCGATCGCTTCCATATCCGCCGCGGTGTGCAATTCGGCGACCAACGTCGTGCGGAACTCGTAATCCACCGCGCCCGAAAGCAAAAACGAAACGCTCTCTTTTACTGCGGCAAGATCCGCTTCCGTCCCGACGGTCAACGCGTACTTTTCGGGAGCGTTTTTGATATCCATCGCCACGTAATCGACCAAGCCGTCGGAAACCAACGCTTTTAACCGATCGGGGAAAGATCCGTTCGTATCCAACTTAACCGCGTACCCGAGAGCTTTTACCTTTTTGAGAAAAGCGGAAAGTCCCGATTGCAAGAGCGGTTCGCCACCCGTCACGCAAACGCCGTCCAATATGCCCTTTCGCTTTTCCAGATAAGAAAGGATTTCTTCTTCCGAATACGTTTTCTCACCCAAGTGCGTCACCAAACCGGCGTTATGACAGAACGGACAACGGAAATTGCAACCGCCCGTAAACAAAAGACAGGCGACCTTTCCGGGAAAGTCTAACAGCGTAAGTTTTTGAAAACCGTGAAATTGCATCGTAATCTTCCTCAACCCTGTTTATTGTAATACGCGGAAAAGAAAAAGTCAAGACAAGTCGTTAAAATAAAATTTAAAAAATTTTCCCTTTTCCCGTCCGAAACGGTTGACAACAAAAAACATCCTTTTAAGCGTTTGCCTTTTTCAACCGATTATCCTATAATGATATAAAAGTCGTTTTTTTATATAAAATATACCGAATAGATTATTTTTTCTATCCCGATTATTTGTCATAATATCCTTATATAAGATTTTAATATCATTTAGGAGAAAAGGGACGTGAAAAAACAGATAATCGGTCTGCTTGCCGCTATTTTTAGCGCACTGCTTTTAATCGGCGGCGCAGGCTGCACCGCAAACTCGGAGGAAACCGCGATGAAAAATAAGGAAAAAATAAGCGTACTTATTATCGGAAACAGTTATTCGGACGATACGATCGACCTCGCCTATGAGGTCGCCAAAAGCGCGGGCATAAACAAAATCGAAATCGCCGATTTATATTACGGCGGTTGTTCGATCGATCAACACGTATCGTTTGCCAACGGCGATCTCGCCAAATACATATTCCGATTCTTCGACGAAACCGGATCGCTCAACGTCCCGACAAGCATAGCGAGCGGAGTCGAACTTTCGACGATGAAATACGGGATTCAATTTAAAAAATGGGATTATATCGTACTGCAACAACAAAGCATAAACAGCGGCATTCCGTCCTCTTACGCAAAATTAGACGCGCTGATTGATTACGTAAAAAAGACTGTCTTAACTCCAAACATCAAACTTGCGTTTCATATGACTTGGGCAGGCAGAGAAGGCACGAACACCGCGCCATACGGCGGTCAAGCGAAAATGCATGAAGCGATCGTAAGTGCGGTAAAAGAAAAAATTCAACCGAACGACGCTTTCGTCAAGATTATCCCTAACGGCACGGCGATTCAAAACGCGCGGACGTCTTTGATCGGCGACGCGCTGACGAGAGATTCGGTCAGTCACCTCACCTTGGATTTGGGCAGATACATCGCAGCAATGACCTTTGTGCAAACGATTTCGGGCGTTGACGTAAGCAATATCTCGTACGCGCCGAACAGACTTTCCTCCTTTCAGATTGCAATCGCAAAGGAAAGCGTTTCCAACGCAATAGCCAATCCCTACGAAATAACGAAATCCGAATACGACGCATTTCCGTCCATTATTAAGGGAATGGAAAAACGCGATCTGACCTTTCGCCGCGGCTATTACAATTCAATGCTCGTACCGACTTTCTATGCCGACGACAATATCGCAAAAGCCTATTACGCAACCGAGCAATTCACCCAAAAAGAGTTGCCCGTCGGGGCGATTATCTATATTGAAAACGGCTATCAATACCGCCCGGAAGGTTGGAAGAACGGAGAAAAATCAAACGCTCGTCCGCAAACGGTAAAAACGCAAATCATTGAAATAACCGAAGAATGGTGGGACACATACACCGAACGGGCATTTAACATCAGCGCGGCGAACAATGCGCCTCTCACGAAAACAAACGCGGAATTAAACGAAATCTTCCGAATTTATCTTCCGACCAACTATAACGATCCTCTGTAAAACACTAAATTATAATCAAATTTATAAATAATTTCATCGTTTTAACAAGAGCGGGCTCTATATTGAGAGTCCGCTCTTATTCTCTCGATTCGCGAAAAATTCTATTCGTAATCGTCCGGGTAAATTTCGTTTCGTCCCTCTCGCGGCTCGCGACGCGGCGGACGACACGGGCGCGGCGGCGGAGGCGGACAGTCCCGTTCCCTTTCGCGACGGTCGCAATCTTCTCCGCCCCGTAAATCGACGATAATGACGTCCCGTCCGATTTTCTTAATGCGATGCCAATCAATATAAAGATCGGCGGCAGGTTTGAAAAGACTCCAACACTTACGCCCGGGCACAATGATTCCCGTAATGCCGCCGTCCGGATAACAGAATACGAGATCGCTCACCTTGCCGAGGCTTTTCCCCTCGCGCACGCTGACGACCTCTTTTTCCCGAAGTTCGTTATAACTCAATTCCATAGGATAGACCTCCCGTTTATCCTATGCGATCCGTCGGGGAAAAATTACCCCTCCATGTGGCAACGAATGGTTTTTAACGCGTTTTTCTCCAACCGCGAAACTTGCGCTTGCGAAATACCCACCTCGTCCGAAATCTCCGTTTGCGTACGTCCCTCGTAATAACGCATAAACAAAATTTTCCTTTCGCGATCGGAAAGCCCGTCCATCGCCGTTTCCAAGGCGACCTTTTCCGTCCAATTATCCCCCGTATTTTTCTCGTCGCCGATTTGATCCATCAAAAGAAGCGTATCGCCCTGCTTATTGTAGACGGGATCGTAAAGGGAAAGGGTATCCGAAATGGCGTCCAACGCATAGACGACCTCGGACACGGCGACGTTCATTTTTTCCGCGATCTTATCCACGGTGGTTTCCTCGTCGCCTCGCTCCAACTCTCCGCGCGTTCTTAAAACCCGATACGCCGTATCTCGAATACTGCGCGATACGCGCAGAGAATTGCCGTCGCGCAAAAAACGCTTGATCTCGCCGATGATCATAGGGACGGCGTAAGTGGAAAATTTAACGCCGACGGACAGATCGAAATGGTCGATTGATTTAATCAAGCCGACGCAACCTGCCTGAAAAAGGTCGTCCGCATTGACCTTTTTCGCCCAAAACCGCTTGATGATAGAAAGCACCAAGCGCATATTGCAGACGATAAACCGTTCGCGCGCGCGTTCGTCCCCCGCCTTGATCTTTCCGAGAAGCCGCGCGCTTTCCTCCTCCGTGAGAAGGGGCAGCGCGGAAGTGTTCACTCCGCAGATCACTACTTTTTGTCCCATTCGTTACCTCCTATGTAACGCGGGGGATTCTTACAGTTTGCGCCGTTCGCGCAAATTTATACCATTTTGGAAAACTCTTTTTTTAAACGCGAAATAATTTTCTTTTCCAAGCGCGAAATATAACTTTGCGAAATACCAAGAACGTCCGCGACCTGCTTTTGCGTTTGTTCTTCTTCGCCCGAAAGCCCATAACGCATCTCGATAATTTGCCGTTCCCGTTTGTTGAGTTTTTTGAGCGCTTGATTCAGCAGTTCGGTTTCCACGCTCACCTCGATATCTTTATACACGACGTCCGAATCCGTTCCCATTACGTCGGACAACAACAACTCGTTTCCCTCCCGATCGGTATTTAAGGGCTCGTCGAAAGAAACTTCGTTTTTCAAGCGAACGGTACGCCTTAAATACATGAGAATTTCGTTTTCGATGCAACGGGAGGCATACGTCGCCAATTTTATGTTTTTATCCGGTTGAAAGGAATTGACCGCCTTGATTAAACCGATCGTCCCGACCGAAATCAAATCGTCCAATTCCATACCCGTATTATCAAATTTGCGCGCGATATAAATAACCAACCGCAAATTATGCTCGATCAAATCGTTCCGTACGGACAATTCGCCCTCAGAAAGACGGGAAATCAAAGAGTTTTCCTCTTCGGGCGAATACGGGTGCGGAAGCGCGTCCGGCGTATTGATATAATAAAGAACGTTATCGTTCGGCACAAAACAAGAAAAAATTTGCTTAAACAATGCTTTTACGCGATCCAACATCATCATTCTCCTGCGACGACGGACGGGAGCAGCACATCGTAAGAGCCGAAGTCTGCCCGATCCGTCAATCCTAACGTTATATTTTCATATATATTCGGCTTGTCCCCCCGATAGATCAAAAGACGGTCAATCGGAAAGGCAAGAATTTTTTCTCTGCCGTTCACCGTTCCGACCTCTATGTATTTTTTCTCGGTGGAATCGTCCGTCAATGCCAAAGCGAATTGCGTCGAACAGATGGCAACCGCGCGATCGCCGTCGTAAAGACGGTTGCCCGTATCGACAAAGCCGCGCGCAAAAACCGTTTTTCCGTTCAAGGTAAGTTCACAATCCAATACGTAACGGTAAACTTCCTTTCTTCGGTAAAGAAACCGCAGCGCACGATACGATCCGCTCGCGATTCCCCATGCGCCGCCTAATATCACGCCGACGCAAAGTTCCGTGTCGATCGTCGGAAAAAGTTGAAACAACGCGGTAAGCACGCCGCCCGTCAAAAAAGTCAACAGTAAAAACACACCTACCGCCGCAAAATATTTTTTTACGGACGGATACCGCGCAAGCCACAGAACGAGCAAAAGTCCCGAAAGCGTTTTTAATAGCAGTTCCGACCAAAGCGGCAATGTTAGCAACGGAAGCGCAACCGCGAACGCCGTTCCGAACAGCGTGCATAAAAAAAGCCGCCCCTTTTTTCCCTTTACCCCGACAAGGAGCAAAGTGTAACGAAAGAGCAGCCAGTCGATGATGAAGTTGTCTAAAACAGCGTACTCGATATAGACCGTCATGTCTTTCTCCGTACGAAAAGAATACCATGAAAACTTGCGCGACGAAAGGTTCATTTTGTAAATTCCGCACGGGTTTTGTCGGATCTTATTTCTCGATCGATTCTAACCGTCCATACCGATTTTCGGTTTTTATCCTTCTTTCATGAAAAACAAAGCGGTTTCGTCAGCCTTTCATGAAATCCATTAAAATTTGATTTTGCGTATATAAATACTCCTCCTTAATAGAAAGTTTGCGTCCCTTGCGATCAAGATAGGGCGCGTTCTTTTTCAACGCCGCAAAATACTCTTGATCGAAATCGGCGGAAAAACGGAAGTTGAATTCGTCCAAATCAATCCCGGCAGCCGTACGCAAGCCAAGCATGATAAACTCGAACTGCGCGTCCTCGGCGGAAACGTTTTCACTGAAAATTTCCGGGCGACGGTTGTAGATGACGGCGTTCATGTATTCGTCTACCGAATAACTATTCGTAAAACGCCGCTCTTCCAAAAAGGAGGAAGCCGACACGCCGAATCCGATGTATTCGCCCCGTTTCCAATAGTTGAGATTGTGCCGCGATTCAAAGCCCTTTTGCGCGAAATTACTCACTTCGTAACGGAAAAATCCGGCTTGTTTGAGATATTCTCTGCCAAAATCGTAGAGATCCGCCGTTTCGTCGCCGTCCGGCAGCAAGCCGTTCAGATAATCCGAATAAATCGGCGTGCCCGGTTCGGGCGTCAACGCGTACATCGAAACGTGACGAACGCCGCCCGCGACCGCGAGGTCGACGGACTTTTTCAAATCGTCCTGCGTTTGCCCCTCTAACCCGATCAACAGATCGGCGCTGCAATTTTCCCCTTTCAACATTTTACACGAAAGGAGAAAATCCTTTGCGGTGTGAATCCGATTTAAGCGTTTCAGTTGCGCGTCTATCCCCGACTGCAAGCCGATCGAATAGCGGTTGATCCCGACGGCGCGATATGCCGCCACTTTTTCTTCGGTCAGCGTACCGGGGTTACATTCGATCGTGATCTCCGCGTCCGAATCGAGCCGAAAGCAATTTTTAATCTGCTTCATCGCCCCGACGATCAGTTTTTCGTCTACAAAACTAGGCGTGCCGCCGCCGAAATACACGCTCTGAAAAGTCTTGCCGCCAAGCGCGTTCTGCCAACCTTTCATTTCGCGGTACAGACACGCAAAATAAGCCTCCGCTTTCCCCGTCTCTTTGGGAAAGGAAGCAAAATCGCAATAGGTACATTTTGATTTACAAAAAGGTACATGAACGTAGATTCCTGCCATAAAATCCTCCGTAACGTTATAAAATGCCGAGCAAGATCGCCGCATACAGAACCGCAACGAAAATTGCCTGACTCGAAAAATACCAAAACAACGAGGTTCTCCCGATAAACGAAATCGGACGCAACAGTTTTTCCGCCCGTTCTCCCAACGGTATTTTGGCTTTCTTGTCTTTATAAAATGTTTTTCCGATAAACGTACCGAGAAAGAAATATCCCAAATACGGCAATATCGGAAAATAATCTGCGGTGGCGTTAGATAAAAAGAACACTTTATCAAACACCAAAAAGAAAAGTTTATCCGATAAAAAATCAATTTTATAGCAATATGCCAAGCCGATCGCCGACAATATAATCCCCAAAACGAGATACAACCACGGCTTTATCTTTAATTGTTCTAATCCGAATACCACAAAATCACACACGGCAAAGGCGTACAAAACGCCTATCGTTATCGTGCAACCCCACCGAAAGATCAGATCGGCAACGAACGTTATCGCAAAAAGCCCAACGGCGCAGACCGCCGTTTTGACGGCGCGCTTCCAATGATTTCTCGAAAACGCCGTAACCAAGCCGGACAGACAAAAGAATAAAAACAGCACGATCGGATGCGCGATTTCTCGATACGTGCCGTACCAATAGGCTCTCGCAAAGGCGGCAAGCGCACGCCCGGCATCCGTCGTAAAATCACCCCAAAACAAACCGTACGCATTGTATAAAAAATGATCGACAAATACCCATAGCATTAAAACGCCGCGCAATACGTCCAACAAGACGATTCGCTTTTTCTTATCCTTCGCGCCGTTGCCTTTTAAGTTTTCCCGTTCCCCCTCAACGATAGGGAGATCGGCAGCCGTATTTTTCATCTCAGTTATCTGTTTTTAAAATCGTGATAAACGCTTCGGACGGAATTTCTACGCTACCCAAGGTACGCATCTTCTTCTTGCCCTCTTTCTGCTTTTCCAAGAGTTTTTTCTTTCGCGTAACGTCGCCGCCGTAGCACTTCGCCAAAACGTCCTTTCGATATGCCTTGACGGTTTCGCGCGCGATAACCTTTCCTCCGATCACCGCCTGCACGGGAACTTCAAACATCTGTCTGGGAATGACCTCTTTCAACTTCTCGGCAATCGCTCTGCCGCGCTCGTACGCCTTTTCCTTGTGCACGATAATGGAGAGAGCGTCGCAGATCTCGCCGTTCAACAGAATATCTAATTTCACCAAATCGCTCCGTTGATAGTCGGCAAGTTCATAATCGAAGGAAGCATACCCTTTCGTACGCGATTTTAAGGAATCGAAAAAGTCGTAAACGACCTCGTTCAGCGGTAACGTATACTTCAACTGCACGCGTGATTTATCCAAATAAATCATGTCCGTATAGATGCCGCGCTTCCCTTGGCACAAGTCCATAATCGGACCGACGTACTCGGGCGGCGTAAAGACGGACGCGTCGATCACAGGCTCTTCCATATAATCAATTTCGCTCGGATTGGGAAGATGCGAAGGGTTATCCACGTCCAAAACCGTCCCGTCCGTCAAATGGACTTTATAGGAAACGGACGGCGCGGTAGTCACGATATCCAAATCGAATTCACGTTCGATCCGTTCTTGAATAATTTCCATATGCAGCAAACCCAAAAATCCGCAACGGAAGCCGAATCCCAACGCCTGAGAATTATCCGGTTCGAATACCAAAGCGGCGTCGTTCAACTTTAACTTCATCAATGCGTCTTTCAAATCGCCGAACTTACTGCCGTCTAACGGATACACGCCCGAAAACACGACGGGAAGCGCCTTTTTATAGCCGGGAAGCGGCTCTGCCGTAGGACGATCGGCGTCCGTGATCGTATCGCCGACCTCGACGTCCTGAATACTCTTGATACTCGCGGCGATATAACCGACCTCGCCGGCAGTCAAACTCTCTTTCGGCGTCAGTTTGGGACTGAACACGCCGACTTCGGTAACGTCGAACAACTTATCGGACATAAACGTTTTCATGCGCGTGCCGACCTTTACCGTTCCCTCCTTAATGCGGACAAAACAAATCGCACCCTTAAAATTATCGTAATACGAATCGAAGATCAACGCCTTCAAAGGCTTGTCGTCCTCGCCTTCCGGCGCAGGAATCTTTTGAACGATCTGCTCCAACACTTGATCGATATTCAAGCCGTCCTTTGCGGAGATACGGGGCGCGTCCGAAGCGTCTAACCCGATCACGTCTTGAATCTCCTCCGCCACCTCGTCCGGACGAGCGGACGGAAGATCGATCGTGTTGATAACCGGCATGAGTTCAAGATTGTTTTCCAACGCAAGATAGACGTTCGCCAACGTTTGCGCTTCGATCCCTTGCGAAGCGTCCACGATCAAAATCGCCCCCTCGCAAGCCGCGAGCGAACGAGAAACCTCGTAGGTAAAGTCTACGTGCCCCGGTGTGTCAATGAGATTAAAAACGCATTCCGTTCCGTCTTTCGCCGTGTAAAACATCCGCACCGGCGTCAGTTTGATCGTGATCCCGCGCTCGCGCTCTAAATCCATGGTGTCGAGCAACTGATCTTCCATATCCCGTTTGGATACCTGTCCCGTCATTTCGATCAAACGGTCGGCAAGCGTCGACTTCCCGTGATCAATGTGCGCGATGATACAAAAATTTCTGATTCTGTCTTTCCGCATAAAGTTTCCCTTTTCGCTGTCTGCTTTTTCTACTTCTACCGAGCCGCAACGCCGTCCGAAAAAAACGGCTACCCCTTTTATTGCGGCTGAATTTGTTTCGGTAATCGCAATTTCCTTTAATATGATAACTTAATTTTAAAAAATTTGCAACAACTAATTGCAATTTAATCGGATTTGCGTTAAAATAAAGAAAAAGAATTTAGAAGGATTCAGATGAAAGAAAGCAGAATTCCCCAAAATCATTGGCTTAGAACCAAACCCATCGCTCACCGCGGCTTGTGGGGCGGAGAAATTCCCGAAAATTCACGCGCCGCTTACGAACGCGCTGCGGAAAAGGGATACCCGATCGAAATCGACCTCTATTTGACAAAGGACGAAAAAGTCGTTTCTTTCCACGACGGCACGTTACAACGCATGACCGGGCAAACGGGCGGCGTTTGGGATTACACCTACGAGGAATTACGGCAATTTCACCTCAACGACACCCAAGAAACCATTCCCCTCTTTTCGGACGTATTAAAAATCGCCGAAGGGCGCTCCCCTCTTTTAATTGAAATCAAAGAGCAAGCAAATAAGAATATCGTTTCCAAAGTCTTAGAGGAATTAGACGACTACCAAGGAGAATACGCCATTCAATCCTTTATGCCCCAATACATTCACGAGGTGAAGAAAAAAGCCCCTCACGTGATTCGAGGCATTTTGGCTTCCACGGGCGGATTAAAGAATCCGATCAAAAACCACGTTCTGCGCCATATGTCGCTCAACTTTTGGATTCAGCCGGATTTCGTCAGTTATCTCTATACAGGGTATCCTCTGCCCGAACGAAAGGTCAAAAACAAGGTAAAACTCGCTTGGACGGTCACTTCCAAAGAAATTTGGCAAAAAATTTCTCCATTTATTGATAATATTATATACGAAAATTTTGACATTTTAAAATAAATGTGGTAAAATAGATATTGTTCGAGGGGAAATCCCCTCGGCGAGTTGCTAATGTGGCTCAGTTGGTAGAGCAGTTGATTCGTAATCAACAGGTCACGAGTTCGAGTCTCGTCATTAGCTCCAAACAAAACCTAAATCAAACGCATAAAGTTTGGTTTAGGTTTTTTGTTTACAAAAATCTTCCCCCTAATGCTTTTGAGGTTCTATCTCATACGGCATTTTCCCGTTTATGTCGTCCCCCCTTCGTAAAAGTTACTCTATGACTTCCATAATGTTGTTTATACTGTTTTTAGTTTGACGTTTTTACTTTATTTCGATTTAACGATTAAGTTGAACCAATCGCAACTCAATATTAAAAGGCGACAAAATATCAATTCCGTCGCCTTTTAATATGTATATTTTTACTGTTCAAACGTTTTGTTTTTCTTTTTCGTTTTATATCACAAAAAAGCATACGTCAACAAAAAATTCTTGCCTTATATATCTTATCGTTTCAATCAGATATAAGCTAAGTGATATATAAACGTTATACAGCAGGAAAGTTTTTTCTCATTATTTTAATATTTGCTTTATATTCTTGATCTACAATAAAAACTTTTACATCTGCTTGGTATTCTTGATTAGCAAGTTTCATAGCCCGTTACGTCAATACTGCCATTAAAACCGTCCCCGTCACTAATAACGCCAAGCCCAACCACGATTTTGGGGATAACTTTTCTTTGAATATCACCGCCGAAAAAATCACCGTGATTAAAATGCTTAATTTATCAATGGGGACAACGACGGAAACTTGCCCCTGCTGAATCGCATAATAATAGAATAGCCACGACGCCCCCGTCGAAATACCCGATAAAACGAGAAATAAGACGTCCTTTTTTTGAATCTCTTTGAAAGCTTTGGTTTCCTTTTTGAAAAACACGATTAGCCACGCCATAATAAGGACGACGCCCGTTCGGATCGCCGTAGCGGCGTTGGAGTTTACGTTCTCGATTCCGATTTTAGAAAGAACGGACGTAAACGCGGCGAAAACGGCAGACAAAAAAGCGAATAACAACCAAGTTGCCTTGGTCTTTTGTTCCTCGCGGTTGACGTCCGCGCGCTTGATATCCGTCATCAAATACGTGCCGACGGCAATCGCGCAAAGACACAATAATTTTATCCACCAGCCGTTTCGTTCTTCGGGGAAAATTGCAAGAGCGAATAGTACGGATAAAACGACGCTCGACTTATCCGCCGCCGCCACTTTGGAAACTTCTCCCAGCGATAACGCCTTAAAGTAACAAAGCCAACTCGCTCCCGTAGCGACGCCCGAAAGGACGAGAAACACGATCGAACGAGTGCTTATATCGCCAAGCGTGCGATACGCGCCTGTAATAAAAACGATCGCCCACGCAAACACCAACACGACAACCGTACGCAATGCCGTTGCGAGATTGGACGGAACGTTTTTGATTCCGCATTTAGAAAGGATTGCCGTCGCTCCTGCAAACACAGAAGACAACACCGCCGCCAAAGCCCACATAATCGCTCCTTATTTCGGAAAGGCGACGTTAACCGTCGTCCCCTCTCCGATTTCGCTTTTAATAGAAAGTTCGGCGTTATACAGCGCACAAATGTGCTTTACGATAGCAAGACCTAATCCCGTTCCTCCCGTTTTTTTAGAACGAGATTGATCCACGCGATAAAAACGTTCGCAAAGTCGCGGCAAATGCTCTTTTTCGATACCGATCCCCGTATCGGATACGGCTATTTCCGTGTTTTTGTCATTCTCGCTTATTTCGATCGCAATTTTACCGTTTTCAACGTTGTAATGAATGGCGTTTGAACAAAGATTTTCCACCACTTCAAAAATCTTTTTGTTATCCGCCAACACCGTTCCCTCGCCTACGATTTCTATTGTGATATTTTTCTTCTTTAATTCAGAAGCAAGTTCTAACGATACTTCGTCCGCGACACCCCTTACGTCAACAGGCGAAAGGGCAACACCGATTTCTTCTCCGTTTTCGAGTTTGCTTAATTTCAACATATCCGAAATAAGCGAAGCAAGGCGCAAACTTTCTTTGTGAATCCGCTCAACTTGCTTTTTAGAGCCGTCGTCTAGCGTTTCTTTTGCGAGCAACAATTCCGATAACCCTTGCATAACTGCGACGGGCGTTTTTAATTCGTGCGAAGCGTTGGCGAAAAAGTCGCTCTTTTGCTTCGCCATCGCCTTTTCGCTCGTAATATCCGTAATAATTACGATAGAATACACGTTATCGTCTTGATTACCGTCTTCCACCTTTCTTATCACAACGGACAAGTCCTTGCCTTTGTAGGTGTATTCGGAAACGTAGTTTTCTCCAAGATGACGAACAATCTTTTCGCAAAGGGATAAATCATCGATCAAATAAATAAAATCTTTGCCCGTAACGTTTTCGGTAGAATCAAAAATAGTAGAAAGACTTTTGTTTGCAAAAATAATCTTTTTATCTTTATCAATGGCGACGATTCCTTGCGAAACGTTTTCAAGCACGGTATTCAATTTACGGTGCTCTTCTTGAACTCTTTGAATATGCGTGTGCGTATTTGCGTTTAATTCGTTAATTTCGTTGAGTACGGAATATAATTCCGACTCGCCCGAATCCGTTTTGATAGGGATATAATTCCCTGCGTTTAAACTTTTCAAACTGTCGCCGACCTCGGTAATTTTACCCGATATTTTATTAGAAAGCACTCTTGAAATTACGATAGAGAAAGCCAAACAAGCGATTAAAACGACAATTAAAATAGGGAGAGCCACGCCCAAATACCCGTTGATTTGACTGCTTTTCACGGCTAAGCGCAAAATAATTCCCGTTCCGTCTGAAAGTTCTGTCTTTAACGCGTAGTAAGTCATATCGCAACCGAACGTTTCGGAATACCTCTCCACCGTTTCCGTTTTTCCGTTTAAGGCGTTTTGTATTTCTTCTCGGTCAAAATGGTTTTCAAGCGGAGATTTCGTATCGCTTTCAAAAAGCACTTCGCCGTCTAAATCCATAATGGTTACACGGAAAGCATCGTCGTTACTATATCTTGCAAATGCCGAAAAATCCTCTTCCGTTTGAACGAGAGCACAAGCAAGTTCTACTTCTTCTTGAAGTCTTTCTTTCATCATCTCTTTTGCGTTTACGTTGACGGCAACGATACCGAAAACAAACATCACGAGAACGGAAATAAAGGTAAGCGAAAGGATTTGT
Organism: uncultured Clostridia bacterium; assembly: GCA_964468815.1. Taxonomy (GTDB): domain Bacteria; phylum Bacillota; class Clostridia; order Christensenellales; family Borkfalkiaceae; genus UMGS621. Next base: position 5,747 of record CAYXWN010000003.1, on the reverse strand, counting down.
AACAGCGTTTTCTTTTTCATTTACTTATTTTCAAATCTGTATCCGATACTGCGCACGGTAACGATACAGTCTTTTCCTCCCGCTTCTCGTATTTTTTCGCGCAAACTCGCCACGTGCATATCGAGCGTTCTCGTTTCGCCCATATAATCTTCTCCCCAAACGTCGCGGAACAATTCTTCCCGTTCTACGGTTACACCGGCTTTCCCGATCAAGATTTTCAGCAACTTAAACTCTTTTAACGTAAGTCCCAAATCCTTGTCGTTATAAAACGCCTTGTAAACGTTGTTATCAATCAAAAATCCGTCAGCGCTCGTTACGTAAAGTTTTGCACGGCGCAAATTGGTTTTCACGCGCGCCAAAAGTTCCAAAACGGAAAAAGGTTTTGCCATATAATCGTCCGCGCCCTTATTTAAGCCTTTCACGAAACTGATTTCGTCCGACTTTGCGCTGACGCAAATCACGGGAATTTTTTCGTCCGTTTCGCGGATTTTCGTTAAAATCGTGAAACCGTCCATAATAGGAAGCATAATATCGAGGATTACAAGATCGGGCTTTTTTACGCTAAACACGTCGAAAAAGTCCTTGCCGTTTTCAAAGATTTTCGTTTCGTAAGTTTCTTCAAAAGCGCCTTCGTAAACTTCTTGCATTCCTTCATCGTCTTCTACGATGTAAATAAGTTCTTTCATTATACCTTTACGTGTACTCCCGTTTCGTAGTATTTCGTCCATTCCGCAACGTTGACCGCATGATCGCCGATCCGTTCCAAATACTTTGCGACCATCATCAGTTCGATTGCTTGGTCACCGTTTTTTCCGTCTTTTTTAATAAGTTCAATCAGTTCGTTCTTTACCGTCAAAAACAATTCGTCCATTTCGTCGTCGAGTTTCATTACTTCGTCCGCTAAACTTTCGTTATTATTGATAAACGAATTTACGCTTTCTCTAACCATTTTCACGGCAAGATTGCCCATAGCGGTGATATGATTTAACTTTTTGATATATTTTTCGCCCGGCATTGTATAAACCAAATCGCCAATATCGCTTGCTTGGTCGCCAAAGCGTTCAATATCCGTTATCATTTTCAAAGCGGTGGAAACTTCGCGAAAATCTTTTGCGACGGGCTGTTGCTTTAAGAGAATCCGCATACACTTTTTTTCAATATCCATTTCGTATTCGTCCACGCGCTTGTCCGTTTGTCCGATACTTTTCCCAAGTTCTCTGTCGCGGTTAACCAGTGCAGTGATTGCGCTTTCTATCATTTGCTCCGTTAAACGGCACATTTCCACAAGTTCCGTCTTTAACGAGGCAAGTTCTTCTTCAAATATCTTTCTGATTGACATTATATTTACTCCTTCATTATAACTTTTCTTTTCAAAAAAATCAATAACATACTCGGCATTAACCGAATCTTCCCGTAATATAGCGTTCGGTTCGTTCATCTTTCGGTGAAGTGAAGATATCGTCGGTGTTACCGTATTCCACGAGTTCGCCCAAAAGAAAGAACGCCGTTTTATCTGCGATACGGGTTGCTTGTTGCATATTGTGCGTTACGATAACAATGGTAATTTCTTTTTTCAGTTCTTCCATCAACTCTTCAATTTTACCCGTTGAAATAGGATCGAGCGCGCTCGTCGGCTCGTCCATTAAAAGCACTTTGGGATTTGCCGCAAGAGAGCGAGCAATACAAAGTCTTTGTTGTTGACCGCCTGAAAGCCCTAACGCCGATTTGTTTAATCTGTCTTTCAATTCGTCCCACATAGCCGCTTGACGCAGTGATTTTTCTACGATTTCATCTAAATCCGCGTGCTTGGTAACACCAAACGTTCTCGGTCCGTATGCAATATTATCATATACGCTCATAGGGAACGGATTAGGCTTTTGGAATACCATGCCGACGTTTTTGCGCAGTTCGTTCACGTCGATTTTGCCGTAAATATCCGTTTTGCCGACGTAAAATTCGCCTTCTATTTTACACCCGTCAACCAAATCGTTCATGCGATTAAAGCACTTCAAAAAAGTGGATTTACCGCAACCGGACGGTCCGATAAATGCCGTCACCTTTTTTTCGGGGATTTCTACGCCGATATTTTTAATCGCTTGAAAATCTCCGTACCAAAGGTTAGCGTTTTTGACGGAAATATTTTGCCCGTATTCGTTTCGCTCCTTTTTTTTCATTATTTATCTCCTTTCAATCTTTTGTTTAATCGTCCCGCCGCAAATTCTGCGAACAAATTCAATCCAAGCACCAAAACGATCAACACCACCGCAGTAGCGTACGCTTCGTTTATGTACCACCCCTCGCCCGATAATTGATAAAGCGCAACCGCAAGCGTTGCGTTGCTATCCAAATAACTCGTCGGCGTTGCCGATATTACAGAACCCATTGTGTAAATAAACGGAGCGGATTCCGATATCACTCTTCCTATACTCAATATTATCGCGCTCATAATCCCGGGGAGCGCGGACGGTAATACGATTTTGAATATCGTACGTAACTTGCCTGCACCGAGTGCAAGACTTCCCTCTCGTAAACTGTCTTGTACCGATTTCAGACTTTCTTCGGTAGAGCGAACAATGGTCGGCAAAAGCATAATGCTTATCGTAAGAGAACCTGCCAAAACAGAACTGCTTCCGCTTATTAACGGAACGAAAGTAATCATGCCGAAAAGTCCGTAAACGATTGAGGGAACGCCGTTCAGCAGGTCGATCGCACCACGAATTGTTTTGATAAAGAAATTATTTTTCTTGGCGTATTCGTTCAAAAAGATCGCCGTGCCAATGCCGATAGGTACAGCAATGAAAAGGCTTAATACGACGGACATCAGCGTCGTTACAATCGCCGGAAACAGCGTAATATCCTTACTGTTAAACTCGTACGAACCGAATAACAAATGTGGGTTGGAAAACAAATGCGGAGCGCCTTTCACGAATATAAACCCTATCACCAACAACAAAACGACGCCGGCAAAAGCGCCGGAAACAACTGCGGAGCACGCACCTATATTAGCAGTTTTAATTTTATACCGAAAAGCGTAAAACGCATCTTTCATTTTAGTAAACGGCGTATTTTTCGACGAACGGTCCTTTCTCTTAAACAATTTTTCAAATAGACCATTCCCGTCGGCTGTCTTTCTTACTACCCTTTTTGAAATCTCACCGAATATCAAGTTGACGATAAAAGCGAAGGCAAGCAATATAACGCCCGTTGCGACAAGAGCCCCTTGTTGCACGTCGCCCGCATACCCCATTTCCAACACGATATTTGCGGTTAATACTCTAAAACTGTTAAACAACGTATTCGGATAAGCAACCGAATTGCCGGCAACCATTACGACCGCCATTGTTTCTCCCATTGCTCTGCCTATTCCCAAAACAAGGGAAGCGGTAATTCCCGAACGGGCAGCCTTTGTAACCGTGCCGAAAATCGCTTGCGAATGAGTTGCGCCAAGCGCAAGCGCGCCCTCATAATACGACGTCGGAACGGCTTCTAAACTCGTTTTTGAAAGCGACACTATGGTCGGCAATATCATGATTCCCAAAATCAACGAGGTCGCCAAAAGCCCCGTTCCGTTGTTCGGCGCAAAATTTGCAAGTAACGGCAATAGAAATACGATACCGAAAAAACCGTAAACTACCGACGGAATACCGGCAAGCAAATGAATCATGGACGAAAAAATTTTTTTAATCTTTTTAGGACAATAAAAAACGATAAAAACGGAAGTAAAGTAACCGAGCGTCCCCCCGATTAACAACGCGCCGAGCGTTGCCGCAATCGTTCCGATAATCATTTTAAATATGCCGTACGATCCGGAAAGATTGACGGTATCGAACTTATCAAGCCGATCGGGAGCCCATTGATCGCCGAAAAGAAAGTTGAAAAAGCCTATTTTACTAAACGCAGGCAAACTTTTAATCAACATAAAAACGAAAATAGCGGCAACGGCGATTATGCATATAATCGCCGCGACCGTAAATATCGTTTTGCCTACTTTTTCCTTAAATTTGGTAATATTCATATTATTTTGCCAATTGACTAAACTTAGTAATTTTTCCCGTATAGATATCGTAAAGTTGCGAAAGGCTAAGATCGTTTACCGTTTGATTCTCTTTGTTTACGATAACCGCTACCGCGTCAAGGCATACGTTAAAACTGTTGATGCCGTCTTCTTTTACGCTCGCCGACGAAAGCCCTATTACGTTTCCCGTTTTATCCGATAAAACTTTTGTTTTTCCTACCGACGAACTTTGCAATTCAAGCATAAAAATTTCGTCTGCGCTTTTCCCGTAAAGCGCAGCGTAATTCTCCATTGCGTTTTTGATAAATTGCTCCATAGAAGTAGAACCGTTTATCACTATTTTATTCCCGGCAGGGAACGTCGGTTTTACCGCATATTCTTCAACGGCAATTTCAGCCTCGCCTTCGTTCGCTCTTTGAACGGGATCTGCAAGATAGATTACCCCGGCATTCTCGGCATGCGCTTGAGAGGCGGTGCTCTTTAAGTAGAGTAAGAAATCTGCCGCAGCGTCGGTAAGTGCAACAGTAGCACTCGTCATGACTACGAACGGTCTTTGGATTTTATAAGTACCGTTCAGCACCGTTTCCGCCGAAGGCATAACCCCGTTTACCGATACGACTTTAATCGTTTCGTTTACAGAACCAAGTGAAATATAGCCGATTGCATTTTTATCCGTGGTAACTGTACTCATAACGTTTCCCGTTTTGTCTTGCAAACTTGCGGCGTCGGTAGTAAAGCGCATCTTTTTCCCGTTTTCGTCTTCCATTTGCAAATAATTCCCGTTGCCGTCAGTGACTACTTTATCAAAAGCCTCACGCGTACCGCTTCCTTCCGTACGGGCGATTACCGTAATATTCTTTTCTCCACCACCGCAAGCGGCAAGTCCTACTGCCCCCGTAATAAAGAGCAAACAAGAAAGTATAATTGTTAAAAGTTTTTTCATTTGATTTTTCTCCTTCTTTGATTTTGCGCTTTTATTATACCTCACTAAAAAAAATCAAACTATCACCTTTCCGTTTGGACTATGTAAAGTTTCTGTAAACTTCCATTTTGAGGCAAAGAAAAAGAACTCGGACGTTAAATCCAAGTTCTAATTTTCTTTTGACCGCTGTTCCGTTTCTCCGTTTCAACTTTTCATTTTCCGTCTTTCCATTCCCCGTTTCTCAATTTCCCGTTTCTCAATTTTCCGTTTCTTCATTTCTCGTTTCTCAATTTCAACTTTTCACTTTCCTTCTTTCCATTTTACCCCCATTTTCCCATAGTCCCTACTCACTTTGCGAGCGGGGCTATGGGAAAGAAAATAAAGTGAAAAAATAAAATGAATGAAAAACAAATTTTTCTATTTTTCCTCCTTTCCCTTAGTTTTTACACGCGGAGTGTAAAAAAACTAAAGGAAAGAGGCGAAGTCTTGCGGTCGCAAGCCTTCGCCTATTTTGAAGATTGAGTGATGAAACATATGAGCCCCCACTCGCAACGCGATTGGGGGGGGATGTGTTTTCTGTTTTTTATTAAATAAGAATCCCGATTTTTTGGACTTCTTATATAAAACGACTCGTTTTTATCAATTTTTATTTTATCCTATTAAATATTTAACTTTAATTAATCTCTCTTAAAAAATAGGTAAATAAGTTATTCTCCCCTCATTATTTTATTTGAAAAATAATTTCATAATAAATTTTCAATAATTCTCCTCTAACAGCATTTTGTCGGCAATTAAGGCGATAAATTCGCC
>CAYXWN010000002.1:0-79612 GCA_964468815.1 uncultured Clostridia bacterium | reverse complement strand
CGAATACATCTGAATAAATCTTCTGTAACAGTCCCAAGCCCATCTCGGGTTACCAGACTTCTTCGCGAGAACCTCAACGACTTGATCGTTTAAGCCAAGGTTCAAAATGGTGTCCATCATGCCCGGCATGGACGCGCGCGCCCCCGAACGAACGGATACTAAAAGAGGATTTTCAAGATCGCCGAACTTTTTCCCGGTGATCTCTTCCATCTTCGCGATGTAATCCATGATTTGACCTTGAATCTCGTCGTTGATTCTTTTTCCGTCTTCATAGTACTGCGTGCAAGCTTCGGTAGAAATCGTAAAGCCCTGGGGAACGGGAAGACCGATATTGGTCATTTCCGCAAGGTTCGCACCTTTGCCGCCCAGAAGCTCACGCATCTGCGCATTGCCTTCGCTGAACAAATAAACGTATTTCTTCATCTATTTTTCTTCCTCCATGAGAATTTTTTCCTCTAACATTCTACAATATTTCCGCACTTTTTTCAACTTTTTTTGCATGAAAAAAGAGGATTATTTTTATTCGACGCGAAAAAGTTCTTCAATCGCCCGAATATTGACGCCGCATTTCGTAAAAAGATAGTGCGAGAGCAACTTTAAGGCGCGTGCAAAATACCGCTCGTCCGCATCCTTCCCCGTCCCCGCCGTCACCTCGTTCAAGACGGAAAGCGTGCGAACGGACATCTCGACCGCCCGCTCGGGCGCGCACGCGGCGCAAAACACAGCCCCCTCTCCGAAATCGAAAAACGCCCTCGAAAAGGATTGCTCCCCACACCCTATACATTCGTCCGTACAAATCCCGTAGCCTACGGACGGAAGCGCACGCAACAGAAACCGCAAAAGCGTATAGCGCGGCGAATCATCCCCGTAACAAAGTTCTTTTAACGCTTCCGCCGTCGCCATAAACAGCGTTTCGGACGGCAGATTTTCGGGACAAAACGCACGGTCGAATTCCAATACCGCCGCCCCGGCGTAAAACCGATCCAAATCGGTACGGATTTCATAAAAGCCGTCTAACAACGAAGCGTTTACGACCGTTCTCCGTCCCGACCGCTCCGCCAAAACGTATTCCGCAAAACAAAAAGGCTCGGCGGCGAATTTCAACTTCGCACCGGCCTTTTTAACACCGCGAATTTTCGCGGATACAACCCCCTTTTCCAAGGAAAAGAGGGTGAGTATTTTGTCGTTTTCCCCATAGTCCGCGGCTTTCAGCATCACGGCGTTGACTTTTTCTTCCATTGCGTCCCTTGCGTCTACTTTTCGATCAGACGCTTATACAAAAGATAGTAGTTGATATTGCCCGTTTGTTCAAAAAGATCCCATGCGGAATCCTCCGGTCGCTCGAAATCGAAATGATCTTTCATGATACCCCCTTAACGGCAGTATCGGCAAAATCGGCGCGATTATACCCTTAAAACTCCAAATCTTTATATCCGAGTTCGGCGATCATTCTACCCGAATCCCGCCAACGCTCCTCTACTTTTACGTAAGTCGTGAGAAAGACTTTCTTTCCCAAAAATTTTTCCATATCTTGCCGCGCGAAAGACGAAACCTCTTTTAAGGCTTTCCCCTGCTTTCCGATCAAGATCGCCTTATGATTGGGCTTTTCGCAAACGATATCCAAATTCACGTCCACGACCTTTCCGTCCGGGCGCGTTTGAAACTCGTTGATAACGATCGCAACTCCGTGCGGAATTTCCTTATCGAATTTCAGCAAAATTTTCTCGCGCATGATTTCGGAGATCATAAACCGCTCCGATTTATCCGAAACGATATCCTCGGTGAATATCTTTTCCCGTTCGGGCAACCGCTGTAAAATCACTTTTAACAGTTCTTTGAGGTTCTTGCCTTTCCGTGCGGAAACGGGGATCACGTCCACCCCCAATTCGCCGCAACGCAATAATGCCTCCGGCAATCTGTCCTCCGGCATGATATCAATTTTCGACAACGCGACGACGAGCGGAATTTTCTTTTTCAAAAAGCGTTCCGCCGCGGCGAAATCTTCTTCCTTAATCCCTGCGTGCCCGTCTAAAACGAACAACACGAGATCGACGTCTCGCGCGGTCGTTTCCGCCGTTCGCTGCATAAGCGCATTTAATTGCGATTCCGCCTTATAAAGCCCCGGCGTATCCGCAAATACGATTTGATAATCTTTCTCGGTCAACACGCCGAGAATCCGATCACGCGTCGTCTGCGGTTTGGGGGATACGATCGAAACCTTTTCTCCCACCAACACGTTGACAAGCGTACTTTTTCCGGCGTTCGCCCGACCGACGACCGCAACAATTCCCGATTTCATTCGTCCTCTTCTCCTAACCGCGCCAACACGCGCTTTTCGAGCGTACGCATTTCGCGCTTATCCTCCTCTGTCATGTGATCATACCCCAAAAGGTGTAACAGGCCGTGAATCAATAAATACTTAATCTCCCGTTCCGTCGAATGTCCGTATTCGGCAGCCTGTTCCGCCGCCCTCGCCGCGCAAATAACGATCGAGCCGATCATCAAACGTCCGTCCTCGCAATCGAAAGGAAAATCCGTTTCGTTCAATACAACGCCCCGTATTCCGTCCAAGGTAGGATAAGACAGCACGTCCGTTACCCGATTGATTCCGCGCGTTTCGCCGTTTAATCGCAAAATTTCTTCCTCGCCCACGAACAAGAGTTCGGCAGAAAGGTTCGCGCGCTGTTGCGTTTCGCAAAACACGGCGTCGGCGATCGCGTTCCAATCGCCCCTTTCTTCACAAATAATTTCCAACATCAGATGTCCGCCGCCCCCGCTGGATCGCTCTTCAAAGCCTCCAAATTGACTTTCGGATACTCAATTCGCTTATGGTAAATACCCGACAAATTATTGACGACCGCATTGCGGATAATGTGCAACTCTTTCATCGTGATCTCACATTCGTCAAACTGTCCGTAATTCAACCGATCGTCGATGATCTTTACCACGACTTGGTTGACGTTTTCCCGACTGCGATCGGTCAGCGTTCTGACTGCCGCCTCGGAACTGTCCGCAATCATCAAAATCGCAGCGATTTTACTTTGCGGTTTCGGTCCGGGATAGGAGAATTTTTCGATATCCAAATCGCCGTCCACGTACTTTTTCGCCTTTGCGTAGAAATACAAAATGGGCATTGTACCGTGATGTTCCCGACAGATATCGGCGAGCATTTCGGGTAAATGATATTTTAAGAGCAAATCGTGCCCGTCCTTTGCGTGTGCGCGAATGATATTCGTGGAAAGTTCGGGCGTCAACTCGTCGTGCGGATTTACGTCGTCCGCTTGATTTTCTTTAAAAAATTCGGGCTGACGCAATTTCCCCATATCGTGATAGTACGCGCATGCGCGCGCCAAAAGCGGATTTTCCCCGATCGCGGTCGCACACGCTTCCGCCAGATTCGCCACGACGATGGAATGATTGAACGTCCCTGGCGCGGTTTCGATCATACGGCGAATCAAAACCGAACTGTGATCGGTCAACTCCGCCAACTTATAGATGGTAATTTTTCGGAAGAGCGACTCGAAAACAGGAAGAATCGCCACAAACAGCACGACGGATAAAATCCCTGCACTCGCACCCGAAACCAAATAATCCCAACGCACCAACAAGTTCGTCTGTTCCAACAGCACCAAAACGACCAAAATCGGAATGGCGATCAAGATTCCCTTTAATAAAACTTTCAAACGAGAACGCACGCCGTCCACCAAATAAATCGCGACGATTCCGGACGTAAACCCGATGATCAACGCGGAATACTGCATATATCCCCCCATCTTGAAATTAGTGAATACGTCCATCAAGAAAATAACGATACAAGTAATGGTATTAAAGAAAATCGCCGTACGACGGTTGATCAACAAAAGGGAAAGCAACGCGCCCAACGCAAGCGGTCGCAAATAAATATTGATATACCGTCCCGAAAAATACGCAAACAACAAAGTGATCTCCAAAATCAAAAAGACCATTTCGCAATTCGCCGGATTTTTCAAAAAATCCCGTTCCTCGAAGAACAGATACAAGTACAGCACAGCGCTCAACAGAATCAGCGTCATTAACAGATAAAGAAACTGCGTAACGGTGTCGCTCTCGGTAAAATACGCCGTAAAATCCTTGGTCGCAACGGCTTCTCCGCCTAGCCCGTTCAAGTAAATCGCCCCGATAAACAGTCCGATAATCACGAGAATGTTAACCAAGAACACCGAAAGCGTACGAACGTAATCCATACGCGTCCAACTTTTCAGCTTTTGTAACTTAAAACTCTTCATAACGTCAACCTTTCTTTTCCTCGCTTCTTTCATACGCGCGAATAATCGCAGTCACCAACGGATGTCGAACGACGTCGCGCGCCGTAAGTCGCACGATGCCGATTCCGTCGATGTCTTTCAGAATATGAGCGGCTTGCATCAGCCCGCTCTTTTTTCCCTCGGGCAGATCGATTTGCGTAAGATCGCCCGTAACGACAGCCTTGCTCCCCTCGCCGATTCGCGTTAAGAACATTTTCATCTGTTCGCGCGTCGTGTTCTGCGCTTCGTCCAAGATGATGAACGAGCCGTTCAACGTCCGTCCGCGCATATATGCCAACGGCGCAATTTCGATCGCACCCTTTTCCATCAGTTTTAAATACGTTTCCGGACCGAACATCTCCGAAAGCGCGTCGTAAAGCGGTCTGAGATAGGGATCGACTTTCGTCTGTAAATCTCCCGGAAGAAAACCCAACTTTTCCCCCGCCTCCACGGCCGGGCGCGTCAAAATAATCTTCTCCACCTGCTTAGACTTATACGCGGCGACCGCCAACGCGACGGCAAGATACGTCTTGCCCGTCCCTGCCGGACCGATTCCGAACACGACGGTATTGTTTTTGATCGCGTCCACGTAAGTTTTTTGCCCGATAGTTCTGCATTTGACGGGTTTTCCGCGCGAAGTGATCGCCACCACGCCGGACATCATCTTCGCGATATCCGCATCGTTCCCCTCTTTCGCCAACTCAACGCAATACAACAGACGCGTTTTGTCGATATTTTCCCCTGCGTCCGTCAATTCGGAAAGCCGCTCCAATACCGTCTTGCACAGTTCGGCGCACTCGCCCTCGATAGAAAGCGTCGTGCCCTTGACGCGAATTTCCACGCCCAACTCGGCGCGCAGCAGATTCAAATTTTCATCGAATACGCCGAACAGCCGAGATAACTTTTCGTTCGATCCGATTTCCAACGTCGTTTCCTTCAATCTTTCCCTCCGTATAAAATGCGACGGTAACGTCCCGTCACCCGAAAACCGCCGTCCGCGCGTTCTGCCGAAACGGCGACGTAATCCCGATCGGCTTGCGCGCAAAACAGCGCGATCGCAATTTCTTCCTTTTCCGCCGCAACGACGGCGGTATCCGCAATCAACAATCCGACCTCACCAAAAACGCATACGCGCCGTTCGGTTTCGCCCGAAAAGACAAAGCCGTCCAATAAGATCGCGTCTTTTTCCACCGCGTCGCCCACCGAAACGCAAGCCGTTCCGCGATAGAGTTTTATATATTCCACAATCCCCGCTTCGGGCGCGTAAAGCGCGCTTTTTGCGGTAAACAGCGACGTTTCTTCGTCCGCAACGGCAAGTTCGACAACGAGCCGATTTCCCTCTCTTTTTACGGACGCAAACGAAAAATGCGGATTTTTCAATAACGCACGCGCAAGAACGTCGCAATCGCGCGAAAAGAAAAACGTATAAGGCTGAACGCCGTTTTCCGCAAGGCAAGCCTCTGCCTCCGCGGCGTAAAGGCTTCCCGTTCCGCGATATTCGATCCCCGTCAACAGACGGTCGCCGAAAAACAACGTAAACGCGAGCACGCAAATTCCGACGAGAACGCCGGGATTGCGAAAACAAAGCGCAAACAATAAGCCCGATCCGTATTCTCCCGATTCGGTTACATTATAGCACATATTTTCCGTAATTGCAAAAAATTTTTGCTTGTCCGCGCTTTTCAGCGAAAATTTCAGCGTTTTTCGGTTGATTTTCCGAATGCGATACAGTTTAATCCGTTGCCGTGCGAGTGTATTAAGCAACCGATCGAGATTCAATCCCTCGACCGTATAAGAAACATAAAGTCTTTTCACAGCGATTCTACCTCGAATTTTCGAATAACGCCCAAAATCACCATATCGCCGAACCCGTAACGAGCGATCGAAAGATTTTCTCCCTCTATCGTCAGTCGTCCGCGCTTTAACAACAAAACGATTTTATTCGGCTCGTAACTGAAAAGCCCTTTGACGTTTTCAAGATAAGCGGCTCTCCCGTACAACGTCGCGCGGTAGGGCAACGGCAGCAACGCGTCGCCGCCGCAAAGTTCGAATATCGTTTCCCGAAAGTTCAAATTCCGCCCTCCGTATCAGATGATTTCTATCTCTATTGTATGTTTTTAAAAAGATTTTAAACACCCGTAAGCGTTGAAAAGACGATTGCTTTTTCCGTTCCCCTGTGTTACAATAAGGAAAAGGAGAATTTCGTGAGAAAAAAGGACAATAAAGACGCGCTGAAACGCGCGTTCATGAAACTCGCTCTTACCCGTGAGCTCAATCAAATCACCGTCAAAGAAATCGCCAACGAAGCGAACGTCAACCGCACGACCTTTTATTTGTACTTTTACGATATTTACGACGTTTTGGCGGATTTGGAAGCGGATTATACAGACGGATTTCACGAGTTGTACGATTCCCTCACAATGGAAGACACGCTACACCCCTACCGTATGTTGTACCGCATGGGGCAAGCGTTGGACGCCGCTCCCGAATTCGGCAAATTCTTGACGCAATCGACGCTTTCGGACACAATGATCCGTTCGGTTAAAAACAATATCACCGAAGCGTTAATGAGCCGCAGAGAAAAGGAACAGAATTTGCCGCCCGGCCACAACCGTTTTGCCGTCGTAGCAGCCGTTTCCGGAATCATAGACGCTTACGTCAGTTGGCGACGCGATCCGCGCGGCGTTACGCTCGAAGCGTTATGTGGGCAACTCGGCGGACTTTTATCGGACGACAAAACAACGGAAATCCCCCCACCGATCGAATCTCGACAATAAGATTATACAATAAGGATCCGGCAATGATAATCAAAAATAATAAAAACGCAAAAGCGCTCGTTTTTGCAAGTTTTTCGCACTCTTTTTATTTCTTGCTTCCAATGTTCTTTTCGCCATGACCAATCCGAGCATATCTTGCCCAAGCAATCTCACACATTACAACTATGCCCCTACACCTGCAAATCGTCAACACACTTACACGCTCTTATCATATATTATAAACACATACCTACTATGTACACTTACAAATCACCTATACAAAACGGCTCTCGCTTTCCCCGTGTGGGGAAAGCGAGAGCCGTTTTATTTTTCCCAACGCTTAAATCGTAAGCACGTCCGCAAGTGCGGATAATTTTTCTTCTGTTTCGGGTTTGACCGCGGAAAGGATCGTAACCGTTTCCCCGACGATTTCCGTATTTTTCAGTTCGGATACCGCCGCCGTCATAAGTCTGCCGGCAACGGGTGCCCAAGAGCCGTTCTCGATTATTCCGAATTTCCGTCCGGAAAGCCCGTGTTTTTTCAGTTCGGCGATAAAATATTCCATCGGACTAAAAACACCTGCGTTATAAGTGGAAGCCGCCAAAACAATCCGATCGAAACGGAACGCCTCGGCAACGAGATAGGAAACGTCCGTACGAGCAACGTCGTAAAGACGCGTCGCAACACCCCGTTCTCCCAAACGGTCGGCAAGCAAACGCGCCGCCCGTTCGGTATTGCCGTAAACCGATCCGTATACGATCAAAACGCCCGATTCTTCCGGCGTATAAGTGCTCCACCGATTGTATTTTTCCAAAAGGAAAGCAAAATTTTCTCGCCAAATCGGGCCATGCAACGGACAAACCGTTTCGATGGGAAACGCCGCCGCCTTTTTCAAAACGGCTTGCACCTGCGCACCGTATTTTCCGACGATATTGGTATAATACCTCCGAGCCTCCGCAAGCCATTCTGCTTCATACGGAAGTTCGTCCGCAAAAAGGCTTCCCGACAACGCGCCGAACGTACCGAACGCATCCGCCGAAAAGAGAATTTTCTCCGTCTTTTCATAAGTCATCGTGACTTCCGGCCAATGCACCATGGGCGCGAACAAAAAACAAAGAACGTGTTTTCCGATCGACAACTCGTCCCCCTCTTTTATAATCAAAAAGCGTTCGGAGGCAATTGTGCCGAAAAAGTTTCCGATCATTGTCCGCACCTTATCGTTGCAAACGACGCGCACGTTCGGATAAAGCGATAAAACCCGTCCGATATTGGCGGCGTGATCGGGTTCCATATGCTGAACGACGAGATAATCCAACTCCCGACCGGACAACGCGGCGGATACGTTTGCGAAAAAAGTCTCGCTCACAGATTCGTCCGCCGTATCAATAAGAGCGGTTTTTTCGTCCGTAAAGAGATAAGAATTGAACGAAGCGCCGTTTTCAATGGGATAAACGTTCTCAAAATAGGGATTTCTGCGATTGCTCGCCCCTACGTAAAACAATCCGTCTTTTACCGTGCGTAAGTAAGCCATTTTTTATTTCTCCTGCTGTTTTTATCCTTAAACAATATTATGAATCGAAGTTTTTCCTTGCGATCGTCTTCCGCACCCGTAAACGTACGGCATGAAAAAAACTTGCAAGCAATTTTACTCGCCTTTATTATACAACAAAACAGCCGTCTTGTCCAAAAAAACGGCTGTCTTTTTTCTCAAAATAAACGATTACGAAAAATCCTTTGCGGCGAATCTTTTACAAGAGCCAAACCGCAAATCGCTTCGAGGCCGTTTATCCGTTCTTTTTCGCTTGATCGGCGAGAATGTTCCTGATATCTTCGAGCAACGCTTCGGTCGTGTGCTTTGCCGCCTCGTCCGCCGCGGCTTTTTCGGCAGCGGCGGCAGCCTCGTCACGCGCTTTCGCTGCGGCTTCGATTTCGGCAACCGACTTTCCGCTCTTTCTCATTTCGAAATATTTCTTTTTCGTGTAGCCGTAATATTTCGGAGTCAACGCGCCTTTCGCCGCCATGGTTGCCTTTAAGATCAAGAACAACACGAGCGCGATCAAGAAGAAATTGATAATCGCGTTAATCACCGAACCCCAATCAATATAAATCGAATTTGCAAGATCAATCGCCCCTGCCGCGTCGTAAACGGTCTTCAAAAACGTATACGATTCGGTCATCGCGCCGTCGCCGAAAATCAATGCAAGCACCCAATTGATCAACGGCTTCAAAATGCCGTTGGAAAGTGCCGTCACGATCGCCGTGAACGCGCTGCCGATAATCATGCCGACGGCAAGATCCATTACGTTGCCGCGCGACACAAATGCCTTAAAGTCCTTAAAAAACTTCTTCATTTGAGTGTACCTCTCTTAAAAAATATTTTATTGATCAAACAACTTCTTTTCCGCGCGCAACAAACGTTTTAACCGTTTCCCGACCTCGGAGGGAGAAGCGTTGAATAGCCTTTCTTTTAATATTTTCCGATTCGTTTGTTTCATATTCCCCACCCCGTGCATACCAAAACGATACTCAACGCAATCAAATAGAGGGAGAACCATTTGTAATTTGCCTTTTTCATCGCCGTTAAAAACAGACGGATCGCGAGATATCCGCTCACCGCCGCCGCGGCTACGCCGAACAAAACGGGAATCACCTCAACCGAAACGCCGCCAACCGCCGCTTTTATTCCCTCGGACAACACCGCGCCGAAAATCACGGGGACGCTCATTAAAAAGCAAAACTCCGCGTTTTCCTCTCGGTTGACGCCGAGAAAACACCCCGTCGCCGCCGTCGTTCCGCTACGCGAAAGCCCGGGCAATATCGCCGCCGCCTGCGCAAGTCCGTAAATCGCGCTCTCTTTCCACCCGACCGAACGGAAAGACGGCTTTTTAGAACGGCGTTCCGCCGCGGCGAGCAAAACAGCCGTAGCGAGAAAGCCGAAAATAACGTAATTTCCGCCGAAGAAAAACGCGTCGATCCAATCGCCCGACAAAAAGCCGACCATTGCGGCAGGGACGCTAGCCGTTATCAGAAACAAAAGTTTGCGAAAGGGCTTGCGGAACACCCCGACCAATTGCCCGAAATAAACGCTTACAAGCGGAATCAACGTTCCGGCATGCAGCATTACCCCCAAAAACAAACCGCCGTTCACGCCCATACAGCGTTCCAACACAATCAAATGTCCGGACGACGAAACGGGCAGAAATTCGGTCATTCCCTGCACCAATCCCAAGACAATTGCTTGCCAAATTTCCATAAAGTTCTCCTTGTCCCATTCAGTATATGCAAGGAGAGAACGGACTATTCCGAAGAAAATTCAGCCCAACAACTTCAAAAACTCACGCACGGCAAAAGACGGCTTTTCATCCTTAGCAAGCACCAAGCCGATTCCGCGGACGGGAAGGGAAGGATTCGTGCGAATCTCCTTTAACGTCCCTGCCTCCAATTCATGCCGCACAAATTCACGCGGAATACACGCGATGCCGATTCCCTTTTTCGCAAGTTCCGCCATCAATTCAAGGCTCGCAAGTTCGACCTCGGGGTGCAGATGAATCCCCAACGAATGAGCGTACCCGACGATCGCTTGCCGCGTTGCGGTGGAAAGTTCCAACATCAACAGCGGATAATCTTGTAAGCGAGAAAGCGGAACAACTTCGTCGGTCAACTCCGAAAACGCTTCGGACGCGACGAAAATATCGTGTAATTGCATCACCTTGTCCGTCAAATTAACCTCGTGATCGTCAACGGGAAGATTGACGAAACCGATATCGCCCTTTCTGTTTTTAATCAATTCGATCGTTTCGGCAGACGTGCCGTCTTGAATGACGATCTTGACGTTCGGGTAGCGTTCGTGATAAGTTTTTATGTAATCAATCAAAAAATGCGTCGCGACGGTATCCGAAGCGCAGATGCGCAAAACCCCCGTCGCGGTGTTTTTCAACTCGGCATAATGCGTTTCCGCTTGATTGAACAGTTTCAACGCCTGTTCCACCGCGTCGAACATTTGCCTTCCGCCCGGTTCGGTCAGTTCCATTCCCCGATGCGTACGGTTGAACAGTTTACCGCCTAACTGATTTTCCAATTGCTTGATCGCTTGCGAAACCGCCGGCTGCGAAATATATAACTCCTCCGCCGCCTTTGTTAAACTACCGCATTTTGCAACCGCGTAAAATACTCTGTACAATTCAAGATTGACCATATCTTCTCCGAACGCGTTTCTTTCAGTATAGCATAAAACCGCGTAAAATTGTCAAACTTTTTACAAATATTTATAAAAATTTCAAAAGATTCCAAACGTCGCCCGTTCTCCCGAAATCGCCCGTCGCACGCGTTTTCCGTCACCGTTTTAAACAACTTTAAGCAAACGAACGCGACTTTACAAAAAACGCACGCCGCAACGATAACGAAAAAAGGCGGACGGTAAACCGTTCGCCGACTTTGAATTTTATCAAACTCAATCTTTCTTCTCAGCCTTGGGCTCGACAACCAACTTGCCGTCGTAATAACCGCACTTCTTGCAGACGTTATGCGCCACTTTCAATTCATGGCACTGCGGACATTCCGTCAACGTGGGAGCAACCGCCTTATAATTCGCGAATCTCTTATTCGTTCTCTGTTTCGAAGTCTTACTTTTCTGAACCGCCATCTTTCTTCACCTTCCTTTTTTACGCTTGACAGCCGCAATCCCCCTCGTTCCGATCCTTGCCGCAAATAGGACAAAGCCCCTTGCAGTCTTCCCGACACAGAAATACGATAGGGAGTTCCAGCAAAATTTTATCGGTCACTGCTTTCGTTAAATCCAGCAGGTCGTTCCGATAGGTGTATAACTCATCCGATTCACCCGAAACAAAATCTTCATCCAACGTACAGACGTACGTCCGCTCCGCTTCCGAAAGGCAACGGTTACACGCGCCGACGAGCGTTATCGTCAAATCCGCTCTGACGAACGCTTCGCTCTTCGATAGGATACCGACTTCACCGACGATCTTTACCGGAGCCGCAAAGCGGACGGCAGGAATCGTCAAAATCGCGTCGTCCGGGGTATATTCGAAATAAAAACTTTCCGAATCTTTCCCTTCCTGCCGCAGTTTTTTCAGATCAATCTTCATATTCACCCAATAATTGCTTAATAAGTATACTCAATTTGCAAAGAGTTGTCAACTTTTTCGGCGGAGTTTCGCGGATTTTCCCGATTCTCCGCCGAATTTTCACAGTTTTTCTACGATAGCGCGCGTTTCTCTCGCGATAACGAGTTCTTCGTTGGTCGGAATGACCAAAATTTTGACCTTGCTGTTCGGCGTGGAGATCTCGTGAACGGGATCACCCGTGCGCTTTCCGTTCTCGACGAGATCGAGTTCCGCACCCATATATTCCAAACCTCCGGCAACCGCTTCGCGCACGTCCGCGTCGTTTTCTCCGATTCCTGCGGTAAAGACGATCGCGTCCGCGCCGCCCAACGCCGCCGCATAAGAGCCGACGTATTTCTTAACGCGATAGGTAAACAGATCGAGCGCAAGACGAGCACGCTCGTTGCCGGCTTCTTTCGCCGCTCTCAAATCACGGAAGTCGCTTGAAACGCCCGAAACGCCCGAAACGCCCGACTTCTTGTTGAAAATCGTCAAGACCTCGCTCACCGATTTCCCGAGTTTTCCGCAGAGATACTCCACAACCGCCGGATCGACGTCGCCCGAACGCGTTCCCATCGGAACGCCCTCTAACGGGGTAAAGCCCATGGACGTATCCACGCACTTGCCTGCCTTTACGGCAGAGATAGACGAACCGTTCCCCAAATGGCAGGTAATAATCTTCGCCTCGGGGTTCTTCAAATACGCGGTCGCCAACGCGGAAACGTATTGATGACTCGTTCCGTGGAAGCCGTACCGTCTGACCTTGTACTTTTCGTAATATTCCAACGGAAGCGCGTACATATACGCGTAATCGGGCATCGTGGAATGGAACGCCGTATCGAACACGCCGACCATGGGCGTATTCGGCATTACCTCGCGGCACGCGTTGATTCCCGTGATATTCGCAGGCTGGTGCAACGGCGCGAGTTCGGTGTTGCCTTCGCATACCTTCATCACGTCGTCAGTCAACAGAACGGAGCAATTGAAATCCTCCGCACTGTGAACCACGCGGTGTCCCACCGCGTCGATCTCTTTCATGTCAGCGATCACGCCCCACTCGGAGTCGGTCAACGTATCCAAAACCAACTGAACGGCAACCTTGTGGTTGGGCAGCGGCTTTTCGATCACGGTTTCGCCCTTAGCCGTCTTGTGTTTCAAAAACGCGCCGTCTAAGCCGATCCGTTCACAACCGCCCTTCGCGATCGCACGTTCGTTGTCCATGTCGATCAACTGATATTTAAGGGAAGAACTCCCTGCGTTTACTACCAAAATTTTCATAATTTCACCCTTTTCCTTTTATTTAATCAAAGTTTGCAATGCCGTAATTGCAATCGCCGCAACGACGTCCTCCGCATGGCAACCGCGAGAGAGGTCATTGATCGGCTTTGCAAAGCCCTGACAAAGCGGACCGACCGCTTGGAAGCCGCCCAACCGCTCGGTCAACTTATAACCGATATTGCCTGCGTCCAAATCGGGGAAGATCAAGACGTTTGCGTGCCCGGCAATCTTAGAGCCGGGCGCTTTGGATTTCGCTACGTCCGGAACGATCGCCGCATCCAACTGAAATTCTCCGTCCGCACGAAGTTCGGGAGCAATCTCGTGCAACTTCGCAAGTCCCGTCGTCACCTTATCCACGTCGGCGTGCTTTGCGCTGCCCTTGGTGGAATGAGAAAGAAACGCGATTCTCGGTTCGAGTTCCGCGATCACCTCTGCGGACTGAGCCGCGGAAACGGCGATATAAGCGAGTTCTTCGGACGTCGGGTTTTGACACAAGCCGGAATCCGAATAAATATAACAACCGTCCTCGCAATAGGGATTTCCCTGCTCGGGCGCAATCATCAAAAAGTAACTGGAAACGAGAGGAACGCCGGGCGCGGTCTTGACAATCTGCAAACCGGGGCGCAACGTGTTGGCGGTCGAATGGCAAGCGCCGGACACCAAACCGTCCACGTCGCCTGCTTTGAGCATCAAAACGCCGAAATACGTATTATCCTTGGAGAGTTCGTCCGCCTGCTCCTCGGTCATACCTTTCGCCTTTCTGAGATCATAAAGAAGTTTCGCGTATTCCACGCGCTTTTCACTCGTTTTCGGATCAATCACCGTTACTCCGGTGAGATCGACGTCGGGGTTGTTCTTCTTGATTTCCTCCGGGTTTCCCAAAAGCGTAATCTCCGCAATTCCCTCGCGAACGGCGTCCGCCGCCGCTTTTACGACGCGTGCGTCCTCGCCCTCCGGCAAGACGATGTGCTTATGCAGCGCGGAAGCGCGCTCCTTGATCCGTTCTAAAACTTTCGTCATATTCATTCTCCTTTCTATTTTTCTTGCTATTTTTTCAAAAATATCGTATACTGACGATAGTAAGCAAAAAGATTTTTGCCGTGCTACCGTTTTTCTTCCTTGCAAAAACGCAAGAAAGAAAAGCAAATCGAAACAAAATGCGAAAAAGCGTTTGCAATCAACCTTTTTCATTTCTATTATAGCCTATTTAACAGAAAAAGTAAAAGAAAATAAGGAGTTTTTTATGAAAATTTGCGCGTGCGTTGCCGAATACAATCCCTTTCATTTCGGGCACGTCAATCACATTCGCCATATGAAAGAAACGTTGGGGTTCGATCGGGTGATCGTTCTGATGAGCGGAAACTTTACCCAACGGGGCGAAGCCGCCGTAGCGGACAAATATACGCGCGCCGTTTGGGCGATCGAGGGGGGCGCGGATCTCGTTTTGGAACTGCCGACCGTCTTTGCCACGGCAAACGCGGAACTGTTCGCTTCCGGCGCGATGAACATAATCGACGCACTGAACGCCGCGCAAGGCGTCTGCTTCGGGGCGGAATCGGGCACGGCGGAAGAATTTCTCTCCACCGCACGCGCGCTCAATACCGAAACGAAAGAATTTCAAAAAACATTAAAGAGAAATTTAGAAACGGGCGCTTCGTACGCCGCCGCACGGCTCGCAACCGTAAAAGAATTGAACATCGCCGGCTTAAACGAGGCGTTGACCGAAACGCCCAACAATATTTTAGGCGTGGAATACACCAAACGCCTCTTGAAATTAAAGAGCGATCTGGAAATCTATCCGCTGATCCGCGAAAACACGCATAACGATCTGTCTTTGAAAAAGGGCGTTACGAGCGCGACGAGTATTCGCAACGCGCTTGCCTGCGGCGAAAAACGAAAAATCAAAAAAAGCATTCCGTCCTACGTGTTCCGCACGCTTCCTCCCTTTCTCCCCGATTGCGATAAGATGATCTTAACCCGTCTGTTCACTTCTTCCGCGGAAGAAATGAGGTTGATTTCGGACTGCACGGAGGGATTGGAAAACCGCATCAAGGCGTTAATTAAAGATAACCTCGTCTATTCGGAAGCCCTCGCCAAGATCACGACCAAACGGTATACGACGGCGAGAATACGCCGCATCTGCATCGCGAATTTATTGAGAATCGAAGAATCGCTGATTCGCGACGCGTTGGACGCGAAACTGTACGCAAAAGTGCTCGCCGTACGCGCGGACGCGACCGACCTTCTCGCACTCGTCCGAAAAAACGCAAAGATCCCCGTGCTTACCCGAAAAGCCGACTTCTCCGCCATCGAAAAGACGGCGTCGCGTGTGTTGGAAAAGGATATTTTGGCAAACGACCTCTATAATTTAGCGACGGGAACGCGCACGAACGAATATCAAATGGTTACGGTTTAACCAAAAGCAAAGACGAACGCCGCGAACGGCTTTCCCGTTCGCGGCGTATTTTAAACATTATCGCAAACGAAACGGACGTAAAAAAAGGACGGGATCCCGTCCTTTTTTCGATTTTAATTACTTTCGTAAGTCGTTCCGTTATAAATCACTTTTCCTTTTATCGTGTTTTCGGAAGCGATCTCGTCGATGATCACCACACCGTTTTCCACAATTTTTTCATTAGGAGACGGGGTGTCACTCGTTACCGTATTCGGCCCTGAAACCGTAAGATTGGTGACGGTAACCGTTTGCGCGCGCACGTATCCGCCGAGCACTCCGCAATAATAGTTAATACTGCTTACGTTGACTTGATTCAAGGCACAGTCGGCAATCGTAACGTCCGTCCCGATCGTTATCCAACCGAAGATTCCGCCGGAAGCCCAACCGTTCGACCTTAACGTCGCGTTTTCCACCTTACAACCGATGATATTCAACCGATCGGAAATCGACTTCGATACGTTTCCGACGTAAGCAACGATTCCGCCCGCGTACGAATAACTACCAAGCGCAGACGCCGCATGATATCCCTCCGTTACCGCTTTTGAAGTAATATCGGCGGTTACCGTACAATTTTTAACCGTTCCCGAAAGAGCCGTTCCGACGATTCCGCCTACGCGGTTATACTGTACGATAGTTCCCGAAACCGTACAATTTTCGATCGTGCCGCCGTCTAAAAAGCCGACGATTCCTCCGAAATAAGTATATTCGTTTTTCGGATCGACCGACGTATCATTCGTATCGGCGTATTCGACCGTAAGATTTTTCACCACGCCGCCCTTGCCGAGATAATCAATCAAACCGACGCCGTATTGCTCTTTGGGATTCCTTGATGGCTATCGTAAAGATCGCTATACAGATAACCGTTTCCGTCCTTTCCGTGAACGGGCGTGATTTTCAGTCCGCTGATCGTATGCCCGTCGCCGTCCAACGTGCCGCGGAATTCCTTGACGGGATAATCGAGCGTAGAAAGCGTTACGTCCTCGGCAAGTTTAACCGTCGCGCCTTGGAACGTTTCTCCCGAAAACGCGCCGATCCGAAGCACTTCTTCAAAATTCGTCTGTCCGTCGCCCGATCCGACCGTAAGACCTTCCGCACTCTTTGCTTTGCTCACGATCTCGTCGTCGCCGGCAGCCCAACCCGTTTCAAGATTAAAACGGCGCGTATCGTTATCCTTAAAATCCTCTCCTGCATTGGCAAAATCTTCCGGATAGATTACAATCTTTCCGTCGTCCTTTACCAATAAAATGCAGTTCAAATCGGCGTCCCCATAAAAAGTATGCCCTGCGGAAATGGGGTGATACCCTTCCGAATTGTACCCTGCTTTCGCGAGAACGGCGCGAGCCTCGCCCAAATTAGAGGGCTTGCCGTTCAACGCCTCGTCCGACATCAACGCCACGTTCATACTGCGAACCGCCTGTTGATCGGCGGACACGTTTGCCTTTGCGATCAACCCGGAAAACGTCGGAATCAATACCGCCGCCAAAACGGCGATTACCGCGATAACGATCACCAACTCTACGATCGTAAAGCCCTTTTTGTTACGTTTCATAAAAGCACTCCTTTGTATTATCGTTTTTCAAAAAGGAAGTTTTTTCTTTGTTTGAAGAACAAAGAAAAAAGGACTAGTCCTTTTTTCTTTGTTTGAAGAACAAAGAAAAAAGGACTAGTCCTTTTTTTCACTATACTTTTCTATATTTTAGCACAAAACTTTCCGTTTTGCAATCTCTTTTCTATATTTTAGCACAAAACTCCGTTTTGCAATCTCTTTTCCGTTCTCCATTCGGCTAAAACAATTTCAGCACGTCTACCAAAATCGCGAACCCGAACAGCAAAACAAAACCTGCCACGTGAATGATCGCCTCGACGTTTCTGTTCAGCGGTTTTTTCCGAATCCATTCGATCACGGCAAAGACGATGCGAGAGCCGTCCAACGCCGGAATGGGCAAAAGATTGAATACACCCAAGTTAATGCCGATAAACGCAGCCATTTCCAACCAGTAGGCAAAGCCGCCGTTCGCGATCGCCCCGACGGTAGTTGTCACCGTTGTGATCGGTCCGCCCAAAGCGGAAACGGACAAACGCCCCGTCAAAAGTTGTCCCAGCACCGTAAAAATACTGCCGCCGATTCTGCCGGCATACGAAAACGCGCGCCCGACGCTCTCGAAAAATCCGAACCGAACGTACGTGGCGTAAATTTGATTGACGCCCAAATATTCCAACGCTTTGCTCGCGTCCTCTACGCTTTCAAACACCGCGTCTTGGCGCAATTTTACCTCGATTTCGACGTCCTCGCCGCCGCGACGCACCAAAAAGCGAACGATATCCCCCTCTTTTTTGCCCAAAATCACTTCCATTAGATCGGTCGTCATATAAACGTTGCGATCTTCTGCCTTAATAATAACGTCGTATTGTTGAAAGGAATACGCTTCTCCCGTTCCTTCGTCGCCCACCAAAAGCGTCATCTGTCCGTATGCGGCGAATAAAATAAAGATAATTACCAACGCCGTCAACATATTCATAAACGCGCCTGCCGCGAGCACGATTATGCGCTTCCACGGCTTTTGATTATTGAACGCAGACGGATCGGGATCGTCCTCGTCCTCCCCCTTAAAGGCGCAAAAGCCGCCCAACGGGAAAAGACGAACGGAAAAATACTCGCCGTTCTTTTTTTGTCGCCGAAACAACTTCGGCCCGAAACCGATCGCAAATTCTTCGATTCCGAATCCGAGTAGTTTTCCTGCCGTATAGTGCCCGAATTCGTGCACCGTGATCATGATAAGAAGCAATAAGATCGCTGCCAGAACGTATCCGACGTAGGTCATTACGCTTTGAAAAGACGCTAATATTAACAACGTTTAATCTCCGATTTTTCGTATTACGTAGCGGCGCGCCGCCTCGTCTATTTCCGCAAGTTGCGCAAAATCCGTCGCTTCTTTCCCGTCGAACGCGCCCAAAGCGGACTCGATTAACGACGGAATATCGCAAAATCCGATTTTGCCAGAAAGAAAAGCGTTTACAGCCGCTTCGTTCGCGGCGTTCGCCGTCGCGGGATAAGAACCGCCTGCACGCAACGCCTGCCGCGCAAGCCGCAAACAAGGAAAACGCTCCTCGTCCGGCCGTTCGAATTCTAGTTTATGTAATTCGGCAAAATCTAACCGCGGAACGGACGACGAAATGCGTTCCGGATAGGAAAGCGCGAGTTGCACGGGGACTTCCATGGACGGATAACCCAGCTGAGCAATTACCGCGCCGTCCGCAAATTCCACCATGGAATGGACCACGCTTTGCGGATGAACGACGACCTCTACGCGCTCTTCGGGTGCACCGAACAGCCAAGTCGCCTCGATCACCTCTAACCCCTTATTGAAAAGCGTTGCGGAATCCACCGTTATTTTCGCGCCCATGTTCCAATTCGGGTGGCGCAAAGCCTCTTTCGCCGTCACGCGCGTAAGCGCGTCTGCCGAATAACGAAGAAACGGACCGCCGCTCGCCGTCAAAATCAATTTTTCAAAAGGCGTATCGTACCGACAAGACAACGCTTGCCAAAGCGCGGAATGTTCGGAATCGACGGGAAGAATCCGCGCCCCCGAACGCTTTGCCGCCCCCGTAACGAGCGCGCCGCCTGCGACCAAACTCTCTTTATTCGCAAGCGCAATGGTTTTTCCGCGTTCTGCGGCAGCCAAAACGCCCTCTAACCCGGCGAAGCCCACGACAGCCGCCAACAAAACGTCGTAATCCGCAGCGGCACACGCCAAAAGCGCGTCCTTTCCGAAAACGTACTCCGTTCCGTTCGGAAGCCGCTTTTTAAAATCCGCGCTCCCCTCGGAGAGCGCGGCGAAAGAAGGACGAAATTCATGCGCAACGGAGGCAAACTCCTCCGATTCTCTCCGAGCGGCGATCGCCGTGATCCGAAAACGGTCGGGGTGATTGCGTACGACCGCCAACGCCGTACGGCCGATCGAGCCGGTACAACCCATTACGGCTACATTCTTCATATATGATTGATTCCTTATAAAAATACCCTTTCTTCGAGTTATAACAGCGCGAACACAAAGCAGAGAAACGCACTCGCGAACAACATACCGTCGATGCGATCCATAATTCCCCCGTGACCGGGGAGAATTTTCCCCATATCCTTAATTTCCAGCCGCCGCTTAATAAAACTTTCGAAAAGGTCGCCACATTCGGTAAACACCGCCGCAACCAATCCGATCATCGCGACGAAAAACGCGGGAAGCGGAACGTTCAACGCAGGCATTAAGATAAAATAGAGCGCAAGCGCGGCGGCGACGCCGCCGACCAATCCGCCGATCGCCCCCGAAATCGTCTTATTCGGACTGAGTTTAGGGCAAAGTTTCGGTCCTTTGAGCAAACTTCCCACCAAATACGCAAACGTATCGGCGGCAGGCGAAACCAAAAAGATCAACAACAGCGCGAAATAGCCGTTCTCCCCTAACTGATTCACCGCAGCCATCGCCACGAGAAAAAAGGAGGGGTACACCATCGCAAACAGCGTAAGCCCGAGTTGGCGTGCCTTAAACGTCCGATCCAAAGCAAATAAAAGGACGAACGAAACCGCAAACAGCGCGAATACGATCGCAGCCGCAGCGATTCCGCCCAAGACGTAAGTCGGAACGATCGCAACCGCGTAGACCATGACGTACGGCATACACGCCGCACGGTCACCCAACGCGCGCATCAATTCATACGTTCCGAGCACGCAAAAAATTCCGATTAAAATACAAAACAGACGCGCGTCCACGAGGTTGCGGAGAAGAAAAAATCCCACGCAAACCGCAACCAGCCCCGCGCCGGTCAGCGTTCGTTTCAACATAATCCTTTACAAACTTCCGAAGCGACGCTTGCGACGGGAATAATCTTCCAACGCTTCGTCCAAATCCGCTTTCCCGAAATCCGGCCAATAAACGTCCGTAAAATACAACTCCGCATAAGCCGCTTCGAACAACATAAAATTACTGAGGCGTTTTTCTCCGCCCGTGCGAATGAGAAAATCGAGCGGAGGCAAACCGACCGTGTCTAACGCCGCCGAAAAAGATTCTTCGGTGACGAGCGCGCCCTTTTGGCAAAGAATATTCGCCGCACGCACGATTTCCTGCCGTCCGCCGTAATTGATTCCGATATTTAAAACAGTCTTGCCGCCGGCGGTATCCGCCGTAACGCGCGCGATGGACGCCTGCAAATCGCTCGGAAGCGCGGAAATTTCGCCCATAACGCGCACCGCGACGCCGTTTTTGACCAGTCTTTTTAAGTACCGATCGAAATAATCCCGAATAAGATCGAGAATCGCGTCCACCTCTTCTTTCGGTCGCTTCCAATTTTCGGAAGAAAACGCGAAAAGCGAAACCGCCGAAACACCGCGACGAAACGCATGCTCGACGATTTTTTCCACATTTAACGCGCCCTTACGGTGTCCGTAAGAACGCTTCTTTCCGTTCTTTTGTGCCCATCTGCCGTTCCCGTCCATGATAATGCCGAGATGGCAAGGAATATGGCGTTCTTCCATTATACGGACAGTACGTCCTTCTCCTTGTCCGCGGCGAGTTTTTCGATACGCTCGATTTCCTTGGAAATATGCTTATCGACTTCTTTCTCCGCATTCGCGTGCTCGTCCTCGGACACGACCTTTTCGTTTTTCAACTTTTTTAACGCATCCATTGCGTCCCGTCTGATGTTACGGACGGCGACTTTCGCGTCCTCCGCCATTTTCTTGACCTGCTTGACGAGATCTTTTCTGCGCTCTTCGGTCAGCACGGGGAATACGAGGCGAATCACCTTACCGTCGTTGGACGGCGTAATGCCGATATTGTCTTGCAAAAGTTGCTTCTCGATCACTTTCAACATAGAAGCGTCCCACGGGGCGATGACCAAGCAACGCGCGTCCGATACGGAAATGTTTCCGACTTGATTGATCGGAGTAGGCGTTCCGTAATAATCCACCAAAATCTTATCCAGAATATGGGGATTCGCTCTGCCTGCGCGCACCGCGGCAAAATCGGAAGCGAGAACCGAACAGGTTTTTTCCGTTCTTTCCATCGCGTCCATCATAATCATTTCAACTTGCTCGTTTTCAAAGTTCATTCTCTTTTCCTCCTTTTGTCAGATAATTAAAGTGCCGATATTCTGTCCCTCGACCGCACGGACGATGGAATTTTCTTCAAACAGTCCGAATGCGAGTACGGGGATTTTGTTTTCCATGCAGATCGTGACCGCAGTCGCGTCCATTGCGCGAAGATCCCGACGGATAAATTCCATATGAGAAATCCGTTCGATCTTCTTTGCGTTCGGATTTTTCTTCGGATCGGAATCGTAAATTCCGTCTACGTTTTTCGCGAGCAACAAAATATCCGCGCCGATCTCCGCCGTACGGAGCGCAGCGCCCGTATCCGTCGAAAAATAGGGATTTCCCGTTCCACACGCAAAAATAACGATTCTGCCTTTTTCAAGATGAGAAAGAGCCTTTCTCAGAATATAAGGCTCGGCGACGCGCGTAATCGTAAGCGCCGTCTGCACGCGCGTTTGGATTCCGCGCTTTTCGATTGCGTCTTGCAAGGCGAGAGAATTGATGACGGTCGCCAACATTCCCATATGATCGGCGGTCGTGCGATCCATTTCCGTACCCTGTCTGCCCCGCCAAAAGTTTCCGCCGCCGAGAATAATTCCGATCTCGACGCCCATTTCCTTGACCTTGACGATTTGATCGACGACCTTTGCGACGATGGATTCGTCCAATCCGAAACCGCTTTCGCCTGCCAACGCCTCGCCCGATAATTTGATAATAACTCTCTTATATTTCGCTTTCGACATAATACTCCGTATAGGAAAAGAAACACGGCAATTGCGCCTCTTTGGTCGATTACCCGTGTTTCTTCTTTGTTGTTTTATTTCTTCATTTGCGCTTCGACTTCGGCTGCGAAATCGTTGGATTTCTTTTCTAAGCCTTCGCCCATTTCAAAACGCGTGAATCTGACTACCGTCGAATTTTCTTTCTTCAACAGCGCGCCGACCGTCAAGGACGGATCTTTTACGAACGCTTGGTTCAACACGCAATTTTCTTCGTAATATTTCTTAACTTTGCCCTCGACCATTCTTTCGATTACCTGATCGGGTTTGTTGGCGAGTTTCGGATCGTTTTTGATCTGCGCGATCAAAATTTCCTTTTCCTTTTCGATGATCTCGGCGGGAACATCCTCGTCCTTAACGTAAAGGGGCTTCGCCGCGGCGATCTGCAACGCCACGTCGTGAATGGTGTCCGCGCTGACGCCGTTCGCGCATTCCACGACGACGCCGATCTTGCCGCCCATGTGAATGTAGCTGCTCAACGTCTGATCGGAAACGTATTTAACGAACCGTCTGATTTTGATGTTTTCGCCGATCTTCTGAATCGCTTCGGTCGTCTGCTCTTTCATCGCCTCGATGACTTCTTCCACGTCCTTCACGTCGTTTGCGAAAATATAATCCGCAACCGACTTTGCGAACGCACCGAACATATCGCCCTTAGAAACGAAATCGGATTCGCAGTTAACTTCAACCAAAACCGCGGTGTTGCCTTTTACTTCCGCATAGCAAGCGCCTTCGGCTGCGATTCTGCCTGCCTTTTTCGCCGCGGTCGCGATTCCCTTTTCTCTGAGGTAATCAACCGCCTTGTCCATGTCGCCGTTCGTTTCCGTCAACGCTTTTTTGCAATCCAAAATACCTGCACCCGTCTTTTGACGGAGCGCGACAACGTCGCTACCTGTAAACATAATTCCCTTTCTCCTTATAAAATTATTCCGCTTGTCCTTCGGCTACGGTCTCCGCTGCTTCCTCGGCAACGGTGTCCTTATCCTCTACGGGAGCGTCGGTATACTGTTCGCCCTGATTCGCTTCGATTACCGCGTCCGCAATGACGGAAGAGATCAACTTAACCGCACGGATCGCATCGTCGTTTCCGGGGATCACATAATCCACAACGTCCGGATCGCAATTGGTATCCGTAATCGCAACAATGGGGATATTGAGTTTTCTCGCTTCCTCTACCGCGATATTTTCGTGGCTGGGATCGACGATGAACATAACGCCCGGCAAACCTCTCATCTCTTTGATACCGCCGAGGTTGGTTTCCAACTTATCTCTCTCTTTCTTTAAGCCGATGACTTCTTTCTTGGGAAGAAGATCGAATTCGCCGATTTTCTCCATGTTGTTGAGTTTGTTCAAGCGATCGACTCTGCTTCTGATCGTTTTGAAATTGGTAAGCGTACCGCCCAACCATCTGGAATTGACGTAATACTGACCGCATCTGGTCGCTTCCTCTTTGATGGCTTCCTGCGCCTGCTTTTTCGTACCGACGAATAAAACGGACTTGCCTGCCTTTACCGCTTCCACGATAAAGGGATACGCGCTGTTCTCGATCAATTCAACCGTCTTTTCAAGGTCGACGATATGAATCCCATTCCGTTCTCCGTAAATGTACTTCTTCATTTTGGGGTTCCATCTTCTGGTCTGGTGCCCGAAATGAACGCCTGCTTCTAAAAGCTGCTTCATTGTGATAACTGCCATAATTGATTCCTCCGTTTGTTCCTCCCCGCCCGACTTACAGCTCGGTAACAGCCTCGGTTCGACTCGTTTTATTTTATATCCGAAGCAACGGATACCGAATCGGGTATGGGTGTGAATTTTTATAGCGCAACTATTTTACCATAACGCGCGTCATTTTGCAATCAATTTAAGGGTTTTTCTCATTCTTTTTCAGCAGAAAAAAGGGATTTCACGGCTTCCCGTACGAAACGGACGGGAACAAGCTGAATCCGATCCTTGTATTTTTCCACCGCTTTATAATTGCTTTTCGGGAGCAACACGCGCTTAAAACCGAGTTTTACACATTCGGAAACGCGTGCTTCCGCAAAACTCACGCCGCGCACTTCACCGGTCAAACCGACTTCGCCGAACGCCGCGGTCAAGCCGTCCACGGGAATCCCCGACGCGCCGGACGCAAGCGATAGAAAAATCGCCAAATCCACCGACGGCTCGTTCAAGCGGATTCCGCTCATCGCGTTCAGATAAACGTCTTGATTGAAATAACTCATGCCTGCCCGTTTTTCCGCGACGGCGATCATTAAAATCATCTTATTGTAATCAATCCCCAACGACATACGGCGAGGTAAGCCGAAAACCGTCTTGGCGACCAAACTTTGCAGTTCGACCAAAACGCAACGGTTTCCCGAACGGAAAGGCGTCACGATCGAACCTGCGTTCGCGCCGCGCCCCTCGGACAAAAACACCCCCGCATAATCTCGAACGGGAAACAGCCCCTCTTCGCGCATTTCAAACACGCCGACCTCGTTTGCCGATCCGAAACGGTTTTTCACCGCGCGCAATAAGCGATAATTTTCTTGCGTTTCGCCCTCGAAGTAGAGAACGGTGTCCATGATGTGTTCCAACACTTTCGGTCCGGCGATCGAGCCCTCCTTGGTCACGTGCCCCACGATGAACACCGTGATCCCCAAGGATTTCGCCGTGCGCATCAAACGGGACGCGCATTCGCGCACCTGTCCGACGCTGCCGGCGGCTGAGGAAAGCCCCTCCAAGTAGACCGCCTGAATGGAATCAATGATAAGAAATTCTACACCGTCCAACTCTTCCAAGACGTTTTCCAAGCAATTTTCGTTGACGACGAGCATGGTATCGGACGATACGCCCAACCGATCGCAACGCATCTTGATCTGCGCGCAACTCTCTTCCGCCGAAACGTATAAGACTTTATGATTCGTCGCCAAATATCCGGCAACTTCGGTCAACAACGTGGATTTCCCGATTCCGGGATCCCCCCCGATCAGCACCATGGACGCCGGCACGATGCCGCCGCCCAAGACGCGATCCAACTCCCCGTTTCCGGAAGAAACGCGGATTCTCTTTTCTTCTGCGATTTGATTCAGCGTAACGGGGCGAACTCGTCCGCCGACCGCGCGTTTCGTCTGCTCGACGAGCGCGGTAAATTCTTCTATATACGTATTCCAGCCGCCGCAATTCGGGCATTTCCCGATCCACTTCGGGCTTGCCGCTCCGCACTCCGAACAGACGTACGCGGTAACGTTCTTCGCCATGCCCTTACTTCCTGTAAAGTTCCAACCAACTATCTACCTTTTCCACAAAGTCCGCGTTGGATTTCGTACGGCGCAACATTTCAAGCAAACTTTCGCTTGCGTCTTGCCGCTCTTTCAACAGACGGCGAATCTTAAATACGGCGTCTAATTCTTTCGGCGTCAGCAAAAGTTCGTCCTTTCTCGTGCCCGACTTATAGAGGTCGATCGCAGGGAATACGCGCTTTTCGGAAAGTTCTCTCGAAAGATGCAGTTCCATGTTGCCCGTGCCCTTAAATTCCTCGAAAATCACGTCGTCCATGCGCGAACCCGTTTCCACCAAAGCGGTAGAAAGAATGGTAAGGCTTCCGCCGTTCTCGATGTTACGCGCGCTGCCGATAATGCGCTTTGCACCCGGAAGAGCGGCAGGATCTAAGCCGCCGGAAAGCGTCTTACCGGAAGAACTGACGGTCACGTTATACGCACGCGACAAACGCGTGATCGAATCCATCAAAATCACGACGTCTTTACCGACTTCGACCAACCGCTTGCCGCGATTCAAAACCAACTCCGCGGCGCGGATATGATGCAACGGATCTTCGTCGAACGTAGAATAAACGACTTCGCCGTTAATACTGCGCTGCATATCGGTAACTTCCTCCGGACGTTCGTCGATCAACAACACGAACAACTTGACCTCCGGGTGATTCACCTCGATGGACTGCGCGATTTTTTTCAGAATAGTCGTCTTTCCGGCTTTTGGCGGCGCGACGATCAAGCCGCGCTGTCCCTTTCCGATCGGGCAGAACAGATCAATACAACGGATCGCGGCATCGTCCTCTGCGTCCTCTCTTTCCAATTTCAACCGTTCCGTCGGATAATAAGGAATGAGAGCGTCGAAATTCTCGCGGTTACTGAACAGCACGGGAGAGCAATCGTTGATTCCCAACACCTGCTGTAACGCAGGCGCGCCCTCGTTATTGGTCCGCGCGACTCCGCGTACCTTATCCCCTCTTCTTAAATTATATTGACGAATAATTTGCAGGGACACGTAACAGTCGTTCCGCGAATTTTCGTAATTATTCACACGTAAAAAGCCGTAACCCGAAACGTGCTGTTCGAGAATTCCCACGACTTCCACGAATTCATAATCCTTCGCGGCGGCTTGCTCGCGCTTCTTCTTGATCACAGCCATGCGATGATTGTACCGCGAGTCATTCCGTATGCGCTCGGCGGACTCTTCTTCCGTGTAATAACGGCTGATATCCACCTTGATTTTCGGCGGCGCGCCACGGATTGCTTCTCTTGCCGAAATAGGCTCGATTTCCCCACACTGAACGCCGATGATCTGATCGATCAAAACTTCTTTTGTCAAACTGGACGGCGAACGAACGCCGATTTGACGACCGATTTCTCTGATAACGGAAAGATGTTCTTTATCTAACAGTTCATGAGAAAACATAACAAAATTTTTCATACTAACCCTCCTTACGGTTAAATACGGTAATAAAATGAGAAAGCGAACGGATTTCCGCTTCCGATTCATTCAAAATAACAACGTCTGTAAAATGTTTGAGAAAGCCGTCCACGGGTGCGATATCCAACGTACACGCTTTCGACCGATAGTGCATGGGGATCACGCGCTTGGGCTGTAATTTCCGAACCAACCTTGCAGCGGAGTCGGCGTCCAACGTATACGTTCCCCCGACGGGAATCAACAATACGTCCACCCCTCGCAAGCGAGCAAGCCTCTCGCCGAGAATGGTCTCGTCGGCGATCCACTCTCCGAAATCCCCCATATGACAAATAACGGTTCCGTCCGCCTCGACGACGTGCGCGAAATTCTCTCCGCGCTTACTTCCGTTTTGCTCGTCGTGAAAAGTCGGAATCGAAGTAATGCGTACCCCGTCGCCGCAATACGACCGCTCCCGTACGACGGTACGGCAATTTTCCACGCGGAACAAGGCATCGTGATCAAAATGCGTATGACTAATCGCGGCGATTTCCGCCGAAACCGTCGGCATTTCATATCCGACCTCCGTAAACGGATCGAACAGAATACGGACGCCTGCGTCCGTTGTCAAACAAAAACAAGAATGTCCGTAATAAGTAATCTTCATCGGGAACCTTCCTCAAATGATTTTGCTCTAAAAAACAGAAATGAACGAACAATGTCAAAAGCAAGTCGAACGCGCGACAAAAAACACAAAATAAGCGAATCCTTGCTTGCTCTATTCTATTTTAACATAAAATCGTCTGTTTGTATACCTTTTTCGCCTAAAAAATACGTCAGTTTTTAATTGTTTCTGAACAATTTTGCGTCAATTTGTCCCTGGCAAGCCATTGTTCTCCTTTTTCGAAACCGCAACCGCAATCCGAAACCGTATAAAAAGAAGAGAAAAACAGCCAAAAAAAACGCAAAAACACGCTTTGATCCAATAAATTCCCCTTTTGAACGGACGAAAAAAGCGGACAACCGCCGCTTTTCCTTTTCCATGATTAAAAAACTTTCTCAACGACGAACGGCATGCGACGATTTTCCGATTTGTTTTTTCAAACGAGTGCCGTTTCATTCTAAAAAAAACAAAAACAGACTCTTTATTTTTCGCCGATTCCGTTCAATTTTTTCATTACGTGGTCGGCGTACAGCCCTGCCACGTTCACACCCGTCGCACACGTAATTCCCAAGAAAAACGCATTGGAATTGACCTCACACAGATAATCGCCCTCGTCGCTCGGAATCAAATCCACGCCGCAATAGTCCGCGCCCAAAATCGCCGCCGCCCGTTCCGCGAGCGTGCGTTGCGCGTCGGTAAGCGCGCATTTCGTTCCCACTCCGCCTAATTCCACGTTCGAGCGAAAATCGGACGGGTTTTCCCGCCGCATGGAAGCGACGACTTTTCCGCCGATCACGATAACGCGGATATCCAACCCGTGAGAAGCCCCCACGTGCCTTTGGTAAAGATGCGGAAGCAATTTCAACTTTTCCCGAATCGCTGTAAGTTCTTCGCGCGTGCGCGCCAGATAAACACTCTTTCCCATAGAGCCGTAAACTTGCTTAACAACGACGGGATATTCGATTTCGCGCTCGACGGTTTGAATAAAATCGTCCGAAACGGGACGGTACATAACGGGAGAAGAAATGGTTTTCGGAATAGCGATTCCGCGCCCCGAAAGCGCGACGTACGTTAACATTTTATCGTCGCAAAGGCGAACGGTTTCCGCGCTGTTGAAAAGAGGGATTCCCGTCTTTTCCAAAAGTTCCGCGGTATGAATATCCTTATCCAAATAAATGACGAAATCGGGCGATCCGATCCGCGACACGGCGTTTCCGCCGTCCAACAAAACGGGAAGTTCGTTTCCCTTTTTTAATTCCATCGTAACACCGCGCGCCGAAAACTCCTCGGTCAGCAACCGAACCTGATGTCGCGTCGATTCGTTTTCCCAAAATCCGTTTACGATAATCAATCCGTTTTTCAACTCAATTCACCTCGTATTTTTTCAAAATCGCCTCTGCCGCACGGATTCCGTCCATCGCCGCGCTCATAATGCCGCCGGCATAACCGATCTCCCCTGCCGGATAGAGATTTTCGGCGGACGGGCTGTTCCCGTCCTGTCCGCGCAACACGCGAACGGGAGAAGAAGTACGCGTTTCGATTCCCGTAAGAACGGCGTCCTCCGACGCAAAGCCCTTTAATCTCCGATCTATATCGACGATTCCCGCCTTTAAGGATTCCATAACGTAAGAGGGCAACAATTTTTGAAGCGAATAAAATTCCGTCCCCAACGGATACGTCGGCTGAACCGAACCGAACCGCCGCGTTTCCCGATCCCGAAGAAAATCGCCCACCGTCTGACACGGTGCAGCATACGACCGACCGCCTGCAAAATAGGCGGCTTGCTCCAACTTGCGGAGATAATCAATCCCGGCAAGCACGCCCTCGCCGTAATCGGACGACCGCACTTGCGCGACGATCGCACTGTTTGCATTCACGCCGTCTCGCTTATAATTACTCATTCCGTTAGTAACGACTCCGCCGATTTCGCTCGCCGCACCAACCACCGTACCGCCGGGACACATGCAGAACGTAAACACGCCGCGCTCGCCGGCGGAACTGGTTAACTTATAATCGGCAGGCGGAAGTAACCGCGCCGCTTTGCCGTATTGCGCGCGACTGATTTCCGATTGCAAATGCTCGATCCGCACGCCGATCGCCATATCCTTGGCTTCCAAAGCAAAGCCCTCGCGTTGGAGCATACCGAACGTATCTCTCCCGGAATGTCCACTCGCCAAAACGACCTCGGACACGGGGACTTCCCCGTCGTGTAATCCTTGCAAACAAACCGACGCAATCGAACTTCCCTTTTTCCGAAGTCCGACTAACGTCGTTTCAAACCATACGTCATGTCCGTTTTGCAACAATTCTTGTCGCATGGACGCCACTACGCGCGGAAGCCGATCGCTTCCGACGTGCGGCTTACTTTCGTATAAGATCTCCTCGGGCGCGCCGTGGCGAACAAACTCGTTTAGCACGCGTTCCTTTAAAGGGCTCTTCACCCCCGTGTTGAGTTTTCCGTCCGAAAACGTTCCGGCACCGCCCTCTCCGAACTGAATGTTCGATTGCGGATTCAGCGTGCGCGAAGAATAAAACATCTCGACGTCCTTTTTTCGTTCCTCTACCGACTTTCCCCGTTCGATTAAAAGAACGGGAAGCCCTGCGTGCGAAAGCGTGAGCGCGGCGAATAACCCGGCAGGTCCCATGCCGACGACGGCAATCGGGCGATCGGGCTTACGGTAACGTTTCCGTTCGGGCACGGAAGTTTTTTCGTCCGACAAGCAAAGTTCGACGGTATATAAATAATGAATATCCGAACGGTCGCGCGCGTCCAACGACTTTTTCACAATGCGAAAGCGCGCGTTCTCCTCCGAAACACCTGCCTTTCGGAACGCCCGTTTTCTTAATTCCGCCTCGCTTTCGGTCAATGCGCGCTTTAATTGCAAGCGTATCATTTCGTCATTCCCTCCGCCGCGGCGCATGCGCTTGCGTAAGCCCACAACAAATTATAACCGCCGCAATCGCCGTCCACGTCCAAAATTTCTCCGCTGAAAAACAGTCCTTTTTCCAACGTGCTCTCCATTGTTCCCGAACGGACGTCGCGCACGTCGATTCCGCCCTTGGTCACTTGCGCCGCCGAAAAATCAAGCGAACCCGTCACCTT
The DNA here is from genome assembly GCA_964468815.1 of uncultured Clostridia bacterium. GTDB lineage: Bacteria > Bacillota > Clostridia > Christensenellales > Borkfalkiaceae > UMGS621. The sequence continues at coordinate 48,421 of CAYXWN010000002.1, read as the reverse complement.
TAATCGGAAATCTTTCACCGTTGCAACGACGGCGGAAACGTTTTCCCCGGCGCGTTTTACGAGAACGCGCCCCAACTGCTTTGGCAAAATGCCCGTTAAAACCTCACCGAACGGAAGATACGGCGCGTTCCGAACCTTTTCTTGCAACGCCGCCGCCAACAATTCAGAGGAAACGTCCGGAAGAAAGGAAAGCGAGAGCGCACAAGTCCCCTCTGCCGCCGCGCCCGAAACCGAAAATACGGCATTCCCCGAAACGCCGTAATCGGTAAACAAAACCTCTCCGCGCGCGCTTTTAACCGCACGTTCGCCGCGCAAAACCGAAACGACGCAATCCGCCTTCACTCCTTTTAATCCGCGAAGAGGCTCTCGTTCGGTAACCAATTGAACCAAAGAAGGCATGGTTTTTGTAACGGTATGTCCGAACGACTGCGCCAATGCGTAGGCAGAGCCGTCCGTTCCGAACTGCTTCGCCGCTTTTCCCCCTGCCGCAAGCAAAACTTTTTGTGCCGCGACAACTTCCTTGCCGTACGAAAGCGTAAAAATTCCGTTTTTCTTGCGCACGTTCGTGACGAACGCTTCCGTCCGAATCTCAACGCCGTAAAACGCCAACCGCGCGCGCATCAAATCGAGCACGGCAGAAGCCTGATATCCGGACGGATACGCTCTGCCGTCCCCCTTTACCGACGGCAAAACGCCCAACGAACGGTAAAACGCCTCCGCAGAACGCGCGCCGAACCGCGAAAGCGCGACGCCGGCAAAACGCCCGTTCGCATAATGTTCGATTCCGTCGTTCACGTTATAGAGATTGCCTTGCCCGTTCCCGGTTGCAATCAGTTTTTTCCCGACGCGATCCGTCCGTTCCAACACCACGACGTCCTTCGCCTTGCCCAACCGCGCCAACTCCAACGTGGCAATCAAGCCGGACGCGCCGCCGCCGACAATCGCATATCCGTAAATTTTTGAAAACGTACTCATGATTTTTTATTTTACCACAATTTGCCCCGAAAATCCACAATTTCGGGCTTGACGAAACTAAAAAATTGTGTTATCCTAGAAACAAAAGAACAGAACGTCAAAAAAGGAGATTTTTAGAATGATTTTAAGTTTTTTTAGCGATATGGGAACGTTTTTCTCCGAAAATCCGCTATATCTCGTGGCGATTCTTGTCGTCTTATTGATCGTCATCATCGCGGCGTTCACGATTTCCGGCTTAAAAAAGAAGAAAAAGGCAACGCCGACCGAAACGCAAGAAGAACCCGTTAAAGAAGAAAAGACGGAAGAATCTTCCGTCGAAAAGAAAAAAAGTTCAACCGCCAAAGGGAAAGACGATTCTTCTCAAACAATCGCCGAAGAAAAAATTGCACCGACACAAGAGGAATCGAGCGAGCACGACAACTCCGTTGCGGAAAAACTCGAAAAAAATTACGCAGAAGAAAATATCTATCACGTAACCAAGAGAAAGGAAGACGGAAAGTGGCAAGTAAAACTGCAAAAAGGCGGTAAAGCGATCAAACTTTTCAACACGCAAGAGGAAGCCTACGCTTACGCGAAGAAACTTGCCGGCGGAAAAGACGGTACGGTTCATCTCCATAAAGTTTCCGGTCAAATCCGCAAATACAAATAATCCATCTCAAGCAAAAACAGCCGCCGTTTCTATCGGCGACTGTTTCTTTTTATCTTAGAAAAGCACTTCGCGATTAGTCTTTTAAGACTAATCGCTACGCTTCTAAAATCATTCGGTTTTAAGAACATTTCAATCATCGACCGAAAAAGGGTCGGACATTCACCAACCTTCCGACTCAAAAAACATATTGTACAAAAATATAATTTTTTTACGAGCATTGCGCTTGTTTAACACCCAACAAACACTCCTTTTTACATAATAGATAATGTTGCAGATTTTACAGAAGTATTCCGCACCATATCTTGCGATATGTTTTCCCCCGTTGCACTTCTGTTAGCGAAAAATCTTTGTTGCAAGATAACATTTTTCAATTTCCGTTAGTTTTCGGTTTACTCAAATAAAAACGCCTCTCGATCTCGTTGGTCAATTATTAGTATGCCAAAGTATTTTAATAAAGTCAATGGAATATTAAAAAACAACTTTTTAACCCGTTTGCAAATTCATAAAAAATAAAGCGTTTTTAAAGTTTGACGACGATATTACAAAGTTTTTCTTATTGAAAGGACGTCGCCTTACGTTGCAATAAATTTACTTACAAATACGCGCTACATAGCAATATGCGCCCCTTATTCGCATTCTGCGAATAAGGGGCGCATAATCTTATAAACCAAATTCAATTCCCCGCAATTACCATAAGCAGACAATACAGAACGCAGAGAATCAACAATACGACGCACATGGGAATAAATAACATTTTCACGGCAGCCCAATACGTCGCCCACTTTTCCGAAAAGGACGATTTGCGCCGCGGTTCGGGCGGCATACGCTTTTCTCCCTTTCGGTTCGTGCTCGACATATCGGCGATCGTGGAATTATCGTCGTAATAAATAATTTTTTCTTTTTTCTCTTTCTTCTTTTTTCCCATTCTTACTCCTGCGAATAGCAGTGGCAAGCCACGAAATGCCCGGGCGTTTGCTCCTTGTATTCCGGCTCGATATGCTTACAGATCTCCATCGCACGCGGACAGCGAGTATGGAATTTACAACCCATCGGCGGATTTGCCGGCGAAGGAATATCGCCTTTCAATAAAATACGCTCGGACTTCTCGTCCGGGTTTGGGTTTGGAACGGAAGAGAACAACGCATTCGTGTATGGGTGCAAGGGATTGTTGAAAATTTCATCCTTTTCGCCAAATTCCACCATGCTGCCCAAATACATAACGCCGATCCGGTCGGATATATATTTTACGACGGAAAGATCGTGCGAAATAAACAAATACGTGAGTTTTCTTTCCTGCTGAATCTTCTTCAACAAATTGATGATTTGCGCCTGAATGGAAACGTCCAGCGCGGAAACCGGCTCGTCGCAAACGACGAATTTAGGGCTTACCGCCAACGCGCGCGCGATACAAATACGCTGCCGCTGTCCGCCCGAAAATTCGTGCGGATACCGCTCGTAATAATAATCGCGAAGTCCGCATTGTTCCATTATTTCCAACACGTATTCTTTCACCTTTTGCGGCGGAACGATCTTATGCACCTTGACGGGTTCGGATAAAATATCACCCACCGTGCTTCTCGGAGGCAACGAGGAATACGGATCTTGGAATACGATTTGCATCTTCGTTCTCAGCGCGCGCATTTCTTTCGGAGTATACGCGGCAATATCCTTCCCCTCGAAAAAGACTTGTCCCTCGGTCGGTTGATACAACTTCAAAATCGTTCTGCCCATCGTGGTTTTTCCGCACCCCGATTCGCCTACGATTCCCAGCGTTTCGCCCTCTCTTATCTTAAACGAAACGTCGTCTACCGCTTTTAAGGTCGAAATAGGCTTTCCAAATAGCGTCTTTTTCAACACAAAGTGTTTTTTCAGATGTCGCACCTCCAAAAGCGCGGTCGGATCGGGTGGCAAAACGCGATCCGCTTCGATTCTTTCGGTTTTTATTTTATTTTCTCTTTCCTTTTCCGCAATATCGTCGTAATTCGCGAACGCGCCCTCCGCTTGCGTTTCGGAAGAATTCAATCCGTTTGTTTCGTTTTCCGCGGCAGAAGCGGATTCTTGCTTTTCCGCCGCAGTCTGCAACAAATCGGCTTGATCTGCGTGATTATCCATATCAGTTCTCCTTCGTTTTATCATCGTACAAGTGACAAGCGACGAAATGCGTCGGGCTTATCTGAACCATTCCGGGATAATCCCCCGAACATTTCCCGATACATTGCGAGCATCTTTCTTTGAAATAACAATAAGACGGCATATTGATCGGATTGGGCACGTTCCCGGGAATATTGAACAGTTTATCCTTTGAGGACTTCATCGTAGGCTTGGATTTTTGCAAGCCTTGCGTATACGGATGGCACGGATTGTGAAAGATCTCCGAAGCCGTTCCCTGTTCGATGATTCTCCCGGCGTACATGACCACAACGTAATCCGCCATTTCCGCAATCACGCCGAGATCGTGCGTAATCAACAAAATCGAACTGTTGATCTTTCTCTTCAAGTCGTTAAACAAATCGAGAATTTGCGCCTGAATAGTCACGTCCAAAGCCGTCGTCGGCTCGTCGGCGATAATCAACCGCGGTTCGCAAGCAAGCGCCATAGCGATCATAACGCGTTGGCGCATACCGCCCGAAAGTTCGTGCGGAAAGGACGAATACACCCGTTCGGGCATAGCGATTCCAACCATGTTCAGCATTTCGAGCGAACGCTTTTTCGCAAGTTCTCTCGTCGCACCGGGAATATGCAGTAACGAAACCTCGTCCAACTGATCCCCGATGGTGAAAACGGGATTAAGCGAAGTCATCGGCTCTTGGAACACCATTGCCATCTGTCTGCCACGGAGGCGATACATTTCACGAATGGGCATTTTGGCGATATCGACCGTCTTTTCTTCTTCTTCGAATACGCCGATTCCGTTTTCGCCCAGCTTTTGCTTGGGGCGAAGAACGGGATTTCCGTCTTTATCGAACTTAGGCTCGCCGTTTTTATTCGTCACCTGCTCGTAAACGACGTCTCCGTTCTCGTCCTTTTCGTATACGGGGATATAATTTCCCTTTTCGTCCCGTTTATAGTCGCTTATCTTAAAACGAATCGCGCCGTCGACGATCTGTCCGGACGGACCTTGCAAAAGCCGCATAATCGACATAGACGTAACCGACTTTCCGCAACCCGATTCGCCGACCACGCCGACGGTGGAATTGACGGGAATGTTAAACGTAACGCCGTTTACGGCTTTTACCACGCCTTGATCGGTGAAAAAGTACGAATGTAACCCTTCCACTTCCAAAATATTTTTGGGATCTTTCATCTCCGTCGTGTATTCGGACGGATTGACTCTCCGCTTTTTCGCTTTTTCCAAACGCCGCATTTCTTTCGCGTTGGCTTTTGCGATTTCGCGCACCTCTTTTCCGCTTAAATAATGTTTCTTTGCGGAATTTTCTTCCGTTTTTTCTTTTTTCTTAAAAACGTCCCTTACGCCCATAATTATCTCCTCTGCTTCGGATCGAGCGCGTCACGCAAGCCGTCGCCGATAAAATTAAATCCGAGTACGGCAATGATGATGCAAATTCCGGGAGGTCCCCAAACGTTGAAATTGTTTTGCAAAATATCGCTCCGTCTGGATATAACCTCAATCATCGTACCCCACGACGAATAAGGAGTTCTCACGCCAAGGTTCAAATACGACAACGTTGATTCGTACAAGATCATGCTGCCGAGCGACATGGTCATGGCAACCAAAATCTGCGGCAATACGTTCGGCAAAAGGTGCTTGAAAATTCTCCGCGCCGTCGAATAGCCCATCGCTTCCGCCGCCACCATATACTCCTGTTCGCGCAAGAACAAAATTTGTCCTCTCACGAGCCGCGCCATGCCCGGCCAAGAGAATAAGGAAAGCACCGTCATCAACAGATAGATGTAATATTGTCGCGGTACGTGATTCGCATCCAGCACCGTTCCGATAATGAGCATTAATGGCAAGGTCGGCAGACAAATCAATACGTCGCAAATACGCATGATGATATTGTCCACGACACCGCCGTAATAGCCGGCGATTCCGCCCAACACGATACCGAGCGCAGACGTTAAAAACACCGCGAGGAAACTGAGAGAAAGCGACAATCTTCCGCCGTACATCAAACGCGTAAAGATATCCATACCACCCTCGTCCGTTCCTAAAATATGATCGGCAGAGGGAGGCTCTAACGCATTGATCTCGTTTTCGGTAACGATAATCTGCAAAAAGTTTCCGTCTTCGCTTTCTATCTCGTAGTACGCATACTCTACATTGCCCGCGCGATCGGTTTTGGTTTCGGACCACCGATTATAAACAAACGGTCCGATCCAACAAAACGCGAATAGCGCGATCAACATAACCAAACCGGTAATCGACAATTTGGAACGGAAAAACCGACGGAGAAGCATTCTCGTAGGCGACATCAACCGCACGTTTTTATCTAACGGCGTTTCGGTATCCGCCGCGTTGTCGCTCTCGACGACGCTTACCGCGTCCGTCTTTTCCGCTTCGACTTCTTCCACGATTTGGAAATTCTTATTATCTTCCATATCTTTCTCCTTTACGCCAGTTTCACGCGCGGATCGACCACAGCATACATCAAGTCGGCAAGCAACACGCCGATCACGGACAAGAACGCCAAAAACATATTATACGTCATGATGACGGGAATATCACCCTGCGTCATTGCCGTTAACGCGTAGTTTCCGATACCGGTCAAATCGAATACGGACTCCGTAATCATCGCGCCCGAAAACAAGGAGGGAATCAAGCCCGCCAAACTCGTTACGAGCGGAATCATCGTATTACGGAAAGCGTGCTTGTAAATAACCTTACTTTCCTTTAACCCCTTTGCTCTCGCCGTTCGGATATAATCGGAATTGAGAACTTCGAGCATATTCGTTCTCGTCGTTCTCATTCTTCCGCCGATACTCAATACCACTACCGTAAGAATCGGCAAGAACATATGTCTTGCATAATCCATTACAGCCCCAAAGCCCGTGTAATCGTGCGTCGCATCGGTCATACCCGAAACGGGAAGCCAACCGAGTTTGTTTGCGAAAATATCTTTCAACATTTGTCCGAAGAAGAAAGACGGCAAGGAAATACCGATCATAACCAACACGGTTACCACGTAATCGCGAACGGAATATTGATGCGTCGCCGCCGTAATGCCGAGCGGAATCGCAATCAAAAATTCAAACACCGTAGCGACCGCGGCGACGAAGAAAGACGTCCCCATTCTATCCGCATTGAAGATTTCGGAAAGCACGTCACGCTGACTGATGAAACTTTTCCCGAAATCGAGTCGGCAAACGTTTCCGATCCAATTGAAGTAGCCCTCCAAAATATTTCCGTCCAATCCGTACGCCTTATACATCTGTTGGACAAACTCTTCCGATACCGTTTCTCCTCCCACCTGAGCAAGGTTGAGTATTTTCAACTCAACGAAATCCGTCGGCATACAACGCAACAACGTGTAAAGGATAAAGGAAACGCCGAGCAAAATCAAAACGGATATTCCTAATCTTTTGAGTATATATTTTACCATTTTTACTCCAAAATCGTTCGATCGTTTTTAGCCTTGTACCAATTCAAGTTCCCAAATCTTTTCCAACGGCGACGTATACGGGTTCACGTTCGAAGAAAGTCCCTTAATCGTCTTGCTGTTGTAAGCGTAAAGCGTTTTACGCTGATAAACGGGAAGTTCTACGGCAAGGTCTAATACGTATCCCATCGCGATCTCGTACTTTGCCGTTCTAACGCTTTCGTCTAACGTTTCACGCGCTTCGTCGATCACCTTGCTGAGGTTCTTGACAATCGAGTATTCCTCGCTGTAAAGACCGTCCTTACCCTCTTTGATTTCGCGGTATCCCCAAGCGTATACGGACGTAGCCTTGGAATCGAGGTGATAAACCTGATACATATCCGGATCGACCGTCGAGCCCCATGCAGCCGCCCAAACTTGAAGCGAACCCGTAGCCAATTTGGTAAGTGCCTGAGAATCTGCCTTAACATCTACTTCCCAACCGAGATCGTTCAACAGTTGCGCCGCTTCCTTAAACACGTAGTAGGTAGGATGCTCCGTAATGGACGCGCCTGCGATCGTAAAGGTAATTTTCTTGCTTTCGCCCGGAGCGAGATCCGAATAATATTTGATTTTTTTCTTCGCGTCTTCTAATCCCGTCCATTGCGTATAATCGTGTCCGTTTTCCTTAGACGTTTCGCCGTCCGCTTCAAACGGATACGCCCAACTTTCGGTGGACATCGGCCAATCGATCGGCTTGCACGTGCCCGGCTGATAGGATTCTAATGCCAGCGACGTCTGCATTGCGGACATAATCGCTTTACGGATATTGATATTCGGAACTTTACCCGCGTTGATACCGATATAGCCGTAACCGAGCTGCCAAGCGTCCAATTTCAAATAGCCGTCTTTTTCCATGTTCGTCAACCGAGCCGCGTTGGCTTTGGTAAACTGCGGCGTTACGTAATCCACTTCTCCGCTCTGCAACTTATCGAGCGCGTTCGACGAGCTGACAACCTGCATACGGATCTTATCCGCTTTTACGTCGAACATAAAGTTATCGTTTGCTTTGAAATACACAACGCTGCTCTTCCAGAACGCGTCGCCTCTGGGATTGTCGTCGTTATTTTCGTTCGTCGCCACAAACGCACCTGCGCCGACGGGAACTTCTACGTGTTCTTGCGATTGAATGACCTTGCTTTGGAACGTACTGCTCGCCCATTCCACGCCGAATTGATTGTTTGCAATATCGATCGTTCTTCCGTTGGGGTGTTCCGCATCCGCGCTGTAATAGTGCGCCGGAGCAACCGTAAAGCCGAAGTTGTAAATCGCTTTCGGGTCAACGCCGTTGATCGTTACTTGCAATACGTCGTATTCGTCGCTGTTGGTCGGCGTGCCGTCCGCGTTATGCGTGTGCGCCACCTTATACGTTTTTCCGTCGATCGTAACGGATTCCTCGCTCGTCGTATGTCCTAAGGACACGATTCCGGAAATATTCGGGAACGTCAAAGAGCCGTCCTCTTTCTTATAGTTTTGCAATACGATCGTCGTAGCGTCCGCCGCGAATTGCGTTTCCAACGTTCCTGCCGTACCCCATTGCGTAATGATCTTATTGAAACCCTCTTTGACGGTATCGTTATATACGCGCGCAATCGCCTCGCTCTCCGTCTTGTAGTTCTCCAACTTTACTTTATAGTCGAATTCCGTGATTTTAGCCTTGTTTTCTTTTCCCGCTACCTTTTCGTACTTCGGCGTAATATAGCCCTCGTAAAGGAAGAATTTGAAAATATCGCTCTCCAATTCTTTCGTCCAATCCGAATAAGGAGCAGTCGTCGTATCGTAAGATTCTTTCGCAGCCTTATAGTCCGACTCTAATTCCTTGCGGAACGTTTCCAACGCGAACTCGTAATCGGCGAGAAGGAACGCTTGATATTGCGCTTCCGTGTAGTTATTCAACTCGTTCGTCGAAACGACCGCCGCCTTGTAGCCCTCCGAAACGCTCCATTGCGCGATCGCGGCTTTCATGCCTGCCTCGTCCAAATTGTACGAACTTTGCGAACCTTCTACCAAAGCGTTTTCTTCATAAACGGTTAACAATTCGTAGATACGGTTCATGACGTGACCGGAAACGCTGTTTTCAAGAGCCGTGCTCGTGTTGTCCTGCGTGGACTGCATTCTGTACTCTTTTAATCCGACGATATCAATTGAATACATCGTGGACGAACCCGTATAAACGGGATCGAGATATTCGTACATATTAAACAAAACGTCGTTCATCGTAAGAGGTTTCCCGTCCGAGAACTTCAAATTGTTTTTCAGCACGAACGTATACGTCGTCGTACCCGTCGTTTCGTTGTACGCGGGCGCTTTGTCGAACGCCTTTACAGCCGTCGCCTTTTCGTCCCCTGCCACGGGTTTTCCGTTACTGTCCGTCGTGAGCATTCCGATCTGAGTCATGCCTACAACGTCAATATCCGGTCCGGAAGTCGCGTAGAAAGGATTGAATAATCCGCTCAACTCTTCCGTCATGATAACGATGCTGTCTCTACTGCTTCCGTTCGAGCAGCCCGTGAACGTAACACAAGCCGAAAGCCCGATGATGCAGCAAAGCACAAGGGTTAACACCCGTCCTAATTTTTTGTTCATCTTTATTTACCTCCGTTATGGTTTTTTATATTGTTATACGGTTATTTCGCTACCGTTTTCAAAGACGCGTTCGTACCACTCGTTATCGAGTTGATCCCCCGTTACCATCTTTAAGACTACGTTATACGCGCTATCCACCGTCGTTTCGTCCGGCCGCACCGTGTATAAATATTTCTTATCAAATTGAACGCCGTAAATACGGAGCGCGATTTTGGTTGCCGTAATGCCATTCGTATTGCCGTTAGCGAGCAAATTGATCGAATAATTGTCGCCGAGCGTAATTTTTCCGATCTTGAACGTTCCGCCCACCGTCACGTTAGAAATCGAAGCCTTTTCGTCGATATTCCCTGCGAACAAGCCGAACGTCGTGTTCCGCAACCGCTGTCCCGTATTCGACAAATCGAACGTCGCGTTTTCAAAGGTCAAATTCTCAATCCGTGCGTCCGCGCCGATCGAACCGAACAAGCCGCCGCGCGTTGCGGAAGCGGAAGCATGCTTCACGTTGATATTCCGAAGCGTTACTTTTCCACCGTTCACGGCATACATTTCCCCGGTAAACGTGCCTTGGCTGAACGCCAACGGCCACGTAAGTCCGTCAAAATCCAAATCGTTTTCGATTTCGTAAATGCCTGCGGCGTTGGGATTTTTCACCAACTGCTCCGCCGTCGTGATCTTATACCGTTCGCCCTCTTCTAAGAGAATATAAACGTTCTGCACGCGATCAATCGCTTCGCCCGTCGCCAAATTCAAACTTCCCGCATGCTCGAACGAATCGGTAATCTCGTTTTTGCAATTCGGATCGGTATACGCCTTAACGAAAGTCGTTCCCTCTACCTTGGGGAAGGTATAAAGCGCTTTGTCCGAATAAGCATGGGTATGATTCATTACGCCGTTTTCCCACTCGGGCACGCGGATCGTATCGCGATCGGAAGTCGTGGACGAGGGAGCGTTCGTCGTTTTGTAATCGAATTTCGTCTTTTCGGTCAATGCCGTCCATTCGGAATTCGGTTTGTCCGTCATTTTGTAATAATAACGAAATTCGTAATACTGCACCCAACCGGCGTAAAGCGTAAGTTCGCAAACGCCATTCGTTTTTTCATACGCCGCTTCCGAATAATCGACGGTATCGTTTTCAAAATCCCAATAATCGGAATATACGTACGCAGGCATCGGCGTCTTATCCGCTTTCTGCTCGTCCGCGTAAGCGTAAGAGCCGTCGTCTTGTAATACGAGTTCGTTTCCGTCCTCGTCCACGGGAACGCCGTCTACCTTCTTTACCGTACGCGTTTGATACCACCCGGCAAAGAAGTGATCGGATAACGTCAACGTGATTTTATCGCCGTTCGACGGGCGGCTCGCGTCGGTCGGCTCGGTTAAGCGAATATGAATCTCGCCGTTTTCGTCCGCTTGATAATCGGTCGGCTTGAACATATCCACGATCGTGATACCGTGGCGGTTCAAAAACGAACCGCCGTTTGCCTCGTACCGCACTAGGATCTTATAACCCTCTTGTTGTTTTTCTTCCAATTCCGTCGGACTCGAACACGCGCTCAAACCGACGCAAATCAAGAACACACAAATCAGACCTACTACTATTTTAAATTTCTTTTTCATATCGTCACGAATCCCAACCGCATTATTTATTCATTATCTTTCTTTTTCTTTCCGATCCGGTTGCCAAGAAAGAGATATCCCAATCCTCCAAGCCCGATAAGCCCTACGGCGATCATCACGATCCCCGCGTAAGGCGGCAACGCCGTCTTGTTCTCTTCGTCGGGAGGCGTAATCGGATCTTCGCCCGACTCGTCGTTCCGCAGTTTCAAATACTTGATCGTCGATTCCGCCGCGGTAAGTTTGTTCAAGTTGGTCACCAACGCTTGCTGTTCGTACGAAGTGATTTCGGAGAACGCTGCACGCGCCGCGACGACCGCCGCTTCGTCCGAAAGCGTAATCTTTTCGGGAAGCGCGTCGATCAACGCGATTACCGCCACCGTCGTTTCGTCCGCCGCGTTACTTCCGTCTACCGTCGTCGCGAAATATTGCGAGAAGATAAACGTATCGAAGTTCTGCCCGTTCGCCGGCTTCACCATTACGAGTTTGTTTTCAATTTGCCCGATATGGTTGACGAAATTAGCACCGTAATAGAACGACGTCATATCCGGATTCCACATATAATACTTAGAAATACCAAGTCCGTTGTAAATCGTTCCTCTATATGCCGCTTGTCCGGTATAGGCGTAAGTATCAAACGAGGGATACGTTTCATCGTACTCTTCCTCTAAGGTCGGCGCTTCATAACTTCTGAATACCACCATCGTCAACTTTCGGCAATCGTAGAACGCTTTGTCGCCGATCGCCGCAACCGTAGAAGCAATGGTTACGGTTTTCAATTCCGTTCCGTAGAACGCCCGTGCGCTGATCCGCGCAGTACCCTCTTCGATTACGTATACGTCGCCGCTTCTCAACGTCGGATAGGAAACGATCTCCGTCTTTCCGTTCGGAAGCACCTGATACAACACGCCGTCGATCACCTTAACCGTATCGCTCACGTCGTACGTAAGTACCCGTTCGATTCCGACCGCATTGCCGTTAAAGAGAATCTCTTTATCGTAACCGTAACTTTCGATCGGGCAACCGTAGAAAGGATTATCGCCTAATTCTTTTACCGTATTGCCTAAAATCACCGATTCGAGTTTCGATTCGCCGAATGCAAATTCACCGATGAATTTCGCATTCAGTTCCGCCTGTTGCAACGACGTTTTATAGAACGCTCTCGCGCCGATATACGTCGCTTTATCCAAATTCTGTTGCTTGGTCAACGCCGCACATTCCGCGAACGCGCCGTCGCCGATGACAACGCCCTTTTCGTTAAACGTAATTCCGTCCTCACCGCCCGACAAATTCGTACCGCCGAACGCATATTCTCCGATTTCCGAAACGTTGCGCAGTTCCATATTCGTGATGGACGAACCGTAGAACGCGTATTTGCCGATGACCGTAACGCTGTCCGTCAACGTAATGGACGACAAATTCTCGCAGTACGCAAATGCGTAATCGGGAATTTCCTTTAAGTCCGCGCCCAAGACGACCGAATTCAACGTATCGTTATTCGCAAACGCAAAATCGCCGAGTTTCCGAATACTCGAAAGATCAACGTTGCCTAATTTCGGAACGTGGAAGGAGTATTTATACGCAATCGCCTTTTCCGTTCCGTCCTCGTACGAAAATTCGTACGCTACGTCATACTTGTTGTCATAGAACCAGAAATCCAAGGTCGCCGCGCCGTAGAACGCCATTTCGCCGATCTCTTTCGTTTTGGAAAGATCTACGTTCGTCAGTCCGATTACGTTATAGAACGCGTAATCGCCGATCGTCACGTTTTCCGCCAGCGTAAGCGTTTCCATCTTGGCATTGCCGGAAAACGCGGATTCACCCAACACGGTGTTGCTTCCGACCGTAACGCTTTTCAGCGCGGAAGCCGCCTTTTTGATATCATAGCGATAATAAGAATATTTCACGCCTTCTTTCGGTTGATAAGTATATTCGGTATAATATGCCAAGCTGCCGTTCGTCTGCTGCGCCGTTTTGCTCAACGCGGAAGAACAATAGAACGCGTTCTTTCCGACCTTTACGTTCTCGCCGAGAACGACGCTTTCCATATCGTTACAATCTTGGAACGCCGACTCGCCGACGGTTGCACCGTCCTTAATCGTAACCGATTTTAAGCCGGTATTTTCAAAGGCGCGCACGCCGATCGAATCCGCATTCGACAAGCCGTCAACCTTATCCAACTTCGTACAATCCATAAACGCATAATCGCCGATGGTTTGAACGAACGGTAGGGAAATCTCAACCAAGTTCAAGCATTTTGCAAATGCGTACGCATCTACCGAATGAACGTTATTCGCCACGACCTTAAAGATCTTTACGTTTCCGGAGAACGCACCCGTCGCGATCGCCGTCGCTTCGGTCGTAAGCGTGTTCGAGCCGTAGTTCGGCGCAACGATGATCAATTCTCCATCTTTCAAAATCAATCCGCTATCGTTGGGATCGGTTGAAAGCACGGCGTTGGTATTCGCAATATCGAAAGACGATACTTTCGTGCCGGTAAAGGCAAATTCGCCGATGACCGCAACGTCCTTTCCGAGCGTAACGTCCGTCAATTCCGAACAGCCATAGAACGCATAGGACGCGATAACCGCCGCGTTGATGTTGACGGACGACAACAGCGTACATTCCGCAAACGCGTAAGAGCCGACCTTGATCTTGTCCGCAACGAACTGAATTTCCGTCAACGCTTTATTGCCGTAGAACGCCCCCTCGCCGAGCGATTGCGACGTCCGAGGCAATTGTACGTAATTTAAACAACAATTTTGGAAAGAATAATTTCCGATCGCCACGATCGAACGCAAGTCGATATCCCGATCCGAACCGAGAAGTTCGCAATCCGCAAACGCCTTTTCGTTGACGAACTGTACGTTTTCAAGGTTGATATATTTTAATTGTTTACAACCGAGGAATGCGCCGACGCCGATATTGTTTAACGTTGAGGGCAACACGACCTCTTCCAACGCCGTAAGATTCGCAAACGCGTACGAGCCGATGGTTTCCACACCCTCCGGGATCACGATTTTCGTGATCGTGTCCTCGCCGATATACCATTGCTTCAACAACGAGTTATCTTCTTCGTCGATCACGTCGCCCGCTTCAAGATCCTTTGCCACGTATTTATAGCCGCTGAACGCGTACGAATAAATAGAAGTGATTCCGCGATCGCCCGGAATTACGACCTCGCCGCCCAAGCCGCGATACGACATGAGATATGAACCGCTCGTCGTAAACGGATCTTTTACTTTTACGTTGATTCGTCCGGAATACACCGTCGTTTTTCCGTCGAACGTAACGTTTACGCTGACGACGGTATTGCCCTCCGCGATCGCGTTGATTTCGCCCGTTTCGGTCACTGTTGCGATTCTGCTGTTACCGACCTTAAACGTAACGCCCGTTCTGTCCGGAAAATACGAATCCAACGTGTATTGAACGGTTACGCTTTCCGAAGGATACATCGACAAAGCATACGAACTTCCGAACGAATACGTTCCGCCCGTTTCACCGATTTCCCGTTCTCCGCTCGAAACGTTGTAATACGCTTTGTTCGTCTTATATCCCGTAAGCGAGAACTTATTTACCTCGGGGATTGTAAACCGACCGTCATAGCCCTCTTCCGTTTCGTCAAAGACGTGTACGTTCAAGACTGCCGTGACGTTCCGCTTCGCCGTCTTATCGTAGCCGATCGCAGTGATTTGCGCGTCGCCGCTCTTCAATGCGATAATCGTTTGGTTGACGATATCCACGACGTCTTTCCCGTCCTCGTTGACCTCGAAATCAACGATTTCCAACCAACTGTCGTTCGGATAGACGTTCAATAACGAGGAAATATCTTTCGTTTCGTAAGGACTGAGGTTCAACTCGCTTTCCGTGAAATACATGGAAACGATATCGTCGGGAAGCCGAATTTCGTAAGTTGCGGAATTTAACGCGTAATCGTAACAAATCGCAACGAACGAATTATTGTTTCTGTCTATTTGCAATTCGCCGTCTTCGTCGAAGGCGATTCCGGCAGAATTTTTAATCTTTGCAATATAATCGGTCAGTTCGATCGTAATGCTCGACGTAGAGTTAAAGGAAGAATACACGGGAGTTATGTATTTTCCGAACGTATCGAGGGTGAATTTTTCATCTTCGTCCGCCGTAATATATCCCGTCTGCACGCCCATCGCATAATGGTTGTCATAGATGCTCAGATCGGCGAACAACTTCGTCTTTTTCGTCGTTTTATCGTATTCCGTCCAATAGGTTACGTCCGTTACGATCGGCGCTTCAAAGTCGATATACAACGGGAACTCAAAGACGTTCCGCACGTTTTTCTGTTCTTCCTTTGCACCGTAATCAATATACGTCGCAACCGTGACCGTATATTTCGTATTGTTTTTGAGATTATGCTCTAAGGTAGAGAAATCCATGTCTATCGTCGACGGATAAATCGAACCCGACGAGAAGCATTTTTTCAAATTATATTCCGTATGTGAGAAAATTTCTCTGCCCGTCGCGTCCTCGACGATGGAGATATTCGCTTCCTTTACGTTCCGCAAAAATCCCGCCCAAATGCTCTTGATTCCGTTGATAGAAGAAGCCTCTCCGTCCGCTTTATTGGAAAGAGCGATGTACTTCTTGTCCGCCGCGATCGGCGTTGCGTCCGGATTCTGTATGAACGCATACGCGCCCAACGTCATGATATAATCGCTGTACAACGAACCGATTACGCGCGTTGCGTACGCGTCTTCCATCAACTTGTCCTCCGCGTCCAAGCCGGCGTTCAATTCGTCCGCGTTCGTATCGTAATACTCTTCGTCGAAAATAGGCGCTTCCGTCCAATCGCCGAAAAAGGTCAATAACGGAATATTCAATTTCACGTTCGTGCCGCTTACCGCATCCAACGTAACGAATCCTTCTACGTACATTCCGTGTAAGAACGAATCGTTAATATACGCCTTATCCGCATCGGACAGCACAATCCGCATGGTAACCGTCGCGCTCTTGTTCACGCCGACCGTAACCGTATTTCCCGACTGCGTTCCGTCGCCCGACACCGACACGACCGTCGCCGTCGTTCCGCCGAGCAAATATCCCTCTTGCGTGCTTGTCGTTTCGCCGTGCCCCGTATACGTAGAACTGACGCCCTCCGTCAAAAGAACCGCGCTTACGTCGTACGAGATCGCGTTGTTTGAAATGTTGTGAATCCCGAACGTCACCGTGTAGACGCCCGTTCTGTCTTTATCGTCGCCGAGTTCCAACTTCGTCTTGCTCATTTCCGCGCCGTTTTTATCGTACGTCGTAAGATATGCCGCCGATTCCACCGCCGCGTTAATGTTCACAAGCCCCGAGCCCTGCTTTCTTACCGAGAACGGGATTCCGCTCTTGTTGAGAAGAATATCGGCTGTTGACATCATCAATTGATTCACACGGTCGCTTACCGTCGTCGTCTTTTCCGCTAAACTCTCTTCCGATCCGAATACGCCGCTATATTTGACGTATTGCCGAATCAATGCCGCCGCGCCCGCTTGGTTGGGGGCAGCCATGGACGTACCGGACAACCGATCGTAACCTTGTCCCGGAACGGCGGATAAAATCTCGCCGCCGTGCGCCGTGATCTCCGGCTTAATCTTCAAATCGGACGTCGGTCCCCACGAGGAGAAATCGGACATAAACGGACCAGCCAATTGACTTCTGCTTATGGTAAGGATTCCCGATTCCGAAGCGGCTAAGATTTCGCCCTCGTCCTGTGCGATCGAGCAAGCCGCGCCCTCTATATCGCCGACCTGCATGGAAATCGAACCCGATACGTTATTATAAATAATAATGCCTGCCGCGCCTTTTTCTTTTAACGCGATTCTTACTTTATCTTCAAAGGAAATCGTTCCGCGCTTGACAAGCACGATCTTTCCCTCATAAAAATCGCCCTCCTCCGGGTAATCCGCCGAACGTCCGACGCCCGGAATGGTAACGTATTCAAACTCGCGACTCTGTACGTCTTCGCCGATCGGATCTAACAACTCGTTGACGAAATTGCGCTTTTCCATGGACGAATCGGTCGCTTCGTTGAAATAAATGATTTCGTCGCCGTATTTTAAGTAAGGCGTTTTTACGCCGTCAACCGACGCGACGCAAAGGGAAGATTCATATGTGCCCGGAGCACCGACCGTACCAGAATCGGGGTTGCTCGTCAAGGGGTTGCTGCCGTTCTTTCCGGATCCCATCGTCGCGTTGTAAGAATTTGCCGCCGCGGCGATCAAAGAAATACCCGCTTCGCGAACGCGATCGTAAATTACGTTCTTGTTTTCCTTATCCACCTCGCGCGAAAAGCCGCAAGCAGAGCCGAGCGACATATTGATTACGTCCACGCCGAGCGCGACGCAATCTTCCAAGGCGGATAAAATCCACGAATCCTTTGCACTGTCCACTCTGTCCGAGAACACTTTCATGATCGCGAGTTGCGCGTTCGGCGCAACGCCGGTGATCACGTCGTCTTTTCCTGCGATGATACCGGCAACGTGCGTGCCGTGGTGCGAATTGATGGGCAATACGTCCGGATCTTTATCCGCGTAATCGTACGCAAACGGAACTTTTCTGCTCACGTATACGTCCTCGCCCGTCAAGCCCGCCGTCATTTTAGACGCGCTCATAATCAACTCGCCGTTTTGATCTCTGGCGGATACGCTCTTCGATACGCTCGCCAACGTAAACGCTTCCTTAGAAGTCGTAAAATTATCGTCCGAAAAAGCGGTGTGCGTATAGTCGAGCCCCGTATCCAAAACGGCGACGACTACGCCGTCCCCTTGATAATCAATCAAAAAGGAACTGTCGAAAATACCCGTTTCATACACGCCGACTTCGTTTTCTACCACCTCCGTAACGGCAGGTTCGTAGGATTCGCCGACGATCAACGTCGCTTTATCCGCCAACAACTCGTTTACCTTTTCAAAGTCTTTTGCCTTGATGGTAATTTCAAAGCCGTTCAAAACGGTATTGTAACGTTCTCCGAGTTCGTAACTTACGCCCGCGGTCTTCAAACGGTAAATTTGATCGTTTTGCGATTTCCAAGCCGATTTTACCACGTTTTTCGCTTCGGTCGTCGTGAGATATTCGGAAACCGTCTGCGTTCCGTTCGCGTCCTCGTAGGCGTCCATAACCGAATCTGCGTTCAACGCTACGATAACGGAAATCTCATCGTTCGCTTCCACCGTTTCGGGGAGTTTGGTCACGACGTTGCTATCGTAAAAATCCTCTTGATTCGTCTTGATTTCCGTATTTACTTTGGATACGTAAGCGGTTGCCATTGCGAGTTTGTTTCCGCTTTCAACATAACTGCCGATGCCGAACCCGAACAGCAAGAACATCGCCCCGATCAACGAAATCGTCTTGATTGCATTTTTCTTAAACTTCGTTTTTAACTTTATCATTCTTTTCATCCTATTTATTTTCGACATTTAAGCCCTTTTCGATTTTCCGTCCGAGGCTTACTCTTCGACGACCGTCACGAAACCGTCCTCGATCTTAACTTTCAACGTCGCGTAATCGCATACCGCCGTATACGTATCGGTCGCTTCGTCGTAAGAACATTCTTTCACGATGTTAATGCCGTTCTTTCCGCCGATCGCAATCGTGACGCCCAAATTTTCGCCGATATCCACTTTCCATGCGCCGTCTTGCGAATAATATACGGCTACGTCTTCGATTTGCATGGTCACGCTGTCGTACAAGCCGTACGTGGTCGATTGAATTTCGCCCGACGAAGAATCCTTAAACGCAAAGTGATAATACGTCGCGCTTAAATCCTTGTCGTCTTCGTCCGTTACCCGATCCATGTAATATCTGGTATCGTTCACGGTCGTAAAGCCGCGGAATTTCAACACTTCTCCGTTCGGCTTCTGCAACCGCACCGAATCCGAATACACACCGCCGCTCTTAGTCGTTTCGGAAGCAAGGATCCTTTCCACGATGACTTTATAGCCGTCGCCTGCGTCCAACGTCTGCTCGCGCGTAAACGCCGTCATGACGTACCCGTACTCATCGAGTTGCTCGTGTCTTGTCAAATAGAAGTAAATGGAATACGTATAACCGTCGCTCGGATCTTCAAAGCGCGCGATATATGACGATCCGTCCGCCGTGAGCGCAGCCTTTTCAAACGCCACGATTTCGCCGTTCAGATTGTACATCTTCGAGTCTTCCAAGAATTCTCCGGTCAAATAATTTTCGGATTCTACGTGCAAGCCCTGCTTATCGTAAACGTGACAAATCGCCAATTTACCGATATTGTTTTGATAGGTACTCAAATACGACGTTCCGAAAAAGAGATCCAACGTATAGTACGAATAGTACGTATCCAGATATTGATAGGAGAACGCGTCCACGATCCAACGCATCTGCGTGATTTTATACGTGCTCACGCTATCTCTGCTCGAACCGCCGTACGAAATTTCCACGTCGAAGCGGTAATTTCCCATACCGGCGTTCATCAAAACATACGTTTCGTATGCGCCGTTTACGATTTCGCGCACAACGTAGCAATTATACGTATTGTTGCCGATTACGACCTGTCCGACGACGGCGAACTCTTCTTTTCCGGAGGGTAAGAAAGATAACGCCGCCAAGGGCTTTCTTACGTCCGGATTAGAGGATACCAAGATCGGATAATCGTTTACCGCATCGCCCTCTTCGCCACGCGTAAACCGAATCGCAAGATCGTTATTTAAATAATAGGTTTTTCCGTTATA
The DNA here is from genome assembly GCA_964468815.1 of uncultured Clostridia bacterium. Taxonomy (GTDB): domain Bacteria; phylum Bacillota; class Clostridia; order Christensenellales; family Borkfalkiaceae; genus UMGS621. The sequence goes on along the minus strand of CAYXWN010000002.1, from coordinate 28,280 downwards.
CGTTTTTTCGTCTTCAAACGAGCCGAACGATCTGTCTTCCACGAAACCGTATTCGTTGACGTTTTGATCGCCGTCAACCGCCTTTCGATACAACACAACCTCGTCGTTTTCGACGTTATAGTAATAATTCGTTTCTCCGTTAAAAATCGAGAAGCCCGTTTTCGAGAAAAGTAACGATTCTAAGTTTTCGGTATAATAGCCGCGCTCTTCGTACCGAATCGGCGTTGCCGTTCCGTCCTCTCTGTCGTACACGTAGATACAGCCGTCGTCGCCCGCGTTGTTTACGTAGTACAAAAGCGTACTCGTGACCAACGTATACGAACCGTATTCTCTCAACCCGTCCGCCGTGTACTTCGTCGCGTTCCCCAAATCGTCCAAAATCAAAATCGACCAATCGGTTTTGTTTACAAACGTCTGTGCCGCAGAGGCATTGCTCGCGATAAACGTGTTATAAGTCGTTCCGTTTTCCTTAATCAATCCGCAAGAACCGATCAAAGTAACCGCCTTTCCGTTTTCCGAATAAGACAACGTAAAAGTCGTTCCGTTTTGCGCGTATTTTCCGTTTTGATCCACGTACGTGCGCTCGCCGTCTGCAATTTTGAAAACGGAAAGCGTTCCGTAGCCATCCATTTCAAAATAAAGGCCTTTATTCGTTTGATTTTCAATTAAAATATATTCGCCGTATTCCGCGCCGCGCAAGGTAAATTTCTTATCCGCAAGCAAATCGAAATAACGAACGCCGTCGTCGAAACGAATTTCCAACAGGCTCTTTTCCTCATAAATGAAATATCTGCCCGCGCGGTCCGTTCCGTTTTCGTCCGTATATACGGCTCTGTACCCGAATCCGTCCAACGACAAAATTCCGCGATCGTTTTTCTCCGTATATCTGCCGTTATACGTTTCGTTGTACGGAAGGAAATACGATTCCGTCGCCGAATACAAGGGCAAATATTCAAACGTCAACTCTTGTGACGTAAAGCGATAAAGATCGGTCGTTTGCGTATCGCTGACGTTTATCTTTTTGTCCGTCTTTACAACCGTTCCGACGTATTCGACCGTTGAAATCGCGCCGCTCTCGACGTTCAGCGTCGCAACCGTATACGTCGCGTTGCCCTTTCCGTCCGTCGCGAGATAAACGCTTCTCGTAATTGATCCGTCCGCTTCGTAACGATATACGTTTTCGGGCTTCGATTGCAACGTAACGAACTTGTCGCCGTCGATTTCCACGTAAAGATTTCCCTGCTTCGTCCGAATGGTGACGATTCCGCTTTCCAAATCTTCTCCGCTATATATGCCGGAAAGAGTAAGTCCGCCATCCGAATAGAACGCAAAGCCGCTTACCAACGTCAACGTTCCGTTTTTATCGGACGTGTAAGTTCCTTTAAAGTTCTCCGTCGTTTCATCTTGATCCGTCCAAGAATACCAATAATGAATGTTGTACGCCGTCATCGTGTCGTCCAAGGCACATACGAACGACTTCACTTGCGATAAATCGAACGGATTGGTCAAAACGGTTTCGCCCGTATACGTTTTCGCCTCGTATACGTAAAGTCCGGTTTCGGTATTCAGCGTCAACGTTCCGCAAGAAACTTTTTTATGCTCGCGGCCGTTCGTATAGCCGTAAACCGTCGCTTCTCCCGCGCTCGGCTCGTTCACGACGAGTAAGGGCGCGTAATACGAACTAGTTTCGTTCATATAGTAATATTCCGCATATTCGGCGTGCTTTTGCTCCGCCGTATATGCCGATTCTTCGTTTTCTTTCGTCAAGAGGAACGCGTACGTCTGCGCGCCGCTCGTAAATTTCACGATCTCGCCGCCGAGAAGAGAGGCTTTTTTCACGTAATAGCCGCTCACGCTCGATCCGCCGTTTTCAAACGTCGCATTGTAAGCGCCGTCCAACGTCAACGTGCCGCCGCCCGTCACGGAGAACGCGCCGTCAAGTTCCGATTCGTAAACCGCGTAACCCGTCTTTTCGCCGACTGTTTTCAACAGTAAAACGATGTCCGCCTTGCCGCCCTCTTTCAGCGTAATACGATCACCCTCTCTCGTATACGAATACGATTCCGAAGCGTACGTCGCATAGCCGAATCCGTTCAGCGTTAAAGTGCTGCCCGAAACCTCTTTCAATTCAGAACCGACGACCTCGAACCGCTCTAATTTGCCCAAAGCGCAATCTTCGTCGTTCCGAATCCGGAACACGTTGTACTCTTTGTCGTTTAAATTCATCGTCGTCGCATAGATATACGCCGTTTTTCCGACAAGCGTTTCGTCGCCTGCGGTAAACGTCGCCACGACGTATTCGTCTTGCAACGTATACGAACCGGAAGACTCCGTCGTTCCGTCGCCCTTTTTCTCATAATAAGAAAATCCGTTATACGCGTCGAAAATAAGCGTTACGTTTTTATCAATCTGCCCGTCCTTATAAAGTTCGTACGTACCGACGCGCGTAGAACTGTAAAAAGTAAACGTTCCGTCCTCGTTCACGCGCCCGACGATGGCTCTCGACTCCGTTCTGAAACGGAAGGATTTTTCTTCCGCGTTATACGTACCCTTGAACATTTTCGGTCCGCGCAAGAGATAAGCGACTTCGTCCGCCTCGTTTAACACGAACACGCTGTCGTTGCCGCCGAACATATCGGTATATCCCTTTACCCAAACGCCGTAAAGTGCGAGGTTTCTGTCCGGAGAAAAGGTATCCGCTTCTTTTTTGTCTTCATCTTCCCCGTTATAGAGTATTTGATTGATATAATTCGCTTCGTATAAAAGCGAGCCGGTTTTGCTCGTCGCCCAACCGAGCAAGCAATAACCGTCGCAAGTATAATCAGAATAAACGGAAATCTCTTTTCCGTATTTTACCTGCAAAGTATCCGTTTCTCCGTCCGTTCCGTTCGGATAATTGGGGTTAAAACGCACGGTGTACGTTTCTCTGTCCAAATAATGCTCGAACACGTTTTCGGACGCGTTTTCGGAAAGCACGCGCGTAATATCGCTTGCCGGAGTAACGTCTTTAAATCCTTTCAAGGGACATTCGGACGTAAAAGACGTCCCTGCGTATGCATAACCGATTACGTCCTCTTCCACGTTCTCGTAACCGTCGCCGTCCAATTTTTCCGTCCAAATTTTTACGGTATACGCAACCTTATATTTCGCGGTAAGCGTAAGCCCTTCTTGCGGCATTTTCAAATTTTTCGACAATTCTGCATTTCCGACAAACCACGCGCCGAATACGTAGCCGCTCTTCGTCGGCACGTAATCTTGCATGAACGAGAAAACGTTCGCACCCTCTTTTAAATATAATTGAGTATCGGACAGCGTTCCGCCGTTCAATTCGAGTTGAATCGCAATCAGTTTCGTCCACTTCGCGTAATAAGTTTGACTTTCCGTTGCCGTAACCGACGTGACGGGCGAACCCGAAAAATCATTGCTTAAATACCAACCGTCGAAACTGTAACCGCTTCTATCGGACGGAACGGGCAAGGTATACTGCGTACCCGATTCCACTTCGACCGATTCAATCGCCGCGCCGCCCATGACGTCGAACGTATATTTTACAGAGCCCGATCCGCCGCAGCCGACTGCCACTCCGCAGATCGCGCAAACCAAGCACACGCTCAAAGCAAGTAAAACCCTCTTGATTTTCTTCATATTGCTGTTCTCCTATCGGCTACAAGTCGCCGTTTTGCAGTTTCTTTCCTTTCCTCTCTCGCTTTATTCCGCATTTTTGCTCCAAACTGCGTATAAAACCGTTCCCTCAGACGCTTGCGCGAGTTGCGCCGCCTCGTATGCGATTTCCTCGGAATCCGCGTTCGTCGCCCAACCGAGGAACGTGTATCCAGCCCGTTCGGGCGCGGAATACGCATTGTTTATATTCCCTAACGTATCCGTTCCGATCGTAACCAAACGGACGTATTCCGCTCCGTCCTCGTCCGTTGCGAACGTACCGTTCCATACGACGGGGCGATAACTAGAATTCCAATATTCGTTCCACGGTGCGGAAGCCTTGTCCGCATCCGTATAAAAAGTAACGTTTGCACAGCCGTAAAACGCATGTTCGTCTATGAGTTTCACGCTTTCCGAAAGGTGCACCGCGATCAACGCCTTATTGCCCTTGAACGCATATCTGCCGATCCGCTCCAACGTTTTCGGGAAATGCAACGCACTCAAACGCTCCGCTCCGTAAAACGCGTAATCCCCGATGGATTCCAAGCCGTTTCCGAACGAGAGCGACTGCAAGCCGCTGCAACGATAAAACGCATAGTCTTCGATTCTCGTTACCGTATCGGGCAGAGAAACGCTTTGCAACGAAGCGCAATCTTGAAAGGCGTATTTGCCGACCGTTTCAATCTTGTTGTTGAACTTGACCGTTTCCAAACTCTCGCATTTAGCGAACGTCTTTTCTTCTACCGTCGTCAGTTTGCTCGGCAACGAAAGTTCTTTTAACGAGCCGCACCCGTAAAACGCGTATGCGCCGAGCGTTTTCAAATCCGAACCGAGTTTCACCGTCTTTAAGCCGTTACAGCCGTAAAAGGCTTTCGCTCCGATCGTTTCAACCGCGCTGCCCGACAAATCGAGTTCCATCAACTGCTCGCACCGATAGAAAGCAGAATATCCGATCGAAGTCAACCCGACGGGCGTGCCGATATTCAACAACGAAGTGCATTTATAAAAGGCGAAATCCTCTATCCGTTCAACGTATTCGTTTAAGTAGATGGACTTCAAACTCGAACACTTATAAAACGCGCCCTTGCCGATATATTTCAGATTATCCGAATCCGCCGAAGCGACCGCGGAAACCGAAACGAGATCGGTACAATTGAAAAACGCATAATCGGCAATGCCGACCGTTCCCTTTCTCAACGCAACGCTCGTAATCGAAGCGTCGCAACCGACGAACCAATTCCCCGCGTACACGATACCGCTGCTAAAATAGCTGGTATTCCACATTCCCGTGTTTTTGAACGCGCGTTCGCCGATGGATTCTACCGTAGAAGGAATGGTAACCGATTGAATTCCCGTCGCGTTATAAAACGCGTGCGCTCCGATCTTCTTCAACCCCGAATTTAAGCGAAGCGTCGATAACCCTTTACATTCGGCAAACGCATATTCGCCGATTCGCTCCACGCCTTTATCGTGAAAGTCCACTCTCCATAAAGAGGGGCATTTATAAAAAGCGCGTTTCCCGATATATTTGATCGAACCGGGCAGAACGATATCTTGGAGTTTCGGACACTCCGCAAACGTTCCTTCCGCAATTCCGCGCGTTCCCTCTGCGAGTTCGCAAATGGGCTTTTCCGCTTTATTCGAACCCGATCCTTCCGTCTTCAACAATTCGCGGAGATTGATCGCGGTCAATTCCTCTTTTATGCTTTTCGGACAATCAATGATCCAATCCCCTGCGTAGACGAGCGTTTCCGCTTCCATTGCCTCGCGATGGAATTTCGTATCCGCGAACGCGCTCTCGCCGATGGCGGTCACGCTGTTCGGAACGGAAACCGTTTCCAATGCGGACGACGCATAAAACACACCCGTCGCAATCGTTTCCAAGCGATTCGGCAAAGTTACCGCCGTCACTTCGTTACATTCCGAAAAGGCGAACTCGCCGATGGATCGTAATGCGCTGTCCTCTTCAAACGAGATCGAACGCAAAGCGTAACATTTATTGAACGCATACGAACCGATTTCCGTAACGCCCGAGCCGATCGTAACCGTTTTCAACGCGTCGTTCGCCGCAAACGCGTACGCGCCGATCGTCGTTACCGTTTTCGGGATTGCAACCGTTTCCAACGCCGAACAATCGGAAAACGCAGATTCGCCGATCGTCAAAACGCCCGAGCCGATCGTAACCGTTTTTAAACTCTTGCAATAAGCGAACGCAAAACTCGGCAATTCGGCGATGTTTCCCGTAATGGTAATTTCCGCCAACGAACGGCAAGCCTGAAACGCGGACGAGCCGATGGTCTCCAACCCGTCCGAAAGGGTTACGCTTACGAGATTAGAACAATTATAGAACGCGCTCTCGCCGATAGATTTTACGTTTTCGCCGATCGTAACGCTCGTGATACGGTTACTGTTTTTGAACGCGTTTTTCGCGATACGGGTTACGGGTTTTCCTCTGTATTCCGCCTCGACGCGCACGTCGCCGCTCGCAGAACCGACCTTAGTAAGTTCGTATTCGGAATTATTGACGAGCGTATAAATACACCCCGTTTCGTAATCTTTATGAAAGGAAAACGGCTTCGACCATTCCGATTGATCGGTTTCGGCATTTCTGCCGACCGCCTTTATGCGAATCACGTAATCCCCCTCCGCTTGCGTCGCAAGGGAAAAGGACGCCTTTCTCACCGATTCTTCGACGCTTTCGTCCGTGTCCGCGTTTTTGATCTCCAACACGTAACCGCGCGCGTTTTCTACCTCCGCCCAAGTCAACACGTTGGCTTCGTCAACGCTAAAATTCGTAGGCACGGAAAGCCCGCCTTGACAAGCGACAAGCGTAAACAATATATAAATCAAAAAGCCCGACAGAGCGAATATTTTTAATTTTTTCATAACTCTTTCCTTTTGAATTTCAACGTTTCGGTCGCAATCATCGCTGTTTCGCAAAACCGCTTACGCATCACTTGGAATTTTTCTTTTCTCTGTATTCCCGAACCACTTCGTGCAGCCACTTGAACTTGAATTTACGCGCCGCAATATCCGCAAGGAAACATACGATCGCCAAAATCGCAAACAAGAACCGCGGATCGAACGAGCGGTCGAGTGCAGTCACGAAGCCGTCGAATACCTCCCACGGATCTTCCAAATCCGCAATCGACGCGCCATCCCCTCTGCTCGCGAGATTTTTAAGGGACTCTTCCGGCACAAGTTCGGTGTTTTCCGCAAAGAACGTATCGTATTCTTCCGAATAAGAAAACGTTTTATAGGCTTGGTACGTCGCGAGAACAGTTCCGTTTTGATCAATCTTTGAAAGTTCGATTCTGTAAACGCCGCCCTTTTTCACGACAAAGTTACATCTGCTGTAATAATTGGACGCACTCAACGCGGACGTCAAATAACAAAACTCGTTTTGCGTTTCCGCCGCGCCGTTTAAGGAAACAGCCGTTTCGGTTTCTTCGCTTAACGCGACGATTTTTCCTTCTATCCGTTCGCCATCTTCAAGCGAAGCGTACACGCTCAATTTGTTGGTATAATTATCCGTTTCCAGTCCGATATTGATTTGACTCGGCCGCAAACTGACGGTCGGCATCAAATTGTTTACGACGTTTTGCACGAACCGTTTGCCGTTTACGTTCGCCATGAAATCCGCGGACCAAACGCCGTTCAAATCACACATAAAACTACCGACCATGCCTTTGCCGTACTTCCATTGCGCGTAAACGGGTACTTCGTAATCGCCCACCAAAACGACGTCGGCGGCGTTTTTCGCCTTCACCCCGTAAAAGCCCATAAGTTTTACCGTCAATTTATTGGCATCCTCACCCTCGCCCGTTTCGACGTTTTGTACCAACGGAGAAAAGGTGTTTTTGATAATCGGAGCGAAACCGCCTTCGGGGATATTGACGGACGTAATCTCCGGAGCCATCAATTCGTCGTACATCTTTTGCGGCAACTCTTGATTGCTTGCAACCACCACGCGTCCGCCGCCTTTATCCGTCGCGGACTTCATTTTCAAATACGAGGAACTGCCTTCCTGAAAGCCGATCGCGATGACCGAAACGGTGATCCCGTCCATTTTGTAATTCTTTTCTATAATTTCTTCGTACACGCTCGCCGATTCCGTAGGCGCGCCGTCCGTTACGATTACGATATGACGCTTACTTACGTTCGGTACAGAACGCAACAGCCCCGCCGCGCTCGTAATCGCGCCGGCAAAGATGGTCTGTCCGCCCGAATAATCGTCTTGAATCCGATTGATCGCCGCGAGGATCTCTTTTTCCTTAGAACGCGCCGTCGGTTCGATCATAATCTCCGGGCTATCGTCAAAGGTCATAATCCCGATATAATCGCGTTCGTCAAGCGCAGCCAAGCAAGCCGTTGCGCCTGCTTTCGCCCACGCGATGCTCGTTTCTCCGTGCTCGTCCGCCGATCCCATAGAACCGGAATTATCCACCAACACCATAACGCCGACGGGCGGCGTATAGGAAATCGCTTGCACTGGCAACATTTGTTGATACAACGTACCGTACAAATCGTCCTCGTTATACGCGTGCGCGTCGCCGAACTCGTCGCTTCCGCCGACGGTGAACAATCCGCCGCCGTATTCGCTTACAAACTTCTCCAACATCACGTCAAAATCCGTCGGAACGTTCGCGTTTTTCGTCGAATTAATATCCGCATTGGAGATGTTGTTTAAGATAATTTGATCGTAAGAACGCAATTCGTCAAGCGTTTCGGGCAACCGATCGGTATAGACGTTTTTCACGACGATCTCGTACCCGACCTCTTCTTCCGTATTCAACATATCCTTGATTCCGTCGGAAGACTCCGCTTCGCTCTCGATGATCAAGATCTTATTGAACACTTCCAAATCGATACAAGCATAGTAACGATCGTTTTCCTCGATTTCGTCCCCCTCCACGCTGAGCCGCATCTGCAACTCGTGGAAGCCCTCTTTTCGGAATACGTGTTTACAATAAACCGTTTGCGTTCCTTTGTTCAGCGCAACCGTCGTTTCGCCGAGCGTTTCGCTCTTTTCGCCGTTATCGAAAATTTCGATCGTCCCGTAGGTCGCAACCTTGCTTTGCACCGTAATGCCGACCGAACATTCTTCGTTGACGTTTACGTGATAATCGGGCAACGTAACGGCGGAAATCTGCGCGTCGTTGCCGTCGAAATCCGAAGCGACGTACGCCGTATCGACTCTCGTGCCTTGCGCCGCGATCGCTCTGATCACGCTGTCCGCGCTTTGATCGGTTTCCTTGCCGTCCGTAATCAACACGATCTTCGCGGAATCGGGATACTCGAACAAACCCTTGGCATACGTCAGCGCAGCGGCAACGTTCGTCGCCGTCGTATCCGGCGTTTCCGCCTGCAAATACGCATCGTAAATCTTGTCTGTTTCATACGTTAAGGGAACGGCGTAGCGTTGGTCGAAACCGAACGTTACGATTCCCATTTTATAATGATCGTATTGTCCGTCGGACAACACCGTTTGAATAAACGAATCGCGTTCTTCGCGAACCCGTTCTTCGGTTTCCGATACGTCCACGAGCAACAAAATCTCGTTTTCCTTATTCGGGACTTGATACAAAAACATCATGCCCGAAAGAATGGAAACGGCGAATACCATAATGAGGATATGTAGCGTCATCGACGTAATGCGGTTACGCGTTTTCCTGTACTTTTTCGTCAAGCGGAAATAAGGAATCAACGTAAGCGCGATTGCCGGAATCAGCAACAACAGAAGCCACGGATAAGAAAAATCTATTCTGAAATTCATCATAACGATTATTCTCCTCTACGCATTTTCGCGGTTGTGTAAAAACCACTCCGCGAACAGAATCGCCACCAAAGCCGCCGCGACGAACAGTAACAGATCTTTATAATAATCCGCTTCGTCTTGCTCTTTGTAAAGATCCTCTAATGCCTCTTCCGTTTTCCAAATATTGCTTTCCGTCCCGGGAATTTTTACGTAAATATTTTCCGAGACCTCTTTTCCGAAAAACGTCGTCTGCGACAGCACGTACGTTCCCGGCATATCTAAGCGCACGGACGACGGAAATTCGGTAAGAATTTGCGTTTCCGCGCTCCCGTTATAAGAAAGGGAAATCTCCGATCCCCTCGCGTTGACTTCGACGTTTTCGTAAACCTCGAAAGCGTTTCCGTTCACCATCGCAGGGAAGAAATATCCGAACATATTATAAACCAACAACGTGAAATCCTTTTTCATTACCAAGTTGGAAAAATGCGGACCGAACGAAAGCACCGCGATTTGCGTGTTTTCTTCCTTGGTAACGATCAATGCCGGACTCCCTGCAACGGATAACAGCACCTCGTAAGACGGATCGTACGTCATTTGCACGAATTTCTGCGTGTAAATATTCTCCGCGTTAACGTATTTCAAAAGCGGATGCTCCTCGTTTTCCTCGACAAGATACACCTCTCTGCGCAAATCCACAACATTATCCGCGCGAACGCCCGTCCCTGCCGGGAGCGGCTGTTCGGGATTGATGAAAAACACAACGCCGTCTTTCGGCAATTCGCTCGGTACGGAATGTTCGAAAATGTAAAAATCGAATCCCTCCGTCGCCGGCGTGTTTCCCTTTTTCACTTCCGTAATCTTAATATCCCAACGCTTGGCGTACGCGTTTCTCATCGTATACAAAACGGCACTCATAAACGGGTTGGGATCGGCACTCGCATACTGTACTTTCAAAACTTCTTTCTGTCCGCCGTAGATCTCGAACGCGTTATCGTCCGAAAACGAATCCGCTTCGTTGATAGAAACGTGAACGGAACGGTAAGAAAATACTTCGTCCTCTTTTTCGATTAAGTAATAAATTACGTCCTCCGATTCGTTCGCCCGTTCCTCGTACAAATCCGCGTTGATAAAGACGACGCGTTTGGTCTTTTCCCGATCGCAAAACACCGTGGTGGAAAAGGAAACCGTTTTGCCGTCCGATCCGCTCTCCGCGTTCGCGTTATGCACTTCCAACTCCAACGTCAACGATTCGTCCCGTCCGTAACAAGCGACGTCCACGTAAAACGCGTAATAATTTTCATACAATTCGGCGTATGCGTCCAAAATCGCCGCGTTCCATTCGCCCTCTTCGCATACGTTTACTACCGTAACGCCATCGGGAACGTACTCGTACGTCGTGTCCGTGTAAAAATAGATCTTCGCGTTTGCGTTTTCGGCAATTACGTCCTCGCAAAGCGCCCAAGCACCCGTTACGTCCGCCTCGCCGAACGTGCAAGCGTCCTGCTCGACGAGCAGAGAAAGCGTTTCCCGAATCGCTTCTTTTCGATCGGTTTCCGCCCGTTGCGCCAAAAATTCGGAATCGCCGTCCGCAAGAATCACCGAAACGATCCCGTTTTCCGAAAAGGTCGTTTCCGCACGTTCCAACGCGCCGTATACCGCGCGTTCAAAACGTTTTTCTTGCTCGGACGTCGTACGCATACTCGCGGAAGCGTCGATAATCAAAATCGCCTCCGGCGTGTCCGTCATCGTCTTCAAAACTTGATTCGGCTGCGTGAGAATGATCGCGCAAAGCGTTAAGATCAGAATCTGACACACGATCAACAGAACGTTCCGAAGTTTGCTGACGGGGAGCCGCTTTTTTCTATATTTCAGACTTAATTTCCAAACGAACGTGCTGGACACCATCTTCTGTTGGTAATTCGGCTTGATAATGTAGATAATAATGAGCACGACAATGCCCAATAAACCTAACAAGCCCAATGGTGTTAATAACGTCATTCCATTATACCTGCCTTCAACAATTCCCCGAACAACACGCGCTCGATGGGAGTGTCCGAACGGACGGAAATGAAATCGACGCCGCGCTTCGAACAAAAAGTCGTAATATCTTTCTTAAAATCTGCCAAGGCTTCCGCGTACGCTTGTAACGCGCCCCGCGTAATCCGTATTTTCATATTCTTCCCGTCAGAAATATCTTCCGCTTCCGAATCAATTAAATTCACCCGTCCGTCGTAGGTCGGATCGTCCTCTTCGGGAGATAAAATCTGCACGAGTAAAACCTGCCTCTTTTTATAACATAAATAATCCACCGCTTTTTTCCAATTGCTTTCGGTAAAGAAATCGGAAATAATCACGGTCAAGCCGCTGTTCGCGCTCGTATCGGGGCAAGAAGTCACGCATTTTTCAATATCGGCAGAACCATCAAACGCAAGTTCCTCTAACGTGCCGACCGCTCTGAAAAAGGATTGCTTCCCGATCAACGTTCCGAACGGATTTTCGGAACGTTCGCCTTTCATTAAGTTGAACGTCACTTTGTCCGTATTGTGCACGGCTAAAAAGCCCAAAGCGGCAGCCGTTGCCACCGCATATGCAGACTTCCGAACGTTATCTTTTCCCATGGAAGCAGAACAGTCTAAAAAGATCTGTACTTGCATTTGTCTTTCGTCCGTGAACAGTTTCAAGAAATATTTTTCGAACCGACTGTACAAATTCCAATCAATTCTTCTGATATCGTCACCCAACCGATATTCCCTGTAATCGGCAAACTCCACCGTTTGCCCGTAGGTGGAAACCAAATGTTTCCCCCCGAAATACCCGGAAAGGTTCGATCTTAAATTCAATGAAAGCGTTTCCAAACGGCTGAAAAACTGATCATTTAAGTAAAAACCCTTCATTTATGACTCTAACTCCGATATTGTTTTTCCTACACGCCCCGTCACTTTTTGTACTTGGGGTTCTTACTCACTTCCGCTACGATCATTTTAATTACGTCGTCCGGAGAAATCCGCTCCGCGATCGCCTCGAAATTCATCTTAATACGGTGACGAAGTACGGGATACGCAAGTTCGTCGATATCCGAATACGCCACGTTGAATCTGCCCTTGATTAACGCCTTTACTTTTGCCGCGGAAATCATCGCTTGTCCCGCACGCGGACTTGCGCCGACGCGGATATACTTTTTCGCCGCTTCCGTCGAACACTCGCTGTCGGGGTGCGTCGCGCTCGTCATCACCATCGCGTAACGGAGCACTTCTTCCGCAACGGGAATTTGATTCGCCGTCGCTCTCATTCTCAAAAGTTCCTCGCCCGTACAAGCGCGATCCGCCTTTTCTTCCATCGTCTTTTGCGTCATGTCGACGATCTGCATCAACTCGTCGAGAGAGGGATTCGGAACGATCAACTTAAACATAAAACGGTCCATTTGCGCTTCGGGCAAGGGATACGTACCGTCTTGCTCGATCGGGTTCTGCGTGGCGAGCACGAAGAACGGCTCTTGCAATTTTCTGGATACGCCCATAACCGTAACCGTATGTTCTTGCATGGCTTCCAGCAACGCGGACTGCGTTTTCGGCGTAGCGCGGTTGATTTCGTCGGCAAGGACGATATTACTGAAAATCGGTCCTGCTTGGAAATCGAACGAAGAATTACCGTTCTCGTCTTTTACGATAATATTCGTACCCGTAACGTCCGCCGGCATCAAATCGGGCGTAAACTGAATACGGGAAAAGGGCAAATCGAACACTCTGCCGAGCGTTCTTACCAAACGCGTTTTGCCGACGCCGGGCACGCCTTCCAACAAAACGTTGCCGCCGGCGATCATTGCGATAATCGTTCCTTCGACAACTTCTTTCTGCCCTACCACGTCGCGCGAAACCTGCTCGAAAATATTTTTACATTGTCCGCAAAATTGCTCGATGTCTTTTTCTGTCACCATTTCTATCTTCTTCCTTTCTAAATGATTTTACTGCTTGATCGTATCGAAATAATCGCCGATCGCGTCTTTGAGGTCATCCGGAATGTCATCTCTTTGCGAAAGTTCTTCTTTTACGTCCTCTAAGGCGTTTTCGTACGTCGAACCGCCGTAATACGTTTCTCCGTCGTAGACTTGATTGCTCGGATTCCAATTTCCGCCACCGCCGGAAGGACCTGGTACGTCAGTTCCGCTATTCGCTAAAGTTTCTTCCATGCTCGGCAAGCCCTCTTCTGGGTCTTCTTCTTCCGTCACGTTGCCAGGATCGATTTCCTTAAAGATCGCCACGTACGTTGCCGAAGCCACGACTACGCGATCCTCCCGATACGGATTTTTCAATCCGTCCGACCAAGCGTAGAACACCCAATCGTCGTCCGCGATCGCAAGTACGCCCGAAGCATCGTTGCCCTCTTCTATCAATTGTGCCATATCTCCGTTAATGATACCGCCGCCTTTTACGTCGTAAGTAAGTTCGAAAAAGGGCTTTTCCACCGCCGTCCAACGATTGACGATTTCCTTTCCGCTCTCAATTACTCCGGCAGCGCTTAATACGGAAACGGAAGTCATCCCCAATCCGAACGCCGCCGCAATTGCAAGCACGACGATAATAGTTGCGGAAATATCAAATTTAATCCGCTTAGCATTGACCTTTTCCAAAGCCGCTTGCGCGTCCGCGCGTTGTCGCTCCGCGATATACGAATCGTCACCCTCTAAATAATTCATGGTGAGCAACCGCTCGTCTAAGCCGAGTTTATCGATTCGCTTTGCGTTAGCCTTTGCAGACGGTTTGAATTTCCAAACGTAAAACACAACCGACAAACCGCCGCCGACCGCAAGCAAAATCACGCCGCTGAGCCAGACGTACGGAACGCCGAAATACCAGAACAACGCGGAAACGATCGTTACTAAGCCGAACGCAATCGCAAAACCTGCCATGCACGACTTAAAAATCGCCTCCGAACGCAGCCGTCCGCTTTGTCCACGAAGTTCCTTATACTCCATAAGTGCCTCCTTTTTTTCGTTCTCTTTACACGCAAATCTCCCTTTCGCCTTACAGCGACGAAAGGGAGGTTTTTTATTCTTTATTCCCGCAAAAATCTCGGCTTTATTCCGTAATTTCCCGATATCCGTAGACAATCGTTCCGTTAAAGCCTTGATTCCATCTGCTCGACCAAGTTTCGACAACGACAGCAGCACTCGCTTCCGCGTAGATCACTAAGTCTGCAGACGTTTTGTAGAATACCGAGCCGGAAAGACTTGCATATTCGGGAATCACGATCTTCTTCAAGCCCGTGCAGCCGCGGAACATGTATTCTTCGACGTACTCCAACGTAGACGGAAAGATTACCGTTTCCAAAGAAGTACAACCGCTGAAGAACGCACCCAAAGTAGCGTCTTCCCAATGCACTAAATCTTCAAAGCCCCAATCGTCGGAGATATAAGTTTCCGTAGAAACAAGACCTTCCGCAAACGTAACTTTCTTTAAACTCTTGCAACTGTCGAAAATATTATTTCCGAATTGCGTTACGCTTGCCGGAATCGTGACTTCTTCCAAACCGCTGTTTTGGAACGCAAATGAAGCAATCTTTTTCAGATTAGACGAGAATACGACTTCTTTCAAACTCGTACAGTCTTTGAAAGCATATGCGCCGATCACTTCCACACCGTTCATTACAACCTTTTCCAAATTCTTGCAACCGACGAACGCAGCATCACACGAATAAGGAACTAAGCATTCCCGATCTTCCGATTCTCCGAGCAACTTCACGCCGGCAGGGAATTCGATGCTTCTGATTCCGCTGTATGCAAACGCGGTCGAATTGAACGCACTGTACGCATATGCGGAAGAAGAACCGTAATCATCGTTGCGGTCGAATTGATATCCGTCGGGAAGAACGACGTCGATCTTCATTTCATAGCAATTATAAAACGCATTGCTTCCGATACTGCGAATGGATTGCGGAATCGTCATCGTCGCGAGTTCTGCACAACCGTAGAACGCATTCGAGCCGATTGAAGTCAACGTACTATCTTCGGAGATGATCACCTCTTTCAAAGCGGAGCAACCGTAGAACGCAGAATTACCGATCGATCTTATGCTGTTCGGAATGGTAATGGATTCCAAATCGGTACAACCGTAGAACGCATAGTTGCCGATCAAAGTTACGCCCTCTGCGATTTCGATTTCGGTCAAGCCCACGCAACCTTGGAACATATAGTCCGAAATGTTCGCGATCGTTGACGGCACGATTACTTTCGTTACGCCGGACGCCAACAACGCGCCGCTCGCAAAGGTCTTTCCGACAGGAACGGACAAAATGCCCATATCCAACACGCCGTCTTGTACCACGTCGTTCATCGGATAGAAGAGAATGGTGTTGCCCTTACAAAGCAAGCCGTCCTCCATTTCAAACATCGCGTTTTCCGTAGAAACCGTGATGTCTACAAGGTTCGGGCAAGCAATGGCAAGCGAGTCGATCGTAGCGACGTCCTTCGTAATATGCAACGCGGTCAACCCTGCTCCGCGGAACGCGGAAGCATTCAACGTCGTCAACGCGTCGGGCAACCGAATCGCCGTTATGCTCGAGCAGTCTTGGAACGCACCCGTTCCGATCGTAGTAAGCGCGTTCGGCAATACGACGTTCATTAAACTCGTGCAGCCGCTGAACGCGTAATTGGCAATCTCGGTCAGTTCGTTCGAGAACGTGACGCTGCGCAATGCCGTACAGTCGGTAAAGGCATAAATGCCGAGGTTCTTCGCCGATACAACGCCCGTAAGTTCCACGCTCTCCAAACCGGAACAACCGTAGAACGCATTCATTTCCACCGTGGAAACGTTGGTCAAATCAATTGACTTTAAGTTTACGCAGCCCTTGAATGCCGCCGCGCCGATCTGCTGAATCGTTTCGGGCAATACGATCGTTTCGAGTTTTTCGCAGCCGTTGAACATGTTCATGTAAACTTCCGTCCACGGCGCTTTGATCTCAACCGAAACGAGATCTTTACAACCCATGAAATATTTCTGCTTATAACTGACGTTTGCAATGCTCGCGCCCTCGGGAATCACGATGTTCGTAAGACCGCTGTTCTCAAAGATCGATACGTCGAGTTGAATATTTTCGGGCAATTCGATCGTCTTTAACGCGGTACAACCGGAGAAGAATCCTTCTGCAAGACGGTCTATTTCGCCGTTCAAGGTTACGCTCGCCAACGCAACGCAGCCCTTGAACGTTTCCTTTTGATAGCCCTTCGTCAGTTTCGGCAAGATAATCGAAGTAAGTCCGCTGTTCATGAACGTCCATCCTTCAAGGCGGAAATCGGGGTTATCTTGCGGAAGTTCAAACGAAGTCAACTTTTCGCAATTCTGGAACGCATAACTGCCGATCGAAGAGAGTTTCGCACCGTTTATATTGAACTTGGAAAGAGAAGTACAACCGTAGAACGCAGAATTATCGATTCTCGTAACCGTAGACGGAATGGCAATACTCTTTAAGTTTACGCAATTCTGGAATGCGCTGTTCGGAACGATAGCCAACTTGGATTCCGTGCTGAACGTAACGCTTTCCAACAAGGAGCAACCGCTAAACGAGAAAGAAGTTAAATCCTTGGGAAGAACTACGCTCGTGATCGACGTTCCGTTGAACGCGTCTGTTCCGATCGCGGTGAGCGATTCGGGGAACACGATTTCCGTAAGGCTTTCGCAGTAACGGAACGTATATTGTCCGATCGACGTCACGTTCGACAACGTTACGCTCGCAAGTGCCTTACAGTTCTCGAAGACGTTCGCATTCGTAAGAACGTTCGCGGATACGATTACCGAACGCAAGTTCGCGTTGTTTGCGAACGCATACTTGGCAACCGAAGCAATCTTGGAATTCAGCGTTACGCTTACCAAGCCTGCGTTGTTGAACGCTCTTTCGCCGATCGCGACAGCCCCGTTCAGTCCGGAGAAATCGATTTCCGTAAGGCTTACGCAACCATCGAACGCATACTTGCCGATCGCGGTCAAGTTGCTGTTCAGCGTTACGCTTTCGAGATTTGCACAGCCGCTGAACGTATAGTCCGCGATGCGCGTAACGTCTGCAGGGATCTTAAACGAAGTCAAGCCCGAATTGCGGAACAAATACGTGCCGAGGCTATCTACGCTTGCAGGGAGCGTCAAACTCGTAAGCGCGTCGCAATTTGCAAACGCATAATTGCCGACGGATTTGAGGTTGGTCGCCGCGCTCAAATCAATATTCGCAAGTTTCCGACAACCGTCGAACGCATTCGCGGCGATCGAAGTAAGCGCAATTTGCTCACCGTCCGCCACGGCAAATTCGACCGTTTCCAGATTCATACAGTTCTTAAACGCACCTGCGTTGATAACTTGTACGCTTGCAGGGATAATAATTTTCTTTACTTTATCTTGGTTGGCAAACGCATTCGCGTTGATATACGTCGTGCCTGCCGCAACCGTGTACGTTTCGGGCAAACTGCCGAGTACGCTGATTACGCTTCCGTTCTTGTCTTTCATGACCGAATGGGTTTCGGATTCTTTCACGAACGAGAAGCTCGTGTTTCCTTCCGCGATATCGAATACGCCGATCGACGAGCAGCCCGTCGTAATAGGCGTAAGATCGGTTACCCAAATCGGAATTTTTACTCTCGTAAGCCGTCTGCAACCCGTAAAGATCGCTTTCCCCAACGTGGGTTCGACGGACTCTCTGTCATCGGGATCGTAATCGGCGTTGGGAATCTCGAACGACGTCAAGCCCGCGTTGCGGAACGCATAATCGCCGATGGTTTCAAAACTGCCAAAACCGGATACATTCAACGTATACGTAAAGTTTTCCAACGAACGGCAATTTTCAAACGCATACTTGCCGATTCCGCAGAAACTTTCGGGAACGATGAAGTTCGCGTCCGCGATGTCCGTATACGCTACCGTCGAACGGAGATTGCGGCAACCCGAAAACGCATAATCTTGAATATACGCCAACTTGCTGTCCGACGGCAAAACGACCGTCGTTAAACTCGTTGCGTTTGCAAACGAGTAAGGATTCAATCTTACAACCGCACTCGGCAAGGTGATCGTCGTGAGCGAAGTACAACCGTCGAACGCATTGTTTCCGATAAATTTAAGTTTCTTCGGCAACGTTACGCTCGTAAGGGACGTGCAGCTTTTGAACACATCTTTTCCGATCTCCGTCAACGTGCTGTTCTGATCGAATACGACCGTTTCGAGAGCGGTACAATTTAAGAAGTTTCCGGAACGGAAATCGGTCACGCTCGCAGGAATCGTGACGCTCTTGATCGCCGTATTGCCCGCAAACATATACCCCATAATGCGCGTCGTTCTCGACGGAATTTCAAAACTCGTCAAGAGCGGACAATTATTGATGATACCCGACGACTCGTTGCCTTGATTGAACGTCAACGCCTCGCTCCCCTCCGTGAATACGACGGAAGTCAAGACGGGACAATCGGAAATCGCATTCCGCTTAATCAACGTTACCGTGGACGGAATGACGATCGTCGTCAAAGCGGGACAGTCGGAAACCAAACCGACCTCGATCGTCTTCATTCCTTCGGGAAGACTTAACGTTTTGAGCGTTCTCGCGTTGGAGAACGCACCCGTTTCAATCGTAATCGTTTCAACCGCACCGAACTTAATTTCGGTTACGCCGCTGTTGTTTTCAAACGCGTTCGCGCAAATCGTCGTTACCGAATCGGGAACGGTGACTACGCCGTTATTGCCGCCGTTATATCTCGGGCAGAAATACAAAGTCGTAATTACGTTGTCCGTCTTGCCGTAAAGCACGCCGTCGATCGACGCCAATACTTCGTTCCCCTCTGCCACGGTTACCGCTTTCAACCGATTGCAACCGTCGAACACGTCGGATACGGACGCGCCCAAACTCGTCAGAGAAGCCGGCAAGAACACGCTTTCAAGGGACATCGTGTTGCCGAACGCCGCCGCGCCGATCGTCGTCGTTCTTTCGGGAATCGTAAAGGTCTTTACGCTCGTATTGAAGAACGCTCTTGCACCGATCGTGAGCGCGCTCGTCGCGCTTTCGCTCGTTTCAAACGTTACCGTCGTGAGGTTCACGCAATCGCGGAACGCCTCGTCGCCGATCTCGCTTACCGTTGTAGGAATGGTGATCGCGCTCAACGCGATTTTGTTTCTAAACACTTGCGCCCCGATCTTCGTTACCGTTTCGGGGATTACGTATCCGCCCGTTCTGGTCGTCGGATAGTATAAAATTTCAGTTTGCTCTTTATTGAAAAGGATTCCGTCGTCCGTCGCATAGAACGAGTTGTTGTTCGAATCGACGATTACTTTGGAAAGTTTTACGCCGCCGAACACGCCCGCTACGTCAAAACTGCCGACGTTTGCGCCGATGGTAAGTTCGGTCACGTAGAAGTCGGACGTGGAACTTGCGAACGCACCCGTTTGGAGCGTCGTACTGTCGCCGCTCGTTACCGTAACTTTAGTCAAGTTGGTCGTTCCGCCGAACGCATATTGCGCCAACTTACCCAAGTTTTCGGGCAACGTAACCGACTTTAACGCCGTACAGCCGTAGAACGCCATCTCTTCGATGCTCAATTTCGGAGAATCCGCGTCGCCGTCGAAGGTTACCTTTTGCAAGGAAGTCAAATCCTTGAACGCTTCTTCGTCAATCTTCTTGATATATTTCGGAATGATGATTTCCAAAACCGATTTCGCATTCACGAACGCCTTTTTGCCGATCACGCGAATGCCGACGGGGATTTCATACTCGCCTCTTGTTCCGACCGGAACGTAAACCAACGTAACCTCGCCGTTTACGTCCTCGCACAACGCGCCGTCGATCGAACTGTATTTACCGCGCGTTCCGTCCACCTCAACCGACTGCAAAGACGTGCAGCCGTCGAAAATCAAGGAATCGAACGCACTCAAACGAGAGGGCAACGTAATGGAAGAAATTCTCGTCTTACGGAACGCATACGATTCGATCGTCAAAGGGACGTCCTCGTCGCCCTTTACGAACTCGAATTCGGTAATGCTGCTGCTTTCAAACGCACCCGTGTGAATTTCCTTTACGGTCGCCGGGATCACGACTTTTGACAATCTCGAATTTTTGAACGCGTTCGTGGGGATCACCGTAACGCCTTCGGGAATGACGAACGTTCCCTGCCGCGAAAGCGGAACGAATTTTACTTCCAATCCCGTAAATTCATTATTATAAAGGAGAACGCCGTCCGCCGAACTGTACACGGTCTTGTGCGTAGCGTGCTCGTCTTGATTTTCGCAATAGACAACCACCTCTTGCAAAGAAGAACAACCTTGGAACGCAGAACCTGCGCCGTTACCGCCGTCTACCGCGATCATGACCGTTTCGATCGTATCGGGGATTTCTACCTTTAACAATTGCGTGCAGTACGCGAACGAATCGACGCGCGTTACCTTTTTGCCGTTGTACGTTGTCGGAACTTTCAATTCCGTAAACGCTATCAAATCAATTTGCGAGCCCTTGCTCACCGAATACGTTCCGTCGTTCAACAACGTGAACTCCAACGCTTTTACCCAATAAGCGTAAAGCGTTACGTTCCCTTTATCGTTCCAAACGGTCACGCTCGCGCCCGTTTCGTCCGTATACTGAACGCCGCGACCGTTCTCCGCCGTATACCAACCTGCGAACGCATACACAGCGTCCTTATTCGTCGGTACGGAAAGTTTGTATTCTTTCTTATAGTATACCGTTTCTTGTTCTTGCGCGCCGGTATTCCCTTCGCCCGCATTCAACTTCGCCTCATAGGCGTTTGCAATCCAATAAGCATAGAGCGTTACGTCCGCCTTTAAGGTATACGTGCCGTCTTCGTATTTTTTGCCGCCGCCGTTTGAACCGCCTTGCGCGTCGTACCAACCGCCGAACGTATAACCGCTGCACACGGACACGGGATAGGTAACGGGATCGCCGTACGCCTTGAAGATCGAGCCGACCGACGTCGCTTCGTCCAACAATTCACGGAACGTGATTTGATACGCCGTTACGCTAACGGTCGACCAAGCGGACTGTGCGCCTGCCTCGTCATAGTAGCATACGCTGATGCTGTTCACGCCTGCTTTGGTAAGCGTAATCTCCGCGCTCGCGTAATCTCCGCTGACTTCCTTGATCGCGCCGCCGTTTACCTGAACGCCGTATTTGCGCGCGGAAACAACCGATTCCCAAGAAAGTACGCCGTTTTCGTAAACGACCGTCGGCATACCCTTAAACCGAACGGTGATCGCGTCCGAATAAACGGAACTTACGCTTTCGGTCGCACCGACCGCCTTTACGGACACCTGGCATTTTTCTTTGTTTTGATCGTAATGCGCATCCGTTAAAACAAACGAATTCGTCGTCGCTTCAAACGTATTGTCGCCGATTTTCACAACGTACGAAACCGCACCGTCCACTGCGTCCCAAGAAAGCGTCTTCCCGGAAAGCGCAAGGTTCGTCGGGCTAACCAACGTCGATTTCGTATACGAAAGCGTGCTCGCTTGCGGAGAGTTGTAGCCGTCCGCAACCGGATAGACTTCGATAGAAAGTTCACCCGCATAGAATTTCAAGGAATAACTCGTCGTCAAACCGACGTTGTTCGTGTATTCCTTGCCGTCGCAAACGACTTTTACGACGTACGACGTCGCGTTCGCGACTTGATTCCAAACGAGAGTCTCGTTCTCTTTATCCACCGTCAAGCCGGTTACCGCTTCCAAATCGCGCGAATACACGAACGTTTCGGAAGTAGAGGAAAGATATCCGTCCGCAACCGCGGTTACCGTAAACTTGATTCCGCCTTTCTGCATCGTACAAGATTTGAAATCGTAGAACGCGGAAAGTCCGTTATCCACGTCGGTATGTACGTGCGTTTCGTCGCCGCACTCTACGGTGACGATATATTTTTCCGCATTTTCAACCGCGTTGAAAATCAACACGGAGGGTTCTGCAACGCTGAAAATCGACACTCTCGCAAGCGACTTGTTGCGAGAGTACGCCGTCGTCGTTTCTCCGTCTACCGTCACTTCTACGGTATACTCGCCTGCCGCCTGCTTCGTAAAGTCGAAAGCATACGACGTTTCGCCCGTCGTTTCGCCGTTGCCGTTTCCGTTCAATACCGTTCCGTTCGAATCGGAAATTTTTACTTTATAACTCTTATTGACGCCCTTACTTGCCCAGTTCGCTCCGCTTGCGGATACGGAAAGTTCCAACGCCTTCCCTTGCCAAACCGCGTAAAGGTTGATATTTTCATAAATCGTTTGATCTTCGTACTTCGCCGTTAACTTTTCTCCGTCCCGCAAATCGCTCGTCCACCAACCGGCAAACGTCGCGCCGCTCTTTTCGGGCGCGGGAAGATTGAACAACTTTCCGCTGATCGTCTTTTCCGTACCGTATACTTCGCCGTCCACGTACAACGTCGCGCTATACACGTTCTCTCCGGCGAACGCGTCTACGAAACGCGCATACAAAGTAACGTCGGACGTAATCGGCGTTACGCCGAATGCAAACGGCACTTTAAATTCGCTATCCGCATACCAACCGACGAAATTGCAATTTTCTTTCATGGGTTCGATCGGCTCAGACAACGTTCTCCCGTTCACGACGGTCGTACTTGCCACCGCGCTGCCGCCGTTTACATCGTAAGTGACGGTATAATTGATCTTCCTCAAGAACGCATACGTTGCGTTATTGTAACGCAACGTCAAAACGCCGTCTTGATACAACGCCGTCGCTTGCGATTCGGCTAAGGTCAAACTCAACTGCGCTCCGTCGTACGAATAAGCGCCAAACACGGTTTCGTCGCCGAGCAGCATCGTAAACATGTTGCCGTTTAAGGTTATCAAGTATTCTTCATTTTCTACGTCGCAATACCAAACGCCCGCCAGCTCGCCTTCTCCCGGCAAAGAGCTCTCCTCTTCCTTGCCGCAAGCAACCGCTCCAAACGTGAGCGCAGAAAGCATCATCAGAAAACAAACACACAGAATGAATCTTTTGCCTATTTTGTTTTTCATAATAACAACCTCCCAGTTTTCTGTTCTAGCCTAAATAAGTCGTTTTTGTTTGCCGTAACGGCAAACAGCCCCATGGGGCTAAAATCTTACAACGATATGAACATATCCGTTACCCGTGAATATTCGTTACAATTCAATTCCGTTGTATTTTTATAAATTTTACGAAATGCAAGTCCGCCGTCCCCAAAAGAGGAAATTTTTACCGACTCAACGTCAAATTTGCCGTAGATATCGGGAAAAACGGGCGATTTTCCCCTTGCGCAAGGGAAAAATCGCCCTTAAAACGCACAAGGTAAACTCTCACATTTATTTAGATATTGTAACATAAAAGGACAACTTTCGTCAAACGCTTGTCTCCCTAATTTTCATGCTGAAATGTATTTTTGCAAAAAAATTTTTTATTTATTCTATAATCTCACCTTATATCTTCAAAAAGCCGTTTTCTCGTTCGAGTGGGAAGCGCGTTCAACGTCCCGATCATTCTGCTTGAACCTGAAATTTTTCGGCGACACCGGCATAGCCGGTGAATTTTTCCGTAAAAAAATCGCGCCCGTTTCCGAACGCGATTTTGCTTACTTCCGTTTTCCTTCCGCCGACGGGAAAGGGTTGACGTCTAAAACCATGCGACTTACCGTCTTGGGAAGAAGAAAAGCAACCCCTGCGACCAACACGATCGCAAGATCGACGATCGTATAGAGATTATAAACGAAACTCCACGCAAGCGCGGTATACCCCTCCATGCGCCAAGACGAAAACACGAAATATCCGCTCAAAAAATGAGCGGCGTAACGGAACAGCACGGCGACCGTCGCACCGATCGAAAACTCCAACGCGACGCCAAACCGTCCGAGAGAGGGCTTTTCCGCAAACTTCAAGCCGCGCGCAATCCCTGCCAAGCCGATCGCGCCGAACGCGATCGGGTAATCCAACAAAACCTGCATCGGCTGATAAAATTGCGGACTTTGAATAAACTGCAAAAGCCCGTAAATCACACCGGCAAACACCCCCTTTCGCGCACCGAACAGATAGGCGTACAACATGAGCGGCAACAAACTCGCAAACGTGACCGATCCGCCCTGCGGCAAAGAAAAAAACTTCACGTAAGAGAGCGCGAACGAGAGCGAAACGCAAACGCCGGCATAAGCAATCTGCTTGGTTTGAGAAGCCGTTCCTCCGTCCTTTCCGAACAACACGGCAAGTACGGCAATCGCCGCAACCAACGCGATCGAGCCGAGATACATTCCGACGACGGAAAGCGGCTCGTAATCTTCCCCCTGTGCCGGCAACAGACAGCACATTAAAATTGCATAGACAGCCAACGCAAAAAGAGCGACGATTCGATAGATTCCGTAAGCCTTGGGGGCGCGCGCTTTCAAAATCAAACCGACGATTCCCGAAAGAAGCGCCGCCGCAAAAAATCCGACCGTCAACCAAAAATTCGCGGTCAACTCGTCTTTTAACGCCGAACGCCAAACGTTCAGATAGGTAAACAAGGCAACGACGGCGAGCGCATACCCTACCGCGCACCCGACGGCAAAGCGCAACGTCGCCCGAAAGCGTTCTCTTTTCGCGCAATATACCGCAATCAACGTTGCCGCAAGAACCACAACGACGCCGACGGACAAATACAAAATCAACTCAGAAGCCTTTGCAAGCATCAACTTGATGATTGCTTGATAAGAATCGGTTTCAGACAACGGCATCACAAACAAATATACGTACAGCGCGACCATGCCGACGACGTAACCGATCGCCAAACCGAGTAAAACCGAAGAAACGGGGTTCACGCTTTCCGCGTGTTTTTTTCGTCCGATCGCCAAAGCAATCGCCAACGCAATGAAAAAAAGCGCGGAAAAAACCAAAACGAAAGGAGCGGAAGCAGACGCGACGTCTGCGTTTCCGCCGATTACGGCAGACAGAAACAACATAAAAATCCTCCTCGACCGCCGAAAGTATAAAAACGCTCGCAAAAACTGCGAGCGTTAAAATTCGTCACTTTCCTTTCAAGCATTACCTTGTCAGGTCCAAATGGTATCATCTCAGCCTTACGGCACCCACAGCGATCATAAATTATTTAATTGCGTTTATTATATCCTTTTCGGATTTTCTTGTCAACCGATTGAAAATATGTTACAATATCTTCACGCGAAAAAGGAGAAAAAAAGATGTATAAGTTTCACGCTTTTTTAAATCGAATGAAATATATCAAGCGTTGGTCGCTGATGCGTTCCGTTCAAGAAGAAAACATTATGGAGCACAGTTGGCAAGTAACGACGCTCGCTCACGCGCTTGCCCTAATCGCCAACCGCGTATACGGCAAAACCGTACAAACCGAAGCCGTTCTGCTATACGCGCAATATCACGAAACGTCCGAAGTGATCACGGGCGATCTTCCGACGCCCATCAAATACTTCAACCCTGAAATTCTCGCCGCCTATAAAAGTTTGGAAACGGGCGCGTGCGAAAAGTTGCTCTCGCATCTTCCGCTCGAATTGCGAGAAGATTACCGCGCCGCCGTACTACCGGACACGACGACGTACGAATACCGCCTCGTAAAGGCGGCGGATCGGCTTGCCGCCTATCTGAAATGCTTAGAGGAACTGAACGCCGGAAACGCGGAATTTAAAAAAGCGAAAACGTCCATCGAAAAAGACTTGAAAAATTTAGGCATGAAAGAAGTCGATTACTTTCTCAAAAACATCGCGCCGGCATACAGTCTGACGCTCGACGAACTCGATTAAGGAGGGCTTTATGGACGAGAAGTTGAAAAGTCGTCTGCGTTTTTTAACGACGATCGACAAAATGAAAAGCATTTACCGCAGAAACGTGATTGCGGACGGAACAAAACGGGGCGAAACGGACGCCGAACACAGTTGGCATTTGGCACTCTACGCCATGACACTCGCGGAATACGCGCCCGTCGGGACGGATATCGACCGCGCGATCAAACTCTGTTTGACGCACGACCTCGTTGAGGTCTATGCCGGGGACACGTTCTGCTACGACGCGGCAGGAAACGCCGACAAAAACGAACGGGAAACCGCCGCCGCCCAAAAATTATTTTCCATGTTACCGCCCGATCAAAAGGAAGAATTTGAAACGCTTTGGCAAGAATTTGAAGAAAACGCGACGAACGAGGCGCGCTTTGCCAACGCGCTCGACCGCATGCAACCTTTTTTATTAAACGCGGAAACGGATTTCCACACTTGGCACTTAAACGAAATCACCGATCAAATGGTCTTTCAACGGGAAGCACCCGTCCGCGAATTTTTCCCAGACGTATACCGTTACGTGGAAGAATGTGTTCAAGCGGCGATCGACCGCGGTCTGCTGAAAAAAGCCCCTCTTGACGAACCGCAATCATAACGCTGCCGAAACCGTCGTTAAAACGCGCCGTGCAAGTCTTTGTAGCGAAAAAATTTTCGTTCGCCATCGTGTGCCATATTTCCCCCGAATCCTACAAAGATTAGTACTCTGTTTTATCCTTTTTCAAAAACAATTCAAGTTATTGTTAAATCCATACTAACTATACTGTTTGGTATTTTTATGCTCATCAATGTTTTACAGTTATATAAGGCTCGCTCTTTTATCTCCTTTATTGGCAAATTACAATAAGTCGCCGGTACGGTAACCATATCATCAGTGCAACTTCCAATACCCGATAGAATATAATATGTTTCGTCAGCGCTTAATTCAAACTTCAACCCATCACTATCATTTATCTTTTTGCTGCACTTGCTACAAATTTCCTCTACATAATTATGTTCTCCTAGTGCGCCGCATTCAAATGTATCAGTTCCTTTCTTTCCGCAAGAACACGATTTGTAATAAACGGCTTTGTTTATACAAGTTGCAGCCGATTTCAAGCACTCATCCTTCACCGTTTCTAAAACAAACGAACAAGAATGTTCTTCTTGAGCAGAACCGTTCTGAACCGTATAGTCAATTTTTGTCGTTCCGTAATTTGTAAAAACAAATGTATATGTGCCGGAATACGTTTCACCTGTACTTCCGTCCATCACGGCATTCGCCTTTGTGTAAACGATTGTCGTAATATGTCCGTTTTCGACCGTAATTCGCACATTTGTGTACGCAGTCACGCCATAAAGCGTAATTGTGTCGGCTGAATAAAGAACGGTCGTTGAACTTTGTATACTTTTTTCAAAAAAACTTTCAAGATTTTCCAAATCCACGAACAACCCCTCATAGCGATAATGATACCAATCGACGCTTTCGGTTGCCGTACCGTTCAAATAGCCGTTCGTGCCGTCAAAGTATACGATATTTGTAGTGAGCACATCTCCGTCGACGGATAAATAATCTTGATAGCAAATCCAAGCAGCGTTATCTGTTTTCCATACGTTTTTCAATGTTGAATTTTCCGTCATTCCGTTTTTCACATACGTCATGGTTTCCGTAATCGTAACGTTTGGCAAATCTAAATATGAAGCCCAATCGGAAGACGTTTCGGGAGGGGGCGAATCAGGGTTAACATCGTCATAATTTGTAGGAAGCGTAACCGTTGTTTCATTGTATGCAGAGAACGATAAACTATAAGAATCGCTAACATTTTCCATTTTATCGCGTTTTATCAGTTTTTTAACGTTTCCGATCAAAAGCTTAATGTTGGAATAAATCGAACCAATAATCGCTATAAACGTAGCGGCATAGATGACAATCCAAATAAACGAAAGCGTTCCTATGTCGGTCAGATTTGCAATAATGGATTTGATCATTGAAATCATTATCATAAGCAAATTCGTGTTACCGTTAGAATTCGTATATAAAGGTAAAACAAAAATGAACACGGAAGCAAGCAAAATGATATGCACCCCAAAAGTTAGACACTTTGGAGGTATATATTTTTATGGGTAAAA
>CAYXWN010000001.1:23912-113399 GCA_964468815.1 uncultured Clostridia bacterium | reverse complement strand
TCCCTCTAAATGGTCGTATTCGTGACAGATTGCTCTCGCAAAGAATCCTTCCGCTTCCAACGTAAACGGGTTTCCCTTGCGGTCAAACGCGCTGATTTTTACGCGATTCGGACGCGTTACGGTTCCTTGCTTTCCTCGAACGGAAAGACATCCCTCCGCCCCTGTCTGCTTTCCTTTTTGAAATATTATTTTCGGATTGACGAATTCAAAGTAGCCCTCGTCTACTTCAACGACGAATATGCGCCGCAAAACGCCGACTTGCGGCGCAGCCAAACCTGCTCCTTTGGCTTTATGAAGGGTATCTTTCATGTCGTCCAACAATATTTTTAACTTTTCATCAAAAGCGGTTACTTCAAAACTCCGCTTGCGCAAGGTAGGATCTCCTACTTGAATAATGTTTCTGATTGCCATAATATCACCTTTACGTCAAATTATTTGGATTTTCTTCTACTTGTACCAACACGTTTTTGGTTTTGTATTGCAGACTGATTTCGTAAATACGATTGATCAGATCTCTTTTCCCCTCTGTAATACGCATTAAAACTTGATAACGATACTTTTTTTGAATACGCTTAATCGGTGCTTTCATGTAGCCGAAAAAGCGAAATTCTTTTTCGTGATTAAGATAAAACGCATTTAATTCCCGATACAGACGCTTTAATACGTCGATGGCTTCGTCGTCCTTTTCGCTCTGAACCAATACGCGCACGATATCCGTAAAAGGCGGAAATGCCGTTGCTTTCCGTAAGGCGATTTCGTGATCGTAAAATTCTTTATAGCGATAGTCTACGGCATAGCGTAATACGTAATGATCGGGAGAATAGGTTTGCAACACAACTTTCCCTTTTTCCTCTGCGCGACCGCTTCTACCTGCAACCTGTGTTAGAAGCTGAAAGGTTCGCTCGCCGCTTCGATAATCTGAAAAATACAGACTCATATCGGCGTCTAAAATTCCGACAAGCGTAACGGATGGGAAGTCGTGCCCTTTTGCAATCATCTGCGTGCCGACTAAAATGTCTGCTTTATGTGCGGAAAATTGCTCTAAGATTTTATAATGTCCCTCTTTGCTTTGCGTTGTGTCGCGATCCATGCGGAGAATCTTTGCCTTTGGAAAGAGTTTTTGCAGGTCCATGACAACGCGTTGCGTTCCTACGCCGCCGTGTCGCAAAAACGTGCTTCCGCAATTCGGGCACGCCGACAACATTTTATAACGAGCGTTACAATAATGGCATTTTAACGCGTCCTCGTCGATATGATAAGTAAGCGATACGTCGCAAGCCTCGCATTTCGGCACGTAACCGCATTCCGTACAAATAACCGTCTTAGAATATCCGCGTTGGTTAAGAAACAATATCGCTTGATTTCCGTTTTTCAAACAATTTTCCAATTCGTCTTTTAGATAAGAGGAAAAAATCGTATGATTTCCGCGGCGTATTTCTTGTCGCATATCCGCAATTATTACTTCGGGCAACGGACGACGATTGATTCGTTCGGGGAGTTCTGCCAAATAGAAATTTCCGTTTACGGCATTGCGGTACGTTTCAACGGACGGCGTTGCGCTGCCGAGCACTAATTTGCCCCCCCAATAATCGACACGGTATTTTGCAATATCAAAAGTCAAATACCGCGGCGAAGTTTCACTTCTGTAACTGCCGTCGTGCTCTTCGTCA
This sequence comes from uncultured Clostridia bacterium, assembly GCA_964468815.1. GTDB lineage: Bacteria > Bacillota > Clostridia > Christensenellales > Borkfalkiaceae > UMGS621. The sequence goes on along the minus strand of CAYXWN010000001.1, from coordinate 111,729 downwards.
ATAATGATTATTCCGATATTTTTCAATGGGGCAAAAACCGCGCTTCGTGCGCCGATTGCTATTTTGGCTTCGCCTCGTCTGAGTCGCCACCATTCATCAAAACGCTCGCCTGCGCTAAGTCCGCTATGCAGAATCGCCGCAGTATCTCCGAAGCGAGCGCGTAATTGAGAAAGCATTTGAGGGGTTAACGCGATTTCGGGAACTAAAAAGATTGCGGTTTTCCCTGCGTCGATTACGCTTTGAATTAAATTCAAATAGACCTCGGTTTTACCGCTTCCCGTAACTCCGTGCAAAAGAGAAACCGTCTGTTTCGCGCCCTGTATTTCTTTCAACACCGCGTTTTGTCGCTCTGTCAAAACGATGTTTTTTTCTTTCGCTGCAATATCTCGATAAGGAGAACGGTTCTCTCGTTCGGAAACGATTTCGATCATTCCTTTTCCGTAAAGCCCCAAGATTGCTTCTCTTCCGAATTTTTCATTTAAAACAGACGAGCGAACGCGTCCGTGTTCGGATAGATACGCGAGCGCCGCTTTTTGCTTTACGGCGGTAGAGCGGAGAGTCGACGTCATTTCGTCTACCGAACCGTCTTTTAATCGATAATAACGAATGACTTGTTCTTGTACGTTGCCGCGTCGCATTTCCGAAGGTAAAAACAGGCGCAATGCCGCCGCTGCCGGGACAAAATATTTGCGTTGCATCGAACACATCAAATGAATACATTCTTCGGTAACGGGTGGAATTTCGTCCGAAATAGACAAAATCGGCTTAATCCGTTCAACGGGATATTCCGATTTCTCTTTTACTGCGATGACGTACCCTTCGATTTTTCGATTGCCGAAAGGGACGATCACGCGACTGCCCTGTCTTACTCGATCGCCCTCAAAAGAATATTCGAATATTTTATCGACTTCGCTATTCGCGATATCGACGATTACGTTCGCAAAATTCATCGCACTAAAAAAGAAATATGCTCGGCAACGACCGAACATATTTATGTACCGTTAATCGTTTGTAGCTTCTAATCTACCCTCGTAAATCTCTCTCGCCGCAACCGAAAGTGCTTTTTCCTTATTCGGAAGTTCGTAGTTCTGGGCTTGCTCCAACAGTTGGCGAGCACGTTTTGCCGACACAACGCAAAGTGCGTATTTCGAGCCGATTTTCTGTGCCAAAATATCAATGGGAGGTTCTTGTATCATCTTATTCATCTCCTTCTTTGTTTTTTTCTTTCTTTATAATGGACGCAACCTCGGCGTAACAACGCTCCGGATCGTCATTTAAAACAACGTAATCATATTTGTTTTGGATAGAAAGTTCGTATTCGGCTCTGGCAAGTCGAATCTTTATTTTCTCTTCCGTTTCTGTTTTTCTTCCCGAAAGCCGCGTTCTTAAATCTTCAAGTTTTGGCGGAACAATCATAATCAAAACGGTTTCCGGAAATTGCTTTTTTACTTCCAAACCGCCGTTTACGTCGATTTCCAACAAAACGTCTGCTGTTTTTAATCGCTCAATCACCTTGTCGCGAGGCGTTCCGTAAAAATTCTCAAAATGCTCCGAATATTCAAGGAATCCGCCTGCTTTTCTTTTTTCGTCAAACGCGTCTTTGGAAACGAAATAATAATCTTTCCCGTCTGTTTCCCCCGTTCTTGGTGAACGAGTCGTCATAGAAACACTGACGAAAACGTTTTGATTGCGTTCTGCGATCATACTTGCAATCGTTCCTTTACCAACGCCAGACGGACCGGAAATTACGAATAAAACGTTCCTCATATCACTCCAAATTCTGAATCTGTTCTCTAATTTTTTCGATTTCGCATTTTAGATTCAGTCCGAGATTCGTAACGGTTAAATCGTTTGCTTTTGAACAAATCGTATTACTTTCCCGATTAAATTCCTGAATCAGAAAGTCCAACTTTTTTCCTGCACTTGGCGCTTCGATTATTTCGTAAAATTGCGCGATATGAGAATCTAACCGCGTCAATTCTTCGTCAATGTTCGATTTGTCGGCAAAAAAGGCGACTTCGTTTAACAGCCTTGCTTCGTCCAATTGAACACCGGATAATGCTTCCTCTATGCGTTCTTTCAGTTTTTTTCGATATTCCTCCGCAACAAACGGGGCGCGTTCGCGAACGGCTGTAACCGTTTCTCGAATTACTTCCATTCTCTTGCAGATATCTTTTTTTAATTTTTCACCTTCGGTAAGGCGCATCCGATTCAACTCGGCGCATGCTTTTTCCGTTGTTCCCAAAACAACGTCTTCTAACCCGTCTAAATCGGGAAGATCTCCCGAAAAAGATACCAAATCGGGGTTTCTCATTACGAGAGAAGCGGTTACGTCGTTCGGAATATCGAACTCCTCTGAAATTGATCTGGCGGAGGAAAGATACCCCTTTAATAAACCGCGGTCGATATTTAATTCGAGGTTCTTTTCTCGATGATCGAAAAAAGTTACGAAAACATCGACTCTGCCGCGCCGTACGTTTTGCGAAATTGTTTTTCTAATCAAGTCTTCAAATCCCGCAAAAACACGCGGAACTTTACAGTTTACGTCTAAATTGCGGTTATTAATGGATTTTAGTTCAATTAAAAGCGAAATTTCATCCGTGCGATATTCCGCTTTTCCGTAACCGGTCATACTAAACATGTATGAATCACCTATGCTTTTATAATTTTATCTCAATAGATTGTATCACAAAAAAGCAAAATTATCAAGTTTTTATCATACTTTTAAAGATTTCTTCGTCGATAATTTTAATTCCGAGATTTTTTGCTTTTTCTAGTTTGCTCCCCGCGCTTTCGCCGGCAAGTACAATCGTCGTGCGTTTGGAAATACTCCCCGCCGTTTCTCCGCCCAACGATTCGATAATTGCTTGCGCTTCGGCACGCTTAAACGAGGTTAAAGTTCCCGTTAAAACAACGATTTCTCCCGAAAACGCACCTATTTTTTTAACAGAATCATAATAAGGAGAAACCCCGAGAGAAAACAGAGCGTCAAGTTCTGCAGAATTCTTCTCATCATGAAAATAACGATAAATATCTTCCGCCACAACTTGCCCGACGTCTTCGATTTCCGTCAATTCCTCTATGGTTGCAGAACGGAGAAACTCGATATTCTTATAGTGCTTCGCTAAATCTTTTGCGGTCTTTTTGCCGACGTTGGCGATTCCTAACGCATAAATAAACCGGTTTAACGGAACGTTTTTTGACTTTTCAATGCTTTTTAACAAATTTTGAGTCTTCTTTTCTCCGAACCCGTCGAAACGAATAAGTTCGTCTTCCGTTAATCGGTAAAGGTCGGAAAAGCGGTCGATAACACCCTCTTCCACAAGAACTCCGGCTGTCATTTCGGAAAAACCGTCGATATTCATTCCTTCTTTGCAAGCAAAGTTTGCGATTGTTGCGATTAATTTGGGACAACAATCCGAGTTTACGCAAAACAAATTCGCCCCTACTTCTTCTAGCGGTTGTCCGCAATACGGACAGACGGACGGCTTTTCAATTTCGCGATCGGAATCATGCGATTCTGTTGTGCCCAAAATTTCCGGAATAACGTCGTTACTGCGGCGAATTAATACGCGCGCACCGATTTTTACGCCCTTTCTTGTAACGTCGCCGTAATTATTCAACGTTGCTCGACGAATCGTTGCTCCGCCGAGATCAACTCCGTCTAAAAGAGCGAGCGGAGTCAGTTTGCCCGTTCGGCCCACTTGCCATACAACATCGCGAACAATTGTCGTCGTTTCTTCCGCTTCAAACTTATAGGCAATTGCCCAACGAGGAAATTTATTCGTATTGCCGAGTTCCTCACGCATAGAAAAATCGTTTACCTTAACAACTGCTCCGTCTGTCAAAATATCTATATTTTTTCTTTTAATTTCAATTTCGTTTATGGCAGACATAACATCTTCGATGCTATCGCATTTTCTTGAAAAATTACTTACCTTAAAATGGTTCTGTCTTAAAAAGGAAATACATTCTTCTTGCGAATATAATTTTCCCTCCGACATATAATTGACGTTATAAAATATTATTTCAGGTTTCCTCTGCGCCGTTATGGTGGGATCAAGGTTTCTAATTGCCCCGGCTACGGCGTTTCTCGCGTTTTTAAGCGGTTCTTTCGCCGTTTTGTTATAGGCATCTAAAACAGAAAGGCGTATAATCGCTTCGCCTTGCACTTCTAATACGCCGCGATAAGGAATAGTTAACGGAAAACTTTTAATCGTAAGGACTTGACTCGTAACGTCTTCCCCCACAATTCCGTTTCCGCGCGTAGTGGCTCGTTCAAATTTTCCGTCCCGATAAGTAAGACAAATCGTTAACCCGTCAAATTTGTATTCTACAATATAATCAATTCGGCGCGCATCTATTTTTTTGATTCTTGCCTCAAACGCCCGAATCTCCTCTTCGGTAACGGCTTTATCCAAACTGTATAAGCGCACTATGTGTTCATGTTTGGAAAATGCCGCAATCGGTTCTCCTCCGACGCGTTTTGTCGGTGAATCAAATAAAACAGTACCGCTTTCTTTTTCTAAGCGAACAAGTTCGTCGTATAAAAGGTCGTATTCTTTATCCGATACGGTCGGATTATCCAAAACGTAATATTCATACGCGTAACGATTGAGAATATCAACCAATTTTCTCATTCTTTCTTGCATTTATTTCCCCTCTACAATCTTCATAGGCGCAAATTGCACGGACAATGACTTAATACCGATTCCTTTGAACGCAACGTCTACGACTGTGTTAGCGCCGCTTCCTTTCACAAATACAATCGTCCCGATACCGAAACGAACGTGTTCCACTTTTATGCCTGCTACGTAGTCGCTTATATTGATCCCCTCTTTTTTTACCGGCTTCGATTGCTTCAAGAATGTATTTGCATATTGGGTGGAAAACCCCGTTCCGTTTTTTTCGTCCGTTCCGAAATCCATGTCGTTGTAAGTTGAGCGATGATAAGATTCCGAAATATCTTTTTGCTGAGTGCGTTCGGGAGTAAGTTTCGGCTCTACTTCCTTCAAGAAGCGGCTCGGCGTCATAAACGACCGTTCTCCATACAAAAAACGACTTCTTGCACGCGTAAGATATAAACGTTCTCGCGCGCGGGTAATTGCAACGTACATCAACCGACGCTCCTCTTCCAATTCGTCCGGTTCGTTTAATGCGCGTGTAATCGGAAAAATAGATTCGTCCAATCCCGAAATAAACACACATCGAAATTCTAATCCTTTAACGGCATGAATCGTTGCCAACGTCACGCAATCCTCTGTATTGATATCGTCAATATCCGAACTTAACGTAACCGAATTTAAATAATCGGAAAGATTCGCTCCTTGATTTTCATGACAAAAACTGACGATAGAATTCTTTAATTCACCGATATTCATGCGCTTTGCGGTATTTTCTTCGGACTGCTCTTCAAAAAGAGACATGAATCCCGTTTTGGATAAAAGAAGATCAAACAGATCGGCAGGTGCAAGCACTTCTTTTTTCATCATCAACTCGCGAATCATATCGCGAAACGCAACGATCTTCATTCGTGCGCTTGCCGGCATTGGAATTTCTTCAACATCAATAACCGCATCAAAAACGGATAAATCATAACTTTTTGCATATTCTCGCAGAAGATCAATGGTTTTATCGCCGATTCCGCGTTTCGGATAATTGATAACGCGCAATAAAGCCTCGTCGTCAAGCGGATTGTTGAGAAGTTTCAAATAAGCCAAAATATCTTTGATTTCTTTTCGCTCAAAAAACTTGAAACCGCCGTATACACGGAAAGGAATTCCATATTTCGTAAATTCTTGCTCATAGGCGCGTGAAATTGCGTTCACGCGCATTAAAATAGCAAAATCCTTGGGCTTATAACCGTTTCGAGCAATCAAACTCTTGATTTGAATTGCTGCATACATTGCCTCGTTGTTTTCATCCGAACCGATAAAACTCTCTACTTTTACGCCGTCCTCGTTTTTCGTCCAAAGTTCTTTCGGGCGTCTCCCGACGTTATGCGATATTACCATGTTCGCTAAATCAAGAATCTTTTGGGTAGAGCGATAATTTTGTTCTAACTTGAATGTTTTTGCACCGGAAAAATCCTTTTCAAAGTTAAGAATATTTTTAATTTCCGCACCGCGCCAACCGTAAATACTCTGGTCGTCGTCACCCACAACGAAAAGGTTGCCGTATTTTGACGCCAACTTTTTAATAATTAAATACTGAATACGGTTAGTATCCTGAAATTCATCTACGTGAATATAGCGAAATTTTTCCGCGTAGTAATTCAACGATTCCTCGTCTTCCGTAAGCAATTGATAAGTTTTAACTAAAATATCATCGAAATCCAAGGAATTTGAGTGTTTTAATTCCGCCTCGTAATGCCGATAGACTTCGCAAATCATATGAATATTCCGAACTTCTTCATGCTTTAATTCATATTCGTCCGGATCCATATAAGCGTTTTTTGCGTTGGAAATGTGCATTTTTGCGCTTTTTAAGAGTTTGTCGTCATCCGTTGCAAGATCGGTAACGATGCGCTTTAATACTTTATCCTTATCCGTTTCGTCGTAAATCGTAAAGTTCTCGTTGTAACCGATTTTATGAATTCTCGAACGGAGTATTTTTACGCATAAACTGTGAATCGTCGATACCCAAAGTTCGTTTACGTTAATTCCGATTTTATCCAAACGTTCGCGCATTTCGTTCGCCGCTTTATTGGTAAACGTAATAGCAACGACGCGATAGCAAGGAATCCCCTTTCCTAAAACCAAATACGCGATTCTGCTGGTTAAAACGCGCGTCTTTCCGCTTCCTGCCCCTGCTATTACTAAAACCGGACCTTCCGTTTCCTTAACCGGTAAAATTTGATCTTCATTTAACTGTTTTAAAATACGTTCTAACATAATAATTTCCTTTTCCGAATTTATTATATCATGTTATGAAAATTTTTTCAATGACTGAAAACATAAATCAAAATAATTTGCTTTAATTTTTTTGATATGGTAAGATAATAATATGAAAAAAATTTGGTTTGAAGAAAAAAACGTAATTATCAGCGGCGCATCCAGTGGAATCGGATTGGAAACCGCGCGCGTTTTAATCGAGCGTTATCATTGTAACGTAATCGGAATTGCGCGTAATATTGAAAAATTACAAAAAGCAAAGGAGCTTTTAGGGGATCGTTTTACATTTTATTCGTTTGACGTTGGGAGTGCGGAGAATTGGAATCATTTTTGCTCAACCTTGATTCAAAAAAACATTACGCCTGATATATTGATCAACAATGCGGGGGTTTTGCCTCGTTTTTCAAAATTCGAGCATTACGATCAATCGGAAATCAATACCGTATTAAATACTAATTTTTTCGCATCTCTTTACGCAATCAAGGCATTAACGCCGTTGCTAAAAAAGTCAAACTCCCCTGCTGTTATTAATGTTGCTTCTTCTGCGGCATTAGCACCTGTAGTCGGCACGACGATTTATACCGCAAGCAAAGCTGCCTTAAAATCGTTTACGGAATGTCTGCAATTGGAACATACGGGAATGTATGTCGCGCTGGTTTGCCCCGGATTTGTCAATACGGATATTTTTCGCGGACAATCGAGCAAAATATCCGACAATAAACTAATTGAAAAATTTTGTTCTCCTTGCGATAAAACCGTGCGAAAAATGATTAAGCGCATTGCGCGAAAGAAACGACGTATCATTATCGGCGCAGATGCTTTTTGGTCGGACGTCGCTTATCGCTTATTCCCTCGTTCCATCGGTAAACTAATGAAATCTGTTTTAAAAAGTTCTCATCAAAGCATTTTTAACGATCTGTTTAAGGAATGAATCGGAAGAATTTAGTCACACAAAACGCCTTCTGCTATTTTGGCAGAAGGCGTTTTTACGAATTTTTTTATTGACTTTCTTATTTATTGTTGCTGTCTATCAAGTCGACAATATCTTGAACCGTTTTAATATTGACCGCTTCTTCATCCGGAACGGTTACGGAAAATTCCTCTTCTAAATTCATCAGCATTTCAACGATGTCCAAGGAATCTGCTCCGAGATCTTTTACGATTTCTTTCTCCGCCGAAATAGAGGTTGCGGGAATATTCAGTTGCTCAGCCATAATCTCAATCACTTTATCAAGCGTGTTCATGTCAAATCCTCCTAAATTTTCGTTATCTTTATGATAATTCTTATTTATCATATAACTTTATGACAAATTTGTCAAGCATTTTTCGCTTTTGCCAAAGGTTTCCGCATGGTTAGCGAAATTCGATTCTTTTTAACGTCCGCGCCCAACACCCAAACTTTTACTACTTGACCGACTTTTACCGCTTCCGACGGGTGTTTTATATAACGGTCGGATATTTCGGAAATATGGACGAGTCCGTCTTGATGAACGCCAATATCTACGAACGCACCGAAATCGGTGACGTTTCGCACCGTTCCGATCAATTCCATGCCGGCACGTAAATCCTTTATATCCATAATATCGTCACGCAAAATCGGCTTCGGTAAACTATCGCGAATATCGCGCCCCGGCTTTAAAAGTTCGCCGACGATATCCATCATCGTCGGAACACCCATTCCGCATTCCTCCGCCGCACGTTCTTTTCCGTATGAGGAAATTTTTTCGGGCAACTCCGCTAACCGACCTGCTTTAACGTCGTCGTCCGTATACGCAAATAACTTTAACAACTTTTCTGCGCTTTCGTAAGACTCGGGGTGTACTGCCGTATTATCTAAGATATTTTTTCCGTCCGGAATCCGTAAAAAGCCTGCGCATTGCGTAAATGCCTTTTCACCGAGTTTTGCGACTTTTAAGATTTCTTTTCGCGAAACGAATTTGCCGTTTTCTTCCCGATAAGAAACAATATTTTTTGCAATTCCGGCATTCAATCCCGAAACGAATTTTAACAAAGACGCACTTGCGGTGTTGAGATCAACACCGACGGAATTAACGCAATCCTCTAATACCCCTTCCAATACGGCGTCTAAGCGTGCCTCCGGCATATCGTGCTGATATTGTCCGACACCGATTGCTTTCGGATCAATCTTGATCAATTCCGCAAGCGGATCTTGTAACCGTCTTGCAATTGAAACGGCAGAACGTTCGGAAACGTCGTAATCGGGAAATTCCTCCGCTGCCAACTTAGACGCAGAATACACAGATGCTCCGGCTTCGCTGACTACCATATAAGAAACTTTTGCGTCTATTTCTTTCAACAGTTCTGCGACAAAGATTTCGGATTCCTTAGATGCCGTTCCGTTTCCGATTGAAATAACCTGCACCCCGAATTTTGCAATAATTGCTTTTAATACACGCTTCGCCTCATCTTTTTTGTTTTGTGGAGGCGTAGGGTATATTACCGTTTTGTAAAGGACCTTTCCCGTTTCGTCAACAACTGCCAACTTGCATCCGGTCCGATACGCAGGGTCAAAACCGAGAACCACTTTCCCCTTTAACGGCGGTTGCATCAATAATGGCTTTAAGTTTACTTCAAACATTTTGATCGCTTGCTCGGATGCTTGTTCCGTCAGATACGCGCGGATTTCCCTTTCCATCGAGGGATAAATCAAGCGCTCGTAACTATCAATCGCCGCGGTTCGCGCTTGTTCGGTAAAAATACTGCCTTCTTTTACAACGGCGGCGGCACAAATTCTCCCTGCAAACCCTTTATCAATCTCCACTTTTACGCGAAGATATCCTGTGTCTTCCCCCCTGTTAAGGGCTAAAACGCGATGACTCTTGATTTCGCTTACGGGTTCAGAATAATCTGCATACATTTCGTAAGTTTTAGCATCCTCGCCTTCCTTGATCAATTTCGACGATATTTCTCCGGTTTTTAAGAAAATATTGCGTAGTTTTTTGCGAAGAGTCGCATTGTCCGAAATCCGTTCTGCGAGAATATCGCGTGCGCCGAAGAGCGCTTCTTCCGCCGTTTTTACGCCCTTTTCTTCGTCAATGTAACAAGCGGCAATTTCTTTTATATCGCCATTCTTTAATTCTTGCGCTTCCATTTGATCCGCCAAAGGCTCCAAACCTTTGGCAATTGCCACGGTAGCACGCGTTTTTTTCTTCTGTTTATACGGACGATAAATATCCTCAACCTCAGTCATTGTTTCTGCGTTTAAGAGTGCTGCATCGATTTCTTCCGTCATTTTTCCTTGTTCTGTAATACTTTTCGTGACATCCTCTTTTCTCTTTTCGAGATTCCTTAAATACGTTAAACGGTCGGAAAAAGCACGCAAGACTTGATCGTCACAATTTCCGTGCATTTCCTTTCGATAGCGAGCAATAAAAGGGATTGTATTCCCCTCGTCAATTAAATTCACGATGTTGTTTGCGTAAGTCGGGCTTAGGTTGAACTCCGTCGCCAATTTTTGTGTCAGATTCATTTTCTCTTTTTACTCCTGATGATTACTTTTTCTTCCTTTGTTACGCGGTTTGATTCCACGATTTTTTGCAATGTTTTATTGTATGTAAAATTCGAGAGCGAACAATCGGCTAAAAACGCCTCTGTTTTTTCTTTATATTTTACAAAACAAACCGAAAGCAGCCAAGCAATTCCCATATCGACGTAATATCTTCCGCTCGGAATTTTCTCGATTTCGGAAAAGATAAAATCTAAATACGATTCCTCTAAATAGAAATCCATTAGCATAATGACGCCGACGCGACAAGAAAACGGCTCTTCCTCTGTCAAAAGAGATTTTACCGTCGGAAAAAAGAATTCCTTGTTTTTCTCGATTATACGAAAAGTAGAAACGCAACAGTCGCAGATTGCCCAATTTTCCACCAATGGGAGAAATTTTTTCAAACCGACTAAAAACGATTCGGGCGTTTCTTTTTTCATTCCTAAAACAAAGCCGTAAAGCAATCGCTCTTCTAAATAATCGGTCGGCGTATGCTCTAAAAATTCATCGGCTTTTCCTTCTCTTACAATACGTTTTGCCATCGCTCTTAAATACGGTACTTTTACGCCGTATATGGGAAGCACAGTGTTTGCAATGCGACGATTAAATTCTCGTAATTGCGGACTTGCCGCACCTTGTAATTCTTCTGAAATATTCATAACACCTCGTCGTATAAAAGTATTGCTTCTTTCGGAAGCAACTCGCATTGTTTATCGAATCGGCGTTCGGAAAGCAAATCGTAAAGTGTACCGTCGAATTTTAAAGCATATTTTCGATTTCCTCGATTGACTGCAATTATAACTGCACGATCATTGTTTCGGCGCTCGAATACAATACAGTTGCGATCGGAATAAATCTCTCGATAAACGCCATTTTTGAAAACAGAAATACGAGAACGAATTTGCGCCATTTTGCGATACCATGAATAAATTGCTTCATCCGAACAATCCCAATCAAAGCAACGGCGATTAAAGGGATCTCGATACCCCTCCATTCCAATTTCGTCGCCGTAATAAATACAAGGAACGCCGGGTAACGTAAACTGCAAGAGCGTCGCTATTTTTAATTTCTCTCGGGCGTCGGCTCGTTCTTTAATCGACATATGGTACTCTGCTACGTCCGTTTTCTCATACACGGAATTCGAATCGTTTAGTGCTGTAAGAATACGCTCGGTATCATGCGTATCTAAAATATTCATCAACGCATCCAAGCACGCCTTCGGATAATGATCGACCAATCGACGCATAGTCACGGCAAGTACTTGTGCGTCGCCTTGTCGTAAAAAAGAAAGAATTGCCGTTCGTAACGGATAATTCATAACACTGTCCAATTCTTCTCCGCAGAAATAAGGTTTTCTTTCGTCGTATGCAATTTTAACAGCGGCGTCCTCCCAAACTTCTCCAATTAAAAAAACGTCAGTATTTTTCTGCTTTATTTTATCGCGAATATGTCTGACAAAATCAGATGAGAGTTCGTCCGCGACGTCTAATCGCCAACCGCCGACATTACTATAATTTTCTAACACACCGCCATTTCCTGCAATAAAATTCTGAAAAGACGCACTGTCTTTTCGGATTGACGGCAAAGACAGAAAGCCCCACCAAGAAGAGTAGCGATCGGGAAAACGGGCAAATTCATACCAATTAAAATACGGCGATTCTTGACTTTGATATGCTCCCGTCGAAGAATAGTTCCCGTATCGATTAAAATAAAGACTGTCCGCCCCTGTATGATTAAACACTCCGTCCAAAATAACGCGAATACCGAAGCGATCGGCTTCCCGAATCAGTTGATCGAACTCTTCTCGTGTTCCTAATAGCGGATCGATTTCAAGATAATTTCCCGTATCGTAACGGTGGTTACTGTACGCCTTAAAAATAGGATTGAGATAAATTGCAGAAATATTTAATTCCGCTAAATACGGAAGTTTTTCCGTGATTCCCCTTAAATTCCCGCCAAAAAAATCGTTGTTTAAGACTTCTCCTTGTTCATTCGGTAAATAGCAAGGCGTTCCACCCCAATCTTCTCTCAATACTTTTTTCCCGGCACAAGAACCCGTTCCTGTACGATAAAAACGATCGGGGAAAATTTGATACATTATTTTCCCCTTGATCCATTCCGGCGTCGTAAATCCTTTTCGATAAACAAGTAGCAAAAAAGACTCTGCGCCAAAAGCGCCGAGTCCGTTATTGCTTTCGCCAAAGAATTTTCCGTCCAAGGAAAAACGATACCAATAAAGACCGATTTCCTTTGGTTCTAAGCAAAACGAAAAAGAACGTTCTTCTTTTTGCATACGAAAGGACCGAGTTTCCCCGGTTCGTTCGTTTACAAGAAAAAATTCACAAGTTTGAAATCCATCGGCAAAAATACGAAAAACGACCGCTTGATTTTGCTCAACGCCGCCAACAACGCTTTTGCATGCCGGATCGATCGGATTATAATACGGTAGCATGGATTAAAGCGATCTCAGATTCCAAATCTGCTCTGCATATTCGCGAATACTTCTATCTGCGGCAAACACACCTGCGGAAGCAATATTGTTCAACGACATTTTTGCCCATTTTTCTCGATCTTGATAAATAGAATCCGCTAATTTATGGGTATTGCAGTAAGAATCAAAATCCGCCATACACATATAGGGATCGGCAACAGGGCGTCCCGTCAGCAAATATGCTGCGATATCGGAGAAAGATTCTCCGTTAAACCCGGCAACTAATGCCTCGATAACGCCGCGCAGTTTTGCGTTATTTGTATAAAAACCGGTTGAATGATACCCTTGCTTCCATAATTGATCAACTTCGTCTGCCGTTAGTCCGAAAATAAAAATATTTTCCGCACCGCAAGCCTCACGCATTTCGACGTTCGCTCCGTCCAAAGTACCGATTGTCAGCGCACCGTTGATCATAAATTTCATGTTTCCTGTTCCGCTCGCCTCTTTTCCTGCTTGCGAAATCTGTTCGGATAACTCCGTCGCCGGCATCAATTTTTCCGCCATCGAAACACAGTAGTTTTCCAAATAAACAATTTGTAATTTCTCTCTGATTTTAGGATGCTTTTTGATATCTTCCGCAAGGAAACAAATTAACTTGATAATTTGCTTTGCAAAATAATAACCGGGCGCTGCCTTAGCACCGAATATGAACGTTTTCGGCTCAATATCGGCATTCGGATTCTCTTTTAATTCGTTATAAAGAGAAATAATATAGAGTGCATTCAAAAGTTGCCGTTTATATTCGTGCATACGCTTTGCTTGCACGTCGAATAAAGAATCGGGATTTAACACAACGCCTTGATGTGTCTTTGCGTATACAGCCAATTGTTCTTTTTTCTTATATTTGATCCGATTCAGTTCGGAAAGCACGGTTTTATCCGTCTCGAATTTCTTAAATTCGGACAGTTTTTCCGCATCCATAATAAATCCCGATCCGATGCAGTCCGTTAGCAATGCGGTTAATTCCGGGTTGGATTGACAAAGCCATCTCCGATGCGCAATTCCGTTGGTCACGTTACAAAACTTATTCGGATAAACAGAATTAAAGTCCTTAAAAATGCTGTTTTTTATAATTTCACTGTGTAATTTACTGACGCCGTTTACCTTGTGAGAGGCAACGACGCTGAGATTTGCCATTCTGATCTGACCGTGAGATATAATCGACATACGATCAATTTTATCCCAATCCCCTGGAAATAAATGCCACATTTCTCCGCAAAAGCGTTGATTGATTTCTCGAATAATGCTGTAAATACGCGGTAAACGCCGTTGCAAAAGATCCTCGTTCCATTTTTCCAAGGCTTCACTCATAACCGTATGATTTGTGTAGGCAACAGTTCTCGTGACGATATCCCAAGCGGAATCCCAAGAATAACCATGCTCGTCCATTAAAAGACGCATTAATTCCGGAACACAAAGTGCAGGGTGCGTATCGTTAATATGAATCGCCGCGCGATCGGGTAGCGTATCTAACGTGCCGAATCGACGCAAGTGATCTTTAATGATATTTTGCAACGAAGCGGAAACCAAGAAATATTGTTGCTTTAAGCGCAAGGATTTTCCTTCGGAATGATTATCCGACGGATATAAAACCTTAGAAAGAACCTCTGCTTCTGCATCATCTTGCATGCTCTGCAAATAATTTCCTTCCGAAAAAGTCTTCATATCGAAACTTTCGGGATTTTGCGCTTTCCAAAGACGAAGAACGGACACCGCTTCCGAGTTTGCCCCGGAAACCATCATGTCGTAAGCAACAGCCTCAACTTCTTTTGCATCATAATGCTCAATCTTCATGCCGTTTTCGCCCCAAACTTCACGAATATGTCCGTCAAATTTGACGCGGAAAGTTTTATCGGGGCGTTGAACCAACCAAACGTCTCCTCCAGGAAGCCAGACATCGGGAAGTTCGGTTTGCCAACCGTCTATAATTTTTTGCTTGAACAAACCGTATTCATAGCAAATCGAATACCCCATTGCAGGGTATCCTTGCGTTGCCAACGCGTCCATAAAACACGCGGCAAGACGACCGAGCCCACCGTTTCCAAGACCTGCATCCGGTTCTAATTCGTAAAGTTCCTCTAAACAATAACCTTGCTTTTTTAAAAAAGCGTCGATCGGCTCTGCAATTCCGAGATTGTACGCGTTATTTTTTAATGATTGTCCCATCAAAAATTCCATACAAAGGTAATAAACGCGTTTTCCGTTCTGTTCTTTATATTTTTTGTAAAATTTATTGCGTTTTTCCAGCATAATATCGCGAATTGATAAAGCAACGGCACGATATAACTGTTCCTTGCTCGCCTCTTTTGCCGAAACGCCGAAATACCTGGAAAGCTTGCCCTCGATCAACTCAGCCGCTTCTTTTTCCGTAATGTTTCTGTTCATTTCCGTCTCCGATATCAGATTAGTTTTTGATATACCTCGTCATATTCCCTTGCGCGCTGTGTCCAACTGAAATCGGTTGTCATTGCCCGATATTGAAGGCGTGCAAACGCTTCCTTATCATAATACGTCCGGATTGCCTGATTGATTACGTACAGCATATCGTGTGCGTTGTAATCACGGAAAGAAAATCCGTTTCCGCTGTCTTCATAGAGAGGCTGTATGCTATCGTTCAAACCGCCCGTACCACGTACGATCGCAACCGTTCCGTAACGGCTTGCAATCATTTGAGAAAGACCGCATGGTTCCATTTTGGACGGCATCAAGAAGAGATCCGCACCTGCATAAATCTTTCTCGACAAATCTTGATTAAATTCAATAATCGTCACGCATTTTCCACGATATTGGTTTGCAAGTTGAGAAAAATAGCCCTCGTAATAATGATCTCCCGTTCCGAGAATAACGACCTGAACGTCTTGATTCAAAACGTTTTCAATGACGGCTTTCACCAAATCGAATCCCTTGTGCGAAACCAAACGTGAAATAATAGCAATCATCGGAACGTCTTTAACGGGCAAATTCAACATTTTCTGCAATTCTTGTTTGCAAACGGTTTTTCCTCCAAGGTCGTTTACCGAATAGTTTGCAAACAGATAGCGATCGGTTGCCGGATTATAATAATCGTAATCAATTCCGTTCAAAATCCCGAGCAGTTTCCCTTCGTTTCTCTTAATAATCCCCTCTAAACCGTGCGCGAAATACGAATCTTTAATTTCACGCGCATACGTCGGACTAACCGTATTAACGACGTCGCTTAATTCAATCGCGCCTTTCATCAAATTGATACAGTCGTCAAATTCGACTAAATCTTTCGACCAACTCGGAAAACCGAATAAGTCGTCCATACAGTCCAAACCGTATTTCCCTTGATATTCGATATTGTGAATGGTAAAAACCGTTTTTATTTGATTATATCGCTCGTATTGATGATAGATTGTTTTTAAATAAATCACGGCTGCTGCCGTTTGCCAGTCGTTGCAATGCAATACGTCCGGCCACAACATAAAATGACCGATAGTTTCTAAAATCGCTTTTGAAAAGAAAGCAAAACGCTCTCCGTCGTCATAACACCCGTAAATATTGCCGTCCCGTTTAAAATAATATTCATTGTCAATGAAATAATAATGGATGTTGTGCGCTAAATAGTAAAACACGCCACAATATTGTCTACGCCAAGACAGCGGAACTTCAAAACTACCGATAAACCGAAAATTCTTGCGGTATTCGTTTGATATTTTTGAATAAAGCGGCAAAATGACGCTAACTTCGTTTTCTTCCGATTCCGCAAGGGCTTTCGGTAACGACCCCATTACGTCAGCCAAGCCACCCGTTGCAATAAACGGAGCAGCCTCCGAACCCGCAAATAAAATTCGTTTTTTCGGAACAACGGATACAATCGGCGTAACTTTATTTGTTTTTTTCTGAGTGCACGCTTTTCTCGTGCTTGTTTTCTTTTCTGCCATAATACCCTCCTCAAATCATGCTGCCTTTTGGAATATAAAACGGATGATTTTCACTGCCGGAAAGGACTCTCCGATCACGTATCACAACGTTTTTATCGCTAATAATGCAGTTTAACGAAACGTTTTCTCCCGTTACGGTATTCTGCATCAAAATGCAATTTTTTACAACCGTACCGCGCGCAATCTTTACGTCACGGAACAATACCGAGTTAATTACTTCGCCCTCGATTACGCAACCGTCTGCAATCATCGAATTTTTTACAATCGCCCCAGCTCCGTATTTCGTCGGTGCGGAATCTCTTATCTTTGTAAACACACTGCGATCACCGAACAATTCTTTTCTCACGTCTTCGTTTAAGACTTCGAGGTTGTGCTCGTAATATGCTTGTAAGGAAGAAATTCCGACGTAATACCCCTTATGTTCGTAACCGCAGATTTTCAAACTTCTTAAATTCTTAGCCAAGACGTCTGACGTAAAATGTTTTGCGTTATGAGAAATTGCTTCTAACAATAAATTTTGAAGCGTAACCTTTTTCATAACGTACATATTCATGCACAGATTATCCGACTTGCTCAATTCTTCCTCGAAGCGGAAATTCGTAACACGTTCTTCTCCGTCCAAGTCTAACGCTAGAACTTTTTTCTCCGTGAAATCCGCAGTATCGTGTTTTCTGTACACGATCGAAATATCGGCGTTTTTCCGAATTAAATCTTCGATTACTTCATTGTAATTGATCCGACAAACGATATCGCAATCAGTCATTACAACGTATTCTTCGTCCGCACGCCATAAAAAACTCATAATTCCCTTTAATGCGTCCAAACGAGAAGTGTAAACGCGATCGTTGGAAACGTCCCCGAACGGCGGCAAAATAATAATTCCGCCGTTTTTACGAGCCAAATCCCAATCCTTACCCGATCCGATATGATCCATCAAGGATTGATAATTACTTTTTGTAATAACGCCAACCGTATCAATTCCCGAATTAACCATATTCGATAACGGGAAATCAATCAAACGGTATCTTCCGCCGAACGGGATCGAGCCGAGCGTTCTGTGTTGTGCAAGTTCCGGTACGTTTCCGTCGTGAATATTGGAAAAAATGATTCCTACTGCTCTCATTTTATTTTTCCTCCTTATCGGCTTCCAGCATCTGCCCACCTTTGATGCAGGCATTTTCAGAAATTTCAACGCCTCGTCCCAAAACGGTAATACCGTTTCCGCAAGACTTTGCTTCCCCTACCGTCGCATTTTTTCCAATCGTTGCGAATTCGTCGATGATCGCATAATCAATAACCGCATTTTCTTCAATCGTTACGTTACTCATAATAACGCTGTTTCGCACGATTGCTCCTTTCTTTACAATCACGTTACTGGAAAAAACGGAATTTTCCACCGTTCCGTATATTTCACACCCGGACATAATGATGGAATTATTTACTTTTCCCTCTTCGCCGATATACTGCGGAGGAGCAAGCGGGCTGCGCGATTGAATAACCCAAGAGGAATCCCATACATCGAAAGCAGGCATATCGCCAAGCAAATCCATATTGGCTTCATAAAGAGAATCAATCGTTCCCACGTCTTTCCAATAGCCCTCGAAAGTATAAGCCATCATTCTTTCACCTGCGTTTAACATTGCTGGTAAAACGTTTTTCCCGAAATCGTTGCTAGATGAGATGTCTTCACTATCTTCTTTCAAATAACGGTATAATTTTTCTGTTTTGAAAATATAAATCCCCATAGACGCGAGATCGCTTTTCGGCTTTTTCGGTTTTTCTTCAAACTGATAGATTTCCCCGTTTTCACGTGTATTCAAAATACCGAAGCGAGATGCTTCCGAAAGCGGTACTCGAATTGCCGCGATCGTACAATCGGCATTGCTTTTAATATGGAAATCCAACATCTTAGAATAATCCATTTTATAAATATGATCGCCGGATAAAATTAAAACGTAATCCGGATCGAATTGTTCGATAAAATGGATATTCTGATAAATAGCGTTTGCCGTTCCCTTGAACCAATCGGACGAATGCTTTCCTTGATACGGCGACAAAATATGTACACCGCCGAAAGCACGGTCAAGATCCCACGGCTGACCGTTTCCGATGTAATCGTTCAAGATTAACGGTTGGTATTGCGTTAGCACACCGACTGTATCAATTCCCGAATTAAAGCAATTTGAAAGCGGGAAATCAATAATGCGGTATTTACCGCCGAACGGTACGGCAGGCTTTGCAATTTTGCTGGTTAGCGCGTAGAGTCGGCTGCCCTGCCCTCCGGCTAATAACATTGCGACACATTTCTTTTTTCTTAACATAAAGTTCCCCCTTAGAACATTTTTTATTTTTGTAAGATAAAGTAACAACAAGTCAACTTAGGTAAATAGACTGAAAAAGAATCGGTTTTTCCGTGCCTTGCGACCTTTTTGGTTTGAAACACTTTCTTTCTTGTTTTTTCTTCTCCTCCGTATTTGCGAGCATCCGAAGACAAAACCATTCGGTATTTTCCCTTATCCGCACCTACGCGATAATCGGGATAATCTGTCCCTGAAAAATTAATCAATATGATTACGCCGTTACCGCTTCGATCCTTTCTTCGAAAGGCGATTACGTTTTGATCGGATTCATCCGGGGAAATCCATTCAAACCCGTTCCACGAATCCTCTATTTCGTAAAAAGCAGGTGTCTTTAAGTAAAATTGGTTTATATCGCGGAAAAAACGTTGTAACTTAGCATGTAACTCAAAGTCTGTCATAAAAAATTCAAGACCTTCGCGATAATCCCATTCCTTAAATTGACCGTATTCGCACCCCATAAAAATCAATTTTTTCCCCGGATGCGCCGTCATAAATCCCATAAATGCACGAACGTTTGCGAACTTCTCTTCATACGATCCGGGCATTTTGTCCAACAAGGAATGTTTTCCGTGAACAACTTCGTCATGCGAAATCGGAAGAACGAAATTTTCGCTGAACGCGTACATCATGGAAAACGTCAGTTTGTTATGCTGATATTTTCTGAAATACGGATCGGTCTGCATATAACTTAACAGATCGTTCATCCATCCCATATTCCACTTAAAATTAAAGCCCAATCCGCCATCCGAAACCGGTCTTGTGATCATCGGAAACGCCGTAGATTCCTCTGCAATCATTAATGCATTCGGGAATTGTCCGAACACGACGGTGTTGAGTTTTTTTAAGAAAGCGATTGCCTCTAAATTATAATTGCCGCCGTATGCGTTCGGAGTCCATTCACCCGGCTCTCGATCATAATCGAGATACAACATGGATGCAACCGCATCCACGCGCAATCCGTCGATATGGAATTGCTCCAACCAAAACAATGCGTTAGAAATCAAAAAAGACTGAACCTCGTTCTTTCCCCAATCGAATACGCGCGTTCCCCAGCCTTTATGTTCCTGCTTGTCCTTGCCGGAATACTCATAGCACGGCGAACCGTCAAACTCGTAAAGACCGTGCTCGTCTTTTGGAAAATGAGCCGGTACCCAGTCCAAAATTACACCGATTTTATTTTTATGACATTCGTTGATCAAATACTTAAAGTCATCGGGCGTACCAAAACGAGATGTTACGCTGTAATACCCCGTAACTTGATACCCCCAAGAACCGTCGTAGGGATATTCCGAAAGCGGCATAAATTCAATATGCGTATACCCCATCTCTTTTACGTAAGCAATCAGTTCGGGCGCAATTTCTCTGTAACTGTAACAATTGCCGTCCGAATAGCGTTTCCAAGAGCCGAGATTCACCTCGTAAATATTAACGGGCGAGGAATAAACGGAAGTGTTTTTTCTCTCTTCCAAATAAGAGCCGTCTTCCCACGGAAATACGCCAAACGAATAAAGTTTGGAAGCCGTGGCTGCCGGCGTTTCACTATGAAAGGCATAGGGATCTGCCTTCAATACCGTCCCCTTTTCGGACGTAACGGCGAATTTGTAACAGTCAAATTGTTTTAATCCGACGATAAAGGTTTCAAACACGCCGCCGTCGCTGATCCGTTCCATAACGTTTTTCGTTTGATCCCAACCGTTAAAATCCCCTACAACAGAAACGGATAGGGCGTGCGGCGCCCAAGTGCGAAACCACACCCCCTTTTTCCCTTGACGGGTGGAAAAATGCGCACCAAGAAATTCATAGGTGCGATAATTTGTCCCTTGATGAAAAAGATATAACGGCAAATGCTCTTTCATAAGTCCCTCAGCAAGTATATTTTACTTGTTTTGTCGGAGCGGATTCCATTTCTTCTTTCGTCGTTTCGTATCCTCTTTTTCCGAGTAATGCGTAAGTAGCGTTCTTTCCCCCCTCAACGCCCGGTTGATTATAAGTATTCAGATTCAACATCTCTCCACAAAACGCGGTCTTCATTTCAAAGAAATACATCAACTCGCCCAAGGTGAACGCGTTGACTTCCGGCAAAATAATCGTATGATTCAAACGATGCGCTTGCGTAAGAGCGTATTCGGTCGCTTTCTGCTCCGCTTGAATCAATTCGTTCATCGTATGACCGGAAAGGAAGGAAACGTCCGGAATATCCTCGCAACCGTTCGGAATTGGATACACAGTCCGATATCGTTCTACTGCAAGGAAGGTAACGACCTTATCAAAAGGTCCTTCCCGATACAACTGCACTTGAGAATGTTGATCGGTTACGCCGAGTGCCTTGACGGGCGTCTGTCCCGCAAAAATTTGTTTTCCGTCGTTATCGACAGCCTTCCCTAAACTTTCCGCCCAAAGTTGGCAATACCAATCCGCCATATATTTTAAACTATCCGCATACGGCATCATGACCGAAATATTCTTTCCTTTATTCATGCAGATATATTGCAATGCGGCGGCAATCAAAGCCGGATTCTTTTTCCAATCCTTTTGCTTACAAATCCTGTCCATATAAGCAGCGCCTGCCAACATCGCTTTGATGTCTACGCCGCATACGGCGGCAGGAAACAATCCGACGGGCGACAACTCGGAAAAACGTCCACCTACGCCGTCCGGAATATAAAAGGTCTTATACCCCTCTTTTTTGGATATTTTGATTAAATTGCCGGTATTCTGCGAAGTCGTCGCAATAATATGATCTGCGATCTCGTCCCCTAATTTCGATTTCAAAAGATCGTAGATAATCAAATATTGCGCCATCGTTTCGCTGGTCGCGCCGCTCTTTGTAATAACGTTAAAGACGGTTTTCTTTACGTCGATCACGTCTAATAAAGCACGCATTCTCTCAGGATCAACGTTGTCCTCTACGTAAAATTTAGGACCTTTCCGTGAATATTTCGGCAAATCGTTATAATGAAGATGACAAAGAGCCTGAAAGACGGCGATCGGACCTAATGCCGAACCACCGATTCCGAGCACAACGAAATAATCGTATTTTTTCTTGATTCCGCGCGCTGTTTCAATAATTTCCCGAACAACTTCCGTTTGATTGTAGGGTAAATCCATCCACCCGGTCATTCCGACACCGCGACTGTCTTCTACGCGTTGAAACGCTTGCTTCATGACGGGAACGTGATTGAAAAGTTCTTTTTCGGTTATTCCTTCCTTTTCTCCGACGTATTCCGCCATCATATTATTATAGTCGAGTTTCAATTTCATTGACTCTTTCCATTTTGCATTCGCATAATCCGCTTTCATAGTTACCTCGCTGTTTGTGATTAAAAAAATGATAATTCTTTTACTCTTTTTATTTTAAATCATTCGCACTCATTTGTCAATAGAGAAAGAGAAAAATCCTTAAAAAACACAAAAAGTTTCCTTAAACGCTTCTTCCGTGCTTAAAAAACATCTCTTTCAAGTACAAAACACTTTCCAACAACTCTGAAAGATTTCGATAATTATTCTGATACACCTCAATTTGAACTGCGCCGTCAAAGCCGACGTCGTTCAAATGAGAAATGAGTTCTTCATATGGGAAAGAGCCTTTCCCCGGTAAACAAAGCGAACCGTCTTCCGTTCGATCGGAAATATGTACGGTAATCAAATCGTTTCCCATATCCTCTATATAATCATGGAAGGAGAATCCGCTTTGCCATGCTTGCTTTACGTCAAGAACTCCTTTCAAATCGGGACAGCGTTTTTTTAGTTCCCGAAAAAATCCGGGATAATTGTAATAGGCCCAATGAACGTTTTCATACGCCAAAGATATGCCGTAACGCTTACAGACTTCGATGATTTTCTGCGTTCTTTCGCCGATTTTGTCGAAATCCATGGTTAAAGCCGTCTTTTTTAAGCGTGCTACGCCGTGAAAGGTATAAGATTGTGCGCCAATCGCTTTCGCAACGTCGGAAACTTGCTCTAAGAGTCGAAAAGCGTCTTCTTCTGCTCGTTTTCCCACACTGTATAATTGAGGTTCAAACTGCGTATTTAACGTATGAACGGAACGAACCTTGACGGAAGAGATGTTCTTTTTTAAAACAGCCGCAAAATCAGAAGTATATTCCGAATACGTCGATAAAAAAACTTCCGCGCTCTCTACTCCGTTTCGATCTAAATATGACAACGCGTCTTCTGTCACCATTCGAAGAAACAACGACGCAGTCGAAACTCCTATTTCCATCTTTTATTCGACAATCGGCTCGATCACGCCGAGCTCGCCGTCACTCCTTTGATACATTACCTTAACGGCATTCGTCTTATCGTCCAAGAAGATAAAAAACGAATGTCCCAAAAGTTCCATTTCTTCCGCCGCATCCGTATTGGACATCGGGTATACGGGAAAACGCTTTGTTTTTACGACCTGTGCGTTATGCGTTTCTTCCGCCGGTTCAAACAAAACGCTATCCTTAAACGCCTTGTTCTTTTGTTGTTTATCAAACATCGTGCGGTACTTGCGGATTTGCCCTTCAAGTTTAGGAAGAATACGGTCGAGATTATCGTAAAAATTATCGCTGATCACTTGCGCTCTTACAAGTTTTCCGTGATAATCCAACATAACTTCCGTCTTCATGGAGTTATTTTCTTTTTTAAGAGATACCTTGCATTTAGCGTCTTGATCGAAATATTTATCCAATTTTTCGATCTTTTTTACAATCATGCCCTTTAACCGTTCGCCTGCTTCGTAATTGCGTTCGATAATTTCAATGTTCATAAAAATACCTCCTTACGTTTTCACTTACTATATTCGACGCAAGGAGGTAAAATCCCTTTTCTCTAATTGATTTTTTCAGATTTAAAAGTCAATCTGTCGTCGAGCGAGTCGATGATAACCGTTTCTCCCTTTAAGATATTTCCTTTCAATATCTCTTCGCTTAAACGATCCTCGATTCTGCGTTGAATGACTCTCTTTAACGGACGTGCACCATATTCCTCTTCGACTGCTTCTCGTAAGATTAAATCAACAGCCTCTTCCCGAACCATTAAATCGACGCCGATTGCTTGCAGTCGTTTTTTCAATCCCGAAAGCAATATGAATACGATTTTTTCTAACTCATTCCGTTCTAACTTTCTGAAAGTGATGATTTCGTCTATTCGATTCAAAAACTCAGGGCGGAAGTGATCTTTTAAAGCGTCGCGAATCCGATCTTTCATTTTGTCGTACTCTTGCTCTTTTACCCCGAATCCGAGCGTATTAACTTGCTTAATTTCGCTTGCTCCGACGTTAGACGTCATAATGATAACCGTATTCTTAAAATTAATCTGCCGCCCCTTACTGTCCGTCAATCTCCCTTCGTCTAAAATTTGCAACAGTAAGTTGAAAATATCGGAATGTCCTTTTTCGATTTCGTCGAACAACACGACGGAATAAGGCTTTCTTCTCACTTTTTCAGTCAATTGACCGGCTTCGTCAAACCCAACGTATCCAGGAGGTGCGCCAATTAACTTAGCGACAGAATGCTTTTCCATATATTCGCTCATATCGACGCGAATCAAAGCACTTTCATCTCCGAATACCGCTTCCGCAATCGCCTTAGATAACTCGGTTTTTCCGACGCCGGTCGGTCCGACGAAAATAAACGAACCGATCGGACGGTTTGGATCTTTCAATCCGGCACGGGCTCGACGAATTGCCGAGGAAACGGCTTTAATTGCGTCTTCTTGACCGATAACGCGTTTATGCAACAGATCTTCCAAGGAAAGAAGTTTCTGGGCTTCCGTCTGCGTCAAACGAGCAACGGGAATTCCCGTCCAACTACTGACGATTTTCGCCACGTCCTCTTGTCCGATTTGCAGTTTTGCCTTAACGCGGCTTTCATGTTCGATATTTTCCAAATCGGAAATTTTTTCGCTAATGGAAGCGATTTGTTTATCAATTTTTTCGATCCGTTCAAAATCGCGACGACTGACTGCTTCTTTGCGTTCGATTTCCATCTTATTGAGAAGCCGACCTTGTTCCTTAATCTCCGTCGGAGCATTATAACTGTCCAAACGAACACGCGACGCCGCTTCATCGATTAGATCAATTGCCTTATCGGGCAAAAAGCGATCTGTTATATAGCGTTCGGACAGCGTTACTGCCGCCTCGATCGCTTCGTCACTGATCGAAACTTTATGATGCGCCTCGTATTTATCGCGCAATCCCTTTAAGATTTCGATCGCAGATTCTTCATCAGGCGCTTCGACTATGATCGGTTGAAAACGCCGTTCCAACGCAGGATCTTTTTCGATATATTTCCGATACTCGTCTAACGTGGTAGCGCCGATCGTCTGCATTTCTCCGCGCGAAAGCATCGGCTTTAATAAATTTGCGGCGTCGAGATTCCCATCTCCGCCCGAACCTGCTCCGACAATATTGTGAATTTCATCAATAAATAAAATAATATCGCCGTCTTCTTTTACGTTGTCTATAATCTTTTTTAACCGTTCTTCAAAATCTCCGCGATAACGCGTTCCGGCAAGAACGCCAGATAAATCAAGGGAAAAGACCGTTTTCCCTGCAAGTAAGTCGGGAACGTTTCCCGATACGATGGATAGAGCAAGCCCCTCCACGACGGCACTCTTTCCAACACCGGGTTCTCCGATTAAAACGGGATTATTTTTGGTACGTCTGGACAATACTTGAATAATGCGGTCAATTTCCTTTTTTCGACCGATTACGGGATCAAGTTTTCCGTCTTTCGCCTTTTTTGTAAGATCTACACCGAACCCTTCTAAAAAGGAAAGATCTTTCTTTTCTTTTGCATACTCTCGCGGACGATGCTCGCGCGTTTCCGTTTCTAATCCGGAACAGTTTTCTTCTTCGTCTGTTTTTGCGACAAAATCATCTAACATCATTGCCATTTGTGCGATATTGATGCCCATTTTCTTTAATAAAAAATAAGCCCCCCCTTCAACATCTCTTAAAATCGCCATTAACAAATGTTCCGTACCGATAAATCCGGCATCTAAATTGATCGATAATTCTTGCGCGGTATCCATAATATGTTTCGCCCCGGCGGTAAACCCCTTAATAGTGGATTTTTTATCGACGGAAAGGCGTAACAACTTTTCATAGCGTTCCCGATCGACTCCGCAAGACGCCAATATCGATCCCGCGACGCCGCGATCGGAAGAAAGGATCAATCCGTATAAAATATGCTCGCTTCCGACGTAAGTAGAGCCAAAGCGTTTCGCCGCTTTTACCGCATTCTGCAATACTTCTTCTGCGTTAGATGAAAAATTATCGTTATAAGCCATTGCTTATCCCCTTTCAGAAATTTCATTGAAAAATTCGGAAACGATCTCAGCGCGCTTCCGCGCACATTCAACCGCTCCCAGTCGCTTTCCCTCGTTCATGCAAATGCTTGCCGGGCGCATCGCAACCAAAAGATCGTCCACTTTTTTGACGTCGAACGGAAAAACGCCGAGCACCACTCCGATCTTTATGCTTGCAATCAATTGCAAAAATTCTTCGTAATCCAACAAAGCACAGTTCGTTAAAATTCCGAACGCGCGTCCGCAGCGGTCTGCAACTTGCAAGCGATTTTTTCGGTAATACTCACGGCACGTTTTTTGCTCCGCTTCACACAGTTTCAAAACGGTATCTTCAACACTGTCTAAAATCTGCTGTTCCGAAACGCCGAGCGTCACCTCGTTGCTCACTTGATACATATAACAATCGGCACTACTGCCTTCCCCGTATACGCCGCGTATGGTCAATCCGAGTTCTTTAATTTTCGGGATCAATTCTCTCAATCGACCGCTTTCGGTCAATGCAGGCAAAAACAACATGACAGATGCGCGCATTCCCGTCCCGACGTTCGTCGGGCATGCGGTAAGATAGCCAAGTTTGGAATCAAACGCTAAATGGAAGGTTTTTGCAAGCGATTCGTCTACAAGAGATAAGGCTTTATACGCTTCCGCAATTCGTAAACCACGCATAAAGCACTGCTCCCGAAACACGTCTTCTTCGTGTATCATGATAGAAACGTTTTCTTCTCGATTGATAAGAACGGCACTTCTTGCACGATTTTCAATCAGTTTTTGACTAATCAAATGCTTCTCTTTTAATGCCTCTCCGATCAATTCGGGAACAGACGATAAAAACAAAAGATCAAACGGTTCTAAGCGATTGACCGCCGTCAACGCACGCTGAACAATGCTCTTTGCAAATGCGGAATCCTCGATAAAAAATCGTTCGCTCATCAAGTTGCGTGCGAGTCGCACACGGGAAGATATGATATTATAATCCAAATCATTCGGACGATAAACTTCCATTATCGCAAACCCC
Source organism: uncultured Clostridia bacterium (assembly GCA_964468815.1). Lineage (GTDB taxonomy): Bacteria > Bacillota > Clostridia > Christensenellales > Borkfalkiaceae > UMGS621. The sequence goes on along the minus strand of CAYXWN010000001.1, from coordinate 84,261 downwards.
GTATTTCCAATTCTTTGGAAAGTTCCTTTAATTCTTCGCTTATTTCAGCAGCCTTTCTCGTATCTCCGTCTAAAATCGCCTTTTCTTTTTCTCTCAAAAAAGAGTCGTACGCATAGATCAACTCGTAATCCACACTAGAAATTCCGGGGTTTTTCCCGACGTGAACGATTTTTCCATGCATTTCTCGCAAAATCGGCTTTAATTCGCTTTCAAAAGCACGGTAGCAGTTCGGACAACCGAGCATGGAAGTTTCAAAAAAAACGCTTAGTTTTGTTCCGCAGGACGGGCAGTTCTTTTCCGTATTCATTATTTCATTCCAGCCTTGCTTTTTAGGCGACGGATACATTGCTCCGCCTTGCGATAGATTTCATCAATATCTTCTCCGATATCGTAATTCCCTTGATTATAAACGATCTTGCCGTTCGCAACCGTCATCAGTACGTTTGCAGTATCGGCAGAATAAACGATATGTTTTTTTACGTCGTTGAGCGGACGAAAATTCGGTGCGGATAAATCCAATAATATCATATCTGCAGGATTTCCGACTTCTAACGTACCGCCGTTCAGTCCCAAAGCGCGATATCCGTTGACCGTTGCGCAAGCGATCGCCTGTTCGGCAAGAACGGCAGTCGCGTCTTTCATCATTCCTTTTTGCAAACACGAAAGCAAATACATTTCACGGAACATGGAAAGCGCGTTATTGCTAGCCGCACCGTCCGTTCCAAGACAGACTTTCATATTATTTTTCAACATAGAATAGATGGGAGCGATTCCGCTTGCAAGTTTGAGATTACTTCCGGGATTAGAAGCGCAGTAAACGCCTTTTTCCGACAGTAACGCTACGTCGTCTTTATCGAGATAAGTCCCGTGCGCAATGACGCCGCCAAAATCGAAATAGCCGATCTTGTGTAAAAATTGAGTGGGCGTCAAGTTTCTTCTGACCGTACATTCTCCCGTTTCCTTTAAGGTTTCGCTTACGTGAGCCGTTGTCGGAGCGCCGTATGTTTGCGAAAGGTCAGCCATTCCGTATAGCAACGCATCCGACGCAAGATATTCCGAATGTACGCCTAAATGGTAACGAATACGCTCGTTGTCCCGATATTTTAAATAATACTCCTCTACATGATTCAACGCTTCGTTGGTTTTGCCCGTCAAATCGGACGCTCCTGCCCACATTCCCATAGCAAGTTCCGACTTTTTTACGGCTTGAATGATCGCGTCTTCCGCATAGTACATATCCGCAATTGCGGTTGTGCCGCCGCGCACGTATTCCGCCAACGCGAGCATCGTGCCCCAATAAACGTCTTCTTCCGTCAAATACGATTCCAACGGAAAAATACGATCGTACAACCATTCTTGCAACGGCAGATCGTCTGCGAATCCGCGAAACAACGTCATTGCGGAATGGGTATGCGCATTTGCGAATCCCGGCATCAAGAGGCTTCCCTTACAATCGATACGACGATCCGCATCAAAGGCTTTTTCTTTCCCGACGTAAATAATTTTTCCGTCCGAAACATGCACTTCGCCGTCTATTATTTCGGATTCCGCAGTAGGGAGAATTTTTGCATGATAAAAAAGAAGATTCATAACTGTTCGGATATTATTTTAATAAAATTGCCGATTTCGGCAGAAAGATCGCCTCTCTTTAACGCATAAGCGATATTTGCAGATACGTATCCGACTTTATCCCCGATATCGTACCGAGTTCCCTCAAAACGCGTTGCCAACAAACGGCTTTTCTCCGCAAGAATCTCCAACGCATCCGTCAGATAGATTTCCCCGTTTAATACGCGCGACTTTTTAATATAATCGAAAATCTCGTTGGAAAAGACGTATCGCCCGATGATCGCATAATCGGAGAGTTCTTCTCCTTGTTTTGGTTTTTCCACGATTTTGGTAACGATTTTACGGTCTGCCCGTTTATCCTTGATTCCGAGATTGCCGTATTTCGACAAATTCTCTTTTGAAACTTTCATCGTGGCAATTACGCTTTTATTCGTATCCTGATAAACGTCGATCAACTTCTTTATGCAAGGCGTTTCCTTTTCTTCATGAAAAATAACTTCATCGCCTAACAAAAGAGCAAACGGCTCTTTTCCGATGATGCGTTCCGCGCACAAAATCGCTCCGGCAAGCCCGTTTAAGTCCGTTTGTGTGACAAATTGTATTTTTGCCATTCGCGACGGCTCCGCCGCAGAGCGGTAAAGATCGGTCTTCCCCTCTTTTTTTAACTTTGCTTCCAACGAAGGATTTTCTGAAAAATACGTCTCGATCGCATCATTTTTCTCGCTTACGACGATTACAATGTCTTTAATTCCCGCCTCTACCGCCTCTTCCACGATATAGTGAATGGACGGCTTATCAACGATCGGAAGCATCGGTTTCGGAATCGCCTTAGTAATCGGCAAAAAGCGAGTCCCTAACCCTGCCGCAGGGATAATTGCTTTTCTTACCCTCATTTTTCGCTCCCGTTGTACTTTTTTTCGATTGCCGTAATCTTTTCAAGGCGACGAATATGTCGCCCGCCCTCGAATTCCGTTCCAAGAAACGCTTGAACGATTTCCAACATTAACCCAACGCCGATGACACGCGCTCCGAAAGCAAGCATATTCGCGTTATTATGAAGCCGCGTTGCCTTTGCGCTGAATACGTCGTGACAAAGCGCGCAGCGAATTCCCGTAACTTTATTCGCAGCAATCGACATTCCGATTCCCGTTCCGCAAATCAGAATACCGTAGTCATATTCTTCGCTCGCAACCGCTTCGGCGACCGGTAAGGCGTAATCCGGATAATCTACGGATTCCGCGCCGTAAGTACCGAAATCATGGTATTCAATGTTGTTTTTTTCAAAGAACTCAATCAACGTCGGTTTTAAAATCAAACCGCCGTGATCACAGCCGATAGCAATTTTCATAATCTTATACCTCCGTCATTTTTTGCAATAATACGTTACAAACGCGTTCCAACTCGTGAGAAACGCGAATATATTCTTCTTGCGATCCGCCGAACGGATCTTTAATCTCCTGTCCGCCGGCAATTTCAGCAGCCGTATAAACGCATTCTTTTCGAGAAAGCGATTTCTTTTGCGTTTCCGTCATGGTAATCACGAGATCGCTGCGCGACAATATTTTTTCGGTTAACCGTCTGGATCGAAAGGAATAACAAGTAATCCCGAGTTGCTTTAACGCAAGAAACGCATTCGGAGACATCTTTTCTCCGTCAACCGCGCCGATTCCGGCGGAAGAAACCGCAATTCCCTTGATTCCTGCCCATTTCAACTTTTGTCTTAGAATAGCCTCAGCCATCGGGCTGCGACAAGTATTCCCTGTACAAACGAATAAAATACGCTTCATTTTCCGTTACACGCCTTATTTAATCGATTTAACACACCGTCGTATACGCCGCCGCTTTCGGGCATGCGAATTGCAATCAAGCAAGTAGCGACCTTCTCGCCCTCTCGAAGCAATTCGTATAAACGTTTCGCCATATCCTCCGCGTTTTCCCCGAGAATCAATTTATTCCCCGACAATCGTTCGGCAACGCGCGCAGAACAAAGATAATACGGGACGCCACTGGCGTTCTCGCATTGTGCGTAAAAAGTTCGCGCTTCGTCAATTTGGTTTTCCTCAAACAACACAGTATCGCAATTCGGTGCGTAATGCTTGTACTTTACGCCGGGCGAACGAACGCGATCGGTCGGAAAGTGTCGAGCAACCGCACAATCTCCCACAACCTCTGCAATCATTTCTTGTGTAACCAAACCGAAACGCAAAATTCTGGGAATCGACTCCGTTACGTCTAGAACCGTACTTTCAATTCCTCCCGAGCATTGTCCGCCCTCTAAGATCAAAGGAATTTTCCCCTGTAAATCCTCATAAACGTGCGCACTCGAAGTCGGGCTTACGTGTTTAGAAAGATTTGCCGACGGAGCAACGATCGGTCGATCGACAAAACGAAGAAAGCACTGCGCTCCTTCATGCGACGGAATTCGAATTGCGAGCGTATCTCCGCCGCAAGTAGCGACGGAAGACACGACGCCACGACTGCGAAACACCATCGTGAGCGGACCGGGTGTAAAACGCTGAAACAACTCGTATACGTACGACTGATTAATTTCTACAAGCGAATCAATATCAAAATCCTTATGTACGTGTGCAATTAACGGATTATCGGCAGGTCTTCCCTTTACTCGGTAAATTTCTTCTACGGCAGAATCATCCGTTGCTATTGCGCCCAAGCCGTATACCGTTTCCGTCGGAAATGCAACGACGCCGCTTTTTTCAAGAATATTCCGCGCTAATAAAAGACTTTCTTCGGTAATATCCAGAATTTCGGTTCTCATATTACCCCCAGATATCCTCGTCCGGCGAAAGCGGCGGCGCTTCTTCCGGCACAGGCGCGTCTTCGTCGTCCGGGACGGGAACGTCCTCGATTCCCTGAATCTCATCTCGATTGTAAACAGGCTCTTCCGGTTCGTTTTCTACCAAGTTGACGAACTTCGTACATTCGCCCCTGAAATAAAGTTTTACTACGCCGGTCGGACCGTTACGATGCTTTGCAATGATAATTTCAGCTACGTTTTTCTGTACTTTTTCTTCCAAAATTTCCTTTTCCGTTGCGAAATTATCCGGTCGGTGAATAAACATAACGATGTCCGCATCCTGCTCGATTGCGCCCGATTCACGAAGGTCGGAAAGTTGCGGACGGTGTCCCGTTCTGCTTTCGACCGCACGCGACAACTGAGAAAGCGCGATAACCGGAACGTTAATTTCTTTTGCTAAGATTTTCAAACTTCTGGAAATCTCCGTAATTTCGACCTGACGACTTTCCGCAGAACGCTTGCTCCCGGACGTCATCAACTGAATATAGTCGACCATAATCAAGTCTAAGCCGTATTTTCTCTTTACGCGCCGACATTTTGAAAGCATTTCCGGCGGAGTAATCAAGGAACTGTCGTCAATAAAAATCTTTGCCTTTTGTAGAGAATTTTTTGCCTTTCCGAGTTTAATCCATCCGTCTTCGCCCAAATCTCCCTTTAACGCCTTTTCCATGCTGACTTCCGCAACCGAACAGAGCATTCTCTGAACCAATTGCTCTTTTCCCATTTCCAGCGAAAACACCATACATACTTTCCCGGTAAGTTTGGTAGCGACGTTCTCGACGATGTTCATTGCAAACGAAGTTTTTCCCGTTGCAGGACGCGCCGCGATTAAAACAAGATCCGTCGGATGCAACCCGTTCGTCAGATAATCCAACTTTGTAAAGCCCGTTTTCATTCCGCGAAAAGCATCTTTATCTTTATTGATTTGATCGAACTTCCCTAATACTTCGGGAATTACTTCGTTGATTTCAACAACCGAACTCGTATCTTGCGTTGTCGATAAATCGAATATTGTTTTTTCCGCAAAAGCAAGCGCGCTTTCACCGTCTTGACTGGATTGAGCCTCGCTCACGATCGCAGTCGCGCTTCGAATCAGTCTTCTTAATAATCCGTCCCGTTGTACGATTTCGCAATAATATTTATAGTTTGCGGTAGACGGAACGATACGAGTTAGCTCTGTCAGATAAGAAATTCCGCCGACAGCCTCCAATGTCGTATTCCGCTCCAACTGATCGGTCAATGTTACGAGATCGACTGCTTTTTTCTGCTCGTAAATCTCACGCATCGCATTGATAATATACTTATGCGATTCGCTGTAAAAATGGTCTTCTGTCAAAGTCGCGAGCAATTCCAATTGAATTTCGCTATCCAATAACAAGCACCCTAACAACGATTGTTCCGCCTCCAAATTATGAGGCATTTCTTTATAATTTTTAATCGTTCCGTTTTTTTCTTGATTCGCCATTTTATTTCCTCCCGTCAGACAGATTTTTTCTTTTTAGCACCGATTCCGTAATTTGAAAAAATCGTTCGAAGTTCTTCCGCGCTTCCTTCCGTAATGTTTTTCTTCTCTACCAAAAAAGCAAGCCGTTCGGTAACGTAAAGATAAAACACGTTCTTTCTTTCCTTAACAGCGATTAAATCGTCGTAAAGAACTTCCTTTTGCTCTTTCTTTTTTCTCACTTTCGTAACAATCTCAAAACGATTTTCGTAAAACGTATACGTGTTTTCGATATTCGGGAAATCGGGAGATTGCTTCACAACCCGATTGACGGAACTACGTATCTTTAACGCAACCCCGACAATCAGCAAAAGCGTTCCTACCAAAAAAATCAGAAACAATGCAACCGCCGCAGGAAAGAAAAAAGACATTACTCCCAACACGACCGTCAAGAAAGCGAATAACGCCGGCGTAATAATTTTCCGATTAACTACCAAAACGGTATAGATCAAAAAAGCCGCGTATCCCTTTCGATCGTTTTTACAAACTGCCTTAACCATCATTAAAGTGCTTCAAATTCAGCAAGCGTTTCTTTAAATACGTTCATCGCGTTTTCAAAAGCCGCAGGCTTGGTCAGATCGACACCCGCGATTTTAAGCAAATTGACGGGATTATCGCTCGAACCGGACGAAAGAAATGCAAAATAATCTTTCACGGCAGGCTCGCCCTCTTTCAAAATTCGATCAACGATCGCCATTGCCGAGGTGATGCCCGTCGCGTACTTATAAACGTAAAACGCAGTATAGAAATGAGGAATTCTCGCCCATTCGTAGGCAATTTCCTTATTAGAAACAATGCTTCTGCCGTAATAACGCTTGTTGAGTTCCAAGTATTTTTCAGAAAGATTCTCTTTCGTAAGAGGCTCGCCCTTTTCCGCCATTTCGTGTGCTAACGCTTCAAATTCAGCGAACTGCGTTTGACGGAACAAAGTCGTCCGAATCATCTCCAAGAAATATGACAACAAATACTTCTTCAGTTTCGGATCTTCTGCTTTTGCAAGAATATGCTTTAACAGCAATACCTCGTTGACAGTACTCGCAACCTCTGCAACGAAAATTTTATAGTCCGCTTTGGCATAATGTTGCGCACCGTTAGAGAAATAAGAATGTAAACTATGCCCCAATTCATGCGCAATCGTGAATACGTCGTGCGTCGTTTTTTGATAGTTCAAAAGAACGTAAGGGTGCACATCGTAAATCGCCGTACTGTAAGCGCCGCTACGTTTATTTTCAGTTTCCATAACGTCAATCCAACGTTCGTCAAAGGCACGCTGCAATAAAGCAACGTAATCGTCGCCGAGCGGTTTTAAGCCCTCTTTCACCAAGGCAAACGCTTCTTCATACTCTAATTTTAAGTCAACGTTCTCCACAACAGGAACGGACATATCGTACATATACATCTTAGAGTAACCGAGCGAACGTTTTTTTGCCGCCATATAGCGATGCAATGCAGGCAACGTTTTATGAACCGCCTTAATCAAATTCCGATACACGATCGGATCGACGTCTTCTTCGGCTAACGCCATCGAAAGACAGGAATCGTATTTTCTCGCCTTTGCGATGAACACGTTTTTCTTAACGTTTCCCGAATAAATCGCGGTAATGGTATTTAAAAGATCGCAATACGCCCCGTACATTCCCTCAAACGCCTTTTTACGCAAAGCGCGATCGGTACCGTTCATAACAACGCTATAAGTTCCGTGCGTCAATTGAATTTTTTCTCCGCTCTTCGATTTTATTTCCGGAAATTTCAGATCCGCATTGTTTAATTTCGTAAAAGCGTTCTGAAATTGAGAATAAACTTCTCCGCCCATGGCAAGTAAATTTTCTTCTTCCGGAGAAAGAACGTGCTGTTTGCTTTTGATTACCGTTGTCAGAAAATAATCGTAATCGGAAAAAGCAGGATTATCCCGATAAGCGACCAAAACCGAAGAATCCAACGCCGTAAGTTCCGGCAAAACAAAGGATAAATTCGTATTGTAAGCGACTAAAACGCTCTGTGCTCGCATAATCAATGCGTCGGCGGCGGAATCAGACGTATCCGAATCTCTCCGCATCATTGCGTAAACGTAGAGTTTTTCCAACTTTTGATTAACGGAATCCTGTTTCTTCATACAACGAAGAAAGAAATCAGCCTCGCCGAGTTTTCCTTGAAACTCACTAAAATCGATTTCCCCTTTTACCTCGGAAAGCAATGCTCCCCATTCTTCGTCCGATTGAAAAATATCTTCTAAATTCCACTTGTATTTTTCTGCAACCGCTTCTCTTTTCATCATACACCTCTTAATTTTTATTACTATGAATGGGCGCAGGCATTCTGCCTCCGCGACCAATAAATTTTTCCGCACTTGCTTGTTGTACCGCCATAATCGGAGCATGACCGAGTAATCCGCCAAATTCCACGACGTCCCCGACCTTTTTCCCCGGAACGGGTATTACGCGAACTGCCGTTGTCTTATTATTGATCACGCCGATTGCCACTTCGTCTGCGATAATCGCGCTGATCGTGGACGCAGGAGTATCTCCGGGGATTGCAACCATGTCAATTCCGACGCTGCAAACGGCAGTCATCGCTTCCAATTTATGGAGCGTTAACTCGTCGGCTTCTACCGCATGTATCATTCCGATATCCTCGCTGACCGGAATGAATGCGCCCGACAATCCGCCCACGTTGGAACTCGCCATTACTCCCCCTTTCTTTACGGCGTCATTCAGCATGGCAAGAGCAGCAGTCGTACCGTGTGTACCAACGTGCTCTAATCCCATTTCCTCTAAAATATGAGCAACACTATCCCCCATAACCGGTGTGGGGGCAAGCGAAAGATCGACGATTCCGAATTCCGCTTGCAAACGAGCGGAAGCCTCTTTTGCGATCAACTGTCCTACGCGCGTAATTTTGAAAGCAGTCTTTTTGATCACTTCCGCAAGTTCCGAAATAGAGCCGTTCGGAATTTTTTCAATCGCGCGTTGTACGACGCCCGGACCGGAAACACCGACGTTAATTACGGCTTCCCCTTCTCCTACGCCGTGAAAAGCCCCCGCCATAAAGGGATTATCCTCGACAGCATTTGCAAATGCGACGAATTTCGCACACCCCAAGCCGTCTTTCTCCGCCGTATTCGCGGCAGCCTTTTTAATAATTTTGCCAAGCAAAGCAACCGCGTCCATATTGATTCCCGATTTCGACGTTCCCACATTGACCGAACTGCAAACGCGATCGGTAACGGCAAGCGCTTCCGGAATACTTTCGATAAACGAACGCTCTTCCGACGTCATTCCCTTGTGCACTAACGCAGAATAACCGCCGAGAAAATCAACGCCGACCGTTTTTGCAGCGCGATCTAACGCACGCGCCAAAACGACTTCTTCTCCGACGAAATTCGCCGTTAAAAAACTCGCGGGCGTAATTGAAATTCTTTTATTGACGATAGGAACGCCGTATTCTCGTTCCAACTCAGTACCGACGTCGACGATTTTTTCTGCTCGTTTACAAATAAAATCATAAACGCATTTCGACGTTTCTTTCGCGGTCGCGCGAATACAGGAAAACAAAGACAGTCCCATTGTAATCGTACGAACGTCGAAATGCTCCTTATCGATCATCTCGATCGTTTCCAATATTTCGCTTTTGTTAACCATATCTCTCCTAGATTTTATGCATTGCGTTAAAGATATCCTCGTGTTGCACGCGGATACTGACGTCGATTTTCTCGCTTAATTCTTGCATTGATTTTGCAAGTTCTGCCAAGGCAATTTTACTCGCGCTCAAATCCACGGACATGATCATCGTAAAATTACCGCTCATAATGGTTTGACTGATATCCTCGATATTGACGGACAACTCGGCGAGCAATCCGCTCACGCTCGCAATAATGCCGGGCTTATCTTGCCCGATTACCGTTATTATCGCTTTCATTCGTATCGCTCCTCTCTTTTCTTATTTTTGTATTTCGTAACTCAGCATGATATTTGCCTGCGTAACGTATTTTACCCGTTCACCCTCTCGAATCGAAGGGAACTCCTTTTCCGCATCGAATAAAACTTTTCGTTCAAAGTAGTCCTGCTTTTTACTGCTCCACTCTGAAAAAATCACTGATTTAAAATCAACGCCGTCTTTTACTTCTATCGTTTCACCGAATCGCAAAAAACTGCCTTCCCACTCCTCTTTCAATCCGAGATCAACGTCCTTAAACATACGATAATAGCGATTTACGCGTCTAAAACGAATCCCTAAAAAGATAAAAGCAAAAATAATATAAATCGCCGTCAACCCGAACGTTATCCACTTTAACCCGGTTATTTCCGGCGACTGATAGGGCAAAAATAAATAATACACAAACAATGCGATCGTTGCCGCGGCATATACCCCGGTAACGAAAAAAAAGAATATTAGCGTATTCTTACGCTGCTTTTTGCAATTACGAAAATCCTGTTCTTGATAAATATTCGTCATAATATTAACTCCTTATAATCCAAATATCGAACGGAAAAAATTTCCGATCGGTAAAAATGCTTCCGTAAAGAAAGTGACGACGCCTTTAACCGAAACGGACCACTCCGGAACGACTCCGACGATTTGTTCCTCGCTACAATACGCGTAAGGGCTACGGCTGTCAGTACTGTTTTCCCGATTATCGCCTAAATAAAAATACTGCTGTTCGGGTACTCTGTATAAATAAGACTGCTCTTCTTCCGACCAAACACCCGTTATTGCGCTTCCAACCGTTTTTCCGACGATATAAGTTTCGTTCAATTTTTCTCCGTTTCGATAAACTTCTCCGTCTTTTGTGATTTTAATCGTATCTCCGCCGATTCCGATTACACGTTTGATAATCAGAGCGTAACTGCCGTTTTCCAACCGTTTCTTTCCGTCGATCACGACAATATCTCCGCGATCGGGTTTTCTGTTTTTTACCGCGAGTAAAATATCTCCGCCGATATACGTACCGTTTTGCATAACGCCGCCGTATAAGGTGTTATTCATGGACGGACCGCAAACTTGTACCCGTAAAAACAGATTGGAATTTACTAACGTTATAACAAAAACCACGATCAAAAGGAAGCTCAAAAACGTGATCCAACTCAATATGCCGTCGTCTTTTTTAGCGTTGTTTAATAACCGATCGTTCAAATAGTTCCCTCCCGACCTTGCGGTACGTATTTTTTTACCGATTTCCGAAATACCGCGTAGTCTAACATTACAACGTGTCCGCAGGTTTCGCAACGCATTTTCATATCTGCGCCGACGCGTACGATTACCCACCGATCTCCGCCGCAAGGATGTTTCTTTTTTGTCACGACAACATCGCCGATTCGATATTCCATACTTATAACCAAAGAACGTTGTTAACGAGGAAATCGCCGTCCACACGCAAAATCAACAAATTGATGTGATCGGGTGTTTTTAACAACATACCGTCCTCCGTCTTAAATTTATTCAAACAGAACTTCAACGAATGCCATGTTTCTCCTCCCGGCACTTTTGCTTCGGCAAAATAATGCGTTTCCGCAGTTGTATCCGCATCGCACACGACTTCCACAGATAAAAGCGATTTTTCGGAAGAATAAAGATCCATTAACAAAAGTGAATCTTCGGTTAAACATCTCTTAATTTCATTTATCTTATACGTTTTAAGACCGCCTTCCCCATAAGCCCCGGCAATTTCCATCGGACCGTTTTTCACACAAACGGCATTTCCGCTTTGACTTAAAAACGTATCGCCGTACATAACGCCCGTTTGAAACAGCGGAATAAACAAATCGCAAGAACGCTTATTATTGTATAACAAGCGATTCGTACAACTTCGACTTTCCGAAAAATTTTTAGCAATTACCTTAGTAGACAGTAAAAAGCCGTCGTCGTATTCTATTTCGGCAAAGAGAAAAATATTGTTTTCTCCCGTTTCCGGCAAAAACGAATACTTATATTCACCCTCGCTCGTCTCCATAACCGCGATCGGTTCCCAGCAACGCAATGCCGGATTAACCTCGTTAAACGAACCGTAAAGCACTATGCGAGTGATTTTTTCGTCCTGTTCCGGCAACACTTTTACCAACAAGGATTCCTCTTCGTTTTCGACAACGATTTCCGCAACGCGATGCGAGGGACATTCTTGCACGAGCGAATTAAAAAACAACGCGAGATCTTTTAACGCTCTGTTGTCTAGATAATATTCCGAATTGACGGATAAGTACAAAGAAGATTGCAAATTCCCGTCAAGACGAGCAATCGTATCGCCCGCCCTATCGCAATCGCAATGCGGATTGTTGGTTGAAGTCATAATCAACACCGGACATTTTACGTATTGCGCATAAGACTGTATGTCGATCCCAGCAAGATAGCGGTAATTTCCCTCTTCAAAAGTCGGCTCCGGATTTTCTCCGTACCGAAACGCTTTCGCATACGCGCGCCACCCGACGCTGTGCGCAACGGCAACGCAATCGATCTCATCTTCCATCGAAGCGAGATACCAAGCAACGTCGCCGCCATAGCCTGTGCCAAAAACGCCGATCTTTTTTCCAGGACAACTTTCTTTCAAAAACTTTACGGCATAACGCGCAGTGCACCCCCATTCGTAATAACAAGTTTCCGCAGCGTCCTCTTCTAGGTTACAAGAATAATCCGCTTGATCGAAATTAGCATAAGAAAGAGCGGTCGGATAACGAGTACCGACAACACTTCCTGCGCCGCAATAATCAACGGAAAGCACGCTGAACCCCATTTTCACGAAACGCTCCATTAACACTTTATCTTCTTTTTTCCCGACCTCAGGCAAAAACAAAAGCGCCGCATCGCAAGATTCGTCCTCTCGATGCGCATACACTCCCGAAACGGATACGCGACCGTACCCCGTTTCTCTTCCGGAAAAACGCACGTTTTCCCATACGATGCCGTCGCAAACAAGGCGTTCCGACGACACCTTTTCTAAGGGCAGAACTGCCTCTGAGTTTTTCCAAAGCGTTATAGGAGTTAAAATTGCGTTTGACATATTTCACCTTAAATCGAGAGAGAGATGACAGAGCCCTTTTCTTCGGACGCTCCCTCTACGAGTATTTTTGCATTAATTCGATGTTTCAGTTCCGCAACGTGCGAAATCAAACCGATAGAGAAATGCGTGTTTTTTAGTTTTTCCAAACTATCCATCACGATTTCAACAAGCGTTCCGTCCAATGCCCCGAACCCCTCGTCTAAAAAGAAAAATTCAATCGGTGTTTTAGAACGTTCGCAAATCGCGGCGGACAAAGCAACCGCAAGAGAAAGCGATACTAAAAACACCTCTCCGCCGGATAGCGTATTAACCCCGCGCGGCATACCGCCGTTCAGATTGTCCGCAATGAAAAATTCTTTTTCATAATCGAGTGAATATCTTCCCAACGTCAACTCGGCAAGCGTTCCGGAAGCGGAGCGTGCGATTTCTCTCAGATATTCATCCGCGACAAATTCCATCAGTGACTGTTTTTTTACAAGCGAAGAAAGTTGATCAATCAAGCCGAACGATTTTCGCATTTCCAAACATTTTTTTTCTAACTCTTTCTTCTTTTTTAATTTCTCGCGATAATCCTCGGATTTTATTTTTCCCGCAACGATTGCCGCGTCCGTTTCCCTAAGTTCTCCTTGAAGTTCTTCTAGTCGTACGCGCCGATTTTCCAACGCCGCAACGTCAACCTTCCGATCGCCGAGTTTCTCTTTTGCAAAACCGCATTTTTCACGCCAAAAAGAAAAACGTTGTTCATATTGCTCCAATTCATGAAGATAGTGCGATATCTGTTCTTCCGTTAAAAAAGACTCTTTCGCCTGTGTGATAGATATTATACCACACTTTTCCATGTTTTGTTTCACGATTTCACGATTTTCTTCTATATTTTTAATAAAATATATTTTCCGTTCTTCGAGAGTAGCCTTTTTTGCCCTTAATTCGGAAATAAGTTCTCTGTTTTTCCGAATGGTTTCTTCCCAAGATTCTTTCTTTTTTACTAAAAGTTCTTTTTGCCGTTCGGTTTCTTTTACGATCTCGGAAATACTTTTTCCGTTTCCGAAGACAGACAACCGTTCTCGTTCTCCCGTCAAAGCATTCCGAAGCGAATCGGCAGACCTTTTTATTTCCGTCAAGCGTTCATTTGTAACTTGTATTTCCTTTTCTTTCAAGGATCTATCGCTTATTAATGAGGCAAGTCGCTTTTCTGCCTGCGTACGCTCTTCCGCGCGCTTTTTCTCCTTCTCAATCGAAGCATAAAGAACCTTTTTCATTTCCGCAGCATCGGCCTTTCCGTCCGTTTGATCAACCAACTTTTTATCAAGGCTACGAATTACGTTTTCGATTTCGTGCACGGCGTCCTCTCGCAAAACAGACGGCTCGTATTGCTTTATTAAAAACAATTTTTCATTAAAATACAAGCGCCAATGTTCCGATTCGGTCGTCAACGTTGCTTTTTCAATCGCTTGCTCCAACGCAAAGAACAAATCGTTTTCTTCAAACGACTTTAATTCCGTTTGCAGGTCTTCGATTTTTTTCGTTAACTCTTCCAATCGTTTTGTTGTTTCTGTCAATGATGCTTGATATTGCTCTGCTTTTTTCTCCGTTTCGTTGAGAAGTTTCTCTTTTTCCGTTATTTGTCGTTCTGTCTCTATGAGAGCCTTTGCCGTAGACATTTGATCGGTTAATCGATCAAATTCGGATTGGTATCCGTTATAGCCGTCCGAATTGATTATGCCTAACATAATTTGATTTGAATTTTTTAGTAAATTATCACTGTTTTTAAGATCTGACTCAATTTTTTCAAGTTCCTCTTGAAGCGTAATTGCAACCGAATCCGCATCAATGATTTTCTTTGCTGTTTCCGCACGAGAAATCTTTTCTTTCCGCCGTTCCACAACAGGTTTTGCCTTTTCAAATTCCTCTATCTTCGCCATAGCATCCGCTAATTCTGTTTGCAGAGCGGCAATTTCCTCTTCTTTTGCAACGCAATTCTTTAATTCTAAAAGTTCTCGTTCCAAGCAAACCTTTCGCTCTTCCGATGTTGCAAGTTCGGCTTCCATCTTTTGTATTACGTCATTTTGATATCCCTCAAAAACGCGATATTCCGTTTCTGCTTGCTCCAACGCTCGTTGAGCAACAGTCCAACGACTTTGAACGCGTTCTTGCAACCGAATTCCGTAACGATCAAGCGAAAATAAACGACCGACGATTTCAAGACGCTCTCTTCTCGCCGATTTCACAAAACGATCGAATTCCCCCTGCGGTAAAACAATACACTTCTTAAAATCCTCATAATTTAACCCAATGACATCATAAAGACGTTCGGATACGCGAGTCATGCCGTCTTCAATCTCGCGCTTCACTCCGTTTTCTTCTCGATACAAAACGGCAGACGCGATTTTTGCTTCGCGATTGTCTTTCAGAGGAAATTCTCGAACAACTTCGTAACGCACGTCGGTCCCGTTTTCTTTTACGTCAAATGCAAACAAAACACGCCCTTTCAACTTTTTAATGTTGACAAAATCGCCTTTTTGTCCCTTTTCCGAACGCCCGTAAAGAGCAAGCATAATGCAATCTAAGATCGTACTTTTCCCACTCCCGGTATTCCCGAATATCCCGAACAAACCGGCGTCGATCAAAGGACGAAAATCAATCATTTGTCGCTCAGAAAAACTGTTGATTCCCTCTATTTCCAACCGTACGGGCTTCATTGATCAACCTCCTCCATAAGTTCCATATAAAGAGCGAGTAATTGTTCTTCGGGTAATTTCCCGAATTTTGAACGGTAGTACTCAGTAAACATCTCTCGATCGTTTAAGGATTTACGCGAACTCGCTTTCTGTTTTTGCTCTTCAATCAATTCCAAATTCAATTTTATAAGATTTGGAAACGCCGAGCGTAGCCTTTTACTTTCCGCATACTCTAACGGGCGATCCATTTTCAAATTTAATTCCACGTATCCGTTTTCAATCTCGGAAAGTTGCCGCTCGGCATCTTCCGGACTCTCTGCATAAAGACGATATAATTGCTTGCCGAAAGTCAACGGAATCTCCTTCAAATCAATCACGTTTCCGTTTTTCAAATCAAAGACGCTAACGCTTTTCTCCGATCCCGCCTCATCAAACGCATACGAAAGAATAGATCCGGAATAACGAACGTTTTTCGTCCAACTCATAACTTGTTTTTTATGCAAATGCCCAAGCGCAACGTAAGCGCACTTCGGCATCATTTCCTTCGATACAGCACGAACGCCGCCAAGATCAATTTCCCGCTCACTATCCGAAACCACACCCCCAACGGCAAAAAAATGACCGACCAAAATCATTGGAAGATTTTCCGTATTGTTCAATGCACCGGCGTTTAACCAACGCGTCATTTTATCCGAAAACGTTTCTCCTTCCGAAGCCTCTTCTTTATACCGACTCTCCGTAGGATAAGGGACGAGAGAGAGAAACACGCGTTCTTCATTCTTTTCGCAAACAAGCCACCCTGCGCCGGCAGAACAGACGCGCGCACGCTCAGTTACGATATGAGAGCAAATCGGCTCGTTCGCATTTCCGACTAAAACAATTCCTAGTTTTTCCGCCAAAGGAACTGCAGCGCAAAGACGCGTTGCGTCATCGTGATTTCCGCTAATAATCACAACCAAACGTTTGCGATCGGCGAGTTTCATTGCCATCTCATAGAACAAATCTTCCGCATCCGAACTTGGAAGATAAGTATCGAACACGTCGCCGGCGACAAGAACAACGTCAACTTCTTCCCTCTCCGCAATGGCTACGATTTCTTCCAAAACAGCACGTTGCTCTTCTAACCGATCTCTTCCCTCTAACTTTTTTCCGATATGCCAATCGGACGTATGCAGAAATCTCATTTGCCCTCACTGTAAATTCAGGCACAATATTTTGTGCAGAATAAAAAAACAATTAAAATATCTTGATTTTTTTCACGAAATATTATAATATGAATGAGAAAATAAATCAAGCGTTTCTGACGCAGGGAGCGTTTAGTTATGGCATTTTGCTCGTTTGCAAAAGAATATTCCGGGACTGCTTGCACCAGTTTGGAAAATATCTTTATTTATGAATATCTTCCGGAAGCATCCGGCGACGCCGTAAAGGTCTACACTTACGGCTTGTTTTTATGTCAAAACGCCGAATTCGATATGGAACTTTCCTCGTTTGCAAAAAACGTGAAATTGACGGAAGAAACCGTAATCGAATGTTTTCGGTATTGGGAAGAATTCGGAGTCGTAACCATAACCGGCGAAGCGCCGTTCTCCGTACAGTACCATTCTCTCCGAGCAAACGGAACAGGTCGCCCGAAAAAGTTCAAGCCGGAAAAGTATGCAAAATTTACCGCCGCATTACAACCGTTGATTTCCGGAAGAATGATCGGAACCAACGAATATTCCGAATATTTCAACATTATGGAAACCTACCGTTTGAAACCGGAAGCGCTTTTGATGATCGTAAAATACTGTACGGATCGAAAAGGTAGCGATATCGGATTTCGCTACATTGCAAGCGTCGCGAAAGATTTCGGTAAGCGAGGAATCAATACCGAAGAAAAAGTCGAAAAAGAACTTTCCGCCTATATTCTCCGCACGGCGGAATTAGAAAAATTATTGCGCGCCATGAATACCAAACGGCAACCCGAACCGGAAGATCTCAATTACTTAAATAAATGGACGAAAGAGTTGGGCTTCGATTACGAAACGGTTGTATTTGCCGCCGGAAAATTCAAAAAAAGCAGTATCGAAAAGTTGGACGAATTTATTTCCGAACTCTATGCGCACAAAAGATTTTCCGCACAAGAAATTCAGGAATATCTAGACAATAAGAAAAACATATACGATCTCGCGATCAAAATTAATAAAGCATTATCCGTTTATTACGACGTTTTAGATCCCGTCGTCGATCATTACACTTCCAATTGGGTCAATTTCGGTTACCGAGAAGATGCTCTCCTCTTGATTGCAAATTATTGTTTCAAACACAATAAAAACACCTTGGAGGGAATGGACTCGCTCGTACGCGCTCTTTATAAAGAAGGACTGATTTCCCTAGGCAGTATCGCAGAATACTTTAAGCAATATACAAAAGATGACGAATTGATAAAATTCATTCTCGAAACGGTCGGAATCGAACGCAAGCCAAACAATTGGGACAGAAAAAATCTGAAATTGTGGAAGAGTTGGAATTTTACGGACAATATGATCTTAGAAGCAGCAAAAATCGCTTCCGGAAAAGCAAGCCCTATCGCCTACGTCAATGCGATTTTGGGAAATTGGAAGAATACAGGCATTTATACTCCAGAGCAAATTCCGCAACCCGAAAAAGCGACGCAAAAAACAATGCACTTTACAAACGAACATCACTACTCCAAGGAGGAATTGGACGCAATGATCGACGATATTGCGGACATTGAATTCTGATATGCCATCTAATCTTTACAAAATCGAACAGCAATTACAAGCAAGCAGAGAAAAAGCAGAATCCGTTGCATCGAGCAACTTGCGGCGCGCCCTACAAGACGAATCTGTCGCAGCCGTTTATCGCGCACTGAAAGAAACAGAATCGGAATATGCGCTTTATGACCATACCGAAAAAGAATTTGAAGATATTGCCGAACGGATACGGAAATTATCCGATCGCCTAACCTCTGCCTTGAAAAAAATCGGCATGACTCCGAACGATCTCACCCCCCGTTATTCGTGCGATATATGCCACGATACCGGGATTGTCGGAACGGAATATTGTACGTGTTTCAAAAAACGATTACTCGAATCGGAAAAACAAAATATCGGAATTCCCGTTCAAGCACTCCCGTCTTTTCGTGAAGATACACTGGAAAAAGAACCCAAATTACAACAAACGCATGAAAAAATGAAGCAGTTTTGCCATCAATTTCCAAACGTAACCAAACGGAATTTGTTGTTCACGGGAGCAACCGGAGGTTGAAAAAACTATATTGCCGAAATGACTGCGAAAGAAATTGCAAACAAGGGTTTTTCCGTTATTGTGATTTCCTCATTTGCTCTTAATCAACTTTTGTTAAAGCACCATACCGATTTTAACGAATCTCGCCCCTCGCTCGACCCCGTTATCGAATGCGATCTGCTCGTCATTGACGATCTCGGAACAGAGCAAATATACCGAAACGTAACCAAAGAATATTTGCTATCCGTTTTATCCGAACGAATCGCGGCGCAAAGACATACGATTATTACGACAAACCTTGATCCGCAAGAAATTTTAACTCGCTATGGAGATCGCTTTTACAGTCGCTTAATGGATAAAAGAATCGGCGTGGCACTTCAATTTCCCTCTTTGGATTTGCGTCTAATCAAATAAGTTTTTATATAGAAAAAGAGCACGGACTCTCTTCCCGTTCCGTACTCTTTTTGCTATATTTTATCAGACATAAAAACAGTTAAAAAGATTTGTTTTTTTTAGTGTTTTAACGACGCTTTTACAAATTCGCGGAAAAGTGGATGCGCGCGATTCGGGCGCGATTTAAATTCCGGATGATACTGCACCCCGACGTAAAAACGATGTGCGGGAATTTCAATTGCTTCCACTAATTTTCCGTCCGGAGATAATCCGGAAAAGACCATGCCACCCTTTTCAAACGATTCACGATAGACGTTATTAAACTCAAACCGATGACGATGGCGCTCTTGAATCAAAGGTAAACCGTAAGCGCGATCCAAAAGCGTTCCGCTCTTCACCGCGCAAGGATAAGCGCCTAAACGCATCGTCCCACCCATCTGCACGCCGAATTGATCGGGCATTAAGTCGATAACGCAATCGGGACTCCCCTCATCGAACTCTTTTGAATTCGCGCAAGGCAAATGCAGTACGTTGCGAGCAAATTCAATCACGGCTATCTGCATTCCCAAACAGATTCCCAAATAAGGAATACCGTGCTCTCTTGCATATTTTGCAGTTTGAATTTTCCCCTCGATCCCGCGATTTCCGAATCCGCCGGGGACAAGAATACCGTCTAACTTTCCAAGCAAATCGTCCGCAGTTTGCTCCGTGATCGTTTCGCTATCGATCCAAACGATCTCAACAACCGCATTATTTTCAAAGCCTGCGTGCATTAAGGATTCAGCAACAGAGAGATACGCATCGTGTAAACGCACGTATTTCCCGACGATTCCGATCGTGACGCGTAATTCCCGATGATGAATACGATCGACCATTTCAATCCATTCTTTCATATCCGCCTCTTGCGCACGGATTCCCAATTCTCGACAAACAATCTCTGAAAGATTGCTGTTTTCTAACATTAACGGGGCTTCGTATAAAGAAGGAACCGTAATATTATCAATCACGCAATCCTCTTTCACATTACAAAAATATGCGATTTTTCTCTTAACATCCTGCGGCATAGGCGCATCGACGCGAGCAATAATAAGATCGGGATGAATCCCCAAGCCCTGCATTTCTTTAACCGAATGTTGCGTCGGTTTGCTCTTGAACTCACAAGAACCGGAAATATAAGGAACAAGCGTTACATGCATATAAAGACAGTTTTCTCGCCCGACTTCCCACGCAACTTGTCGAATCGCTTCCAAAAACGGTTGACTTTCGATATCGCCGATTGTCCCCCCGATTTCCGTAATTACAACGTCCGCACCCGTATTTTTTCCAACGTTATAAATAAAAGACTTAATCTCGTTGGTTACGTGCGGAATCACTTGAACGGTTTTTCCGAGATAATCTCCGTTACGTTCTTTATTCAAAACGTTCCAATAGACCTTCCCTGTGGTCAAATTGGAAAACTTATTGAGATCTTCATCAATAAAACGCTCGTAATGAC
The DNA here is from genome assembly GCA_964468815.1 of uncultured Clostridia bacterium. Lineage (GTDB taxonomy): Bacteria > Bacillota > Clostridia > Christensenellales > Borkfalkiaceae > UMGS621. The sequence continues at coordinate 63,570 of CAYXWN010000001.1, read as the reverse complement.
CGAGATCAAGATCTGTTTCTGCACCGTCTTCCGTTACGAAAACTTCTCCGTGTTCATAAGGACTCATTGTACCCGGATCAATATTGATATAAGGATCTAACTTCTGCGCAGCGACCTTTAATCCGCGCGCTTTCAAAAGTCGCCCAAGACTAGCCGCGGTAATCCCCTTCCCCAAACCGGACACCACGCCGCCCGTTACAAAAATATACTTTGTCATTTGTTCACTCCTAAGAACGATATTTCTCTATTATTTCACGAGCAACTTGCACTTTGCTTTTTCGCTCGTTCATTGCAATTTTTTCTATCTGCTTGTGTGCGAACTCTTCCGTATAATAAAGTTTTTCGATTAAAAGGCATTTTGCCAAACCGATTAGTCGCATATCTTCCAATCGACTCTTTAAACATTCTCGTTCCTCATATACCTGCACGAGTTTATAATGCGACGCATTAATCATTTTTAACACGTTAAAAAAAACGATATGATTGATCGGGCGTTCAAGCGTAAAAACGCCGCACTGCTCCATTTTATAAGCAATTTCCCCCACATTTTCACGCACTAACAACAAAACCTGCGTCCGATACCCTACCGATACGTCTCGCGCTAAGGCTTCTCCGTACTCGTCGGAAAGAGGCGCGTTCACCACCAACAAATCAAACGCGCGTTCAAGCAATTTCCTGCGCGCTTCCATACCGCTCGACACAAAAACGATATCGTGAACGCCGTATTTTGCAATGATCTTTCCGATTGCAACAGCATTCTGCTCGGAAGACACCGCTAACAACACACTTTCCATACCGATTAAACCAGATAAAAAAGTTTTTCTCTATACGCCCCAACGTTTCTTACAGCCTCGGCAATTACTTTCTCTTGAATCGAAAAATACGTTTCTAAACAAGGGACAACCGCCTTTACTACTTCGCTGGCGCGAGCCGCCTCTAACGCTTCCGATAACGTAATCGGTAATTTTTCATTCAAAGAAGGTTGCTCTTTTTTTTCCTTTATCCCGTTTAGCCCTGCACGAATCAACAACGCAAGCGCAAAATAGGGGTTCAAAAGAGCATCCGGCGAACGAACCTCCAATTTCACGCCGCCAACACCCTGCACGATCCGCGTAGCACAATCGGATAAGACTTCGGACATACCGATTCTTTCGGGCGCGTCAAACTGCCCTAAACGCTCGTATGAATTAACGGTAGTATTGAGAAATGCCGTAATTCCTTTTAATTCAGACAGCACGCCTGCCGAAAACGCATCAAAAAGAGACGTCTTTTGGGCTATGGATTCCCCGAAAAGATTTTTTCCGTCTTTCCATAGATCAACGGTGATATTCATTCCGTTCCCCTCTTCGTTTAATAAGGGCTTCGGCATAAAAGAAGCGTACAATCCGTTCAATCCGGCTATGACCTTTACCGCAGATTTGAAAAAAATGAAATTATCACACGATTCTAACGCGTCGCTTTCTTCAAAGACAATCTCATGTTGCCCTCTTCCGCGCTCATGGTGAGATGCCGTAGGACGAATTCCCATCGCCTCTAAATTGTAACAAATTTCGCGGCGAATATTCTCCCCCTTATCGAGAGGTGCCATATCCAAATACCCCCCGTTATCGTGAGGACGATAAGTAGGATCGCCTTTTTCATCCGTGCAAAACAAATAAAATTCGGATTCCGTTCCGACTTTCAATCGGTATCCTTCCTCGGAAGCTTCATCAAGCACGCGCTTTAACGCCGCTCTTCCGTCTCCGCCAAAGCATTGTCCGTCTTTCGTTTTGACCGAACAGATAAATCGAATTACTCTCCCTTGTTGCGGTCGCCACGGCAAAACGTTCATCGTGTCGAGATCAGGGAACAATAAAAGATCTTCCGTCCCAAATCCGTCAATTCCGGTCGGAGTAAATACTTTACCGTTTTTGCAAACTTCCTCAATACAATCCGCCATTACGGTAATATTTTTAATTCTGCCGAATAAATCGCAAAATACAAGTCGAACAAACTTTACGTCATTCTCTTGAATAAACTCCACAACGTCGGAAATCGAATACTTCATTTTACACCTCCACTCCGATAAAACGGGAAAGAGAGTTCTCCCAAACGACTACGTCTTTTGAGAAGAACCCCCTTGTCCTTTTATTTTTTAATCCTATCACATTTTTATTTCTCTGTCAATAAAATAATGAAAATTTTCTCTCAAAAAACACTTAAAAATGATTTGACAAAAAAAACGCCGTTTGTTATAATTTTATAAAAGACAGCAAAGGCGCTGCGGTTTTTTCCGTAACGCTTTTTCTTTTTTACCTTACACCAAGGTTCTATTTATATTAATAGTGCACGCTTACCGCGAAAAGATTCCAAAGCGAATTTTTTCGTTCAAATACTATCAACAGGAGAAAAAACATGAAGGAACTTCCCACTTTGTTCGGCAGTCTTGTATTTAACGATCGCATTATGAAGCAACGCTTACCGAAAGACATTTACAATTTGCTGAAAAGATGTATCGCAGACAACAAAGCACTGGACATCGAAGTCGCGAATGCCGTTGCCAACGCTATGAAAGATTGGGCGATTGAGCACGGCGTTACACACTTTACGCATTGGTTTCAACCCATGACCGGTATTACGGCAGAAAAACATGATTCGTTTATCTCCCCCACGTCCGACGGCGGCGTAATCATGGAATTTAGCGGAAAGGAATTAATCAAGGGAGAACCTGACGCATCTAGTTTTCCGTCCGGCGGACTTCGTTCGACGTTTGAGGCGCGCGGATACACGGCGTGGGATCCAACCTCTTATGCTTTTATCAAAGACGATATTCTCTGTATTCCGACGGCTTTTTGCAGTTATAACGGAGAAGCGTTGGACAAGAAAACCCCCTTACTTCGCAGTATGGAAGCAATCAGCTCGGAAGCATTGCGTATTTTGAAATTATTCGGCAAAACGGACGTTCAGAAAGTTATTTCTACCGTCGGTGCAGAGCAAGAATATTTTTTAGTCGATTTGGCAGATTACGCAAAACGCCCCGATTTGGTATTTACGGGCAGAACGTTATTCGGCGCTCGCGCACCGAAAGGGCAAGAATTGGAAGACCACTATTTCGGTGCAATTAAACCCAGAGTTGTTGCATACATGAAAGAACTTGACGAAGAATTATGGAAACTCGGCGTTCTTGCAAAAACAAAGCACAACGAAGCCGCACCCAGTCAGCACGAACTCGCCCCCATCTTTTCCAGCACGAATATTGCGACCGATCACAATCAACTAACCATGGAGTTGATGAAAAACATAGCAAGCAAGCACGGATTAAAATGTCTTTTGCATGAAAAACCGTTTGAACGCGTTAACGGAAGCGGAAAACACAACAATTGGTCGCTTTCAACGGATACCGGCGTTAACTTACTCGAACCCGGCGAAACACCGTACGATAACGCACAATTTCTTCTTTTTCTCTCCGCTGTCATCAAAGCGGTTGACGAATATCAAGATTTACTGCGCATTACGGTCGCAAGCCCCGGAAATGACCACAGATTGGGTGCAAACGAAGCTCCTCCGGCAATCGTTTCCATGTTCCTCGGGGACGAACTCACCGGTATTCTCAACGCAATCGAAGAAGATCGAAATTATTCTAAACGCGCAAAATGCGTTGTAGAAATCGGCGTTCACGTGCTCCCTCGTTTACCGCAAGACAGTACGGACCGCAATCGGACCTCTCCGTTCGCCTTTACCGGGAACAAATTTGAGTTCCGTATGCCCGGATCTTCTCAGTCCATTGCGGATATCAATACCGTTCTCAATACGATTATCGCAGAAGAATTAAGCCTGTTCGCCGACCGTTTAGAGCACACAGACGATCTTTCCTCTTGCGTTAAAGATATCATAAAGGAAACGTTCAAAAACCATAAAAGAATTATTTTTAACGGCAATAACTATTCGGACGAATGGAGCGTCGAGGCGGAAAAGCGCGGCTTAATGAATCTGAGAACCACGGTTGACGCACTTCCCCATTTGACCGACAAGAAAAACGTTGAGGTTTTTGGAAAACACGGAATCTTTACCGAAACGGAATTGCAATCCCGTAAAGAAATTTTCTTGGAAAACTACTCTAAAATTATTCACATCGAGGCTTTAACCGCAATCGATATGGTAAAAAAATCAATTCTCCCTGCGATTAATAACTATTTAGGCGAATTATCGGAAACAGCCTATAAGTTAAAACAGTTGGAAATAAAATCGAATACCGAAACACTCACCAAACTAGCCGCATTGTATTCCGAAATCACAACCAAAACGGAATCGCTTGAAAAAGCAATTGCAAAAGCGGAAAAACTCAGCGGATTTGATTGCGCGAAGAATTATAAGGATTCCATTCTTCCTGCCATGGAAAAACTTAGAAAATGCGTAGACGAAGCGGAATTATTGACTGCCAAAAAATATTGGCCGTTCCCCGACTACGGCGATTTACTTTATTATCTCTAATTTAATAAATTCTTTTATAAGACACAAAAGAGGCTATGCGCGTAAAAGCACAGCCTCTTTTTCACAAAACAAAACGTCCAATTTGAAAGTTGTCTTATTCTTCTTGTTGCAGAGCGTTTAGAAGAGCAACGCCCAAAACATCCTCAACCGCTATGGAAAAACATAAGCCTTGTCCGACGGTATTTAAGCCCGCAGCCTTAATAATTGCCGACATAATTTCAGCCTTTCCTTCTTTTTCGGCAAGAATCAAAACCAACTCTTTTTCCGGTTGAACGGAAATCCCGAACAATTTTTCCGCTTCATGAGCGCCTGCGCCACGCGCATTGATAATCGTGCCGCCGCGCGCCCCGACCGCACGTGCCGCATCCATTACGATTTCATTAAATCCGCGATTAACGATTGTTATAATCAATTCGTATTCCATAATTCCTCCTTAAACTCTTCCTGATAAAATCTGTAAAGTGGCAGGTCCTCCTACGCTCACGACGGGAATCGTAAACGCAATACCTTTTCCTGCCTTTTCAAATTTGAAATCATTCCGCAAATATTGATAAATCTCTTCGATTTTACTCTCTTTGACCGTTGCTAAGATCAAAATCTTTTCCGATTCTCCGATTCCTAATACTTCAAGCAAATCGGTACGAGCAGTTCCTCTTGCATACACGGCGTGAATATAATTCGCTCCGACGTCTTTGATTTTTTCAATGATTTTCTTAGAAAACTCACGTTCCGCAATAATCATCATAACCTTTAATTTCTCATTCATCGGATTTCTCCTTATCTGCTTTTTCTTTTCTCTGTTTCACGATTCTTTTTACTCGCTCTTCTGCTCGTTTAATCTCCGTTTTTAGCCGTCCTCTTTTTTCGCTATTTACACTTTCTTCGGGATTGTATTCTGCTAATTCAATAACATTTCCCTCTTCCGCAAGAAGTTCTTTGAATTGTTTTGCGGCAACCTTCGTTGCTTTCGCGGTATGTAACTTGTAAACAAGTCCGAGGATTTGTACCGTCAATAGCGGAGTCATTGCAACCAACGCAACGATTCCGAACGCATCCGTCATAATAGCGGACGTTCCGCTTATTTCCGAACACGCGCCGATCGCAAACGGCAATAGGAACGTTGCCGTCATCGGTCCGGACGCAACTCCGCCGGAGTCGAACGCAATCGCCGTAAATATCTTCGGCACGAAGAAAGAAATCGTCAACGCAATCGCATATCCGGGCAATATAATATACCATATACTGATTCCCGTAACGACTCGCAACATAGAAAGTCCCAACGCGCAAGCCATAGACGCTGCAAGAACCATCAACATAGTAGAACGGTTGATCGTTCCGCCCGTTATTTCCTCCACCTGCTTGTTCAAGACGTGAACCGCAGGCTCTGCAAAAACAATACACGCGCCGACGATCATGCCGATCGGAATAATTAACCAACGATTTGCCTTAGCCAATTCCGCGCCGATATACTGCCCCGCCGGCATAAAACCGACGTTTACACCCGTCAAAAAAATCGACAATCCGATATAGGTGTAAAGAATTCCGACAATGATTTTCAACAATTGCTTTAACGGCAATTTCAAAACGAAAATCTGGAAAATCACAAAAAATCCAACGATCGGAGAAAGAGCAATCGCTACTTCCCCCAAATAATGAGGCAAACTCTTCATGTAAAACGCCATAACCTCTCCGAAACCGACAAACGTTTCCGGAACGGAAAGAGCGTAATCAAACGAAGAAACGTCATGAATCAAACCTAAAATCAAAACGGCAATAATCGGTCCGATCGAACATACGCCGATCATGCCGAAACTGTTATCTTGGCTGTTTTTTCCGCCCAAAACAGACGAAATACCTACACCGAGCGCCATAATAAACGGTACGGTAATCGGTCCGGTCGTAACACCGCCCGAATCGAAGGCAAGCGGCACAAAGCCGGCATCGACGAATGCCGCCAACAAAAATAATACACCGTAGAAAAAAATCAAAACAAAATTCAGATTAATTTTCAATACCGTTCTCAATACGTAGATTACCATAAAAAAGCCAACGCCGAACGCTACCGTCAAAATCAATTCCCATTTATCAATCATGCCGGCAACTTGCGTTGCAAGAACGGTAAGATCAGGTTCGGCAATCGTCACGATAACTCCGAGAACAAAACAAACAGCCAAAATCAACCAAATCTTTTTAGATTCGGTTATTTTTGCACCGATATGTCCGCCAATCGGTTCAATGGACGTATCGCACCCCAAGGAATACAACCCCATTCCGAGGATTAAAAACACCGCACCGATCAAAAAACTATACAACTGATAGCGATCCATCGGGACAACCGAAAAATTCAGAATCAAGATAATGACCGTAATCGGTAAAACGGCAAGCAAGGCTTCTTTTAATTTATGTAATAACGTTTTATTCAACAGATTCTCCTTTTTCTCGTATCATGTCATATAAAAGGATTGTTCCTTAAAACAGCCCTTCCACAAATGCTTCTGCATCGAACGGCTCGATATCTTCGATTTTTTCACCCGTACCGACGTACACGACCGGAACTTGCAATTCTCCGCAAAGAGAAATCACAAAGCCGCCTTTCGCCGTTCCGTCTAGTTTAGTCAAAACGATACCGTCCAACCCGACGTCTTCCTTAAACACGTCAACTTGATTATAGGCGTTCTGCCCCGTAGTCGCATCTAGTGCAATCAATTTATAAAAATGCGCTTCGGGATATTCACGCGTTACGACGCGATCCATCTTTTTTAACTCTTCCATCAAGTTTGATTTTACGTGAAGCCGACCTGCCGTATCAATAATCAAAATATCTGTTTTCTTTGCTTTTACGGAAGCAATCGCATCGTACACGACCGCACTCGGATCAGCCCCTTCGCTATGCTTTACGATGCGAACCTTAGCGCGCTCCGCCCAAACAGAAAGTTGATCGGACGCGGCTGCTCGGAAGGTATCCGCTGCTGCAATCGTAACCGTTTTTCCTTGTTTAACGAAATAATTTGCAAGTTTTCCAATCGTTGTGGTTTTTCCGACGCCGTTAACACCAACAATCATTATTACCGCCGGAGAAAGAATTTCCAAATCTTCCGCTTCCGTCAACGTATCGTAAAGTTCTTCTTTCAGCAAATTGATAACGTAATCCTTATCTTTACACTTCTCGTCTATCGCAACGTCCCGAATATTTTCAACAATATTCATAGCCGTTTTTACGCTGACGTCGGAAGAAACTAAAATATCTTCCAATTCCTCGTAAAATTCATCGCCAAGTTTATTCTTTGCGAATAATTCCACCAATTTTTTGGAGAGATTATCCTTTGTTTTTTTCAAAACTTCCTTTAATTTTCCCAAAAGCCCCATACGTTATACAGCCTCCTCATCGATAATATCGCTCAATTTTACCGAAACGATCTTAGAAACGCCCTTTTCTTCCATCGTTACACCGAACAAAGAATCCGCCAATTCCATGGTCGGCTTTCTGTGCGTTATAACGATAAATTGCGTGTCTTGCGAAAATTTCTTCAAATAACGAGCAAAACGATCGACGTTTGCCTCGTCCAAAGCAGCCTCTATTTCGTCCAGCACACAGAACGGCATCGGGCGCAAACGTAAAATCGAGAAAAGAATCGCAATCGCCGTCAATGCACGCTCGCCGCCCGACAATAGGGAAATTTTTTGCAATTTTTTCCCGGGCGGCTCGGCAATGATATCTACCCCTGCTTCCAACGGATCGTCAACATCCGTATAGTCGAGTTCAAGCATTGCGCGCCCACCGCCGAACAGTTCTTTAAAAATCTTTTTGAAATTTTCATTGATCGTATTAAATCCTGCGTTAAAGGTGTTTAACATTTCCGCCTTTAACGTATCAATCGCCTGTTGCAGATCGGCTTCGCCTTTTTCAAGATCCTCCTTTTGAATCACCATTTCATCATAGCGATCTTTTAAGACCTTGCAATCCTCAATGGCATTAGGATTGATTGAACCAAGCGAGTTGATTTTTCGTTTTAAGCGCGCAATTTCCTGCTCGCCGACCGTACTGTCATACCCCTCGCTACGCCATTTTACAGCGGTTTCATAACTTTCTTGATATTCTTCCCATATCCGCTGCTGCATGTACTCGATATCCGAATCAATTTTTGTCAGAGCAATCTCTTCCGCGTGTTTTTTCTCCGCTAATTCGTTTATACGAGCGGATAACTGCGAACGCAACTCATCCGTGCGGTTCATTTCTTCTCTCAAAGCAGATTTTTCATTCTCGATATTGGAAATTTGATTTCTCAAATCGTTAACGTAATCTTGTTCTTCTTTGGAGAGCGCGACCTGTTCGGCATTGCGCTTCAATTGACCGATAATCGCCTCTGTATCCGAAATGTTCTTTAAGTAATCCTCTTTTATTCCGGAAAACCGCGCAATTTCAGACTGCCGCCATTCGTTATCCGACTCCAACGCCGCCAAATCGGCATTGACTGAAGTCAGCTTAATTTGCAATGCAGTACTTTCTTCCGTCAACTCGTTTTGGCGTTTTCTCAACAAATCATATTCCGTTTGATGCTTAAACGCATCTTGATTCGCGTTTTCTTTCTCTTCGACAAGTTTTTCGGAACCACTTAAAATCTTCTGAATTTCATTCTCTAAAAGCACGATTTTTTGCGTTAATAAGTCGGAATCATCCATGCGTGACTCGATCTCTTTTCCTAAATCAATCAAAGACGCTTCCGAAACGTTCAGTTTTTCTCGCACCAACAATTGCTCTTGTCGTTGCGATTGATACATCTCGTTCAACATTGTCAAATCGTTCATTGCCGCATCGCGTTTTTCTTCCGCCTCTGCTTTTTCCTTTTTGACAATTTCCATTTCTTTCCGCTTTGCGGACAGTTTTTCTCGGATTTCATCCAATTGACGATCTCCGGCCAAAAGATTCGGCGCGTCTTGACGGCGAGAACCGCCCGTCATAGAACCTTGTGGATTAAAGACGTCCCCTTCTAAGGTAACAATCTTAAAAGCAAACCGATATTTATTGGCAATATTAGTCGCATTGTGAATTTGATCGACAATCAACGTATTTCCCAACAAATTGGAAATTACGTTTTCAAAATAAGGATCATACGAAACCAAACGGTTTGCAAGCCCCAAAGCACCCGGTTCTCTCAACGCCGCTTTTACAGAATCGTTTTCAAAGCGAGGTTTCATAGAAGTCACGGGTAAAAACGTTACGCGACCGGCATGCGTCTGTTTCAAATACTCGATCAAAAATTTAGCATCGTCTGTATTCGCCGTAATAACGTTTTGTTGGGAAGCACCCAATGCCGTTTCGATCGCAACGTCGTAACGAGCTTCCGTTCGAATCACGGACGCAACGACGCCCTTGATTCTCGAACCGATCCGCTTATCTTCCTTTGCCGAAACCAACAGCCTCTTGACGGCAGGCATATACCCCTCGTACGACTCCTTAATCCCGATAATAAAGTTCTCCTTTGCGGCGAGCATCGTGACGTTTGAATTGAGATTATACAGTTTATTATCAATATCCGCAACCGCTTCGTTAACGTCGCGAACAATATCCTCTTGTTCCAAAATCTGATTTTTCAGATCTGAAACCTTTCTGTCTAAATCGCCGAGATTTCGATCAAGAGTATCCTTTTCTCCGTAAACAACGTTTCTCTTTTCGTTAAGAGAGGCAAGTTCTTGCTCGATCTCGCGTTTTCTGCCCTCCAACGCTTGTTTTTCTGCACCGAGAGAACCTTTGTTCAAGTTAATATCCGACAAAGATTCTATAGATTCGATTATCTTTTTTCTGCTCTGCTCGGCAAGTCCTTCGTATGCGGAAAGTTCGGTCAATACCTTTGCAAGAGAATCTTGAATCTCTCCCGAACGCTTGACAAACGAATTGATTTGCTTGCGCTTGTCCGCCTTTAAGCGTTCGTTTTCTCCCAATTGGACGCGATGTTCGTCAACCGTTGCGTCGTTTTGTTCGATTTCCGATTGTAAGCGCTCGATCTGTGAACGCAAAAAAGAAATCTTTTCCCCGTAAAGTTTCGCTTCCCCGGCTTGCTTTTCGATATCAACGGTTTTTACGAGAAGTTTTTCATGCAGATCGTTAAGTTTTGCGTCTGCGCCGTTAATTTGATCGAAGATTGTTTCATAACGCTTTTGCGCATTCTCGTATTCCTCTTGCCGCAAAACACCTTCTTCCTGTATTCCGCGAATACGGGTGTCGATCTTTTCTTTTTCCACCGCTACGTTATCGTATTTCGCGATATATGTATTAATCTCATGATGTTTCAACTGTTCGGACAGATCGCGAAATTGACGCGTCTTTTCCGCTTGTTTTTCTAATGGTGCAAGTTGGGCTTCTAATTCGGAAAGAACGTTAGAAAAAACAAATAAATTCTCTTTTGTTCGTTCCAATTTTCTTTGCGTTTCGTTCTTTCTTGCTTTAAACTTTGCAATTCCCGTCGCCTCTTCAAAAATTGCACGACGATCTTCGGGTTTTGCCGACATAATTTCTTCGACTTTACCCTGTCCGATAATCGAATACCCTTCCTTACCGATTCCGCATTCATGCAATAAATCGACGATATCTCTCAAACGGGACGGCTGCTTATTGATATAATACTCGCTTTCTCCGCTCCGAAATAACTTTCTCGTAATAATTACTTCGTTATAATCTAAACTGAACATCCGATTAGTATTATCGAAATAAAGAGAAACTTCGCAGTAAGAAAGGGATTTTCTCGCTTGCGTTCCGCTAAATATAACGTCCTGCATGCTCGATCCGCGCAACGTCTTTGCAGACTGTTCACCCAATACCCACCGAATAGCATCCGCTACGTTGGACTTACCGCATCCGTTCGGGCCGACGATTCCCGTAATACCGTCATTAAATTTAATCTCTACTTTATCGGCAAACGACTTAAAACCGTAAAGTTCCAATTTTTCAAAATTCAACTTATTTCCTCTTATTCGATTTCTTTTTTTTGATTTGGATCAACGCTTTTCCAGCCGCGTCCGCTTCTGCCTGTTTTTTACTCTTTCCGATTCCGATCGCACGCGCTTGATTATCTAATCGTACTTCAACCGTAAAGACGGGATCATGATCGCTGCCTCTTTTTTCAAGTTGAACGTAACGAATCGTTCCGAGTTTATATTTCTGCACGTATTCTTGAAACGCGCTTTTATTGTCTTTTTCCGCAACTCTGGTCCTTTTATCAACCGATTTCAATTCTGCCTTTCGGTCTTTTTTCTGCAATAACGTACGGAAAATAAATTTTTTCGCCGCCTCCATACCGCCGTCCAAATAAATTCCCGCGACGACCGCTTCATACAAACTGGAATAAAGTTTCTCTTCGTGATTAGAGTGCATGGTTAAGCCGTTTCCCAACAAAATAAGATCGCTTAATCCGAGTTCTTCCACTGCGTTTTGCAAAGGCTTTTTTGAAACGAGTTCCGCACGCCTCTGCGTTAACTTCCCCTCTCCGGAAAGATTACGTCTAAACAAATATTCAGTGACGACCAACCCTAAAATTGCATCGCCGAAAAACTCCAACCGCTCGTTATCTTTCGTTTTATTCTCATTTGCATACGAAGCATGCGTAAAGCATTGCCGCAACAACATTTTATCGTTAAAGCGATATCCTAATCGCAATTCACATTCGGCGACGTCGAAAATCATAACTATTCCGCAACCCCTGTCGTATTCCCTAATTTTAATTTGATTTTACCGATTATATCGCGTTCCGCCGCTTCCGTTGCTTGCAAAACAGCATTACAGATCGCGCCGCTCTTGGAAGATCCGTGTGCTTTTACGACGACCTTTTCAACGCCGAGAAAAACCGCTCCCCCCTGACGATTGTAATCCATTTTATCTTTTATATTGGAAAAAGCCTCTTTCAGCAATAAACCGCCGAGTTTTCCCTTGAACGTAGACATGATTTCAGTCTTCATAATGCGCATCAAATTTCCGATCGCGCCCTCCATCCCTTTCAACGCAATGTTACCGGAAAAACCGTCGGAAACTACGACGTCAACCTCTCCCGATAAAATTTCACGCGCTTCCATATTTCCGACAAAATCAATCGGCAATTCTTTTAACAACGGAAACACTTCGTGATTCAACGCATTTCCTTTTTTATCTTCCGTTCCGTTGGACAGTAACGCCACCGTTGGTTCTTTTACGCCGCAAACCTCCGCATAAGCAGCCCCCATTAAAGCAAACTGAACCAAATTGATCGGCCTACAGTCGGCATTCGCGCCGGCATCTAACAAATAGACACGTTTTGAATCTTTCACCGTCGGCAAAAACGGACACAAGGCAGGACGAGAAACGCCCTTGATGCGACCGAGTTTTAACGTTGCTCCAACCAATACCGCCCCCGTCGAGCCTGCCGAAACAAACCCGGAAACCGAATCGTCTTCTTTCAATCGCCGAAAGCCTGTACAAATAGAAGAATTCGGCTTTCGCTTGATTGCAACCGTCGGTTCTTCTTCGCACGTAATCACATTCGGCGCATCCATGATTTCAATCCGATCGGCGTCATACCGACAAGTAGAAAGAACGTTCTCTATTTCCGTCTTTTTCCCAACGAAAATCAATTCTAAATCTTTCTTTTTCGCAAGTGCTTCTACGCCGCCCTTTACAATTTCTTCGGGGGCATGATCGCCGCCGAATGCATCAACAATGATTTTCATATCAATATTCCAAAGTTCCTACCGTACGCGGGAACGGAATGACGTCGCGAATGTTTGCAATTCCTGTCAAGTACATAATCATACGCTCGAATCCTAATCCAAAGCCTGCGTGTTTTACGCCGCCGTATTTCCGCAAATCGAGATAAAATTGATAATCCGTTTCGCTGAGATTCAATTCCTTCATACGCGTCTTCAACACGTCCATGCGTTCTTCTCTTTGACTTCCTCCGATCAACTCGCCGATTCCGGGCACTAACAAATCGGATGCGGCAACCGTCTTGCCGTCGTCGTTCAAGCGCATATAGAACGCTTTGATTTCCTTTGGATAATCAGTCAAGAATACCGGCTTTTTAAATACCTCTTCCGTCAGATAGCGTTCATGCTCGCTTTGCAGATCCGCGCCCCAATGCACGGGAAATTCGAACCGATCTTTGACCTTTTCCAAAATATCAATCGCTTCCGTATACGATAACCGGACAAATGTATTGTTAACAACGTTATTCAAACGGTCTAAAAGTCCGCGATCTACAAATTGATTCAAGAAAGCGAGTTCATCTTTACACTTATTCATAACGTGCGTGATGATATGCTTCACCATTCCTTCGGCGCAATCCATATCGTCCGAAAGATCAGCAAACGCAATTTCCGGTTCGATCATCCAAAATTCCGCAGCATGACGAACGGTATTCGATCGCTCCGCGCGGAAAGTCGGTCCGAACGTATAAACGTTTGCAAATGCCATTGCGTACGTTTCAACGTCAAGTTGCCCCGAGACGGTCAAACTCGCTTTCTTTTCAAAAAAGTCCTTTTTATAATCAACAGGTTCGTTATTTGCAGCGATCCGATCCAAATCAAGCGTCGTAACTTGGAACATCGCCCCCGCCCCCTCGCAATCACTTCCCGTAATGATCGGGGTATGAACGTAAACAAAACCTTGATTATGGAAATATTCGTGAATAGCAAAAGCCGCTTCGCTTCTAATCCGAAAAACGGCGGAAAACGTATTCGTACGCGGTCTTAAATGCGCAATTTCCCTTAAAAATTCTAACGAATGTCTTTTCTTCTGTAACGGATAATCCGCCGTAGACTCACCCTCTACCGCAATACTGTCCGCATTGATTTCAAAAGGTTGTTTATTTTCGGGCGTCAAAATAACCTTGCCCGTCACAACGAGAGAAGCGCCGACGTTCTGTCTTGCGATTTCGTCATAATTGGCGATTTTAGAACGATCAAACACGATCTGCACGTTTTTGAAACACGATCCGTCGTTCAACTCGATGAAACCGAATGCTTTTGAATCCCGAATCGTTCTCGCCCAGCCCGCCACCGTCACGGTTTTTCCGTCGAACGACTGCGAATCCAAACTGATTTCTTTCAAATAAGTTCTCTTCATAATTTTCCTCGTTATTCGGCGACCTCTATCGGCTTGATATAAGTCTGCCTCCGTTTAATTATTTCATTTTCGGCAAATTTCCATTGCTGCTGAATCGCAAGATTCGTTTCCAACATCGGGTTGGATTCCAAATGCTCGATCCCGTCTTCCATAACATTCATCATAATCCGATTGATAATAATAGAGTTGATGCCCGAATTTTTATAGGACGATTTAATTCCGATCAAAGCCATTTCAAGTTCTTTCGGCTTTTTGATCGAATACAGCACGTTGATAAATCCCGTCGGAAACAATTTCCCCTTATGCTTAATTAAGGCGTCGCAAATCGACGGCAATACGATACCGAATCCGGCAACCTCTTCTTTCTCATCTACAAGAAAACTAATGTACCGAGTATTGGCAATAGTTGCGAACTGCTTCAATACGTTTTCTTTCGCTTTTCCGACGACGGGAACGTATCCGTCCAAATGTCCGTACGCGTCGTTCAAAGTATCAAAAAATCCGTCGCCGTATTGCGCGACAATCTCTTTGATCGTCATGGTTTCTGCAACATCGCGAATTTTCAACTTTTTCTTTAACTGTTCACTGATTCTCGTTATTCTCTCATACGGAACTTTGGGAATCGAAAAACTGCGTTCTAGCCACTTTGATTCGTCCGAATACCCTAACAGCGGCATTTTTTCAGAAAAATACGGGTAATAATAATTGGTGGCATACGTACTGCGTTTATCAAATCCGTACGTCAAAAGTCCTTCTCTGTCCGTATCGTTAAATCCCCACGGTCCGTGAATTGTGTCCATGCCGTTTTTCGCACCGTACTGCTCTACCGCAGACAACAAAGCCCGAAAAACATCAATATCGTCAATACAGTCAAATCTGGAAAAACGGACACATTTTTTGTCGTTGATACAGTTATACGCATGATTAATAATTCCGGCAATTCTTCCGACAAGTTCGCCGTTGCGATAAGCGAGAAAGCACTTGCAATCGCATTCCGCCAAACTGAAATTTTTATTCGGATTCAGTGTATTAAATTCGTCCGCCCGCAAAGAAGGTACGTAATACGGACAATTTTTATATAACTTCAAAGGGTATGTAGCGAATAACCTCATGTCTTTTTTGTTTAATACTTCTTTTACGATAATCATCCAGTTCTCCAATGATATTTTAAAAAGATCTTATATAGTATACTATAAATCTTAAAAAATGACAATTAAAAAATCCCCGAAATTATCGGGGATTTGACTATTTTTTAAACTTTTTGTCTTTTTCAACGATTACTTTCGGCGGTGTTTCGTCTTTCAACGCCATGATATAGTTGCCATAGTCTTCTTCGGTCAAATGAATCACTTTATTCTTTTTTTTCTTTGACATTTTTACAACTCCTCAAATAATTTAAGCGAAAACGCTAATCTTATTTTAACCAGAAGCCCAAAGAATATACTCAAAATTCACAAAGCACGGTACAACGTTTTATTTTTGCAACGCTCACCTCGAACCGTATACACCGCGCAAAAAACAAGATAAATCAATCCCATCATTCCCTGAACGGGATAAACGTAATCGACAATCGCCTTTAACCCGATTCTTGAAAACAAAAAAGAAAGCAAACACACAACGATAACGCCGATACTCTTTTTTCGCTCACGAGCAAAGCGGTATAAAGGGTAATAAGAGGTGATCAACGTCGTAAAAATCCCGAAAAAAACAATAACGCAAAACACAATTCCGAACGATTTATTTTCGCTTACCAAATACAAAAGCGGCATATCGGCATTTTTCGCATTTGTCCCTTCAAACGCCACCGCAGCTGCAATTAAAAAAATTAAAAAGCATAATATGACAGACAGAATCAAAGACGAAATCATCTGACATTTTCTATCAATTTTAGTCCCCAATGATATAATCACTTGCGAAGCCGAAAAAAGATTCATTGCGGCGTATAGAACAATCTTAAAATCCTTTGTCCCACTGACTTCTGCCGAAAAAACGACAAACTCGCCCTTTTCAAACAAGAAGTACAAAACCGCGCCGACCATAAAAGGAACCATAATAAAATTCACGACGGCAATCCCCTTAATTCCGCGCCGCAAACTAATCGTGGCAGCGATCATTCCCCCGACCGAAAAAACAGGAATTCTTCCCCAAAAGCTCTCGGAAAGAGCATCCAACCCTGCCAACATACTCGCAAAGGAAATAAAACAAGAGAGTAAAATAACACCCTCTAAAAGCGGATAAAATCGTCCGAAGATCGCCTTGTTTGCAACCGTTTCGTCACCCCAAGCTGCCCCGACGCGAAAAAGCATTAACGTAGCAAAGAAAAAAATCAAGCCCATTAAATATACGGACGGGATTAAAATCGTCCCCGAAAAAAAACTTACGATTTCTCTCCCTGAAATAAACCCGGCTCCGATTACACTTCCGATAACAATCAACGACGAACTGACGATTTGATAAAAACTTTTCACATTTAAAAATATGAAGAAGTTCAAGATTTCATGTCGAACAACTTGTTTTTCATGATTTTTCGATAGATTTTATCGTTTGAAAAATCCCGTTCTTTCTCGTATTCTCCGCCAAGAGCCTCAATCGCTAATTTCAACTCTTGAAAATCTTGATAGTTAATTTCTTCTCGCTCAATTAACTCATAAAGAAGATTCAACGCGCGCTCGTCGCCGTAACGGCGAATAAACGAAACGTAAAGCGGTATTTCGTCACTGTTTTCCCGCAAAGCATCTATCAACAAATTCAAAATACGATCGTCATGCTTACAACGCGAAAGAATATCCAATAAAGAAACGCGATCGTTTTTCGCACATTCGTTAAAAACGGAAAGAATTTCTTCCTTCATTCTGTCTGGATATTCAATTAAAATTTCGCAAGCAAGATCTTTTTTATCCTGACAAACCGATTTTTCGACGATAAAGGAAAGATACCGATCTAACGGCTTCACGCTTCCCTTATCTTTTAATAAATTCATTGCATAAAAAGCAAGCTCTTCCTCCGCATCTAAAAAAGGCAACAACGCATCCTCCGTTTCCTCGGAACGAATAATCGCTTCGCAAAGATAATCCGAAACAGCCACCTCGTTTTTTACGTGAGCCGCTAAAAGTTCGGCAAGTTCTCGTCCCGTACAATCGGAATAATAATTTTCCGGAGTAGCACCCAATTCAGGCAAAACAGAATGCCCGAACGCTTCGTATAATTCAGCAATCTTCTCTTCCCATGCCGCTTCATCCAACTCCCCGGCATGCTCTTGCATATACGCTCTTAATTGTTTTTCAAAAATCGCGTCGATATCAACCAACTTAATCATTTTCTTCCACCTCGTTAACCAATGCCAATAAATTTTTAATAGATTCAACCTCTTGTTTGAACATTTTCGCAGCCTTGTTAAATCCCTTGCAAGAATCGCTTCCGCACATAAGAGCAAGAACAGCCGCCAATACAGACGAATCCTTTATCTCTTTCAATCTGCCGCAAAGCAAAAACTCGTAAAAAAGCCGTCGCGTCACCTCAACCAACTGTTCAAATCGCTCTTCCCCGAAAAGCAACAACTTGGTAAACGCCTCCGCATAAGCACAGATAAACAAATCCGCATCCTTTTCTTCCGATAAATCAAGGCTCATAAACTGAATCTTCTTAAAAAAGTTCCCGAATACCACACCTACCTTTTTATCGTACTGTTTTAATGCCAAACGGTATACAACCACTTCCTTGACGTCATCATACACCGACGCGTCCAACAAAACATCCAACAAGTAATCGGTTGCAAAAGACTCGTTTGAGGACGCCAACAAGCCAACGGCAAGCATCATTAATTCGATATTCATCGTAGAAAAAGCCCAATCGATCAATTCGATCAACTCTTTCTTTTCTATTTTTTTACCACGGTCTTTGGGATTTATTTGCAACAAATCCTTTAATGCTTTTACTCTCTTCTCCTGTTCTTCATCCGGAATACGAAAAAAATACGTAAGCGGTTTCGCGTTTTTCGTACCTGCCGCAATTTGTTCGCTGCTAAGGCGATAATAATAGAGCGCGGTCGGATTTTTCTGCGTTATGCGAATAATCTTATGAAAACATTCCTGCGCTTTGGCAAAATCTCCCGTATTATAACAGGCAATTCCCATTAAATGCAGAATCTTAATTTCATATGGATTATTCTCAATCAATTTCGAAAGATAATGCAAAGCCTTTCCGTGCTTTCCTTGTTCACAAAACGTAGTCGCCAATTTATAAGTCGACTCATCGTCCATCGACTCGACTTCTTCCGCGTGTTTTAAACAAAGTGCGGCTTGCTCGTACTGTCCGCAATAATAGTAAACACTGGCAAGCGAACAAAACGCACGTACGCAATTCGGATTATAAATCAATGCTTTCTTGCTTTCCTCAACCGAATCTCGCACGTCGCCTTTGAAAAAATAAGCGACAGCCCGTTCGCATAAAGCGTCGACGTAACGTTCCGATCCCGGTTGCACCTCGGATAGCGTTTCCAGCGCGCCGTCATAATCGCCACGCATAATTTTTCTTTTTCCAGCGTCAAGGATGTCAGTATAATCAACGTTCGTAAACGGATAAACGATTTTATAATCCTTTCTTCCGCTTACAACGTCGTCAAAATATTCCATCATATTATCGTCAATATAGACCTTAGACGGATCGTGAACAAAAGACAACTCTTCGTTAAAATAATACCCTGCCATATTGACGTTCCCCAAATAAAAATAACTCGCCCCTAAGCCGTTATACGCAATAGAATAATTTTTCTTGCTTACCATATTGAGAAAACGATACCAATAACGAATCGAAAGATCATAATGCCCCATATCAAAATAAAGATCGGCAATATCGGCATAAATCATAACGCCTTTCGTCTTATCTTTGCATGCCAAAAGCAAAGAAAGACTCCCCAATAAATCATTCCGATCCGCTTTCTCTTCGGCAAGTCGCTTATAATATTTGGTTGTATTATCTAATCTGATTACTTTATCACTCATTTATTCCAATCAACCGATCGATATCTTCCCGTTCAAAAACGTATTTCTTCTCACAGAATTGACAGTCAACCGTAATTTTTCCTTGTTCCTTCAAAATGTCATACAACTCGTCTTTTCCCATCGAAAGCAAAATCCGCTCGATGTAATCACGACTACACAAGCAATGATAACGGGGCTCGTAAGCCTCAAATTTTTCGACACAGAAAAAACGATGTAAAATTTCTTCAAGAGAATTGGTTTCAATCAACGAACTGATATTCGATAATTGAGAAATCACTTTTTCTGCACGGACAATATTTTCTTCACTTGCCCTGGGCAAAGTCTGAATCACCGCACCCCCCGCACCGACACACCGATAATCCGTACCGATTTTCACCCCCAATGCAATTGCCGTCGGTTGTTGTTCGCTATAAAGATAATACGCCGCGAAATCCTCCGCAATTTCACCCGACACAAGGCGACAAGATCCGGAATAGGGATCTTTTAAGCCCATGTTTTTTACAACCGTCAAACGCCCGTTTTTGCCGACGCAACCACCCACGTCCAACTTTCCGTCCGCACGCAACGGTAATTCCGCCCGCGGTTGATCAATCGAGCCCCGCATATCCAAATTACTGTTACCGCAAACAACGATACTGCCGCCGACGCCGTCGCCGTTAATGGTAATCGAAAGCTTGTCCGTTTCGTTTTTCAGACAGGACGCCATAAAAGTTCCGATTGTCAGAGAACGTCCCAACGCCGCCGCCGATAGCGGCGATAACCGATGAAGTTCAATCGCTCGGTTAACCATTTCCGTCGTATCCAACAGGCATAAAGACAACTCGTTATCGTATATTAAAGTTTTTATTAATTTATTTTTATCTTTCATCTATCTCACTTTTTCGGCAATCACATGAATCCGCCGAGAATCTTCCTTTAATTTTTTACCAAAATCTCCGTCTACCCGAACCAATCGAAACCCGACCTCGTACAATGCTCGTTCCAAATCCTCTTGCTCATGAATGTATTGAACGTGCCGCTCGTCAAAGCGTTCGTAACAATCCCCTTTCGGAACAAAAAAAGACAAATCCATCTGCACGGAATCCTTTTTTAAACGATTAAACCAAAGATACGTAACCTCGTCTAAATCTTCGCCGAATAAATTGTTTCCCAATATTTCACGAAGTTTATACGGGCTGGAAACGTCGAATAATAAAATCCCGCCTTTTTTCAAACACGTGCCGAACCCCTCGAAAAGAGAACGCACGGATTTTTGCGGAATATAATTAATCCCGTCGTTGATTACGGTAATAAACCCCAAATCACGAAAACCGCGCGGCTTAGTCATATCTTGATGAACGTAAGTAATTCCGCTTCCTTCCGAACGAGACCAGGCTTCCGACAGCATTTCGTTTGAAAGATCTGCACCGACAACCTCGCACCCTGCGGCTGCAAGCGCGCGCGTAAAATACCCCGTTCCGCAAGCAAAATCCACCCCGTTTAACGAAGGGGCGTATTTCAGAATATTTTTACAAACGTACTGCGACCATTTTTCATAGTCGCAGTCGCAAATCAAATCTTCATAAAATTCCGCCAATACGCCGTATTTCATTCTCAGTGATCCTTTTTCTTACGTGCTTTCTTCTCTTTCTTTTCGAGAAGTTTCCTCGCTTCCTCTTTCCGCTTTTCGCGATCGGCTTCCATCTGCTTTTCTTCTTCCGTCAACTGATATTGCTCTTCATCCTTATGTGCAAGAACGTACTCTTCGGAATCCTTATAAATCGCTTCTTTGCTCTCTTGCAATCTCTGTAAGTCCGAACGGTTAAACGTTGCGGGTAATTCCACCAACGTCAATTCTTCGTCCGTAATCGGCTTTATCGGGCGCAACGTCAAATTAGAACGACCGAACTGTTGCATCTGCTCTTTATACCGCTTAATCGACTCAGCATCGTCCTTTCCGACCTTTTCGTAAATTCCGCGATTCTTCTGTGCCCCGGGAACTTTATCGTTGATATATTTATCAAATACCCAATGGCTGTAATCAGTCCAAGCCAACAAGCCGACGGAAAAACCGAACGTCAAAATCAAAATATAGCCGATCATCGTAAAGACGCTACCGATATAAACCAATATAAACGAAATCAAACTCAAAAACAAGAAGAAAATATTGGTCGGCAACAGAGAAATCGTCATTAAAAAGGAATTCTTTAACAACTTCCAAAAACCGAGTTGATACGTAACGCCCATTGATATCATCCAAAACGTCATAATCGTTAAAAGACCGAGCACGATATAAGTAGCACCCTTTGCGATCCACAACAACCATTCGTTATCCTGCCCGAGCGCAAGCATTAAATCGGTATAAGAAAGAGAGATCTTTCCCAACAAAAAGAATACGGAAAAGAACATCAATGCACAAACAATAACGCCGAAGTTCTGTTTAATTCCTCGCCAAAAATCGTTTGCGACAAAAATACCCTCCGTCCAAACCATGTTACGAATAACGTACGCCCCGCCGGATACACCGACCGCCGCAATAACTGCCGCCAACGGCAAAAAAACGTAAGTTCTTAAAACAACGATTACGTTTACCTGTTCTGTTACCCCGGTCATATCGGGAATGATCGGATAACCGATTCCTATGTTTTGGGAAAACGGCGTATTGCCTCCCACGTAAAGCCCGTAAGATTGTTTATAAAACAAAACGAGAAATAACGGAATAAAAAACACCAAGATCAAAAGATTGATCCCGAGTAACCGCGTTAAATTCCCCTTGAAGATATCTCCAAATAACGCCCAACGATTGCTGGGCAAAGTAGAACGAGCATATCCTTCGGATTTTTCCGAGCCCATAATCATTCGGTTAATCAACCCACCGATTTTACCTTTTGCCATTCAAATTCTCCTAGCTATGAAAGTGTTATTACTATTGTACACTAAATTAAAATATTTTTCAACAAAAAGAAGATACTCCTTGAAAAAACTTTACTTTTCTATTTTATTTTGATAATATAAATAAAAATTTATTTTCATTTCTATTTAGGAGAGGTTTCGGATGAAAAAGTATCGTATTGCAGTCGTTGGAGCAACCGGAATGGTTGGAAGAAAAATTTTAGAGGTTTTAACCGAACGGAAGCTTCCCGTTAAAGAATATTACCTCTACGCTTCCGCACGCAGTGCCGGGCAAACCATTGATTTTATGGGAAAGCCGCACACCGTTATTCAATTGAGCCGAGAGAATATTCTCGACAAAAAAATCGATATCGCCTTATTTTCCGCAGGCGGCGAAACAAGCAAAGAATTCGCCCCCGTATTCGCCGAAAACGGAACGCTCGTCATCGATAACTCCAATGCCTGGAGAAGAGATCCGTCCGTCCCTCTCGTCGTACCCGAATGTAATGCGGAAGAAATCAAAAATCACCATAATATTATCGCTAACCCGAACTGCTCTACGATTCAGGCAGTCGTTGCGTTAAAACCCCTTCATGAACGTTTCGGAATTAAGCGAATCGTGTACTCCACATATCAAGCCGTCAGCGGCGCAGGCGTAAAGGGTTTTAATGATTTAAAAGGCGGCATCTGCGGAGAAGCTCCGCAAAAATTCCCCTACCCGATTTTTGGCAATTGCTTGCCGCATATCGACGTATTCTTGGAAAACGGATACACGAAAGAAGAAGATAAGATGATCTTTGAAACCAAAAAGATTCTGAACGATCAATCCATCAAAATAACCGCTACGACCGTTCGCGTTCCCGTTTATTACGGACACAGCGAATCAATCAACGTAGAATTTAACTCGCCCTGCACCGTCGAAGAAGTCAGACGGGTTTTAAGCGAGGCGGAAGGCGTAATCGTTCAAGACAATCCTGCCGAAAATTTATACCCCATGCCTCTTACCGCAGAAAACAAAGATCAAGTTTTTGTCGGCAGAATCAGAAAAGACGACACGGTAGAAAGCGGAATCAATCTTTGGGTTGTTGCGGATAATATCAGAAAGGGTGCGGCGACAAACGCCGTTCAAATCGCGCAAAAAGTAATCGAAACGGGAATTCTCGAATAATATGACAAAAGATGCGTTGCAGCATGTTTTCAAAGAGATCGAAAACGGAAATAATCTCGGAGAACCGATTTTTTTAGTCGGCGCGGTCAAAACGATGGATATCCAAACGATTCAAGAAGCAATCAATTGCGGATTAACGATCGTTGGAGACAATCACGTGCAAGAATTTCGGGAAAAATCCCCTTATTTAAGCGGAGCGGAATTTCATTTTATCGGACATCTGCAAACCAATAAAGTAAAATACCTAATCGGGAAAGTTTCTCTAATTCAATCGGTAGATAGTATTCGTTTAGCAAAAGAAATTTCAGAACAAAGCAAAAAACGCGACTTAACAACGGACGTTTTACTTGAAATCAACATCGGAGGCGAGTCCTCAAAAAGCGGATTTTCCCCCGATTCGGCAACAGAAGCCGTCCGTCTTGTGTCGGCAATGCCTAATATTCGTCCGCTCGGCTTGATGGCAATGCTCCCGAAAACAACAAATCAAGAAAAATTAAGCGCATTGTGTTTGCAAATGCGCGCAATCTATGATACAATAAAGAAGGAAGGTTTTCCGTTTCGGTTTCTTTCAGTCGGCATGAGTGAAGACTATTCGATCGCAATCAAAAACGGAAGCAATATGATTCGTCTTGGAAGAGCCATCTTCGGGAACAGAACGGAACAGAGGTAGTTATGGGGTTATTTGATTTTTTTCAACGGTCCGAAAAGGATAATGCGGAAAGACGCCGTATCAATTTCGATCGTTTTGAACGCGGAGAAGAAAGTTTTGATACCGTCAAAAAAGGTCCTGTTACCGTATTTCACCCAAAATCATTTAAAGACGTAGAGAAAATTATCTCAACCCTCAAAAACGGGCAGCAAGCAGTTGTTCATACTGGCGAACTCGCGAAAGACACCGCGTATCGTGTACTCGATATGCTTTGCGGTGCAATTTATGCGTTAGACGGAGGCGTATACGAAATGGAAAATAATATATTTCTCTTTACGCCTCACGGAATCGAAATTAAATAAAACAAAGGCGGGGTTTCCCTGTCTTTTTTATCAAATAGGAGAATACCAATGAATCAAACCATATTAGTATTGGACTTCGGCGGACAATATAAAGAATTAATTGCTCGCAGAATCAGAGAAAAGCACGTATACGCAATTATCGAACCTTGCACGATTTCCGTCGAACGAATCAAAGAAATCGCTCCAATCGGAATCATTTTTACCGGTGGTCCGTATAGCGTTTACGCACCCGATTCCCCCAAATGCGATCCTGCGATATTAAATCTCGGGATCCCTGTGCTCGGCATCTGCTACGGCATGCAAATCCTCGCACATATGCTCGGAGGAACGGTTCGTTCTTGCGAAGTGAGCGAATACGGGAAAATCGAAACGAATTTAGACCTTTCTTCTCCCTTATTTTCGGGTTTGATCGCATCTGAAACCACCTTGATGAGTCATACCGATTACGTAGCGGAGTTACCGAAAGGATGCAAAACCGTCGCAAAAACACGCGATTGCAGTTGTGCGGCATTTGAAAATACGGAAAAACAATTTTACGCGGTGCAATTCCACCCCGAAGTTCAACATACGCCAAAAGGAAAAGAAATGCTTAAAAACTTCGTCTTTAACGTCTGCGGCGCAAAAGGCGACTATAATATGGACGATTACATCAAACGCCAAATAGCGGAAATTCGCGAAAAAGTAGGCGACAAACGCGTATTACTCGGCTTGTCCGGCGGTGTAGACTCATCCGTCGTTGCCGCGTTGATTTCAAAAGCCATTCCCGGTCAGTTGATTTGCATTTACGTAGATCACGGCTTGATGCGCAAAAACGAAAGTGAAGAAATTGATCGCGTATTCTCGAAAATGGATTTAAACTTCGTTCACGTCGATGCGGAAGCGCGCTTTTTGGAAAAATTAAAAGGCGTTACCGATCCGGAAGAAAAGCGCAAAATTATAGGAAAAGAATTTGTATCCGTCTTTGAAGACGAAAGCAAAAAACACGGGCACTACGATTTCCTTGCCCAAGGAACGATTTATCCGGACGTAATCGAATCGGGCGCGAACAATTCCGCCAATATCAAAAGCCATCACAACGTAGGCGGTCTGCCAAAAGATATGTCTTTCTGTGGGCTTATCGAACCTTTACGAGGGCTTTTTAAGGACGAAGTGCGCGTTTTAGGAAAGAAACTCGGTTTACCCAAAGAATTGGTTCAACGGCAACCGTTCCCCGGTCCCGGTCTTGCAATTCGCGTTATCGGAGAAATTACCAAGGAAAAGTTGGATATTTTAAGAGATGCGGACGCGATATTCCGTGAAGAAGTTATAAAAAACAAGGTAAAAGCGCATCAATATTTCGCCGTACTTACCAACGTTCGTTCTGTCGGCGTTATGGGAGATTTCCGCACTTACGATTATGCGGTAGCCTTACGTGCAGTCGTTACTTCCGACTTTATGACAGCAGAAACCGCACGTATCCCCTACCCTGTATTAGAACGAATCGCAAGCAGAATCGCAAACGAAGTAAAAGGTGTTTCGCGCGTTTGTTACGACCTCAGCGGTAAACCGCCTGCAACCATCGAGTGGGAATAATCTGCACGCTAACAAGCGATAATCCGTCGAAAGACTTGATTATATAAAACATTTAGGAGATTGCTTTTTGAAAATCACAAGCAGGACAACGGAGATTGTAGCCTAACCGAGGAGGTTTGCGCAAATCCAATCTCACACAAACCTCCCGATACTATAATTTTCATTATCAGGAGGAAAACAATGAAGCAAAACAACTACATTATACGGTTGGAAACGTCTTCGGACTATACAGAGGTAGAAAATTTAATAAGAGAATCCTTTTGGAACGTATATCGCCCCGGCTGTATCGAGCATTACGTAATGCATTGCATAAGAAGTGACAAAGACTTTGTTCCCGAACTTGATTTTGTTATGGAAAAAGATAATAAAATCATAGGTCAAAACGCGTTCATGCGTGCTTGTATTCAAGCGGACGACGGCAGATTGATTCCAATCATGACGATGGGACCAATCTGTATTTCAAGCGAGTTTAGAAAAAAGGGTTATGGAAAAATTCTTTTGGATTATTCTATCAATGCTGCAAAAAACTTAGGCGTAGGAGCTTTATGCTTTGAGGGCGATATTCGTTTTTATAAAAAGAGCGGATTCACCTACGCTTCCGAATACGGAATTCGATATAAAGGCTTACCCCAAAACACAGACGCTTCTTTCTTTTTATGCAAAGAGTTGATTCCGTCATACCTGAACGGAATCACGGGAGAATATGCTCCGCCGTCCGGATATCTCGTATCCGAAGTAGACGCAGAAAAATTCGACACGCAATTTCCGAAAAAAGAAAGATTAAAACGGCACGGACAATTACCGTAAAGATTTTCCAAACAACCATTGACGACTTGATCGTCAAATAAAACGAACTTAAAAAGGGGTTCCCCCATTATTGTATAGTAAAACCACGCCATTATGGCGTGGTTTTACTATACAATAAAGAAAACCAAACATCTTAGCGAAATCTGATTTTCTTTGTTTTTGCTTTTCTACCATGTCGACAACAGAATGTTTCTATAAAAGTCCGTCTTCAACATATTTTTTTATCGTTCTGCTCAATTCAGATTTTTCAATCACCTTTACTACTTCCGATAAGTTCTCGCTCGAAAGAACTTGATTATACACCTCTTGCCGATACGAATAATCTCCTTCCGTTTTCATGATTTTCTTCAAGATTTCTTCTTTTTTTATCACTAACGGTTCTTGAAACTCTTTCGTTACCTCTATTACGTATTTCTCTCCGAACTCGAATTGTTCGAGCACGAAGGTAATGCAATCGGCATATAATTTTTTTACCTTGATTTTCGTCCCGTTCCGATATACGTTTAAGTTTCCGCTTTTTAGGTTTCTTAGCGCAAATTTTACGTTTCGCTTTAACGAGCAAGCACTGCTTGCGACAACGATTTTCAAATTATCAACGGTACTTTCCACCTTAAAACGCGTTGTCACGCCATCCTCGTAAAAAACATATTCCGAATTTCCGTCATAGACATCCACTCTTAAATAGTTCGGATTAACGCACAAATTTCCGCTATCCTCGGAATACGGAATAACCGCCCCTTCTTTTGCCAAAACCGGAATACTTTCACAATCTCTGACAAACTCGTACTCTTTATCTCCGTCGTATACTTGCCCCGTAAAAAGATCCGCCCATTTCCCATGTGGCAAATACCCCTTAACCGTCGCATATCCGTCTTCGCTATGCGAAGTTATGGGAATCACCAACAATTGTTGTCCGAACATATACTCGTTTTTATATTGATACGCTCTTTCGTCTTTTGGATAATCATAGTATAACGGTTCACAAAGCGCATACCCGTCTCTATTCGTAACAAACGAATAAGAATACAAAAAAGGAATAAGGCTATGGCGCAAACGCAAATACCGTTCCGCAATAACACCCTCCGCTCCGTAATACCAAGGTTCTTTCGTCGATACGGGATTACATTCCCCGTGCAAACGCATAATCGGATTAAACACCCCGAATTGTATAAACCGCAAATACAACTCGTTATCTTTTACGCCGCCGTAATGACCGCCGATATCGTGACTCCAATAAGTATACCCGATATTGCTTGCAGTTACCGTAAAATACGGTAAATAATTCAGCGTATCGAAACTAATTACAGTATCCCCCGAAAACCCAAGCGGATACCGATGCGACCCGATATCTGCATAACGAGAGAGGATTAACGGCTCTTTTTGCTCACTTCCGTTATCAAGATAATGATAGTGATTCAACGCCCAAAGCGGATCAAACCCATTCAACTTACTGTTTTCGCCTTGTTGCCAATCAATCCACCAAAAATCAACCCCGTCCTTTTCGTACGGCTTATGAATCACATCAAAATACGCCTCTATAAATTTCTCGTCGGTCATATCGAATTCTATTTGTTTTTCGCTTTTCGGATCAACCCCGACGGCCTTTGCCATTTCGGCATAACAATCCTCAAACCAACGAATCCCCAAAGACGGGTGCAAATTTAAGGTAACCCTTAAATTCAACGCTTTTAATTTTTTCAAAAAGGCTCTGTAATCGGGGAAAAGTTCTCGATTCCAACTATACCCCGTCCACCCGTTGTTTCCGCCATAATAATCAGTATTTTTTCCGCTTTCGGTTATCTTCTTTTGACGATCGAGATTGATAGAGTAATGCCAATCCATATCCACCGTTGCAACCGTTAAGGGAATCCCTCTATCGAAAAAACGCATTATTACTTGCAGATACTCTTCTTCCGTATAATCATGGTATCTGCTCCACCAATTCCCGAACGCAAATCTCGGAATGACGGGAGGCTTTCCCGTAATCAAATATAAAGCATTAACAGCAGCACGATAATCCGTTCCGTACGCAAAAACATACACGTCTTTTTCTTGCACTCGTCTTTCGCAAACCATTCCGTTATCAGACAAAACAAGAGAATCGTCGTTAAAAAACGCGACGCCGCTTCTCGAACACACGCCGTCTTCAAGCGTAATTTTTCCTTTTTTAGCAGACGGAAAAGCGTATTCGTCCCCTTTACAACAGTCCAACGTCCTGACTGTACCGCCCAGATTCCCGTCGTTGCTTATTTTTTTGCTTTCTCCGTTCAACACAATACGGATATCTTCAAAATTCTCAAAAACGTCTAATTCGCACGTTTGTGTGATTATTTTCAAACAGTTACCGGAAACTTGCGTCTTGAAATTTTGCGGCGGCATATTTCTGTACCAAACCTTTTGCGTCGCAAAATCACAAAACAGACGCTCTTCGTCCTTTTCGATCCGAAAAAGCCCGTTTTGTAAAACCGTTATACGATAATCCTTAAAATCTACGATATTTCGGCTATCCGCAACGGGGTTCGTTTGCACTCTCAATTTCTTTTCCATAATTTTTATCTTAAATATTTTTAATTTTCAGTTGACGCTCCGATCAAAAATCGGAGCGTCAACTGAAAGAGGTTAAATGATTCGACTATGCCAAAGTAGTAATTTCAACGTAATCGAAAATAGCGGTATTCGATCCGGCGTTCAATGAAATATAACCTTCGGTCAAATCCGAATTATATTCTAACTCCGCAATCGAAACGGTTATGCTTTCTCCGCCCATATCAAAAGTAATTACTCCGTTTTGAACGGTCAAGTGAACCGTAAAGAACCCGTCCGCATCAGCCACGCCGGAAACACCGTAAGAAGTAAGAATCCCGTTTCCGATAAATAACGTACAAGTTCCCTCCGGATAAACGATCAACGTCAAAGTCTTTGCCTGGTGATTATTATTCGCATTCGATTTGTAGAATTCAATTCCGACAAATCCGCCGTTAGTGGTCATCTCCGCCACTTTTACTCTTGTCGAAAGCGTAAAATTCTTATATTTTCCGCTCGCGATCGCAACGCCGGCGTCCCAATTTTGCGGATTGTATCCGTTTATGGTAAGATATCCGTCCTTGATGGTATTCGCACCGCTGTATTTGAGAAGCGTCGCGAAATCCGAATTGCCGTTAAAATCGTTACGATAATTTTCACCATAGTCGTTGCTGATTTCGGGATCGGCAGGCATCGGCTCGCTGATCACGATTTCTTTATACAAATCCAAACTATCGGCAGCCGTACCGTCCGAAAGCCCGTAGCCTCTCAACGCATTGAATCGAACACCAGCGTTTTGAGAATAGAACGCGATCGCGCCGGAATGCAATACAGCGTCTTCATACGTATACGCTAATTTTAAGTCGTCTGCCGTGTATTCGCCAGACTTCTCAAAATTCGTATAATAAACGTTCAACGTACGATTTTGGTAAGTTATAACGATAAAGCAACTCGACGTGTCCGTTATTCCCGTCGCAACGTTATTTGCGATTTGCGTTCCTTCCACGTATAAGTTTAATTTACCCATATCGTTGATTCTGACGACAACACCGCTCGAAAGATGACTTGCCCCGACCGAAACGCCGAATGCAAAATCCGCATAACCGCGATACACTGTATTGATGCGATTGATTTGCAAATTATAAGAAACCGCAAAATCGCTTACGCTCAAATCTTTCATCGTTATATAATTATAACTATCCGACGGAGACAATTCCAAATCAATATACTCAGAAGAAATAAGACTTTCGGTGATATACGCTTCTCCAACCGTAAACAATACGTTACCGGACGGAACATATACGTTATAGCTGTATAATTCAAACGTCGCCTTATTGCAAATCCAGCCGAAATACCCTTCGGTATCGGTCAAAGCATTATAGTAAAGGATCAGTTCGGGATTATCCCCCTGATACAAAGCCAACATCATTCCTCTTACAACCAAAGTAAATTGTAATTGTTCCCCTGTTTTCAATCCGCTTTGTCCAACAGCCACCACCGTCCCTGCAGAATCCGCAAGTTTAACCGATCCGTCTGAAAATGCCTTAACAGTATAACCGGACGTTCCGTTGACAGTCGCTCTTCCCAAAATAACACCAACGTAAGAATTACTTGTTTCGACAATATCGGTTATTTTAAGTGTATACGTAGCCTTGAAATCGGTTACCTTTTTACTCGACAAATTATACAACGCCTTATTTGCCGTTTTGTCCGTTTGAGCAATACCGCCTTGAACGAATTCCCATTCGCCGTTTTTAACCGAATAGGTAATCGCGTTATTACTCGTGACGAAATTGAAATCCATCTCCCCGACAAAATAGTGCGCCGCTCTATCTTCACTCGAAACAGAATCCCCGAAACACCAATATCCGACGGTTGCGTTATCCGCACCGGACCGTACTAATCCGGCGTAAATATCCGAATAATTAACCGTAATATTGCCGAATTTTACAAACGTTTTTCCGTTATCGTTCGAAACAAGTGCCGTATACGTAGTTCCTGATTTTTGCATTTGCAAAACGATATCGCCAACAACGTTTTCGCTTTGTTCGTAAATGCAGAGTTTTCCGTTAATGACTTGACCGACAATTAACGAAACCGCACTACCGTCAAAATATCTGCCTGCAACGATATAATCGTTCTCCGACTGCAAAACGGTAAGTCCGGCAAAACTGCCCACCGTTGACGGCTGATAACTAATCGCCGCTTTATGCGTAAAATCTTGATAGTCTGCACGCGTCACGACAAACACGTCTTTTTCGCTCGCATTCATATTAAGTTTTCCGTCCGTAAGCACAAGGGAGGAACCGTCGCCAAGCACCATTGCTTGAGAACCAAGTCCGTTTTCAAAATTCGTTCCCGTTTGTGCGGAAAGTTCGGAAAGTGCAATCCTTAACCGAACCGTTCCGGAAAGAGGCGCAACGCCGAGATAAATCTCGTAATCGAATTCAAGATTCATAGCGAAAAGGTCAACTTCTTCGTAACCGCTTCCCTTTTCAACAAATACGCGCATGACGTTATCTTGCGTTCTTCCGACCATAATCTTAGTAACGCCTGACAAATCATAACTTGCTCCGACGATATATTGCGTTCCGGCAACTGCGCGAGAAATCAAATTCATCGTCCCGTTTGCAATTTTAACGCCGTAAAAAGCAGAGTCCTTGCTTTCGCAATCGCGAATCATAATCGCCGCTTCGCCGTCTACGGACTTTAATTCTGCCTCAATCGCGTAATTATTAAATCCTTTTCCGGATGCAAACGTAATATCATCCGATTCTCCCAACGAGCCTGTGCCGGCAAACGTATATTCGTTCATATTTTCGGTAACGACCTTTCCGCTGCCGTTATAATCGCACACCTTGTACAATTCACGATAATTTCCTGCCGCACCCGTTACTAAAACAATGCCGCAAGGATAAATATCTACCGTTACTTTGCCGTCCTTTACCGTATACTCTCTACCCGACATATAATCGGTAAGAACCGTTCCGTCTTTCAACGAAAGCAATTTTACATCGAGTTCGAATCCGCGAACAACCGTTTCGTTTTGATTCAGCAACGTTACGCACGCCGCGCTATCGTCAAAACGGGCGTAAGCAAACACATCGTTTTCGTTGTTCTTCCCTGCGCTATACAAATCGGCAAAAGCCCCGAACCGATAAACCGAATCGTATTCCTTTCTGAGTTCGGTTAACGCAGACGTGAAATTATATAAATAATAATTCCACGTGGACTTATCCCAATTCATGGCGACGTCAAACGAATGATACCGCGTGCTATAATCGTTGATCGGACGAGAAAGCCCGATTTCCTCGCCGTAATAAATAACGGGAGAGCCAACGTAAGTAAACTGTATCAACTGAGCAGCCCCGAATTTTGCATCGTTTTGATCCACTTTATCGTACAAACGCTGATAATCGTGAGAAGTAAGATGATTATACATTGCGTTAGCAACCGAACGCGGATACGACAGAACGGAATTCTTCAAAGAACTCGCCAAAATATTCGCGTTGGAAACACCCGTTACCCATTTTTCGACAGCACTCTCAAAATCGTAATTCCATTTTGCATCCAAAATACCGTCGGTCAACTGACCGTCGTTTGCCGTATGCTCGGAAAGGAACAACAAATCTTCGCCCGCTGCCTTTATGTACTTGCGAATATCCGCAAGAATTTGCGTAGAATCGCCCCAATTATCGGGATCGGACCCTTGCAACGTATTACCGACGTCCATACGCCAACCGTCGATTGCATATTTCAAAATATAAATAATTAAAACGGACTGTTCGGACGAATAGAAGTAATCTCTCGTTATTTTATGGGAGAAATCCACAATCGGACCGCCCCAACCGCTGTCAATCGGTCTTCCGTCCTCGTCCTTTAAGATTGCGTCGTCATATTTGCCGTCGTACAAATTCGGATATCTGCCCGTTGTATTGTAAATAATATTGTTGATATTCGCATATTGAATAACGGCATCGCACATGATTT
This sequence comes from uncultured Clostridia bacterium, assembly GCA_964468815.1. Taxonomy (GTDB): domain Bacteria; phylum Bacillota; class Clostridia; order Christensenellales; family Borkfalkiaceae; genus UMGS621. The sequence continues at coordinate 30,071 of CAYXWN010000001.1, read as the reverse complement.
TGATCTCGTCTTCATGCAAGGCGTTCACAAATTCCGCAAACAAGGTATCGTTGCCGTATGCAGAATCTATTTGGAAATGATCGTAATTACCGTATCCCGCCTGCGTATCGGTCACTTGGAACGGATTAAGGAAAAAGGACGTGATGTTCAATCCCTTTAAGTAATCCATCGCAGTTAACAGCCCCAACATATCGCCGCCGAAATAATCGCCCGCAATATCGCCGTGAATCGAATTTCCCCAAGTTTCTTCAAAGCCCGTGCCTGTTTTATCGTTTAACGTGTTTCCGTTATAATAAGAATCGGGAAGCACAGAATACCAAACAGCACCCTGACTCCATTCCGGCACGTTAAAATCCGGCAAAACATACCAATCGTTTGCGACGCTATCGGGATTTTCGTCAGAAAGCCCGTCCATATCAAACCAAATCGTTTCTTTTTCGTTCTTTAACTCGAAATGATATCTGTAATACGCTTTGTTCTTCGGAATAATTCCAATCCAATAATCGTAATTCAGAACGTCGTCCGCTTTTTCAAATACCATCGGCGCGGAATAGAACGTAACCGTATCTCCGACGTCCAAATCGAACGAATATTTAATCGTTATCTCGGACGCTAAACCGCGTTTTACCTTTAAGCGCAACGTAACGTTATCGTCTTTCGTCGGCTGCAACGGCGACATAAAGCCCGTTGCCTGATCGTGGAAAATCTCCTCTTCATAGAAATATTCCTTTACGTGATCCTTATTGGGTTGGTAAATGCTATCGTTCGCCGCGCACCCCGATGCACACAGTCCCAACGCTAAACCGATAGCCAATACGCCTAAAAATTTCTTTTTCATCTTTTTCTCCTTATAAATTGAAATAAACGCGTTTCTCAACGCACGTTACCCCTTTACCGCACCGGCAGCCATGCCTTCCATAAAATACTTGGAAAAGAAACAGTACACCAATACGATGGGAATCGTCATAATCGTAAGTCCTGCACAATACTGCCCGTAGGTAGTTGCGTCTTTTGCGTTAAACGTTATGATAATCAAAGGCAAAGTATGCAGTTGTTTATTTCCGATTACGGTAATCAACGGCCAGAAAAATTCACTCCACGAACTCTGAAATTGCATTATGGCGATCATTGCCAGAATCGGTTTCAACATCGGCAAATCAATTAAGAAAAAGATATGCCTAAGCCCCGCTCCGTCTAAAAAAGCCGCCTCGTGGATTTCCCCCGGAATTTGTTTAATAAATCCGCTTCCCATGATTACGCCGAGCCCCGAAAGTCCTATCACGTACGGAACGACAAGTACCCAAAAGGTATTGAGCATATTGAGTTTCCAATACAAAATATACAAGGGAACGTAAACCATTTCGCCCGTAAAAAACATAGTAGATACCGCGACGAAATAAATAAGCCCGGCTCCCTTGAATTTTACCACGCCCAAACCGAACGCGGCAAGTGCCGCCCATAGCACCATCAATACAACCGAAACAACGGCTATAATCGCACTATTGATTAACGCATTAAAAATTTCATCGCTTTTCAACACGTCCACGTAATTTGAAAACTTCAAACCGGCAAAATCAATACCGAACGGGTTCGCGATATACGTATTGTAGTCTTTCAAGGACGTCGCCACGACGTAGAACAGCGGATAAATAACGACAATTGCAATCAACGCAAGAATAATTGCGAGGATCACGTTGGAAACAATAGAAATAACTTTGTTTTTGGTTTCTATCGTCATATCGTATCCTCCTTTTTGTTCATGCCTTTATTGACCAAAAGAGTTGCGACGGCGAGAATAACCGAAAGTACAATCGACATCGTAACCGAACGACTGAGCGAAATATTCGCCACGTACGTGTTTCCCAAGCCAACTCTGTAAATAAGCACACTCACGGGCGTCAACGCTTGCGGCAACGTTCCGTTCGTTTGGAATAGGTAGAACAAATCAAAGGATTTTACGCCACCGATCATCGACATCAATACGTTTATCACAGTCGCGTCCCAAGTAAGCGGAAATATGATTTTCATCATTATTTCAAACTTATTCGCGCCGTCCAAACCTGCGCTTTCAATAATATCTTTCGACACGGCGTTCATGTTTACGAAATAAATAACCATCGTAATTCCCAAATAACGCCACGTATTTGTTATTACAAGACAGAAAAACGCAATGACGTTAGACGAACTCATCCATTGAAAGGGCGGATTGGTTAAACCGAACATCATATTTAACAACCCGTATTCGTCGCCGGCATAAACAATCAACCACATCGCCGAAATCACCGCACCGGGTAAAACAACGGGTAGATAAATAATCGTCTTAAATATGTTCTGTAAATGCCTTGTTAAGAAATACAGCATTACGGCAACCAAAAAGCCAAGAACCGTTTGCAACAGAGTAGAAACGACCGAAAATGCCGCACTTACACCGAGGGCTTCAAAAAAACCACTCCCCTCGAATACCCAAATATAATTTTTAAATCCTATAAAATTAAAATTATTGATATCGAGTTTAATATCGGTAAGAGACATCACGAACGCCATGATAAGCGGATACACCACACCGATTAGGATGGCAATGACCGTCTGAGAACAAATCAGCCATCCTTTCAAATTGCGGTGTTTAATCAATAAGTCTAAATGCTTACTTTGCATATTTACTTCCTTATTTCAAGCCAAGAATAATCTTTCGTTTCGTCTATCGCCTTACTCGGCGCGTATCTTTTCAATCCCGCTTCCGCTACGCAATCGGCGTACCATTTAGAAATCTTTTTAGCGGTATCAAGGTACGCGGTGCTCTTTCCGTAAATAATGGAATAAACGGCTTCTACAACGGAGTTTTGAATTCCGCCCGTCGTATATTTGATTTCGTTCTGAATCAAAAGCGAACTCCCGGAATTATTCAACACGTCTGCAAGTTCTTGATTTACGGCGTTTTCATACGTCACCCCTTTAATCGGAACGATACTGTTCGTCGTGTTTGCAAAATATTGCATAACGTCCTTGCTCGTGAGATATTTCAAAAAACGCACTGCCGCTTCCTTGTTTTTGGAAGTTTCCGCAACGCAGAACCCGTCGTAATCCGAACGGATATAATTGTAATTCAAGCCGGACGGTCCGGGAACGGAGAAATATCCGTACTCGAAATCCACGTCGCCGAGCAAGTTGATATTATTGTAATTCATATAAACCATTGCGGCGTTTCCTTCCTTGAAATTACGGACAGAGGTATCGTCGGAACGGCCTTCTGCCTGTCCAAAATAGCCTTTCGCATACAAATCGGCTATTTTTTCCAACATTTTCGCACTGTATGCCAAGGATTTTTCGTCGCTGTCATCAATCAACGCGCTCTTAAAATTAGGATCATTGTACGATTCTTGCAACAACGAATGGAAATTGTTGAGCATATAATAGAAATCAATCAGATAACCGCCGTTCGTGCCACTCACCGCAACCGGACTATAATTTGCGTTGGTTGAAAAAGTACGGATTGTCGCAAGCATGGTTTCAAATTCCTGATAAGTGGACGGAACTTGTAAATTTTTCTCTTCAAATAGCGTTTTATTATAAACGATCACGTTTCCGGACTGTCTTAAAGGAACGCTGTAATACGCCGTTCCGCGTTTTGCAAGCCCCCAAGACGGTGCACCATTATCAATATAAGTATCCATCCATCCGTCGGTATACGGAGATAAATCGGCTAACACACCGGCGTCGATATACCCTTGAATTTGGTTCGTCCAATAGAAGAACACATCGGGTAAACTTTGCGACAAAATCTGACTATTTAATACGCTTTGGATATTGCTGTAATCGGTAATTTGAATTTCAACCTCAATATCCTCGTTTTCAGCCATAAAGTCATTTACAACCTTTGTAAACGCAGCACTGTGCTCTTGCCAAATATGTAAAAACTTTATCTTTTTCGTCTTTACTCTACCGGGTTCTTCCTCGCCACCGCCACACGCAACGAAAGAAAACAACAAAATGATGCTTAACAATACAAAAGCGATTCTTCTTAACGTTTTTTTCATTTTACTTTTCTCCTTTTTAATAATACCAGCAACGCAATTCCGAGCAAGGGAACGGCAGCCGCAAACGGAACGTCAATCGCGCCTTGGCACCCTCCGCCCTCTTCGGGACGATATACGTCGGGTATGATAATTTCGGTATTAATTTCAGGATCGGGTTCTTTCTCGGGATACGTCGGCTCTACAATAGGGCCTTCGGTATCGGACGATTTTTCGGGAACAACTTCGGCATTGAGATATTTCAAAACAAAGTCCTCCGCGCTACCGCTCATATCCGCCCAACTCAAACCGATCACAGGAGTCAACGAAAGCAACGATTTTCCCGTCTCGGGAACGCTTTGCAAATCCTCGCAAACAAGCGTTTCGTTCCAAGCAATCGTTATACCTGCTTTCGGATTTAACACAACTTCAAGTTTATAAGTTTCGTTAAAAGCAACGTCCACGGTAGCAAGAGACGCAGGTCCTTGCGCTTCGGAGTCGGCAATATAATTGCCTGCCATATCGGTATCAAACGTATAAATAAACACTATTTGCTGAGAAAAACTAACGACCGCCGCATAATACGTATAACTGTTTTCATTTTCTTTAAAACCGATCAAAGTACCGATGTTTTTATACTCGCCGGCAGCGGTGAACGTCACGTTCACACTGATATAAGCGGCTGCTTGATTGCTCGCAACCTTTTCACCGTCCATGATAACCGACTGCGAATTCAAATAACGGCTCTTTAACTTCATCGCGGCTCTAGACCAAGCATTCGTTTCCGTTGCCGAAAATTTACCATTTTCAAACGTTATGCCGTAATTATCGCCTTCATGGAAGTTATTGCTTACCGTAACGTCCGCCGACTTTACGATATTTTCCGCCTGCGACGCTCTCGCTTGCTCGATCGTAAATTTTGCTACCGCCGTTTTTGCTTCGGCGTCTAAAAATTGCAAGGACAGATCGGAAAGCGTCATCGAAATATCGCACCAAAAAAGTCCCAATATCGGCGTGATTCCGACCACCGTTCCAGACGTTTCGTTTATGTCCGTATAATTCGTCGCGATTTCATTTCCGCCAACGTATACGTCAATTCCGTTTGATTTTATTAAAATCTCGATTTTATAACCGATATTTGCATCATATTGCAACGGATTATACGAAACAGGACCTTGTTTTTCCGAACCAGCAATATATTCTCCGTTCGCATTCACGTCAAAATAATACACAAATACATAACCTCTGCCCGGTTCTACTGTCAAATTGTAATATCTCGTTCCGTTATCTTCAATCGCACTCTTTCCGAACATTACGCCGCCGCTCATATAATCCCATCTCTCCGAATAATTGAACATTGCGGTGATATACGTCGTTGCGGCGCTCGTCGCAATCTCTTTCCCATCTTTTACGGCAAGTTCCGATTTTAAGAACTTGTTGGACAGCAACATTGCCGAACGACGCCACGATCCCGTTCCCGTTGCGGTAAACGCTCCGTTTGCATACGTTATGCCGTAATTATCCCCCTCGCGAAGGTTATCGCCTACCGATAGTGTTGCCATGTCCGCTACGTTTTCAGCCTCGGATTCGCGCGCGTCTGCAATCGTCAATTTTGCCGCTTGCGCTTCGGCATCTAAAAATTGCAAGGACAAATTAGAAAGCGTCATCGAAATATCGCACCAAGAAAGTCCCAATAAGGGAGTCAACCCGTCCAAAGTGCCGGTAGAGCCGTCATCGTTCGGCACAGACGTGCAATTCGTCGCAATTTCATTTCCGCCGACGTATACGTCAATTCCGCTCGCTCTCATTAATATCTCGATCTTGTAATCGGTATTCGCCGCATATTCTTTCGGATCGAACGAAACCGGTCCTTGATACTGTGCCACATATTCTCCGTTCTCGTTTACGTCAAATTGATACACAAACACAAAGCCTCTGCCCGGTTCTACTGTCAAGCCGTAATATCTCGTTCCGTTATTTTCAAGCGCACGCTTGCCAAAAAGAACGCCGCCGCTCATATAATCCCATTTCTCCGAATAATTGAACGTTGCGGTGATATACGTCGTTGCGGCGCTCGTCGCAATCTCTTGCCCGTCTTTTACGGCAAGTTCCGATTTTAAGAACTTGTTGGACAGCAACATTGCCGAAC
>CAYXWN010000001.1:0-23812 GCA_964468815.1 uncultured Clostridia bacterium | reverse complement strand
GACGCCACGATCCCGTTCCCGTTGCGGTAAACGCTCCGTTTGCATACGTTATGCCATAATTATCGACCTCGCGAAGGTTATCGCTTACCGACAGTTCGTCTTTTGTCGCAACGTTTACCGCTTCGCTTGCACGCGCTTGCTCAATAGTGAGCGTTTCTGTCGTCGCAAAAGTCCCGATCACCGTAGCGGCACACACAGACGCAAGCAACAACACGATGAAAAACGTCAACAACTTGTTTTTCAAAATTCTGTTCATTCCATCTTCTCCTTTCATATTTTTCAAAAGGAACACGTCGTTTCTGAAAAGAATTGCTTTGCTTTGTTTTTGAAAAACAAAGCAAAAAGGGATTCCCTTTTTAAAAACGACTTTTCCCCTATTTTACCGCAACTGCGGTTAAAACCCGTTTATTTTTTCCATTTCAAATAATTGATGCTATACGCCGATAATTTTACGTTATGCTTTTCCCCGACTTCTTTTGTTCCCTTTTTGCTCTTCGGGATTACGGCAAACGGATTTTCAAACGTGTTTTTTTGATGCAAATCGGCGGAAATAACCACTTGCTCCTCAAACGAAACACGTTCATCGAATTCCATTTGTAAATCGCAGTCTTCGTCTGCGACGTTAATAAAATACCCGACGTACGCTTTGCTTTCCTCATCGTAACAAACCGAACTATACACATACGGCGCTTTTCCGTAATCGCAATTGTATTCGTCCCGCTCAACCTCTTGAATCAATGCGTTAAAACCCTTCGACTCAGCAAACATTTCAAAGGGATAAAACGTCGTTTGTTTAATCGCACTTCCCCCCGTTTGCGTATAGATGGGAGCAATCACGTTGACAAGTTGAGCCATGCAAGCGATTTTTACCCTATCGCAATGATTGACAAGCACGCTCAACAGCCCCGCAACTACAAGTGCGTCTGCAAAATCGTAATTGTTTTCAATAAGTTTTTCCCCAATGGAATATAGCGTTTCGTGAATTTCGGTATCATTATGCCATACGTTCCATTCATCCACGGCAAGCATGATATCTTTTTTCTCACCCTTTTGCCTCTTCACCTCGTCACATACACCTTGCACGGTATTGATATATTGCTCGAAATTAACCGGAGAAGCCAAAAATTCCTTTAACGAACGTTTTTCATCGCCATACTGTTTATACGAGTAATAAGCGTGCAAAGATAAAAAGTCCGCATACTGATACGTTTCATTTAAAACGGTTTTATCCCAAACGGGGAACGTAGGCGACCACGGCGAAGAACTGCCCGCCATGACAAACCGAATAGAATCGTCTACCCGTTTCATTTGCTTCGCCGCTTCATACGCTTTTTTTCCATAAGACTCGGCAGACAACGCCCCCATTTGATAAGAGCCGTCCATCTCGTTACCAACGCACCAATATTTTATCCCGTACGGTTTTTCCGCACCGTTTTCTCTCCGCTTATCCGACCAATACGTCCCATCCGGGAAATTGCAGTATTCTACAAGTTCGGCGGCTTCTTTCGGGCCGGAATTTCCCATACTAACCGCCAAAATCGGCTCTATATCCGCTTTTTTCGCCCAAGACATAAATTCGTCCGTACCGATCAAATTCGGTTCTCTTTCCCGCCAAGCAAGGTTGATTCTCGTCGGCCTTTTCGAGCGATCGCCGATTCCATCTTTCCAATCATAACCGGAAACGAAATTACCGCCCGGATATCTTACGCATGTTACGTTTAAATCGCGCACGGCTTTAATAACGTCCGTTCTAAACCCTTCCTCGTCAGCGCAAATATGCTTCGGCTCGTAAATCCCGTTATAAACGGAACGTCCGACATGTTCGACAAACGAGCCAAATATCTTTTCATCTATTTTAGAAATAATTTTTTTACTGCTAACTTTTATTTTACACTTCATTTTCGCCTTTCCCTTCGAAAAATTTTATCGTAGTTCCGATTCTTTCAAATCATAATTCAGATTATCAAATCTATTATAAATCCTAAACGGCTTGATTTCAATATCTAATTTATTGTAAAAATTATCTTTTTTGTGGTAATTAATAAAAAAGCGATTGACAAATTCTTTTATTATGCTAAAATAAAAGTATCAGCACAAGGGGACGAACGATGGCTCAATTCGAAAATATTATCGCTATAACAAATAAGATGGAAACACCTGATTTTGTATGCTTTCACGAACGGGCAGGTATGTACCTTCTTACGATTTTTCAATCCAATATTCTGTTCTCTTATAACGGCAGCAACTATTTTTCGTGCCCCAAAAACAGCATTATCGTTTATTCCCCCGAACAGTTACAAGCATATAAAAGTCACGATTCTTTCTTTTTGAACAGTTTCTTGGGCTTTTTATGCGACAGTTCTCTGTTTGCAGGATACTCTTTCCCGTTAAACAGAATTTTTACCGTAAATACGGAAGATCTCAATAAAATATTAAAAATCTTAGATGAAATTTCTTTTACGCTTAATACGAACTATTTTGCAGAGAAAAAACACCTAATTCCGTCGATTATCGTCAGTTTGTTTAAGTCGTTGGAAAAAGCATATCACACTTCCGTTAATTCAATTCCGTCTAAAAACGTCTTATTTAACGCGCGCGAAGATTTGCTGACAAACCCGATCGAAAACTCCGTAAGCATATTGGCGCAAAAGTTAGGCTATAATTTATCGTATTTTTGCGAAATATACAAAAAGCAATTCGGTATTTCCCCCGGGCAAGAGCGCAAAAAACAAATCGTTCAAATTATAAAAAAATACTTGGAAACAACCAATTATTCGCTTGAAAAAATAACGGAATTATGTAAAATTTCAAACACGCCGGCGCTTATCAAAATGTTTAAACAATGCGAAAACATCACGCCGCACCAATACAGAATTAAATTCCATCAAATAACGGAAAAAGCCCTCCCGAACGGTATGCAATCAGACATTTAACCATTGCCCATATCTTTCGGCAAAAAGGAATTTCCTTTCTAGTGCAAATAGACCTACTAAAAATAAAGGGAGAATTTTACTGCACTAAATTCGAAAAATATTATAGTCATAAAAGAGTCCGCATTTTTTCTGTCGGGCTTGAAAAGGTGCCGCAATCATTCCGCAAAAACGACTTTTTTCGTTAGATTTACGGAATTTTTTACTCTCCCACACAAAAAAAGCGTGCTTTTATAAAAACACAATCGTAATACTATGTTCGCCCCTGTTTGGTAATTCGTTTTTATAGTTAGTTTTCATTATATTCTACTTTTTACCAAAAGAAGGATATATACACCATTAGAAGACTGTACTATCCTCATCCACCAACTTAATAAGCAGTTCAGCCAAGCAAATTGTTTCATTAGGAGTCTTTTTTATGTCATACAATCTTAATAAACCATGCATTATAAGTGCCAACATTATATCAGCATTTTCCTTTTCAATATTACAGCAACTCCGAAAAACAATAAAAACGTTAAGCCTATACCACCGCCGCCGATTATTCCGTCACAACCATGCTTTTTCGTTGGCTCTACATTTTTATAGATTTTTATTTTCCTCGTATACATAGGATAGGCATTTTCAGACGATGAATAACTCGCTATCACGGAAAAATATTCCCCGTTATCTTCCAAAGCGTAAATTATCCCATCGACTTCTTCAACTTCTCCCGTATACATTTCAAGATTTAATGTAATCGCATCACCGACTGTAAACGTTTGTTCGGCGAGAATGGTCAATATATCCGCTCTTGAAACTCTTTTAGGCTCAACAGAATAATAATCGGCCGCATTATTTGTAATCCCCGTATATCCGCTCAAAACGGCGATATCTACCGAATAAAAGTTTCCGAACGTCCAATACCACCCGATCAAGCCGCGATCTTTCAATACCGCCTCGTTGAAATGCTCGCCGACTGCATTACAATCCAAAACCGAATTATACGACATAATCTTAGCGAGATACGTCGATTGAAATTTCTCCTCTGTCACGCCGCTCGCTAAAAGAGCCGTCGGGCCTTCCGGAATTTCCGTTTTCATCGCTTCTAATTGTTTTTCATTAAACGTTATTACAACAATCTGATCCCAAAAATCGTATTCTTCTATTAGATCTCTCAAAACACGCAGAATACCCAATGTTTCCGTTTTGATTTCAAAAACCAACACAACACCCGTTCCTTTCATTGTCGTCATGATTTCCGCCAACGTTGGAATGGGTTCAGGGGCAAACAAATCAAGATTATATTGCCGTAATTCGTCATACGTCATATTCTCTAATATACCTTCTCCGTCGGACACTCTGCTAATATTTGCATCGTGCGACATCATGATCACACCGTCTAAGGTCACCCGTCCGTCCAATTCAACATGCGTTGCACCGTATTCGATTGCTTTGTTAACTCCGCTAAGAGAGTTTTCATTTGATTCGTTCGGAACGCCTCGATGCGCCACGTTAAACGAAGGACGCGCATAACCATTCGGATAACTTTCTAACACACGGTATGCCGCCTTATAATTTTCGGTAATAATCCCGTACGTACCGCTATTTATTGTATCGTAGAAATCAATATCGTTTGCACTATCCGCCTCAACCCACACGGTTTTAAAACGTGCTTGAATAAATTCCACGACCTTTTGCTCAGCCGCCTTTTGCGACAAAACGATAACGGTCGCATAATTCATATTCGCGCTTTTCACCAAGGTGTACGGATCTTCTATTTCGGTATATTGCGTATAATCAACGATTCCTCTAACCGCGGGATACACCGTTTTTACGCTCTTTACCAATTCCGGTTTATCGGACATCACCGCGATATCGAGAATATTGATTTCGTTGGCGAAAAACGAACAAAGCGCATCCGCGGATTTTTGCGAAGAAAGATACACCACGGGAATTATTTTATGATTTAACTTTTGATATATGTTTTTTAACGCACCAAGCATTTTTCCGTTATCATCAATGACGCTACCATCTTCTCCCATTTTCAGAATTAGATTAGACGGTCTTTTTTCGTCCGATACGATTTCTTCTATTTTGCTTACGCTATTCGCCTTACCTATCACGGTCGGCGGATTGATTAGTGCCGTTTCTGCTTGATACGTTTCGGCAAACACATCGTCACTTGTCACCGTTTCTTCGGCAAAAGTCGTAGCAACATTTAACGACAATATTCCCGTAACGGCAACGCATATCGTTACAAAAATAGCAAATATAAATTTCAGTTTCTTCATCTTCTTACCCTTTTATTTTTTGAAATTTTAGCGGCACAACCAAACCTTGACGAATAAGCATTGTATGCTTGCCGTTTTCGTCCGAACAACCGAACGTATTGTTTCTCGTAAAAACCATTTCGATTTCTAACCGCCCGTTATCAACGACAAATTCCGTTTCATACGGCGTAAAAGCAATCGGCGAGCCGTTGATTTTGAGTAAAGCACAATCTAATTCGGACGTTTTTGCTACGTATTTTCCGTTTTCCAATTTCGCAAACGCTTTTATTCTTCCGCCGTAATACGGAAAGCCTTGCGTTGAAATATCTCCTAACGACAATTTCTCCGCGCGCGACACGATTACACCCGTATCGCCCGAACGAACCCCGAAATCACCACATAAAAACACGCCCTCGATATTGCTTCGTTCGTAAAAATCAAAGGATATTTCCAAGATGTTTTCCCCTATTTTTAACGCGGAAAAGGGCAATTCCAACAAACGGAACGCATTATCGATCGGCGTTTCTTTCAATTCGCCGTTGCATACGATTCCGTTTAACGAAACCTTAGAATTTTCCAAATCTTCCGCCATCAAATAAATATCATCGGGAATATATTCTGTGTTAAAAGTATATTTTAACGTGATTTTTCCGTAGTTTTTTTCGTTGATTGAAAAATATTTCTTCTTAAACCAAGGTTGAATCATTTCGCCGTGACGAGTTTCCAAACCGAAATTTTTACGCACGGCTCGATCGATATTCAAAACATAGTCTCGCCCTTGACTTTTACCGTCGATAAAATATTCTGCATTATCTAAAACCAATACGTTTGGTTCACTCAATGCATATGAAAACGCATTCGGGCAAGTAACAGCGTGTTCCTTAATTTCGCCACGCGGAGTGGTTCTGTCTTTACTTAAAAACAGCATACACTCTTCACCGCCGTCAAACGTTTTTTCAATAACGATATAATCTCCGTCGCGCACGTAGTCCGCACGTTCCCGTTTTCCCGTTCTCAAATTCAATTTATCGCACGAAAGGGGCGTTTTAATCCGTATCTTCGCGGTAAACGTTTGCGCTTTCTCGCTATTGAGTAAAAACACGAGTTTTTCTTCGCCTAAATCACGTTTACGAACGATTAAACGCGCGTCGCTCGTTTCTATTTCTTTATCCGCAATCCTTTTGTAAACGTTACTTATATCGAACGGCAACGCTTCCGCACCGAAAAGTTCCGCCGAAAAATCGTGCGGCACGCCGTCTAAATACCGAGGCATATTCCCAACGACAATCACCCGTCCGCCGCCACGTAAAAACGTATTTAACGCGGACACGGTACTCGTTCTCAACGTCAAATTACCGTTTAAAAGCACCGTTTTATAGCCTTTCTTTCCGCAACAAAAAAGGCCTTTTTCCGCTTTGCCGTATTTTGCGAATAAGCCCTCATCTATATAATCGACGCTTGCGCCGCGCAATAATAATCCTTTGTATAATTCGTAATATTCTTTTTCAATACGTTGATATAACGGCTCGGTCGTTCCGAAGCAGTTGACGTAAGCATATTGATTCGTCAAGCCCCAAGCGGATTCCACGGGATTGATAATCGCAACGTCCGTGCAATCCTCACCGCACGATAGCAAATACTGTAACCGCGCGAAATAGTCTTCCACCACGGAAAAATCTTCATCCCACGCCGATTGATGCAAAATCGACGCGGGATAGTCGCGTTTTGCCTCGCCTTTCATCGTATACCAAGAAAGATGCGGACAACGCAAACTAACGCCGCTCGCGCTCTGCCAATCGCCCGTGTGCTTATAATCGTTAAACCGCATTTGCCAACCTGTTGCGCCGTATAATTCGTCCAAAACGAAATCTTTGCCGAGTTGTTTCGCTACGGAATTTACGAGCGCGGGAACGTTATATGCGTAATTCCTTTCGCAAAGGTTATCCATTCCGGGATAATCCATATACTCGTAATAACGCATTACACTGCCGCACATCGTCGTTTGCGAGGCGAGATTATCTTCGTGTAATACGTGTCCCGTAACAATCAAACGGTTTTCCTTACACCAATCATGATACGGCTTTGCGAAATTTTCCAAAAACAACTCTTGCTCGACTTCGATTAAATCGTACGTTTCCTTACAAAAGGGCTTGTCTGCCTTACCGAACCACAACAAAGGCAACCGTTCCTCTATCCGATAGCCCTTTCGTGCGAAAAATTCGTCGAATAACGCGTAAGTATACGGAATTTCAATCTCCTTTTTTTCGCCTTTATGCCCGAAACCGTTCAAAAACGGACCGCGATGCGGCTCGTCCGTGAAAATACCGATAATTTCTTTTCCGAATTTATCGCCCATTTTCGCCTTATACCGTTCATGCGTAAGCGCAAGAAAACGTTCCGTCGCTTTACGATACATGGTATCGACGTAAGTAAAGCCGTTATAAAAACTATCGCAGTCCATATAAACGTAGTAAAAGACAAATACGCGCTCGCCTGAATTAGCGGCTTTCACGTCTGAAATTTTTCGGTAATCGCATACCTGCCCCTTATCGTTGAGTCTTACGGCGAATACGCCGAGCACGTTTTCGAGCGCGGTATACTCGCCGCAAACCTCGTCGTAAACCATTGCTTTGGCGCGGTATGTTTTCTCTTGCGTAACGAGTCCGCCGCAAGTTCCGCTCGGCCATCGGTCTTCGTCGTATAAATACGCGTCTAACCCGTTTCTTTGAAGTTCCTCCACGGCGTAATCAATTAAATCCAACCATTCGTCGGACATATATTCGGTTTCAAGCCCCGTTCTCGAATGTAAAAACGCGCCGCCGAACCCCATTTTTTTCATACATTCGATTTGAAATTTCAAATGACGTCTTTCAAGTTTTCCGTTTAACGCCCAAAAGGGTTTTGCGCGATACTCTTTATTCGGTTTTTCAAACTGTTTCCAATCGATTCGTTTCATTTTTCTTCTATTTTCACTTTTACGTTTTTCGGTTGACGGACGACCGTTACGCTCGTTCTTCCGTTTTCCGATGCTTTCATATCCAACGTTAAAACGTCGCCGCATACGGGATAAGAAATTCTTACCTGCTTTAAGCCGCTTAAATGCGGCGCGACACGGATAACTCCGTCGCCCTCGTCGTAAATCCCAGCCACCGTTTCCGCAAGATAAGCGATTACCCCTGCCGACCAACCGTGGCACAAACTGTGTCTGTAACCGAGATAACAATATCTTCCGCAATCGCCGTGAACGTCTTTTTTACCCTCGCAAGGCATTTGATCGATTCTCGCCGCGTTCTCCGCCCAATCGACGTCGAAATCTTCCCAAAAGGTCGTCGCGCCGAGCTTTAACATACCGCCGTAATACTCTTTCATAAGCGTAAGAGCGCGATCGTATTCGCCGTAACTTGCTATCGCGGTTAAAATAAAATAACTCATAAACGTGGAAAAACCGCTCGCGCCGTTTTTCAATAAAACGTTACGATTATTTTCGCTCGATTCACCGGCAAACACGCCGAGAGCCGCAATTTGCTTATACCCGTTTACCTCGTAATTCTTCTTATCGAGTTTTTGCAAAAGCCGAACACATTGCCCCTTGTCTTTGCCGAACGATTCTAACAGCCAAGCCGCCTTTCGTACTACGATTTTAAGCAAATAGAGAACGCCTGCCTCTTCGTCCGCTTTTTTATCAAGCGATTCTCCTTTCGACCAATGCGTTGCCCAGTCGATAAAATTATATCCGAAAGCAGTGTTTCCGTTTTCGTCTACGTGCCGATCGAACAAATCGATTAACCCGATGATATATTCCATACGCGCCGAAACGAACGCCTCGTTTTGGGTCACTTTATAATAATCGCAAAGGACATAAAGCCACCACATCGAATACATGGGTATGCCGTTCATCCATTCGGGAAGAAGCGTTTGTTCTTGCGCGAAAATAAGAGAATTTTCCGTTTCGGGAATATTGCCGTATAAGCAATGCGCCGCGCGCATTTCGGGATAGAGATCGCCTATCCACACCAATCTGTCGCGCTTTACTCCGTCCCAAAAATAACCGTTGTGCAAACATAGCCTTAACGTGTAAGCGGCGGTGTTCCAAATCTCGTTAATTCTTTCGTTGTCGCACTCGAACGAACCTATTTCCGCTCTCTCGTCCGCGTCCGACACGGCAACTATGCTTTTAATCAAAATTCGAGCGTTGCCGCCGAGCGTATCCACACGCAAAAAACGAAATCCCGTATTGCCGAACGTCATATCCGAAAAACTTTGCAATTCCACGCAAAAATCGCGCAAGGAATGATCGTTCGTCGCGTTCTTTTCGCCGATTTCCGAGCACGTTTCTCCGACCGATTCACCGAAACGCAACCTTACGCTTTTATCGAAATCGGCGTTATACGTTAAAATACGAACACCGCCCGAAATTTCTTTTCCGAAATCGAGGATAAAACACGCTTTCCCGTTAAGGCAAGCGGTTTCCCGTTCGGACAAGCCTATCTGCAAGGTCTTTTCGTTTAAGAGCGAATCAATACGTTCCGCGTCGCCCTGTTTATAAATAATCTTCTTGGGATAAATAATTTTCATATTTTCTACCTTAAAATAACCGTTATCGTATGTTCCGCATTGTCGTCGAACAAAGGAACGACGTTGCCGACGATCGTTTTTCCGTCTACCTTTAACAAAACGTCCTTTCCCCCCTCGTTGATATACTTAACGTGCAAACGGTTGCCGCGATAATTTCTCCACGCTTCCGCACGTTTCCACGATTTAGGCAACGCGGGACAAATATGCAATCCCTCGTACCCTCTTTGCAAACCTAAAATTCCTTCGTAATAGCACATCAAGCCCCACGCGGAAGTTCCCATTTGCCAAGAAAAACCCACTTGCATATCCACGGAGGGGTGTTGCAAATAGCAATTGGTAAACACGTAAGGTTCGGTCGTTGTCAAACGCGAAGGATTCGCCTTGCCGTCGGGTGCAATCTTTTTTAATGCGTTCACAGCGTTTTCGCCGCGCCCCAACTTGCAATCCGCCATCACCTTAAAACAGCCTGCGTGATTATAAATGCCGCCGTTTTCGTATACGCCGGGAAGCATTCCGCTCATTCTTCCCACCCTTTCGTCGTAAGTTTTATAACTCGGCGCGCACATGGGTATGCCCTTTTCCGTTTCCATACCGTCTAACGCTCTTAAAACGCTCGGCAAACGTTCTGTCGGACATACGTTAGACAGAATCGACCAACTTTGCGAGTTGGCGTAAATCTTTCCGCCGTTTTCACACGTTTTATCGCCGACGACGCCGTATTTTGAAAAGGCACGCACGTAGTATTCGCCGTTATACGCAATCTCGTTGATTTTATCGGCAAGTTTTTGCTTGTGTTTTCGCAACGTTTTTGCGTAATCATTATCACCGATATAGTCGGCAAGTTCCGCCACGTCGTCGTACGTCTTACAAACGAGCATAGCCATCATCACCGACTCTGCTTTTTCGTCTGGAATATTTAATGCGTCGTTCCAATCGGCGTGATGAATCCGCGGCAAACCGTGTTCGCCGTAATTATCTTTTCTCTCGAACCAGCAAATCGCTTGCTTTAAGTGTTCGTAAACGGTAACTTCGTCGCCGTCCAAATAGGCTTTCTTTTCTTGTAAATAATCAAAATCGCCCGATTCCTTAACGTAACCGCACGCGGCGAAAATCATCCACGCCGACGGATCGGAATAAATATTCGGCTCTAAATACGGATACCACGTAAGCACGGCGTGTCCGTCTTTGTATTGATGTGCGATACATTCGTCTATCGTTTTCTTGGCAAGCGGCAAATTGAAATTGAGCATTGCCATACCGAGTTGCGCGTTATCGCGCACCGCCTTTTTCCCTAACATACAATAGGAAACTTGATGTTCCGCCCAATAATTCAAAATGCGTTCAAACTGCGGTTCGGGGCATTTCGTGCGTAACGCGCCGAAGCGTTTTTCGCCGCTCTCCGCATTTTTAATAATCGTTTCGCATTCGGAAGTCAATTCGTCAAAACGCGCGCACAAATTTTCCTTGCTTTCAATCAAACCGAGCACGTAATAAAACTCTTTTTCTTCGCCCGCCGCAAAGCAAATACGGTTTTGTAAAATACCCCCTCTTTGCCGCACGGTCGCCGCGGAATTGGTACAATCTAACCCCTTTTCAAGAATATACGGTTTTGTTTGCGAACCCATCGTACCGATAAATTTTTCGTAATTGCCGTCGTATGCAAAAACGGGAACGGTAGACAAAATATACCCCGAAGAAAGCGCGTGCGGACGGTACGGGTTACGATTTTCGTTAAAAACGGCGTTCGCTTGTTCAACGTATTCGGTAAAGGAAGTGGTTACCGCGCTATAATAAACAGGTTGCGCGTAGCCGTTCAAATCGAACGCCGTAACGGCAAAACTGTCGATAACGCGAGCGCGGTTCGTCGTGTTTTTCAGCGTGATTTTCCACACTTCTCGTACGTCGTTCGGCGCGATTGCATACGTTATGCTTGCCGCGATACCGCTTGCCCGCGAAGAAATACGCGTAAACTGTTGCCCGTGTTCACATTTATAGCCCGAAATTTTATTGAGCGACGGATAGCCTGCAATATTCCAATACTTTTTCGTTTCCGCGTCGCGCAAGTACACGAACGACGAAAGCGGACAATTGAGCGTAACCTGCACCGAGTCTTTGTTTACGTAACGGGAAAACGTCGCGCCGAAATGCGTAACGCTCATTACGTAACTTTTATCGTTGAAAAAGTGATTGTTCCAATCCTTGCCCGTTTCGGGATTATATAAAGTGAATACGCCTTTTTTCGTGTCAAATTTGTAGTTCATATTTTACTCCGTATATTTTATTTATTCGCATTTACCAAACGGTTTCAGATGGGATTTTATCCTTAAACAATTCGTAAAATTCAGAATTGCTAACGTATACGATATCCTCTCTGTCCGCAATAAACGCAAAGAAATTTTCTACCTTTTTCCAAGCGTAAGAACCGCTGATCGCCCACGGGTGATCCCACGCATAAAAAAGCATATCTTCGGTACAATCCGCTTCGACGAATTGCTCCGCAAGTTCCATTAATCGATCGTCTAAAAGACTGCACGTCGGTTTCCACGCCATAAAATTATTCGGCAAACGAAATCCGTACGTATCGTCCGTATCGCGAGAATAACGCACGGGTGTTTGTTCTAATATCGTTTGGATCACGAGATCGTTATAATATGCCGTTCCGCCCGGATAAGCAAATCCCACCGTTTGCAATCCAGTCAATTCTTTTATTCCGTCGATATCCGACTTGATTTGACGCACGATTTCCTCATCTGTTAAAGAAATCAATTCCCGATGTTCATACCCGTGTGAAATCACGTCAAACCCGTCATAAACGTTGTTTTCTTTCATATAATTTCCACTCATTCTCCGCCAATTGCCTAATACTTCGATAACGTCGTTTCCATCGGTAAGTCCGGAATTAATGCAAAAACTCGCCGAAATATTGTATTTCCGCAATAATTCGATCATCTTTTCATCCTCGTACGTTCCGTCATCAAAACTCATGGTAAAATATTTTTTCGGCATTTTTATTTCCTCCGTTTCTTTCGATTTTCCACAACCGCATAAACTTAACGCAACCGTTAAGCAAACAATCGTCGCTTTCTTTAATAATAGATTCATTTCTTTATCCCTCTTTTATTTTTTACAAGAACACAAACGATAAAACGTACCATTTGTTACGCATTGTACCGCACGTTCTCCGTCTTTGTTCCTTGCTTCACTCAGCAAACGGAAGAGTTCCTCTACCCGTTCCCAATTTTCCAAACTCAAATCAAACTCGTAAGTATGCCCCCAAACGAAAAACAATAAATCCTCGTTCCTTTCTTCTCGCAAAAATCTCCTCGCGTAATCCAAAAGATTTTCATCTCGAAATTGACAGGTCGGTCGCCACTGCAAGAAATCGCTCGGCAAAGAAAAATCCCCCGTTTCGTCAATCGTGCGCCCGTATGCAATACGCCCGTCTTTACGTAACAGTTTTAACGTCCTTTCATCATAATTGGGGTGCATACCGGGATAGGCAATTCCGATCGGTGCGTAGCCCGTCAAGCGCAAGATATTTTCGTAATCGCCGAAAATTTCTTCTTCCGTTTCTCGTTCGGTTAGTGTTGTCAACATCGGATGATGTAGCGTATGACACGCCACCTCGAACCCGTCGTATAAGCCATTTTTGATCTGTTCTTCCGTGACAGTATCGTGTATCAAAGGATTTCCGTTAAAAGCAGGAATGGGCAAGCGTTCAACTTGCCCTAATTTTCCCGTATTAATATTAAAAGTACAAGTAAAACCGTACTTTTTCAAGACGGAAATAAACCTTTCGTCCTGCACCACTCCGTCGTCAAGACTCATGGTAAAATACTTTTTGCTATGATGCATTCACGCCTCCGCTCAATCCAACAATTCAGACAACGCGTTTGTCAAATACTCACCCAAAAGCACGTTTCCTGCATCATTTAAATGCAACCCGTCAATCTCGTAAGTTTCATAGGTATCTGCGTTAATCTCGGATAACCCGTGAAACGCGTCAATACAATCCAAGTTGTACGCCGCACACGTTTCGACAATCGCTTTGACATATTCGTCTATAATATTGCCGTATACATTCTTATTCGGAAAGCCTAAATTCTCCTGTTCCCTTCTGTAAATTGGAGTTACATATATCAACCGCGCGTTCGGATAATTCTCCGTTATGCCTTCAGTCAACAATTTCAGACCGCCGTAAAAAGTTTCTAAGCCTCCGTCGCCCATTTTTCCCAAAGGATTCGGCAATGTAGAAGAACCAATTCCGTAATCATTCGTACCGCCGAACACGATAATCACGTCAACGTCGTTTTTTATTTGTTTATAACGAGCGTTAAAAGACGGACTCATTGTCCCGACTTTATCGGGCGCGCCTGCGATACACGAGCCTGCATACCCAACATTTTGAACACTATCGATAAACGGGCAGTTTTGATACAAATAATCAGTATAGTGGGTAGTTATTATTTCCGAATATACTCCCTTATCCGTAATGCTATCGCCTAAAATCGCTATTTTGTAATATCCTTGCGGTACGTGCACGGATTCTTTCTCTTCTCCGCCGCACGCAAAGAAATAAAGCGACAACGTAAGCACGACAACTAAGATTAGTATACCACACGTTGTCGCAGTTTTTTTTCTTTTTCGATTCATTTTTTAATATCCGTACGAATAATTTAATCTTCCGATCGGCGCGCAATCGCCCGAATTATACAAACTAGCGAAATCGTAGCCGTCTACGTTATCGGCAATCTTAAATTCGATATGATAATTCGTCGATGAAAGTCCCAGATCTTTTAACGCGACTTTCACGATCATTGTTTTTCCGTAAACGTACACTTCGCCGCTGCCGCACTCTTGCAACGTTTTACCGTCTTTAGAGGCTTTCATAATCTTCGTAACGTTGCCGCTAACGGAGCGGTTGATCACGTAGTTATATCCGCTCCAAACGGAAGTGCCTTTATCAGTTTTCAACAAAATATTCATCCAACCCGTATCGCCCGTTTCGTACGCCGTTATATCGTCTGCGGTCGTTACGCGGAAATACATATATTGATCGTCGCGAGCAACCTTAATGCTTTCAATATCGTTTCTCCCCGTCTTGTTCGTGTATTTTTTGCTCTTTACGACAGCGTAGAAATCCCGATCTTTACATTCGCCCGTAAAATCGACGTAAGAGCGAATATCGTTCCACGCCGCGGAATCACAAGACGTGTCTATCGTAGTTTTCGGATAAATATAATGCTTTGCCGCGGAATAGTTAAACGCTTTTACGTTGCGAATGGTCTGCAAATAAAAGTTATCCGCAACGGTTGTGTTCATAGCGGGTTCGATATCGCGAGAATATTCCTCGTTAAATTGATCGACCGTAAAGTACGTTCCGTCCGAATCGCGCATTTTTTCGGCAACCCATTCGTTCCAACCCGTGATAAACGCATATTTCACGGTTTCGCCGCTTTTTTGATAATCGAACGCCGTATCCCATTGCGTTTGATAATTCAAGCCTTTTCCGAAATTCTCGTGATCGTTTAACGCCGTCGCCTCATCCCAACCTCTTCCGTGCGTGCCGTACACGTCACTAAAACGAACGCTGTAATGCTGTGCAATCGAAATACTGATCCAATCGTTATGCAATGGTTGCGGATAAGTAAATTCCATCCACGACGCACCATCTTCTTTGGAATACTCCGTCGGCCACTGCCGCCACTTAAAATCAAAAAAGTTCAAATACTTTCCATTATCAAAGGTGGTTAAAAATTCGTCCGTCGCCAAATCGTGACGAGTAATCATCGGCTTTCCGTTCGGACAAAACCAAAGACTCTTATATGTATCGGTTGCGTAAAAATAATTATATACGGTACGCAACGTTTCGGGATATTGCGTGTTGCTGCCGTTGTTTGCCGCAAGATAGTACATGACTTTCGGAACGTTCCACCCCGCGTCTTGATACTCTTTCAGCACGCGGAACAATACGTCCGTTACGTTTTGATACAAAACACCGTTAGACGTGTCGAGAACGATAAAATCGATACCCACCATCGTCAACAGTTCGACTTGCTTTCTGATAACCCATTCGTCTTCGGAATTGTAATATCCCCACACGGGCTCGCCCCAAAAATGCGCCGCGCCCACGGGCGAAGAAGAATCGTTCACTTGAAACGCGTCTAAATCCGTCCCGTCTACGGTGATTTTACTAATGTCGTATATTCCGCTGTGATTGGTATGTTGACCGAGCGTCAAAAAGAAAAACATTCCGACGTAAACGTCTTGATCGGTCTTTCCGTCTACGGTAACGATTTGTCTGCCGTAATCGTCCGTCCCTACCACGTTCAAAAAGGAATATTCTTCGTCGGTCAGTGTACGCGTATCCTCCACGCGCAAACTTTCGTCGTACCCGGCATAGTTGCCGCCGCAAGACGCGGCGGCAACACCGGTTAACGCAATTGCAAGAATACTACTCACAATTTTCAACCCTTTTTTCATAATCGGTTTCCTTAACGTTCTTTCTTTTTTAACACAATTGCAGCCGAGCCAAGCATTGCTACGGTCGCCAACAAAATACTTCCCATGCCGACCGCGCTTCCGCAACCGCTCTTGGTTTCTTCATCGCCGCCCGTTTGACCGCCGGAACTTTCTTCTACAACCGTTACGGTAAAGGTAACGCTCGCTCCGCCATAGGTATACGTAAGCGTCTGGTCTCCCAAAACGTTCTTCTTATATCCCTCGACGTCGCTATATCCGACAGCGATCAACTCTTCGCCGCCGTCAGCATATTTTACGAGAACTTTCATTCCCTTAATATTCAATGCCTCGCCGAGCATATATTCTACCTTTTCGGGAAGTGTATTTACGGTTAACGCATCGGAAGCAATCGTTCCGTCCTCGTTCGTCTTTAATCCTCTCTGCCAACCGTAACCGTCCGCATTGGTCAGAACGATTTTTTCCTTCAATACCGCACCGATAACGGGAATCGCACCGCTATAAGTGTCATTGCCCCAAAGTCCGTCGATCAACGTTTCGGGAACGTACCATTGGAATCCGGGTAAGAACGTAACCGTTTCAACAACGACGGACGTACCCTCCGCGTAATTGGAGTGCCTCGTGCAAGGAACGAGAGCAGCGGTATCCATATGAATAACAAGTTGGTTCGCCCAAACGCAAAGACGCGTAATCTTTCCCTCTTTAATTAACTGCGAAACGGGAATATCGTTAATCAACATATAATCCGCAACGAAATCATATTGATCCATTTTCCAGAAAACGCCCAAATCTTCGAATACACCGTTCAAAATAAACGGAACAACGAGCGAATGATGTTGCGTATCTTCGAAAGAAGGAGTGCTCGAATGATAGTCGATAAACAAATATTTGTCCGTGCTCTTATTTTCAACGGTAACGTCGAACGTAACACTGTAATTGCCGTACGCAGCCTTTACGTTCTGCGTGCCAAATGTACGGGAATCGAAACCGCTAATCGTAAGTTGCGACGCGTCTACGGGCGTACTCGTATTATCGCTATAATTGACTTTTACCGAAATACCGGTCAAATCTATCTCGTTTTCGATACCGAAATCGTAACTCGTTTTGGTCGGAGCAGAAACAAGTTCTAAACCCGTCGCCCAAACTTCGGCTACGTTCGCCGTGAACGTCTGCGTTTTTCCTTCAAACGTGATAGTCACCGTCTTTTCGCCGCCAGTCGAGAAATCGTACGTACACATATCCGTCGTAACGTCGATCGTTTCTTCCGACAAGCCTTTATAGTTCGCTTTCAATTGCAAACCGCTTACGTCTAAGATATCCCCCTTGTTGTATACCGTCTTGGGCGTACCCGTCAACGTAACGCTGTCGATCACTTTGCATGCCTTGCCGTCTTTGAACGCAAGGAACACGGGCTGCGTTAAAATGGTTTCTTCGATTACGGTATAGTTAGCAGAACCGTTTACGCCCCAAGAATCAGCACTGCTCGTTACCCAACTAAATCCCGGCAACAATTCGATTTCCGGATTGTTACTAAACGTAGTTTTATATGTATCGTCATCGCTATGGAAACCGATATACGTGCCGTTTTCCCACATACGCGCGACTTTACCTGCCGCTACGAGCGAAGACACCGTTTCGCCGTTAATTTTTACCAAATCACCTATTTTTTTACCGATTATAGCTGAATCGGCTTTATCCGTATCCCACATCGCTTTTAAGCCTTCCGTATCCGTACGATAAAATTCAAAACCGCCGACGCCTTCGTTGCTCAATTCCGTGCCGTATTTAACGCCGCTTAAAACGCACGTCCCCGTGTATGCGGTAACCGTGTACGCGATTTCGCAAGTTTTTCCTCTATACGTAACGGTTGCGTTATCGTTTCCGACCGTTTCGTTTTTATAACCGCTAATCATATCGGCGGTGAGGTTTATTTCGTCGCTCGATTCGTCGGAATATGCAACGACGATTTTCGCGCCGTCGGACAACGTTACGTCCTTTTTATATTGTTCTACCGTCATCGTTACGCCCGATTTAACCGCGATGGAAGTAACGGTTTTGGCAGGTGCGGTTACGGTTACTTCTTGCGTATACGAAGCGTCGTGATAAGCAACGGTTACTTGCTTCGTGCCCGTTCCTCTAAAATCGTACGCGCACATAGCAGCGGTTACGTCGACATCGTCGGTCGTATTGTCGAAATAGGTCGCCGTAAGTTTCATTCCCGTAGGATCGAACGAGTCGCCCGTTTCATACGTCGTTTTCGTCGGCGCGTTCTTTAATACAAGCGACGTAACGGCTTTTTCTAAATACTCGGTCGTCAGATTTACGTATAATTTTACGTCCGCGGTCAACGCTTTCGTCGCGTCGCCTGCGCCCGCGGTTGCACCGTCATTACCCCAACCGTCCGCATTTTTAATCGGCATAAGCCCCTTTTTCAACGTGATATACTTCACTTGTTCTTTCTTCAATCCATCTTTTTCAAGATTGACGCCCATCATATCGCCGTAAATAATCACGCGCGTGATGCAATCCTCCGTCGCCCATGCGCTCAACGTTTTTTCTACGCCGACATATGTCGTCAAAGTGATCAAATCTTTCAGATCGTTGTCGCCGCATTTCAAGTTCATGCCGCCCCACGTAGATCCGCTTTGACTGCCGCTTGCCCAATGAAACATAATTGTCTTAGCGGGAGCGTCAAAACCGCTACCTGCGTTATACGTGTGCTTCTTCGACAAATCTAAAGCAATTTCGCTTGTCGTTTCTTCTGCACGCACAATGGCGTAACCGTTGCCGTTAAAGTTATTACTCGCAGCATTTACGCCTGCGGATACCATAACGGCACTTGTCATACAGAGCAATGCTACTACTGTTCTTTTGATTGTTTTGTTCATAACCTTCCTCCAAAATTTTTTATAATTCAGCGTTTTTACGCTTCATTCCAAATAAAATCAACCCTTTACCGCGCCGACCATGATGCCGTCCATCAGTTTTCGTTGATACAAAATGAATACCACCGCAGGCAATAACGCCATAAACGCCCCAGCTGCCATTTTCAGATTCGGTTCGGTCAAATCGCCGAGTAACGAGTCTTGATAAATCACGACGGCAAGCGTAAACGTTTCTCTTTGCGTTAAATACACGAGCGGTCCGAAGAAATCGCTCCAACCGGAAGTAAACGTTCCTACCATGATGTACAACAAAATCGGCATACATAGCGGCAGAATCAAGACGTACCGCCGAAAGGTATTCGCTCCGTCGATGATGGCGGCTTCGTCAATTTCTTTCGGAATGGAACGCATAAACTGTCTGAGCAAAAAGATGTTCATCGCGCCGCCGCCGAATATTGCCGGAATAATCAACGGCTTTAACGATCCGAGCCAGCCGAATCGATAAAACATTACATATAACGGCACTTGCAATACCGTTCCCGGAATCATGATCGTGGCAAGCACGCACGAGAATACCAACTCTCTGCCCCGCCACTTCAATCTCGAAAACGAATATGCACAGATAGACGCCGACAACGGCACGGTAATGATATTGCTCAACACCACCTTTAACGTGTTTAAGGTATACAGAAAATAATTGTTTTCCGCAAAAATGCGTTTATAATTGTCAAACGTTATTTGTGACGGAATAATTCTCGCCTCGTTGATGTCGTAAATGGTCATCAGCGAACGCGAAATCAACAAAAAGAAAGGGAACACCAAAAACACGGCGATCAACGTCAAAACGACGTATTGCAATATTTTTGTTACGATTCTCTGTGTTTTTGCGTTTGAATATTTCTTTTCAGAAGGATTGTTTGTCGCACTGTTACTAACGCTCATTTTAACCTTCCTCCCCGTAAAATACCCATTTAGACGTCTTAAAGACAACTGCCGTCAAAACCGCGATGATCAAGAACAATAACCACGCAAATGCGCTCGCATAGCCCATGTTGAACGACTTAAACGCTTCGTTATATATTTTGACCGCGATAAAGTACAACGAATTACCGACGCCCGTACCACTCGATCCGCCGACAATCAACGAAGAATTGACCTGCAACGATCCGATAATACCGGTAATCAAATTATAGAAAATGATCGGCGTAGACATCGGGATCGTAATGGATATCAACTTTCTCCAAGCATTCACACCATCTAGTTCCGCAGCCTCGTATAACGTAACGGGAATGTTTTTTAAGCACGAAAGCCAAATAATCATTCCGCCGCCGACGTTCCACAAATTCATAAAGATGAACGTCGCCATCGAAGTTTCTGCTTTGCTGAACCAAGTGAGCGCAGGTAAGCCAACCGCTTCGAGTATATTGTTAAAAATTCCAGACGGTCCGACAAGGAACATATCCATAAACAACAAGCCGCTCGCAACCGACGGAATAATAACGGGCAGATAAAACAGCGTTCTGTACGTCGTGATTCCCTTTACCTTGAAATTCGCAGCCAACGCCAAGAAATATCCGAGAAGCAAATTCAACGGAATGGATATCAGTGCATAAACGAAGGTATCCTTAAACACCGTCCACGTATCGGGATCGAGCGTTAGAATCATTTCGTAATTTCTCAACCAAATCCAATTTGCGTCGTTAAACAAATCGTAGTCGGTAAAACTGTAATACAACGATTGCAACGCTGGCCAAAACGTAAATATAAGCACACCGATTATAACGGGCGAAGCGAACAACAGTCCAATCGCCGTTTTCTTCACTTCTCTTTTCAAACACCCGTTTTTTGTTAAATTCGCGGTGTTTTTATCGTTTGCCATACCCTTTCCCCTTACATTTTAATATATCTTTCTATCGCATTCTTGCAAGTTTTCATTGCCGCCGTATAAGAAGTATTGCCACAATACGCCGAAATCAAGTTGCTGATTGCCGTACTAATATTGCTCGCGTGCTTCGGCTTTTGCTGTGCGATATAAGTCGTGTAGCAGTTCCAATCGGGATCGTCGCCGATACCGCTGTTATAAGTAAACGCCGCTAAATTCATATCCGAATAGCCCTTGCCCCACTTATTGTTTTCCACATCCGTGAAATCAGCCATATCCTTTCTGACGGAAACATAATTCGAGCCGCTATCCGCCATAATGTTCTGCCCCTCCTTAGAAAGCAACAACTTCAAGAATTGCCATGCCAAATCTCTGTTTTCCGAGTTAGCATACACAGAATATCCTGCCGCGCCACAACCGATCTTTTCGTTACCGCTCATAACAGGCACGGTAACGACGTCGTAATAATCGCTCACCTTCTTTGCTTCCGAATAATACTTACCCAACTCTTTCGCCACGATGGACGTCGCTTGCGAATGGAAAAGCATACACCCCTTATTACCCATCATGCTTGCCTGTTCGGTAGAAAGCGGAGCAACGTAACGCTTGTCTATCCAAGATTTCAAGAAAGAAAGCGCACGTTCGTTTTCCGGGCTGTCAATCGTAACCTTTCCGTCCTCATCGAAATACTTCACTCCGTACGCTTCAAACACGGGATTATACACCGCTTCCCACGTCATATAGGAATCGAGCAAATAATACTCACTCTTACCGTTATTGTCATAATACGTTCTCAGCGTAGCGCACACTTTATCGAAATCTTCCCACGTCCAACCGTTTTTCACGAGACTCATATCCACGCCTGCGGCTTTGAAAATCGCGGCGTTATAATGGCATACCACGCGATCGGCGGAACGCGGAATCATATACTGCGCACCGTCAAATTTTTCTTGACCGAGCTTCCAATACGCTTCGTAATAATCCGAAACGCTGAAATCGCTCGTTTCGCTCGCCTCTTCCGCCTCTATGTAAGGCGTCAAATCAAGCAAACACCCTTTATCGCTCAACGTAAACATATCAAAACTGTTGTTGATAAAGATATCCGGCATATTCCCGGCATTATACCAACTTCCGATCGTTGCGCTTATACCGCCGGAAAACGGCACGACTTCTACCGTTACGTTGGGATATTGCTTTTTCAACAATTCGCCGAGTTCGGCAATAATTTTCTTTTCGCTAGCGTAATTGGTTACGCCGACATTTAACGTCGCCGTAATCGTTTTATCGGGCGTGATATTCACGTCGTAAGTAGATCCGGGGTTCTCTTTCGAACCATCGTTCGTTCCTCCGCACCCTACAAACAGACAGATCGACAAAATCGTAGCCATTACCATACATACAAGTTTTTTTAATTTCATTGCACTTCCTCCAATTTTTTATTATTTTCATCGATTGCTCGATTTTAGCCATAATACACTGATTTTTAAGAAATTTACTCGCGTAAATTTCGCATCAAAAAAATTTCTCTCTTCCAAATAGGAATTTTTTATTGGTTGCCTCGGCAACCAATAAAGCCCCAGGGCTTACGCTCGAAAAATTTTTTATTTCCGAGCGACGTCTATACTTTCGCGAAATAAAGCAACGGCTTGCACGCAATAAGGTTCGGGGTATTCCATGCCGTTTTTCAATTTCTCCAATACGCGCTGTGCGATTTCCGTTCCGTATTCCTCCTTATCAAACCCGATCGTCGTCAAGGACGGAACACTATTTTTGCTTAATAAAATATCGTCACAACCGATCACGGAAACGTCTTTGGGACAAGCGTACCCCATTTCCTTTAACGCTCGAATCGCCCCCATTGCAGCCATATCGTTTGTCGCAAAAATCGCCGTTATGTCTTTATTTTTCGCAAAAAGTTCTTTGCAACCGTCATATCCCGCCTGAATCGAACTCTTGGAATAATCGTCGTTATACACAATGTAATCGTCGTTAAAAGAAAAACCGCAATTCGCTCTTTCTTTCATGAACACCTTGCCGCGTTCGTCGTCAATCCATCGCAAAGAGTCCACCGTACTGACATACCCTATCCTTTTATGTCCCAATTCTTGCAGTTTTTTCATACACTGCAACATCGCATCGCTCACGTCGTGACGCACTTCCATATCGCTAACGTTCGCAAAGTTCACCAACACGATTCCGCGCGAATGCAAATTAGACAACAATCTTTCCGAATATATATTAGAAGAAAAATTGATCAACGCGTCGAATTGCCATTCGCCGAGCATTTTATTGATATTCTTGCTCCCCTCTTGAAAATCCAAAACAGTCATCATAAAACCGTTTTTCATTACGTATTTACCGATAAACTGCACGATTTCCATATGATACGGATTGGTAAATTCATTGACGATCACCCCGATATGATTGGATCTCCCCGAAGACAAGCATCTCGCGGTATGATTGGGAATATAGTTTAATTTGCGAGCAGCCTCTAATACGCGAGTTGCTTTTTCGTCGGAAACAGCCAAACGCTTTCCCAAAACGTTTGAAACCGTCGCAACAGATACCCCCGCTAATTTTGCCACATCCTTTCTCGTCGTCACTTTTTACCCGTGTAAATTATTTTACTATATTGTAACATGTCTTTCCGAATTTGTCAATACCCTTTTTGAAAATTTTTGTGATTTGTCAAGCGTTTTTCAGTAATTTTTTGACATTCTTTGAAAAATTTTTATTTCGTTCACAAAATCGCTTGTTTTCCACCGCTCCATTATACTTTTTTCGCTTAAAAAAGTCAAGCGAACGAAA